>LPNY01000158.1:153695-181137 GCA_001655195.1 Arcobacter sp. EP1
ATAAACTGGAGAAACAATACTTATATAAGTTATATTCTCAAAGCCTGCAGATCCTTGATAGGGCTTAGTAATAGTAGTACTTCCTTTTTCAATTGCTTCTAAATACCATGGGCGTTTCGTTGCGATATAATCCTCAGTATAAAACCAATCTGGACGACCTGAAATAGTAAAATTATCAGGATAAGCAATATAAACACTTGTAAAACCATTTCCAGAATTCATTGCATTTGTTAATATCTCTTTAATATTATAAAGCTCTTTATTTCTATCCTTCTTTATAATATTTTTTCCCATGGTCTCTACAATATGTTTTAATGCTGATAATCTTTCATCAAATTTTTCTTTATAGGCATGTACGAGAGCTATTTGATTATTTTTCTTATTATTAAATAAATACTTTTTATTCTCTTTATAAATTAGATAAATAATGCATATATATATTAAAAAGAAAAAGATAGAAATAATAACAAAAAGTCTATTTTTATTCATAAGAAACTATCCTTGATTATTTAATAACTTAATTTCAAATTCTAATCCAAAATAATCTTTTTCTTCGAATTTGTATTTTCTATTTTTAACTGAGATATCACCTTGCAATCGTTCCCTTACTATTGAATAAATAATAAAAAGTCCCATACCAACTCCTTGGGATTTAAACTTCGTTGTAAAGTAAGGTTCAAATAACCTCTCAATATAATCATTTTCTATGCCATTCGCATTATCTCTAACTTGAATAATAATAACATTATTTTCTACTTTACTATCAATAAATATGTATTTACTATCTATAGATTTGTTTTGTAATGCTTCAAATGAATTTTTAATTAAACCCATAAGAACTTGAGACAAACCAATAGCATAGTTTTTTACTTCAAAATTTGTATTTAAATTAGTAATTACCTTTATATTATTTGATTCTAATAGAAAGCGATAAGTATCTATATTTTTTTGAATGCATTCATTAATATTAAAACACACTTCATTACCTTCATATTCGATGTAACCTCTAAATTCTTCAATTGTTCCAGATAAATATTTAACATTATCCATGATTAAATCTAAATTTTTATTTAGCTCATTAGCATCAAATTTATTTAAATCATTCATAATTTGCATCCCACTAGCAGAAGCAGATATTATTGAAAGTGGTTGTCTCCAGTGATGTGCAATATTATTTAACAACTCACTTATTGATAACATTTTAGACTTTTCAATTAAATTATATTCATTCAAAATTTTTTCTTGATTAAGTTTTGTATTTATTTTTAATAATTGATTATATAAAAGTTTTCTTTCTTTTTCTCTTCGTATTGCATACCACAGTGTACATAACAATAGTGATATTATTAACAATATAAACTCATCCAACTCATAGTTCTCATATTTATTTAATTTATGTTCAATTAATTCATATATATCAAATGTCAAACTTATAAATGCTGTGATAATAAGTAATATACAAATTAAAGCAATATCTTTATTACGTTTATCCTTATTTTCTTCTAACACAATATATCCTTTTGTAGAGTCTAATTTGTATATTATTTTCAAAAAGTATAACGAAAGTATAACTATTCAACAGAAGAGATAAATTTTCTATAAAAGTATATAAAATATGGTATAATTCTATATTATGAGAAGGCTATTTGTAATACTATTCATTTTATTAGTGAGTATTACTCAACTTTACGCTTTTACGTGGGACGACTGTATTGAAAAATATCAAAAGGCAAAACAGTTTAGTGAAAACAGCAGACTCATGTATAACTATTTGAAGTCTACAAAAAACTGCTTAGTCAAATTTAAAAATAGTTTGATACAAAATCCTGATCCTGAATTTAAAGTAAAAGCAATGAGCAAAAATATCCTAATGCTTGATAACTATATCAACGAACTCCTTCCCAATTACTCTTTTCCTAACAACAATTTAGAACAAGTACCTAAGTATTTACACCTAAACTCCAAACAGCCCATAAAAAATAAAGAGTATAATTATTTTAAACGATTCAAGAAATGTAACGGTGTTCATGCCCACGATAAAATTTACACCGCAAAACATTGTAATATAAAAAAATCCATTAACGCACATTTTGATTTGAACTATATTCAAACACAAACCTTCTCACAACTCAAAATCTCAAAACTCAACTTAAAGAAAAAAGGAACGTTCAAATACTACTCCATGTCAAAAGAAGGAGAGTTTTACAAAGTTCTACTACAAGAGAAAAATTGTAGGTTTTATAGAGCCAAAAATAAGCCAATAGGGTTAAACAAAACTTTGGATTTAACGGACATAAAAAAACAAGAGGAGATTCGAAGTAACTGTTTAGCCATACCCTCTAATAGCGGTGGTGGTGTTTTTCAAGAGGGATACCTTGTAGCAATTATCTCAAAAACAGTATTTAATGAAAACGAATTTATGTATAGTATTATTGAACCCATTGTACCACTGCATAAAACAACACTTAAATAATGAGTAGAAATATTTTAAGCATTACGAATAGGCAGATAAAATGTAGCGTCTATCTCGTTCTCTTCTAAAAAGTGGTTCTTATGCATCACCACATAGGAGGGATCAGTAGTTGTTTCAAAACCGCTGGATGGTAACCATTTATGATATGCCCATTTGATAAACCATCCTACTTCTCTATCTCCTTTATAAATATCAAAAGCAGCATATAAACCACCAGGTAATGTCGTTGATGGTAAATTAGTATTTAGAGGTTTAACTAGATTCTCTACACATATTGCCGCAGTGTAAAAGCACTCTTTATGCGGGGTGATTGCAGGATTATCATGATAGATACCAATTTGTTCATACTGATTTAACTCATTTGTATAGACCCACGCTTGTAGTTGTTGCCACTTCTTTTTTGCTTCTTCTACAATATACCCTTTTTGACGAATATAATAAGCCGTTCGATTAACTGTTTTAACAATACGAACCTTTGATTCATCAAAACTTGGTAGTGAATCTAACAGTAAAGAGTCTTCAAATATTTTTTGAGAATACTCTTCGTAACCACCTTTTCTCCACTCTTTTGGTGTTTGTTCAAAACGTTTTTTAAATGCTTTTATAAAAGAGGACTGGGAACTATATCCGCACATATTAGCAATCTGAGTTACGGTAGAGTACTGATTAGTTAAGAGTAAGTTTGATGCCTTTTGAAGGCGTATTGATTTTATAGATTCGTAGATATTAATACCTAGTTGTTCTTTAAAAATCTTATGTAAGTGAATTTTACTAATTCCAAAACTAATTGATAACTCATCAATATTAATGGGAGCATCAATATTTTGATAGATATATGACATGGTTTTATTAGCAATTTCAATATGATTGTCTCTGGTATTTTTCTTTTGCATTTATAATAATATCATAAATTGAGCAGTTTTTTAATTAATAATGAACAATTAATTATTTATAAAAAGACAAAATAATAATTAACTTTGATAAAGAATTCTCTTTATACTACAGATATAATGGTGAAAAATTTATTTAAAGAGTTTTATTATGAATGATATTTATACCCTCTCAATACTTATATCCATTGCAACTTTTATTTTAACTACACATATTACACCAGGACCTACAAATATTATATTGCTCTCATCAGTACTTAACTTTGGGTACAAAAAAAGCCTACCTTTTATGCTTGCAAATATTATAAGCTATCCCGTTCTTATGGGCTTTACAGCACTTGGTATTGGTATGTTTTTAATTGAACATCCAACCCTAATGTCCCTACTAAAAACTGTTGGAGTTATCTATTTAACTTATATGGCATATAAAATAGCCACTAGCACACACAGTTATAACACAAGTGAAACACAAACAAATAAACCCTTTACTTTTTGGCAAGGACTAATTTACCCGTGGCTTAATCCAAAAGCATGGATTGTATATACTTCAACAATTTCAATTTACGTTAGTTCATCACATAATAGTCTATCTCAAATTGGTGTTATTGTATTTTGTATTTTTATTGCTATGATTATTACAACCTATGCTTGGTCTTTTGGAGGGGTATTATTAAAAAAACTCATCAAAGAAGAAAGCTTTATAAAAAGACTCAATATTGCTATGGCATCATTATTAATTGCCTCAATAATACCTATTCTTTTTTAATTAGAAAAATATTTAATCAATATTTATACTCTTTTTTTATATTCACTTGGTGTCATACCGTACCATTTTTTGAAAGCTCTAAAAAATGAACTTAAATCAATATAACCCAAGTTTAAAGCAAGTGTATTTAAATCCATATCCCGAGAAAGATAATAAACACTGAGTTTTTTTCGCACCTCTAGTAAAGTTTTTGAAAAAGTTGTTCCTTCTTCTTTTAATCTTTTTTGTAAAACACGGGGCGTCAAATTCGCTCTTTTTGCAATGCTATCTAAAGAGATATCTAAATCAGTAGAGGAAACCAAAATAAGATTAGAGACCTTCTCTTTGAGTTCACTTTGTGAGAGTTTTAACTCCAAGGTTTCTTCTGCCTCTTTTTCAAATATTTTTAACAGTTGTTCATTTGCAGAGATTGTCTGAATAGACTTAATACTAGTATCAAAATAAATCGCATTTTCTGCTTGAGCAAAATAGGTTTTTATTCCTACGATAGAACTATTCTTTAAACTAAAAGATGGCTCTTCTTGACTAAGGTGTATCTGTGTTGGTTTAATGTCCATAGGAATAATATGATTAATCAAATGTAAAATTGCAAATAAATGAACTAACACTTTATATTCTTCAAAATCAATCAAATCACCCTTATTATCATTATTGTAAATCACAATTTTATATCCACTTTCACAGCATGTAAAAACAGGCTTAATACTCTTTCCTATGAGTAAGTAATATTTACATAATTTATTAAGCGCTTCATAAACATCTTGAGAATGAATCATAATATAACCTAAGATGCCTAATCGGCTAGGTGTTGATAGTCTTGCTAATTTATAAAGAAACGTATAGTCTTTTTCTTGATGTAACATTGTGACAATAAGCTCTCTAACAATAGTCATACTAATCATACAATCTTTTTGAAATAGTAAACCATAAGAAAGGTTCTGCTTTTTCAAAAAATTTTCATCATCAAACTTATACTCTGTTTTTAAAAAAGCTAATAAAATCAAAAAGAACTGACTTGGCATTTGTTTTACACTCTTCTTAACGTTCGTCATTTGTTAGCCCCTATTCGCAAAATACCATAAAGATATTTTTTTATCATTGTATCATAGTCAAATTAAACATTTAGGAGATTTTATGAAATATTACAACCTACTACTAGCTTTTCATCTCATTTCAATTGTGACATGGATAAGTACAATTGTTTATCTGCAACGACTCATCTTATTACAAGTGAATACAACACAACAACTGTTAATAACAGAAGGCTTTTTTATCTATAAACGTTTAGCAAATCCAGCATTTTCATCCACCATAGTTTTTGGGATTGTACTAATTATTTTAAATAAAAGTTTACTAGAAACGGGGCTTTGGATCTATTTGAAGTTTTTTATTATTTCACTCATTATTATCATTCATCACCTTTGTAAAATAAACTTGAAACAGTTAGAACGCAATCAATTTACAACAAAAGAACAAAATGTGAATTATCATAGTTATGCACCTTTAATTTTAGTTGCAGTTGTTACTGTACTTACTATTACCAAACCATTTTAAGGAAACCCATGAAAAGTTTTAAGTGTTTTAGAATCATATCCTACATAGAAGGATTATCTTATTTAATTTTAGTTTTTGTTGCTATGCCCCTTAAATATTTAGCAGGTTATGCAAGCATTGTAAAAAGTCTAGGAATGTTGCATGGTATTTTATTTATACTTTTTGCCATAGCCTTAGTACGATTTATACAAACTCAAAAAGAAAAAAAGGAACTAGGAGTTGATTATTTTATCTATTCACTTTCACCTTTTGGCTATCTTCTCATTGAAAATAGTCTCAAAGAGATTCAGTGGAACAAAGGTATTTAAAAAACTTTAAATGTCCCCATTTGTTACGGCTTAAGTAACTGCTATAAAAATTGGTTTCATTATTACACTCAATTTATAAACAGTTTGTTATGATTATTTTTAAATAATTAACAAACAAATGTGGAATAAAGATGCAAGAAAAAAAACAAGAAGAACTAAAAAACTTTATCAAAGAAAACTCAAACTGGATATATGAATTTATCAATACAGAAATATTAAAAAATATAGGAGTAATGAACTACAACTATTTTCTTCAAATCACACAAGAGCTATTTGAAGAAAATAGTATGAAAGAAATCCCCACATCAAACATGCTACCTTACTTTATATTTACACAGTTCTCTCAACAAGGAACTATAGCATATACCTCTTTGAGAGTTGAAACCCTTGATTTTAAACAGATTGATAAAGAAGCAAAAGCCTACTACAATTACGCACGGTTTTCAATCAAAAACGACTGTTTATGCATAGAGCTAATGCAAAGTAAAATTGGTGGCATGCCTATTGATGGGGATATTGTTAAATTTACAAAAAATATTCCTATTAAATACTCTGGTTTAGAAGAGTTTATTAATACAAAAAAATAGCATAAAAAGCAACCAACAGATTAAGAGACTAATCTTTCTCTCTACTTTTATCTTGCTTATATTAACTCGATGTCATACCATACTACTTTTTGAAAGCTCTGAAAAATGAACTAAATCAATATATCCAAGATTCAAAGCGTTAAAAGATATCTCTTTAAATAAACAATAAAAATACTTATTTTACAATTTATATAAAACTATTATATTGTTTTAATACAATAATGATATTATTTCAGAAACAATTAAAGGAGTCATTTTGTACAAAATAATATTTATAGGTTTAGTTGCTTTACTTTTAAGTGGATGTTCACGTAGCACTTTAGAACTTAAACATGACAGTAAGCAAAAGGTAACAACAGTTAAACTTGGAGAGAATAAGACTTATCAATTAAATAACTCAAGGAAAGAATCAAAAATAAAAGGACATAAATCTCTAAGTAGAAACCTTTCACAAGAAGAGGTCTATACATCAAAAGATGTATGTAATAAATTACATTTTACAACATTCCCACCACTTGATCGTAATCAATTTTATTTAACAACTGCAAAAAAAGATGTTTATAAAAGATTTAACTATTTTATTTGTACAACACAATCAGTATCAGGACTTGACTTCCACGATTGTGAAGCAAAATACGTTATTACATATGAAAGATATAATCCAGAAGGTCACCGTACAGAAAAAAGATATTTAACAACAGATGATAAAAAATGTTTTGAAAAACTTAAAAAAGTAGCACTTTCGAAAAACTAAAATTATATAAGATGAAGACCTTTAAAAGTCTTCATCTTATATTCTAACTTATGATTTAACTCTGTATAATGAGCACTAATCAAAAATATTAACTTTATAAACCCTACTTTTTATCCTCAAATTCAAAACTAAATAGCCTAGTTTTTTATATACACTTTTTCAAATCATAATTAGAACTAACCCTATTTAGTTTTGGTATATGAACCATTAAAAGGAAGAAAAATAAAAATTGTAAAATTAAATTTAGTAGCTGCAATGGCTGCTAGTTTATGTAGCGTTGCAAGTGCCAATAATTTATCGCAAGCTCTAAAAGAAGGTACTGTAAAAGGTGAGTTCACAACAACTTATGAAAAAAGAAGTGTTGATAATGAGTTATCAAAATGGAACAACTACTACAACAACACTGCATACTCGGTTGGTTCGTTTGCATTAGAATATCAATCAGGAACATGGAATAACTTCTCTTTAACTGCGAAATTTAGAGCCTATCAAACACTCTTTGAAGGTGGAGAAAACGAAACACAGTACAAAGGTACAGGCATTGGACTATTTATGAGTGCAGAAATTATACGATCACATATGAAAGGAACCCTAAGCGTTTCTAACGAAAATTACACCTATGATGGTGTTGAGTATAGTGGGGCAAAATTTACTATTGAAATAAATACGTAGTAAACGTATTTTAACCCCTATTCCCCTTCTATAAGCACTAATTTGATAAAATACCAATCTTATACAATATAATAAAATTTCAAAATCAAAACGGATGTTTATTTAAAAGGTTTAATAGTAATGAGTGAAAACAAAGATTTTTTACGCGCAATAGTTGAAGAGGACTTATCAGCAGGAAAATATAACGAGGTTGTAACTCGATTTCCTCCAGAGCCAAATGGCTTCCCGCATATTGGTCACGCTAAATCTATTTGTATCAACTTTGGAATTGCACGTGACTACAAAGGACACTGTAATCTTAGAATGGATGATACTAACCCAACAACAGAAGACACAAAATATGTGGAAGCACTTAAAGATGCCGTACAATGGCTAGGATTTGACTGGGGTGAAAATGTCTACTTTACATCAAACTATTTTCCAAAACTTTATGCTTACGCAGTACAACTCATCAAAATGGGTAAAGCCTATGTAGATAGTGCAAGTGAAGAAGAGATTCGTGAAAACCGAGGAACAGTAACTCAGGATGGAAAACGTAGTATTTATGCGAATCGTTCTATTGAAGAAAACTTAGACCTATTTGAAAGAATGAAAAAGGGTGAATTCAAAGATGGTGAACATATCTTAAGAGCAAAAATTGATATGAGTGCTGCAAATATGCAACTACGTGACCCACTACTTTACCGAATTAGACATGCAAATCACCACAGAACTGGTGATGAATGGTGCATCTACCCTATGTATGATTTTGCACACTGTTTGTCTGACTATATCGAAGGAATCACACACTCTATTTGTACTTTAGAGTTTGAAAACAACCGTGATATTTATAACTGGGTTTTAGAAACACTTGGTCTAGAAAAACCACGACCTTACCAACATGAGTTTGCTCGACTTGGGATTAACTACACGGTTATGAGTAAAAGAAAACTCTTAGAGTTAGTACAAGAGGGACACGTAAATGGATGGGATGACCCACGTATGCCAACCATTGCAGGATATAAACGAAGAGGATATACAAAAGAGTCTATTCTAAACTTCTGTGATCAAATTGGAATTGCGAAAGCAAACTCTATGGTCGATGTTGCTCAACTTGAATTTTGTATCAGAGATGATTTAAATACAAAAGTGCCTCGAGTACTCACAGTACTTGACCCACTTAAAGTAACTATTGAAAACTACGAAGGTTCACAAGAGATTGATGCACCATATTATCCCCATGACGTTCCAAAAGAAGGAACACGAAAAGTTCCATTCTCAAAAGAGCTTTATATTGAAAGAGAAGACTTTAGTGAAAATCCACCAAAAGGTTTCTATCGATTAACTCCAGACCAACCTGTTCGTTTACGTCATGGTTTTATTATTACATGTAAAGAGGTCATCAAAGATGAACAAGGAAATATTACTGAAATCAAAGCGGAATATTATGCAAACTCTCAAAGTGGAAATGATACAAGTGGGATTAAAGTAAAGAGTGCTATTCAATGGGTTAGTGCCCAACATGCTAAAAAAGTTGAAGTACGATTATATGATAGACTCTATGCAAATGAAGCACCAGAAAGTTTAGAGGATTTAAATCCTGACTCTTTAGAAGTTATCAAAGAGGCACTTATAGAACCAGCAGTTATTACTGATAAACCTGATGTTAGATTCCAGTTTGAAAGACAAGGATACTTTTATGCTGACCCTATTGACTATACCGATGAAAAACCTGTATTCAATAAAATTGTAGGACTAAAAGACTCATGGGCTAAGAAAAAAGCACCTGAAAAGAAAACAGAATCTGCACCAAAACAACAAGCTAAAAAAGAGATGATACATGGTGAAGCAGAAGCACTTACTTCTATACAACAAGAACTTTTTGATAAATATACAAAAGAGTTAAAACTAAATGCAGAAGTAGCCAATATTTTAGCTAGAGATGAATACCTTTCAAACTTCTATGAAGAAGCATTAGTCTCGCTGAATAGTCCAGTTGGATTAGCAAATATCATTACCAATGATGTTGCAAGAGTTATCAAAGAGAATCAATCCACTGAACTTAAGTTTACAGCAATTCAAATTGCCCAACTTATCAAAATGGTTGATGAAGAAACCATCTCAAATAAAATAGCAAAACAAGTGTTTGAAGAGATGATTCAATCAGGAGAAAACCCAACAAAAATTGTTGAAGCAAAAGAATTAGTTCAAATCAGTGACCCAGCAGTTATCTTACCAATCATAGAAGATGTCATTGCAAAAAATCCTGACAATTTAGAAAAGTTTAAAGCAGGAAATACAAAACTGTCTGGTTTCTTTGTGGGACAAGTACTTAAAGCAACAGGTGGAAAAGCAAATCCTAAAGTTGTAAATCAACTTGTGGCAAAAGCTTTAAACACATAATCTAATCAAAAAAGGGGGAAGATAATATCCTCCCCCCTTTTTCTCTTTTATCTATGTTAAATTATTTGACTAAAATATTTTTTATTTTTTTAACTCTTTAATAATTTGATAGGCTTGATTTATCTCTTGAGTTTTAGCCGTTGCCTCTTCGATATAAGATTCATCTTTATCTTGTGAGCTAATAATATCAGGATGGTATTCTCGAATAAGTTTACGGTAAGCTTTTTTGATGGTATTCATATCATCACTCTCTTTAACCCCTAAAATTTCATAGGCTTCTTTTGGTGACATCGTTTGTTGTTTGTTTTTCATCTTATTTTCAAACTTAGCAACAATAGCCTCATATTCTGTAGATGAAATATCTAGTTCAGTAACTATTTCACGTAAAACTCTATCTTCATCAGAGCTTATGCCATTATCTATAAAGGCTAATTGAATTAAAAACTCTACAAACTGTCTACGTTTAAATCGTGCTTTACCCAGAAGTTGATTTAACTCTTGAGCAATTGATTTGGTATCATCATCTCTTTCTTTGGCTTCATTAAAAATCTCTTTCATAATGGCACGTATTTTCTCTTTTTCATCAAAGAGTTTAGAGATATCATCAAACATCATACCAATTAGTTGTGCTTCCAATTCCTGTACTCGACCATCTGCTTTTGCAACCTTAGCAACAAGTGCTATAAAAAGCCCCAACTCACTTTTGGCAAACAGCTCTTTTGAGCCTGATAACCTATTGAGCTTCTTTCGAGCATAAAACTTGTAAACTCTAAAAGCAATCACTAAAGCAATAATAATTGAAAGTGTAATAAAAAAGTTCACGATAAATGCGTAATAAAATATCACTAAAAGTATCGCTAAAAATATCCATTTTTTTAATTTAATCATTTTTATCCATTGTAGTAGGTCAAAAACAAATAAGACCTCGTAATTTTCTGTAAAAAATTATATCTTCTTAACCTTAATGAATTGTTGTGAGAATCAAATGAAAGTTGAAATTTAATGATCTAACTTTTCATAAAATGTATACTGGTTTTTTCCACTTTTTTTAGAAATATACATCGCTGAATCGGCATTTTTAATTAATTGGTCTAAACTTTGAGCATCATTAGGATAAAGACTGATTCCAAAACTAGTTTGAATAACATACTCTTTTCCTTGGATATGGATTGGCTGAGATAACCCTTTTTTTATATTAAGAATAACTTGTGATATATCATCCATAGAAGAGATATCTTCAAGTAATAAGATAAACTCATCCCCTGATAGACGACATGCCAAATCTGATTTTCGAACAAATTTAGTGATATTTTGGGAAAATGCTTTTAAAACTATATCCCCTATATCGTGCCCATAAGTATCATTGACATCTTTAAAGTTATCAATATCCATAAAGATGATTGCAATTTTTTTATCATGTCGGTTGGCTCGATAAACAGCTTCTGTAAAACGTTCTGTTAATAAAATCCTATTAGGTAATGAAGTCAGTGCATCATGGCGTAGTTGAAAAACTAACTCTTCTTTATGTTTAGTAGTATTAATATTGTCTTCCACTAAGTTATCTTGATAGAGCTGTAGCACTTTTTTTAGTTTTGAAAATACAATAAATGTCAATATCAATATCACAAGCAGTATCACCAGCGATAGTGTTATCAACTCGGAAATAGTCTCGTCAAAATTCTGTTCTAAGTACATTTTTTTATATTTTGATTGTTCTTGTACATCAGATAGATAGACTCCCGTACCAATAATCCAATCTAATTCAGGTACATATTTTATATAAGATATCTTATAGGCCTCTTTTTTACTTATGGGATCAAATCGTGCAATATAACTTTTGAAAAAACCTTCTGGATTATATTTGGCACCACGTACTAACTCACGAATAAGTCGTTCACCATTAACCACTTCATCCCACCTGTTAACACCTACAAAATCTTTTCGTATATGAGAAACCGTTGTTCCTTTTGCATCATATGCAAAGATATACCCTCTCTCTCCATATCGTACATTGATTAACATCTCTTGAATTGTTTTTTTAATATCTTGCAAGATATTATCTTCATATCTTCCAGTACCAACAAATATACCCAAAGGCTCAAACAGTTTCAAATAGGCATGTTTTTTAACAACCTCTTTATTTGTACCCTTTCTCCAATAATATGTAATAGGGGTTTCTCCCTCTTTTTTGAGTCTTTCAATACCTTCTTTAATAAAAAACTGTCCTTTCACATCCTTTAGAGCCAATAAGTTTTTTCCCACAAGCATTGGATCAATTGGATGCATAAGAGAGGTTCCATCCATATCAATTAGGTAAAAATAACCGTTTAACGTTCTAAAAAAACGCATTTCACTTAGTTTTTCATTGATAAGTTGTATAATTTCAGCTCGTGAAAGATTATCATTTTCAGTATAGATTTTTTCCATGAGTTTATAGGCTAACCCTACCATCTCTTTAGTATCTTCGTTAGCTTGTTGTTTTAGCTGTTTAATATTGAGTTGAATAAAAGTGGATATCTCTTCAACTTTTTCTTTGGCTAAGAGTTTATTTCGTTTAAGCGTTGCAGTTTTATTTTGGCGTAAATTATTTTCATGGGATTCTTGTTCATGATTGATAAAAATTTGAATATACAAAAGTGCAGTTATGATAAATATAATAATTGGCAGGATTAAAATCCATTTAGTAAGTTGTTGACCTTTTATATGATTCATAGTGTTCCAAATTTGTATTCTTCTATATCAATATCCCTAACTATAGACTTTTAGTACTATTAATATAAAGATATTGTTACTGTTTTTATTATAAATTATCTAAGTAAATATAAGTATATAATAATAAAGTAATGTCTTGACTTAACCTATTTGTTAAAAAAATAATATTATTTTTTTAACAGAAAGAGACAACAAAAAGCAGATTTAAAGCCCTTTAAAATATTATCTTTTATAAAATTCAAACAAATTATACTCAAAAAAACCAAGCTATTGCATCAACTTTTCTACTCATTTTAACGTATTTAAAAATTTACCTATTATCTTTTTATTTACACCATACCATTATACATTAATCAGGTATACTGTGCGAAAAATAAGGAAAAAGGAACAAAGATGAGGAATAGTAATGATTAGTGAAATGATAATGGCATCATTTTCTAAAATCTGGCATTTGATACCAATTGCTATAGCAATTGTATTGTTTAAAATATTTATAAACAACCAAGACAAAAAAAAGAGAATACTTAAAAACGAGGAAAATGAAAAAAATGGTTTAGGTATCCAAATACGAACACGAAAAAAATACGAAGATATGGGCTACAACGTACAAGAAACAAAAACAAATGATGATGCTATCGATTTTATCCTCACCAAAGAAAATAAAACACTTCTCATTCAATGTAATAACACAACCCAAATAAAATCAATCACTGAAGAAGATATCAAAACCTTTTATAAAAACGCAATCAACTACGTAAAAACAAATAGCATGGAAGAACACAATATGGAACTACGATTTGTAATCCCCTATAAAGATGTATTGCATAAGTCAGCAGTTAAGATATTTGCAGATGACTCCTACGGTTGTAAGTATGTAGTTGTATAGAAAGTTAGCACTTCACTTAAGTCAACAGTAAATACTCCTACTGTTGACTTAAGATTAAATACTTTTAGATAAAATTTCTTTCATACAATACTACACAAGTAAAGGCACCCTATGGACTCACAAAAAGAACAAAGCATAAAAGATAAACTAGACGCCATAAAAAAACAACTTGAAGAACCTCTTGAACTAAGAGTTAGACAACTTAAATCATTAATCAATCAAATGAACCTACGTCTTCTTGAAAACCCAAATGAAAAAGAGAAAATATTAGGACTTCAAAAACTAGGTTACGAAGCAATTATTTACGTACTTGATAATGACAAAGAGACAGATATTTTTGACATAGAACAACAAAAGAAGAAAACACAAACGTTAATAGAGATAGTAGAGTCTGAAATTAAAACGTTATAGTCCATGAATATCGAAAAACTAAAAGATTTAGAATCAGAATTTTTAGAGCAGTATCCCAAAGGCTTTAAAGACGAGCACTTTTTCCCAACAATGAAAAAGTTCAAACCTGAAAAGCTTGAAGTCTTTGCGAAAGAAGCTCTCAAAAAAGAGAACTTTTCAAACCCAAATCTAATCGTTGAAAACTTTTATAAAGTCATTCAAAAATCAGTAATGGTATCACTCTTTGATAAACTCAAACTAAAAGATGCCCTAGCAACTCTAAACTCGTACGAACAAGATATGTTAAGTATTGAAATATACGAACTACTATACGGTAATAAAAAAGAGGGGTTTGAAGGTTTAGTGGGGTTTTTAGAACAGTATCGTCTAGCTAAATGGACACTTATTAGTGTGGTTCCTTATACTATCAATAGACAAAGTGAATATTTTATCAAACCAACTACAACTAAAAATATTATCAAATATTTTAATCTAACACAGTTAGTCTACAAACCAAAACCAAGCTTTGAGTTTTATAATAACTATTGTAAAGTCTTAGAACAGATGAAAACAAAGCTCGACCCAACACTCACTTTTGACAATGCTGCATTTACTGGTTTTTTTAAAATAGCCATTGAGATGTGTGAGGATGAAAGAAAAGTTTAATATTCCACTGTTAAAAGTATTCTCACGACATATAAATAAGTTCTCCTTAATTATTAAGAAGAACTTATTTTCCAAGTAGAATATTATTTAATCTTCGGAAGATCAAATACAGTGATTTCAGGTAATTCACCAGTAAATTTTTCAATTTCAACCATTGCAGTATTTGCAATAGTAGCCTGTGCTAAGTCTGATGACCCTTTATCAATAGTTAATTGATTTACATCCCCATGTTTACACATAGATCCAACCTTTCCAGGTTCTATAGGATCAAACCAACCACCTTCACACATACGAACTACATTTGGAGATACAGCTTCTGTTACAACTGCACCAGCTAGTGTAGAACCACGCTTATTATAAACTTTTACAACATCACCATTTTTAATTCCACGTTTTTTAGCATCTTTAGGATTTAACCAAATAGGTTCTCTTCCTTGTACTTCATATAAATCTTTAATCCAAGTATTACTTAATTGAGAGTGCAATCTATATTTTGGATGAGGAGATAATAAATGTAAAGGAGCCTCTTTAGCAATATTAGAACCTAACCATTCTGCTGGTTCAAACCACATTGCATGACCTTTACAATCGTCATATTTAAACTTATCAATGACTCTTGAAAAAATTTCTATTTTACCTGATGGTGTTCCTAAAGGATTTAACATAGGGTTTTTTCTAAAATCACTATATCGCACAAACTCTTTTGCAGATTGCGGTGTTTTAAATTTAACAAAACCTTGTTTCCAGAAATCATCAAACTTAGGTAAATCAATGTTTTTCATATTTGCTTGAGACATTGATTCTTTATAGAAAGATTCAATCCATTGCATTTGTGTTTTTCCATCGGTAAACTCTTTTTCGTATCCCCAACGTTTACATATTTCACGGCAAATTTCAAAGTCATCTTTAGATTCACCAACTGGTTCAACAGCTTTTTGTATTGCTAAGAAGTGTGTAGCAGAATAATCCCCTACTCTTTCTATATCATTTCTTTCAATTTCTGTTGTAGCAGGGAGAACAATATCTGCCATACGAGCAGTTGATGTCCAGAAAGGTTCATTAACTATAAATGTTTCAATTTTTTGCCATGCTTTTAACATACGATTACGGTCTTGGTGATGGTGGAAAGGATTTCCTCCAGCCCAATACACTAATTTAATATCAGGATAAGTAATCTTTGAACCATTAAAATTAATCGTTTTTCCAGGACTTTCAAGCATCTCAACAACTCTAGAAACTGGAATATTAAATGGTTTATAATTTTTCCATGGACCATTTTTATCACTATTAATTGTTGTAGAAATTCCAGGTAGTCCTGGTGCTGATGCTGTTGGGGTACCACCATTTGCATAATGATAACTAAACCCAAATCCACAACCAGGTTTACCAATTTGACCTAACATTGAAGAAAGAGTAACTAACATCCAATGGAATTGTTCACCATGGTCTCCTCTTTGTCCTGCCCATCCTGACATAATCATAGTGTTTTCTTTACGAATCTTTTTAGCAAATCCTTTAATTGTTTTTGCATCAACACCACAAACTTTTTCTGCCCATTCAGGTGATTTTTTTATACCATCAGTTTCACCAAGAAGATATTTTTTAAACTTGTTAAATCCAACAGTATATTTTTTAATAAATGTTTCATCATACAATTTTTCCGTATATAAATAATATGCCATTCCCATCATTAAGGCAACATCAGTATTTGGATTTACACGAATATGAGGTCCGTTATAATAACGTTGCGTATCATTTGAAATAGGGTCAACAGAAATCACATTAACTTGTTTTTTATCCGCAAGATTTTTGAGTTCTTTCATATAAGCATACCCCTCATGAGCAGGGATTTCCCAAGCAATTTGATTAGTAATCATTGGATCAGCGCCCCAAAAAATTACATTTTTTGCATGTTTAAGAACTAAATCCCAAGATGTTTGTTGCTCATATACTTCATTTGTACCAAGAACATGAGGAAGAATTACTTGAGAAGCACCAGTTGAGTAATCACCAATTCTTCCCACATAACCACCTGAAATTTTCATCATTCTGTTCATTATACGCTGAGGATTATGCAATCTACCAACACAATACCATCCGTAACTACCGGCATATATACTTTTATATCCATATTGTTCCTGAGTACGTTTTATCTCATCAGCAACTAAATCTAAGGCAACATCCCAAGATACTCTTACAAACTTTTCACTACCTCTTTTTGAAGTATCACTCTTGTGTCTATTTTTCAAATATCCTTCTCTAACATATGGATATTTAACACGTGTAGGAGAATATGTCCGTGCAGGTAAAGCATTTATCATAGGAGAAACAAGAGCATCATCTTTAAAACCTTCAACCCCTGTAAATTGACCACCTTTTACATTAGCTCTAAATGCACCAAAGTGTGAACCACTATATTTCTTACTATTAGTAGAAATAGCTCCACTCACAAATGGAACTGCATTTAAACTTTGAGCTCCTAATACAGCACCTATACCAATTGAACTTGATTTTATAAAATCTCTTCTTTTTTGAAACATTTGGGACTCCTTATTTCATATCTTTTGCATGATTTTGCATAAACTTTGTTAATAACCATTGATCATCAGACGTTAAACCTGCACGATCTTTCATAGCCTTTACGATATTTGGCCATTGGTTTGCAGTAAACTCATGGGCTGGGTGTGGTTGGTGACAACCTCCACAACGCTGTTTAAATAAAGTATCCGCTTTATTCCAGATTTTTTCTTGAGAATTATTCAAATTAGAAGTTTTAACCCACCCTGTAAAACTACTCTGATTCCAAGTGGATTCAAATTCATCAGTTTTAGATTTACCTTTTTTAACTTTTGAAATAATAGATTCATCTAAAATTCCTAAAATTATTCGTTTCCCAACTTGTTTAAAAATAACAGTTTCAGCACCAAATGCACTCCATCCACTTACGCGAACTTTTGTCTTTTTACCAGATTTTTTAATTACATCTAGTTTTGTTCCAGGAGTTAGTGTACCAACTGTACGGCCATCTTTGCTCATGAGATCTGTCATTTTTGTGGCATATGTAGAGGAAGCATTGAGTGCAGTTGAAAATAAAATTCCAACCGTACTAACAGTGACTATTTTGATAAGGTTTTGAGTTTTCATTCCTTTATCCTTTATGTTTAGATATAAGAAGATTAATGCAGAAGAATAAAAAAAGTATAATTTTTTAGCATGAAATGATTATTTCTTAATCATTAAAAAATTAAGCAAAAGAAAATTGAAACTGACAAAATCACTAGTTTTTTCCAATCTATAAATACAAGTATCTTTTGCTATCATACGGAAAAACAATCTACTACTAGAATTTATCATTAAAAAAGGAATTTAAATATTATGCAAAATATAACTGAATTAGTACAAATAATTATCAACGAAGAGAGTATAATATCTGCCGTTTTTAGTGGCATAAAAAACAAAGCTGAAAAAACTTTTAACAAAGCAACCATTAAAAAAGTAACTATCAAAAATGAAGTCAAACATCAGTTCGAATATATCTATGATAAAAATGTAGAACATAAAAACATGAACAAAGAAGAGACTATCTCTGAGATGAACACGTTACTTTCAAGCTATTTTAAACAAGCGCTTATCAATACTCTAGATGCTGATTATCACATACTTATTAATAAAAAAGGTGAAGCAAAAATAAACAAAAAAGCTCCAACAAAAAAATTTGTAGAGGCATCTCATAATCGAAAGAAAAAATATATCCTAAACGAAGGTGAACCCTCAGCGTTTTTAATGGAACTGGGAATCATGACCGCACAAGCAAAAATAGTCAAAGCAAAATATGATAAGTTCAAACAAATAAACCGTTATTTAGAGTTAGTGGCTGATTGTATTCCCTATTTGGATAAAAACAAAACCATCCGAATTATTGACTTTGGGTGTGGTAAAGCCTACCTAACCTTTGCGCTGTATGATTATTTAGTACTAAAGATGGGATACAACGTTGAAATTGTTGGTTTGGATTTAAAAGAGAATGTTATAAAATTCTGTTCTGATTTAGCCAAAAAACTAAATTACAAAGACCTAAGATTTGAACAAGGCGATATCAAAGGCTTCAATCAATTTAGTGATGTTGACATGGTTATTTCATTACATGCATGTAACACTGCAACAGATGAAGCCCTAGCAAAAGCAGTGAACTGGGGAGCAAATGTTATTTTAGCCGTACCTTGCTGTCAGCATGAATTCCTAAAGAAAATCAAAAATGAAAAAATGATTCCTATGATGAAATATGGAATCATAAAAGAAAAACTAGCCTCTCTATTAACAGATAGTGTTAGAGCAAATGTCTTAGAAATTATGGGTTACCGTACGCAGGTACTTGAATTTATTGATATGGAACATACCCCTAAAAACGTAATGATTCGAGCATTCTTTGAAGATACTTCTAATATCACCAAAGTTGTTAAACAGTACAAAGAGTTCAAAAATGAATGGCAAGTCTCTCCCTATATCGAACAGGCATTTGGGAAAAGCCTCACTGACAAATTAGTTTAATATGTGACTAAATTGTGTGATGGTTAAGCAAGATAGGTTTAACATTTTCACAAACAATATTAAAAACATGTTGTTTCTTTTTTTCAATCCAGCCCGATGTTTCGTCATTGTAAATTATGATATTCGCTGTTTTTTTATCTTTATAGGGTCGAATGGCTCTACCAATTATTTGCTGCATTCGTGCAGTATCTTCAAAAGGTGGGTACGAAGGACTTGCACAAAAAACATTTCGAATAGAGGGGATATCTGTCCCCTCACCTAATAATTTAGAAGTACCTATTAATACATAATCGGTTGTATCATTGTTGGTTAAACTGTTAAATATTTTATTTCTCTCTTTAGCTTTTGTATCTGCATCGATGTACAAAACATTATAATCTTTTGACAACGCATCTTTTATGCTCTGCGCTAGTTCTAAAGTATTGACTAATATTACTGATCGATTATCAGAAAACTCTCTTTTTTCGACGACAAGATTATATTTAATATCGTTTAATATGGTCTCTTTTCTTTTTTTAGATTTGTCAATATTCTTTTTTAGCATTCCGAGTTTGACATTAAATTCAAGTGATTGAAGATAGTGTTGAGTAATATCGATTTTATAATGTGTATTTTTAAATTTTATGTGAGGTTGCACTAAAAATTTATCTCGGTACAAATCAGTTATTTCAACACGAGCCAGTTCATTACCCACAATATCAAAAAGCCTTTGTTCATTTTGAGTATTGTTTCTATAGGGTGTTGCCGTTAATCCATGTTTATACATAGCAGGTATTTTTGAAACCACATTATAGTACACATCTGCGCTACATTTATGCATTTCATCACATATGAGCATGGAGTATTTATCATTGATTATTCTTTGCAATGATTCATCCGTATTTAGTGCCTGCCACGTAGTGATTAAAATTGGTGCACCGAACTCTTTTTTAACCCCACTTAGTTCTCCAATGCAATCAGCATCAATATCTAATATATCTTGAAATCGTTTTTTGGTTTGTCTAACTAAGTCTGCTTTGGGAACAATAAAAAGTGTTCTGATATTTCTTTTAGCAATTAAGTATGCCGCAATATTTGTTTTACCAGCACCAGTAGGAGCATAAATATACCCCGTTAGCGTCGTACGTGTAAATTTATCCACACATTTTTGTTGAAATTCTCTTGGTTGAAAATCTTTTATTCTTATGGAGTCTTTATCATCGATGATTTTGCAGTTGTCTCGTTGGGGAACATGCACATTCCAATGAATATCTTCACAAAGAGTTTTAAATTTTGTGAGTAATTCAAGTACTTTTCCATAAGGAAACAGTTTTTGGACTTCTCCATCGATAAGTGTGACTTGACTTCCAATAATGAGTTGCATGATTTACTCCCGATATATAATTGAAATATTGTATAGAAAAAATCAAACATATTTTAAAATCATGGCATTTTGCAATGTTTTAAAAGAGAACCTTTTGAATAAAAATTAATTTCTAAATATTTTATTAACCTTATAACCCCTATGATACTATTTCAAAAAAAGCATGAGCAATATAATATGAAAAATCAAGAAAAAACAAATACTCAAACAATAGACAATTTAGAAAAACTAGCACAAGCTGCTAACTACTCATTTATCAATACCCTTACACAAGACCCAAAGGCCAATGCAGATGGTCAAAACTTTCACCCAAGAGAAGTCTTCAACGGTCACTATGTACCTGTAAGACCCACACCAATCTCAAACCCAATTTATATTACCCATAGCAAGAACTTTTTTAAAGAACTTGGATTTGATGATACACTAGCACAAGACGAAGAGTTTATGAAAATGTTTAGTGCCAATACTGCACATCTAAAACAACCACTTAAGCCCATTGGTTGGGCAACGGGATATGCCTTATCTATTTATGGAACAGAGTATTATCAACAATGCCCTTTTCAAACAGGTAATGGATACGGTGATGGACGAGCAGTTTCTATACTCGAAGGTGTGTTTAATAACAAACGTTGGGAAATGCAACTCAAAGGTGGTGGACAAACACCTTATTGCCGTGGTGCAGATGGGCGAGCAGTATTACGTTCAAGTGTTAGAGAGTTTTTAGCCCAAGAACATATGCATACTCTAGGTATTCCAACCAGTCGGTCACTCACACTTTATACCTCAGAAAATGAAACAGTTCAAAGACCATGGTTTAGTAACGGTTCTTATTCACATAACCCAGATATCATGATAGATGAAAAAGTAGCAATTTCCACAAGAGTTGCTCCCTCATTTATTCGGGTTGGACAATTGGAACTGTTTGGTAGACGCGCACGAAAAGAAGAACACCCAAATGCTAAAAAAGAGTTAGAACAACTGGTGGTTCACGCAATAGAGCGTGAATATAAAGAAGAGATTGATATCACCCTACCCCTTGAAGAAAAGATTATTCAATTTGCGCAAAAATTTAGTGAGCGTCTATGTTCACTAGTAGCAAACTGGATACGAGTAGGATATTGTCAAGGAAACTTCAACAGTGATAATACTGCTATTGGTGGATTTACCTTAGATTATGGACCTTTTGGATTTATTGAAAACTTTGACCCAGAGTACCAACCATGGACAGGTGGAGGAGTTCATTTTTCATTTTTCAACCAAGCAAATGCAGCAAGACAAAATTTCAATATGTTTTACAGTGCTCTAGTACCCCTATTAACGAAGCACCCAACTGCACAAGAGAAGTTAATTGATATCAAAAACAATTTCCCAAATGTTTTTCAAGAGAAAATGGAAAAAGTGTGGGAAAGTAAACTAGGATTAGAAAAATTTGACAAAGAATTATTTAGTAACCTAATGGCACTAATGACCAGCAGTTCCATAGACTACACCATATTCTTCCGAGAGTTATCAAACCTACCAAAAGATATAAGTGAACTCAACATTGCCTTTTACAAAGACCCAAATGAAGCGCTAAAAAGCAAATGGAACAAATGGCTAGAAAAGTGGAAAAGCAAATGCACTGCAACAACAGAGCAACTAAAAACCATAAATCCAAAATACAGCCTAAGAGAGTGGATATTAGTAGAAGCCTATACCAAAGCGAACGAAGGTGATTATAGTTTAATCCATGAACTTCAAGAGGTTATGACACATCCATATGATGAGCAATCAAAAGAGATAGAAGAAAAATACTATGCGAAAAAACCAATGGAGTTTTTTGATATGGCAGGAGTTTCACATATTAGTTGTTCTTCGTAATCGTTTTTTTACTGCTGATATTTGACATAAGAATAGCTAACCATCGGGTCTCTTTGTTTGAGTTAAAGGCTATTTTTAGTGTCATAGTAATTGGTACGGCTAAAAACATCCCCACAAGTCCTAAAACCCAACCCCAAAAAATCAACGAAAAGAAAATAACCAAGGGGGAAAGTCCTAGTTCCTTACCCATAAACTTAGGCTCAATAATATTACTAATAGAGATATTTATAATCACATATAAAACAATCAAACTAATGGTTGTATTTAAATCAGCACTCACCAGTGATAACAGTACCGCTGGAATTGCAGCAATGATTGAACCAACAACAGGAACAAAGTTAAAAAGCATCGCAATAACACCCCATAAAATTGGGTAGTCAACATCAAAAAATATCAACATCACAGCGACAAAAAATCCTGTAAAAAAACTGGTTGCCGTTTTTACGGAAAAATACTTTTGAATATTTGATGAAAATAGATGAAAGTGCTCTAATTTTTTATGATTCTTCTCAAAGATAATATGCAGTTTTCGCTCAAATGATTTAGACTCCGCTAAAATAAACGCAATACCAATAATAAGCAGTAAAAACTTAGAAAGAAAGGTTCCAATACTACCAAGTAAGTTGGTCGTTATACCAAAAAAGGAGTTTAGATTTAAAGCCTCTAAAATCGTACCCCTATCAACTTCATAACCGTAGCTCTCAATAAAACCAACACCTTTAACCACCACGCTTTGTAATTGGTCTTGATACGTAGGTAAGTTGGATAAAAAGTCTTTGAGTGAAATATTCACAATATACGACAATAACAGTGAAATAAGTATAAAACCACCACTAACAAACAAATAGGAAATGAATTTAGGAATATGCTTTCGTTCAAGGAAATTAATAAGTGTAGAAATAATCGAAGCAATAAAAATCGCTAAAAATAGTATGATAACAATCTCACTAGCAATTTTAATCCCTGCAATAATAATGATAGATGTAGCAAAATAAAAAAAGTAGCTTTTAATAGATGAGCTTTCCAAAATCATCCTTTCTTTTTGATATATTATAACGATAAAAATTTAAAGAAGGGAGGGGTTATATATTTAATGATTTTTCTATGAAAAAAATACAAGGATAAAACCTTGGAAGAATTAAAGAGGAGACCTCAATGTCCCCACTCCTCTTACTTTTGTATTGACTAAAAGTAAGCAAAAGCAACTGCCGGTTGTTGATGGCAAAGCTACCCTCACTTATGATTTTCCTTTTCTGTCCTGCAAAACTCGCTAAAAAGTGCTCAACTCACGAAGTTTTCCTCGTGCCTTATTGGCACAAGTTTTCCCCTGTTCCCCTTTATTAACGCTCAACAAGTTTCGGACTGCTTTCAAAAGAAAACTCAACACTCGACATCAAAAAAAGCAGAGTTTTCCCGTATTTCATTTAATTGATAGCATATCTATTCTTGATTTTGAATCGTTTCAAGCCCACCACAAAATGCATCGCCTTTATACTTTAAAATCTTCTCTTTCCCTTTTCCAGCAGTATCAAAACATTCACTATAATGCTCAAACCAGTTATATTCATGAGACTCTTTTTTATTTTTTGCTAATCTTTTAAAAACAGATTCATGAATTTTTAACTTTTTTTCATAGGAAGCAAGTTTCCCATTAAATTTCCTATTAATGTATTCATGCAGATTCCTATTTTTTTTATGATATAGAATTCCCCAAATAATTCCAGATTCAGGATCATGAGTAGAAGCATACATATTTTGTTGAACATTTGAATTTTCAGGTAAAATTCCTGTACTTTGAATATTAGAAATCATCCAATTTAAGGAGACTCCATTTAAGTAATTGTTTTTATATCCGCCACCTACATCTGAGTGTGCACCTGAGAAATAAACTTCTTTAACATGTTTCTTTTGATGTGTTTCCTTCTGTTCTTTACTCCAACTTTTACAAGCATTATACATATGCGTTCTTGTTATTAATAATGGAGTAAAAACATTTGCTCTGTCATCGTCGATGGATACAGCTTGATAAGCATTTTCTACATTACATAATTGGTCTCCATATCTATTATTTGGGACATCGATATCTTCTTTATAGTTAGGCAGTCCTAACGCTTCTACTGTATCCCATAACCCTAAAACTTTTACATGTACTGGTTTAATATTTTGTATCTTAATATTAGGAACATTTTTAAAAACCTCAAGGATTTCACTATTTCTTTGTTTTGTACTCTTTTCACCTTTATAAGCACTATAAACATCTTCTGATAACGCTTTATAATCAAAAATATCTTTCCCTTCTTTATCATAAATAGGTTTTACTTTAGGTATTCCACCATAATAAAGAATTGCACTTAAAATTCTTGAGGCATAGGCACCTCGACTAAATCCAAAAATATAAATCTCATCATTTTCATTATAAGTTTCAAGTAAAAACTGATAGGCTTCTCGAACATCATGTCCTATACCCCATCCCATTGCCATACCTAAAACTTTTCCACTTGTTCCTACTCCTTTGATATACGAAGTTGCTATATCATTTCTACGTTGTAAAGAAACTAGTGAATGTAATTGTTTTACATTTGTATCACTATTAGGGTCATTTGCAGTTCCGTCAAAGAAAATAGCAATCTTTTTTGGTCTTTCTTCAAATCTACTATCTCCATCAACCTTTGGAGAAAAATTAATTGCTGTTGCACAACCACTAAAAAGTACTACAATAAACACTAAGAATCCATATTTAAACATTTTAAATACTGACATTGTCAACTCCTTTCTTTTTAGTATAAACTTTCCCTGTCACAGTTTCTGTCACAAAAATAAAATAGTTTTTTTTCTAGTTATTGTGGCTATTTTTAAATTCTAAAACTTTGATATACTCATACATATAAGCAATTGCATTTTTATAAAGTTTAAAACCTTTTAATTCTGAGGCATTAACCTTTGCCATAATCTCATGCAATCGCTTATCATATTCTGATTTAGTATCTTTTAAATAGATAGTTTCATACTCTTTTAGTTTTTGTTTTAAAGCATCATTCTCTTTTTCAAGCAGTGAGTTTGTGTAGTCAAGGACGGTGATGTCATAGTGACACCGTTTTACTTTTGATTTTAGTTTTTTATTGAATGATTTTGTTTTTTTGAGTTTTTTTCTAAGTTGGTCAATGATTTTTTGCATGAGTCTACCCTTTTCAAATTTTCACCTATAGGGAGTTACATAAAAAGTTTATCTAAATTATAATTAAACAATCACTTATAGGGAGTTTTTTTGAATTATTTAGACATAGATGACAAAGAAGTAGAATCAATCTACAAAGCAATTAGAGAAAATGTAAAGAAGTATCGAAAAGAAAAAAGTATTACGCAAGAACAACTTGCTCTTGCAATAGGACACTCATCAGCAAGTATGATTTCTAAGATTGAAGCAGGATTGGAAAATAAACGATATAGTATCAAACAACTCTATTTAATCTCTAAAGTACTTGATATACCATTTGATAAGTTATTTAAATTAGAAAATTAATTATATATGCAAGACTAAAATCTTGAAAGAATTGAAGCGAAGACCTGAAGGTCTTCACTCCCCTTACTTTTGTATTGAAAAAAGTAAGAAAAAATCAATTTTTTCTTGAGTCAAGATAAAATAAGTAACCAGCTAAACAAATTATTACACAACTCATTATATAACCACCAAAGCCTCCAAAAGAAAATTCACCTGTTAAGCCAAATTTATTTTCAGGAATTAATAAGTTAAAACTGATTGAAGGTATTATTCCTATTCCTAAAAGTAACAAAGCTGAAGCTGTCCTAAAAAACCTTCTTGTAGGATTTAAAAAAAACATCATAATAAATGTAATAAGAAAAGCTATTAAACCAATGTTAATAGAATTAAAAACATACCCTAAAATTAAAGAACTTAATAATGACAGTAAAAATGATATTAAAAGCCAATTGTTCAATATTGTTTTATCTTTTTTTCTCTTATTTAAAGGATTAGATTCTCCTTCATTAATATCACCATTTAGTTTTTCTATATATTTTGATTTATCATATAAATTAATCTTTCTCATTTATATTGCCATCCATCTTTTCAATATATTTTGAGTCTCCGTATAAATTAATAACTCTAGACCCATCATTATTTAAATGAACCTTGATTTCATTTTTTACCTCATTTATCATATTTCCTTCACATAACTCATTGCCATTTTTTGAAATAAAACAATTAGGAGTATATTCAAAGCTATACATTTCTTTTTTTGTAGGGATATTATCATGTTTAGAGATAATAAAAACTGGAGTATTTTTAAAGAAATTACTTGTATCACTATTCTCCTCAATATTACTCTGTTCTCTAAAGAATTGCAATAATTGTAAACCTGTCTTATCATTTCCTTTAGGTAAAAACTCAATATCAATCATTAATGCAACAATATCATACGTAGAACACATTCTTTTTATCCAAGATATAAAAACCTCACCACTATAATCACTATTCAAATCTTTTCTTAATTTACAACATTCTCCATATTTATTTACATTATATATAGTTTTAGACCTAATACAATTTGTAATGATTTTAAACTCTACCTCTGTATCATCTATAACTATAACCGTCTTCTTATTTAACATTT
>LPNY01000158.1:181191-182165 GCA_001655195.1 Arcobacter sp. EP1
GTAAATAACGTAATCCCTTGATTTTCAGATATTTTATATGGTTCTATTTTTAATCTTTCATTTATTTCAATGCAATCAACATTGGTATCTAAAATATTATCATTTTCAATTATGTACATGTCATTTTCATAATAAATTTTTATATTTGGATATATATCACTATGTCTAATTGCATTATCAATAAATAATGAAAAAATTATCTTTATATAATTATTTTTAATTTCTAATTTCTCAATATCTTCATTTGAAATTTTAAAAAGAATATTTACTGAACGAACTTCATTTAAATATTCAATATATTTTAGTAAATCTTTTATATTTACTAATAAACAATCTCTCGTCTCTAAAATATTATGTTTTCGTTTTGTTTCATCCAAATACATATTTCCAATATATGTATTACAATATGCTTTCCATACATTGATAAAGAGTTCTTTCCCATCATTTATATTTATTAATGCATTATTTATATCACCAGCCGCACCATGACTTCCTTTTATTAACTTAGTTTTATTCTCATTTTGTTCTTTTTCTAAAGCTAGTTGTGAAGTATCTAAAGCAAGTTGTGAAGAAAACTGTTCTCTTTCCTTTTCTCTTATTATTGGTATAATTTTTTGTGTTTCTATAAAATCGATAA
Organism: Arcobacter sp. EP1; assembly: GCA_001655195.1. GTDB lineage: Bacteria > Campylobacterota > Campylobacteria > Campylobacterales > Arcobacteraceae > Arcobacter_A. Next base: position 181,829 of record LPNY01000158.1, read on the forward strand.
TTTCAGCTTGAACACTAAATATTTTACTTGCGATATCAAGGTGTAATCCAATTCTATCTTCTGTATTTATCACAATTAAAACGATTGGCTGAAAGGATATTTCTTTTTTCAGTTTTTTATTCAAAGTTTCTCTTACATTAGATATTCTAATATAATGACGTCCTTTATTATTTTTCAACGATTCATAATAGTTACACCAAATATCAAAATTATGTTCATCTTCTAAAGGTTTGAGTTTAATACGTTCTTTATAATTTAAAGATTTATCACGTTGAGCACCTTTATATAAAATATATGACGTTCTATTAGATTTATTATTTAAAGTTTTAATCTGTTT
>LPNY01000158.1:182235-238631 GCA_001655195.1 Arcobacter sp. EP1
GAATATTAATTAGTTTTAGTAATTCACTTTTTAATAAAGCTAACTTATCATTAATCTTCACGGGTGCTTTTCTTTTCAAAAAATCACTATTGTTTTTCAAGTTATTGTTCTCAATCCATAAAGATATTATTCGAGAATACTCACCTGTAAAGTCTATTCCCCTTATTCTCTTTATATTTTTATTAAAAATTTTTGATTTTGCTTTACTATATGAAGTTATCATTTTCACAGATACAGGATATTTTGTTAAATCAAGGTCTAATATAGGATTCTCTTCATTTGTTTTACAAATTCTATAATAAAATTTTATAATGTCATAATCTAATATATAATTGATATTTAAATATCCTGCCGTAGTAAACAAAAAATTAAGCATATCAATTTCTGTTTTCTTTTTTTTGTTATAACTATTTCCAAAAGAACTTAATTCAGGAATCCTTCTTAATAAATTTATTTCATTGTCAGTTAATATTTTAACTGGTTCAAGAATATCATCAGATGATAAAACTCTATATTCTTCTACATAATTCTTTAATTCAAATGTAATATATTTTTGTGCATATCGTCTAATATTGTGATAATACAAAATCTTCGGGAAAGATAATGCTTTAATGTATGCAATGGAAGCTTCAAATTCAATCATTTTTGATATTGTATTATTTAAGTCATTTTCTATTTCATAATTATATTTCTTATAATAGTATTCATAGAAATACTTCTTAACCTCAGCACAAAAATTCTTAACTTCAGATGCTACAAATTGATGACATTCTTTAATTGTATCAATATCACCAAACTTTTCAATAGAACTATAAATAAACTCAACTGCAAAAAGTTTTAGAAAGTTATTAAAATCTCGAACAAGATCAATTGTATCATTCTCTATAAAATCATTATTTTCTACTTGTAATTTTTCGACTCTTTTTTTAAACTCATTTTTTAGAAAAACCATCGATGAATCTTTCATAAGACCTTTTAAGCTTTTTTCTCTATTACATAAATAGCAATCTTCAAAACTTGTTTTTATTGGCTTAGTATTTAGTTTAAGGAAATTAAAAAAATTGTTCTTCTCATAATAATTACTTATTATCTTAGCATCTTCATTTGATGTTCTATTAATTAAGGTAAATACTCCTTTAAACTTACTAACACCTATAATTGAATGAAGTAAACTAGAAAAATACTCTAATGTATTACCTGATGAAATCTCATCATCAACAAAATAGAAATCATAATTTCTCTTATTATAAAAAGTTAAGTTTCCTAATTGATGAAGGTTTTGTTCTTTATATTTTAAACTAAATGGATGAATAATTGCATTATTCTTAAATAGTACCTTGTTAATTACTGTTATTAAACTATTATTGGTATGATGATTAGGAGACAATATAACAGATATCTTATCTGTATTTATAATGTTTTTCTGTTTACGAAAATAGCGTTTAACTTTACTGAGGTTATTATCAAGAAAATTTAATGTTTTAGTATAATATAAATAGTGATTATTCCCTCTTTTTACATGTCCAAAGTGAAGTGAGTTTCTCCATGAAACATTATTAACTGCACTTTTTTCAATGTTATAGATATTATCTAAATAAATATCCAAAATATTAAAACCACCTAATGATATTTCATATAATGGTTTTTCATCAGTATAATCATCAGAAAAACAATGGGGACAATTTTCATCTAAATGAATACATGCGTCATTAAGCTTTTTTTCAAAAAGTGTAATAAAATCTGACTTATTACTATCTATATTATCGTATTTCAAATTTATTGCACAATAATAAAGAGAAGAACTTGAATCTACACTATCAAGATTAAAAAAATTTTTAATTCCATTACCACTCAATAAAATTGGAGAAAAAAACATACAACTTGTAACTGTATTTCCTAAGTATTCTTCAAAATGTCCTGTATGTTCAAAGTCATCTATTATATATACTGAGTTTGGAAGATTTAGTATCGATTTCATAATACTTATTATTAAAGCAGAGTATTTACCAAATCCTACAATCAACATATCATTTTTAATAAAACTCTCAAACTTTCTTGATAAATCAAATGCTAATCTATAAATCCACACTGAATTCTCAAATATATTCTTAAAAAAATAAAACTTGTTTAAATGAAAACCCTTTTTTGTATCTACATGAATGTTTTTTGAATTAATCTCTAAATAATTCTCCATCATTTCTGTATATATATATTTAGTATTCACTTCCTTAGATTCTAATGATTCATCATTTGGTAAGGAGAAAAATAATTCGAAGGGAATAAATCTATTTTTATAAAACAATTCTGACTTCAAAGATACTTCTTTATTTCCAGTATCACTAAATGGAAAAAAGTTCTCTCCATAATAATTATAATACATTGATAAATCTTGATTTATTTTAACCGCTTCTTCCCTACTCTTTGTACCTAAAAACATAACACTTGGATATGTGTCATCCATAAAGATAATATTTAATGGACTACCATAATACTCATTGTTATCGGGATAAAGAATGTAACTTATTGTTTGTAAATAGTTTTGATTTAACTTTATAGGAAAGTTCTTTATAATAACATCTTCAGTGTTACTGATATATGTATAATTAAATACTTCTCTTAAAAAATCACTAATTTTATTCTTAGAAAAGTATTTTCTGTAGTCAATAACAATGTGCTGATTCTTTTTCGTCGTTTTTTGTAAATTAAGAAGTTTAAATTTATTAATTTGATTTTGAATATTTTGTTTATTCTTATAAAAGTACTTATAATCAGCCTCTTTCAGGTTTAAAGGAGTAGCTTCTTTTAAATACTTATTATTTACTTCATTTTCAAACTCTTTTTTTACATTAATTGTAAAAGGGAACGACAATTTTATATACGTTCCAACAACACAAGATTTAGTAGCAAGCTCAATAGGTTCAATATTTGTTTCACCTTCACTATCATAAGAAATCACATAACACCTATTATTTCGATGTACATAAATTTCTAATTTTGCACTAATAAGTTTATTTAGAATATTTAACAAGACAGGTATTCCGAAATGCATTGTAATTCTTCGTGCTTGATGCATTCCAATAGAGGTTTTTAAATGAAATAAACCATTCAAAATATTTTTATCATCAGTAACAGTATTATTCTTTAAAGCAGTAATTTCAGTACTAAAGTCTTTAACAATGTCTATAAACTCTTGATGTTCATTATTACTATCTTTATAATGAAGTTTTTCTATATTCCTAATAAATTCATTTATACTTCCATCTTTATTATAATTCTCAAGGCAAAGAAGGATATACCTTGAATATTCAGAGTCTTTTTTTACTTTCTCATTCTCTACTACTAATATATTTTTTAATTCAGTTATGAGTACATCAAGATAAGTATCTAAAAAACCTTTTTCATAATTATCACAAACTAAAAACTCATTTCGTTTTGCTGATTTGTTTTTATAAAAAGAAATATATCCATTAGCATTATTAGTATGTTTTACTATATTAAATATACATTCACATAATATATTTTGTATAAATCTTGCTAAGTTTGCATTTTTATCTTTAATTACGTCTAAATGCAATATAAATATTTCATCTAATATAGTTCTTATTTTTTCAGAATAATCTTCATCGATATACTGTGATGAACTAGTCACTTTAAAGGAATGATAAAAACTTGCTCGATTTACTGATTCATCGTTATTTAAAGATATTCCATCAGTATCATCAATATTGTATAAAGGAGTGATTTGAACTATTGGTAGAAAGGGATAAGACACCCTATTCCCGTTTTTATCAATAACTCTAGAAAGAGTATTATAAGAATAATCTTTCTCACCCTTATATTTTAAATATACTCTATTATCAAAAGAAAAATAATCTGCTTCTTTAATATAAACATCATCATTATATTCTAAAACAATTTTTTCGTAATCAATATACTGTAACAAATATATTAAAACAAAGTTTTGATTACGATATGGACTTTGTCCTTCTTTATAACATTTCTTTTTTTTAAGATTTGATAAATCAATTTTAAGAATCACTTTCCCTGGTAACTTTTCAACCTCGTTAATTAAATTCAATAAATAAATTAAAAACAATGGTTGTATAAACTCAACATCATCTTCAAATTGAATTCCAACTATTTTATTTTCTTTTTTTTCAGGTATTTTTTCTTTTATTTTTAAGATTGTTAAGTAGTATTTTTCAATAACATTTTCAAATTCATCATCTTCTACTAAGTTCAAGTCTTGATAGTTAATCCTAACAATATTTACATCATGTAATATCTCACTCACAAAATTCTCCTTATAAATGATATTTCATCATATATAACTTCTGTCACAGTTTCTGTCACAGAAATAGGAAATACTAGAATTTTTTGCAATTTATAGATTAGTTCTAAAATTAATCTAGTGAATTAGATTTTGAAAGAGTTCGAGGCAAATTGATTCTTTTATGATGGAGCATACATGAAGTATGTAACTGAGTAAAATAATTGATTTAACGCTGAAATACTTTAAAAGATTTTTTAATAGATTGATTTTTTCACTAACGTGAAAAGAAGTGGCTCCGGCACCTGGATTCGAACCAGGGACCAAATGATTAACAGTCATCTACTCTACCACTGAGCTATGCCGGAACTTGTATGTATAAAAAAGTATTTAAAGTTGAAGTCTAAATGGCTCCGGCACCTGGATTCGAACCAGGGACCAAATGATTAACAGTCATCTACTCTACCACTGAGCTATGCCGGAATCTGGACTTCCCTTTAAATGGGTTGGAATTATAGTAAAAATAGAATCCTTTGTCAAGGATTTTTTGAAGAAATTAGCAAAATTTATAAAAATTTACGCCACCACTATCTACAACTGAAATTTTACTATTATTTACTAGCTTTTTAAGGATTTTTTGACTACTTTCATCAAAAAGATTCTCAATATCTTGTTCCGTTAATGGTCGTCTTTTTAACATGGCAAGGATTTCCTCTTCGTTAAAACTATTTGTTTGTTTAGGTCTATCTTTATAGGCGATGTTCACATTGATACCTGCAAAGGTATTTGCAACATGCTCTAAGGTTTCATAAGGCACTGGTTGCACATCATATGCTGGTGGTCTATCTATGGTTCCAATATCTACTCTACTTGGATTGATTTGAGAAATAGTTTCATGGAGTAGTTTTATCTCATCTTCTTTATCATTTAAATCTTTGACAAACAGTACTTCTAATACAAACTGATTTGAAGTGCTCTGAGAGAAGCTTATCATGGCATCAATCATTTTTTCAATATCTATACCACTATGGATACGATCGAGCTTTTTAAAGCACTTAGAGCTCACACAATCTAAGGAAAGTTTAACCGTATCAAACTTAAGTAGTGTTTCAAAGGTTTTGTCATGGTAAATGGTACTTCCATTTGATAAAATCAACGTTTTGGCTTTACCTTTGATATTATCAATTTCAGTGATTAACTCATCAAGCTTTGGATATAGAGTTGGCTCTCCATTTGCTGTTACAGTTATCACATCAATATTAGGATGTTTAGCAAAAGATTCTTTGATAGCACCAATGACGTCAAGAACACTTGGGTATGTAGTCATACTATCAACAGTTTTTGCTTTTTCTAGTTCACAATAGAGACAATCAAAGTTACACTGTTTTGAAGATGGCGATAAATCAACACCTAATGAGATACCAAAACGACGCGAAGGAATAGGACCAAAAATAATAGAATTTGAGTAAGACATAGTTAGACTTTCAAAAGATAGGTTGTGTCTAGCCTAAAAAGGCTAGACTGTATAGAAGAGTTATTTCTTAGATACTCGTTGACATTCACTTACAAAGTGTTTTGCGTTTTCAACTGGAACATCTGGTAAGATACCATGACCTAAGTTGAAGATATGACCCTCACCTTGCATAGTCTCTTGGATTTTTTCAACACATTTTGTTGTCTCTTCTTTTGAGTATAATCGACACGGTTCCATGTTCCCTTGAAGAACATATTTGTCACCTAATTTTTCTTTTGCCATTGACATTGGTGTTCCCCAGTCAACTCCAAATACATCAAAGTTTCCGTATACTCCACCCATATTAATAAATGCAGATACCCCTTTAGGGAACATGATTACTGGAATTTCAGGATATTTTTCTTTTATATGCTCAGCGATTTCTACCATGTATTTCCATGAGAACTCATCATATCGACCTGGTTCAATTGCTGCTGCCCATGAATCAAAGATTTGAACAACATCAGCACCTGCTTCAATTTGTTTAATCATATAGAATTTAACAACTTCAGTTACTTTTCTAAGGATTTTATGTAAAAGTTCAGGATTTGAATACATCATTTTTTTACAAATGTTGTATGTTTTTGTTCCTTGACCTTCAATCATGTATGTTGCAAGTGTCCAAGGAGCTCCTGTAAATCCAATAAGTGCTTTATCTTCTGGAAGTTGCTCTTTTAACAGTTTGATTGTTTCATATACGTATGTTAACTTATCAGCTGCTGCTTCTCCACCAAGTAATGCATCAACATCTTCTTCTGTAACAATTGGGTCTTTAAAGATTGGACCTTCACCTTTGATAAAATCTAAGTGCATTCCCATCTCATTTGGAATAACTAAAATATCTGAGAATAAAATAGCTGCATCAACACCAACAATATCTAAAGGTTGAATCGTTACTTCGGCTGCTTTTGGGGGATTGTGACATAGGTTTAAAAAGTTTCCAGCTTCTGCTCTAACTTTCATATACTCTGGTAAGTATCTTCCTGCTTGTCGCATCATCCATACAGGAGTGTATGGTGTCTCTTTTCTTAAACAAGCATCTACAAAAATTTTTGACATCTTATATATTCCTTTAAAAATGGTTTCCATCTCTAAAGGAAACCCATTGTATTTTTTATCTACTTTTTATGATTTTGAAATAGTGCCATAACACTATAAACGATTTATTAATCTTCTATTTTTTTCCAACTTTACTTAAAAAGTAAAGTCCCAGTGCTAGTAAACTAATAGAGAGTGCAAAATACAACATCTCCAACGCACTATCATAACTTGTATGTAATACTTTTTGAAAAAAGCTTACCACAAGAACCATAACGATTACTTTTGCAATTTTATCTTTTAATTGATCCAGTGAGGTAATAGCCAAAATGTTAACACCTTTTGTACTATCTTCTGCCGCATCAATCTTTGAAATAAAAAGTTCATATAATCCAAACGCAAAAATAAGCATAACAACTGCAATAAGATATAAATCCACTGCACCAATAATACCGCTTACGATTACTTCATGGAAATCTTTTGGATGTAATCCATTGAAGTAAACATTTGTTACGTAAGCTAAAACATTGAAAATATCAACTGATGCCACTATAAATAGTATAACAGCACCAATTAGACCAAAAATCACGGCAAATAGAATAAATAACCGTGTTTTCCACATTGTATTCTCAAACAGTTTTTCTATCATTAGTCACACTGCTCCATCTCAATCCATTTTAATGCGATTCGAACTGAGTTTGTTGCAGCACCTACTCGTACTTGGTCAGCAACATTGAAATAGTGTACTACGTTAGAAGCATAGATATCTTTTCTAATTCGTCCACAATAGGTAATATCAGTATCAGTTGAGATAATTGGCATTGGGTAAGCATTGTTTGCTAAATCATCAATCACTTCAACGTTTTCAAATCGTTCTAATGAACTTCTTACCTCAGCAACATCCACATCAACACCATCTTCAAATGTTACAGTAATTGACTCTGAGTGAGACCGTAATACTGGAACTCGAACACACGTCGCTGCAACTTGAATCTCTTTGTGCATGATTTTTTGTGTTTCGTTTACCATTTTCATCTCTTCTTTGGTAAAGTCATTTGGTTGTTGAACATCAATTTGAGGAATAACATTTAAAGCAATTTGGTGTGCAAATGCTTCTTTTGCAGAGTCGTTAAGTTTAAATGCAAAGAAATCTTGCATTTGAGTTACTAACTCTTCCATTCCTGCTTTTCCAGCTCCACTTACTGCTTGGTAAGTTGATACGTCAACTCTTTTGATACCATATAATTCATCAAGTGGTTTTAAACTTAATACCATTTGAATTGTTGAACAATTTGGGTTTGCAATAATACCAGTCTCTTTCCATGAAGCAATATCTTCTGGGTTTACTTCAGGAATAACTAAAGGTACATTATCTTGCATTCTAAAGTGGCTTGTATTATCAATAACAACTGCACCAGCTTTTACTGCATACTGTGCAAATTTTTCAGAAATAGAACCACCTGCACTAAAAAATGCAATCTCTACGTTGTTCTCTTCAAAACACGTTTCAGTTAATTCTAATACTGTATACTCTTTACCTTTGTACTCAATTGAGCTTCCTGCACTTCTAGCACTTGCTAAGGGTACGATATTTTCAACTGGGAAATCATAAGCATCCATCACTCTAAACAGTTCTTCACCTACAGCACCAGTAGCTCCCACTACTGCTACATTAAATTTTCTCATTATTCTTTTCCTTCACTATTCTCATCTATAATTGAACCATCTTCTTGTGTTGGTTCTTCTTTATCTTTTAAATTAAATTCGTCTAAATTTATTCCATCCATTGTATCTGCACTCTCAATATTTAACTCATCGTCGTCCTCTTTTGGACATTTTGCAATTGATACAACATGATCTTTTTTATCTACATTTACAATAATAACTCCAGAAGTATTTCTTCCAGCTTTTCTAATTGTTTCCATATCAACTCGAATCATTTTTCCAATTGACGTCAATGCCATAAGGTCTTGAGTTTCATCAACCATAACCGTACCAACAACATTTCCAGTTTTAGCACTTAGTTTCATAGAGATAACACCAGAACCTGCTCTATTTGTCTCTCGGTACTCTTCAATAGTTGTTCGTTTTCCAATACCTTTTTCAGATACGGTTAATATCTCTTGTTCCACATTTTCAATAACTTCTGCATCAACTACAAAGTCGGAGTCATGTTTAAATTTGATACCTCTAACCCCTCTTGTGCTTCGTCCTTGTTCTCGTGTTTTTTCAATATCAAATCTAATACATTGACCAAGACTTGTGAAAATCATCAAGTATTGTGACTCAACATTTGTAATCTTAGCTGTTACGATTTCATCTGCATCATCAAGAACAATTGCCCGTACACCGTTACTTCTAATGTTACTAAACTCAGTTAACGATGTTCTTTTTACAACACCATTTCGCGTAAAGAAGGCTAGTGATTTAGACTCATCAAAATCACTTGTTGGAATAATCTCCATAATCTTCTCATCAGGTCTTAAGTTGATTAAGTTAACAACTGCTTTACCTTTAGCTGTTCGTGAACCTTCTGGGATTCTATAAACTTTTAACCAGTACAGTTGTCCCATATTTGTAACGAACATCAACGTATCGTGAGTATTAGTTACAAAGAATCTTTCAATAAAGTCATCATCGTGTGTGGTTACAGCAACTTTACCTTTTCCACCACGTCGTTGTTTTTCGTATGATTTAATTGGAACTCGCTTCACATAACCATTATGCGTAATTGTTACTACCATTGGCTCATTTGGAATTAAGTCTTCAATATCAATTTCATCATAAGAGTCTTCAATATCAGTTCTTCTTTCGTCTGAATATTTCTCTTTGATTTCGATTAACTCTTCTTTGATAATTTCATTTAACTTATCTTCAGATTTTAAAATTGTTTCAAGCTCTGCAATCAATGCCATTAACTCTTGGTATTCTGCTTCTAACTTATCTCTTTGAAGACCAGTCAATCGTCCTAATCTCATATCAAGAATAGCTTGTGATTGGATAATACTTAATCCAAATCGCTCTTGTAATTTATCTTTTGCTTCCGCATCATTTGCAGATGCTCGAATGATTTTAACCACTTCATCGATGTTGTCTAATGCAATTTTTAGACCTTCTAAGATGTGTGCTCTTGCTTTTGCTTTTTCTAATTCAAATATTGTCCGTCTGATAATCACTGTTTTCCGATGTGATAAGAAAACGTTTAAAATCTCAGGTAATGTAAATATTTTTGGCTCTTTATTATGTACTGCTAAAAGAATAATACCAAATGTCGTTTCCATTGGCGTTGACTTGTAAAGATTATTTAATACAATCTCACCCATCGCATCTTTTTTTAGTTCAATAACAACTCGAATACCATCTCTATCAGACTCATCTCTTACTTCAGAGATACCTTCAACAGCTTTCTCTTTTGCTAAGTTAGCAATTTGTTCAATGAGCCGTGATTTATTTACTTGGTACGGAAGTTCATCTAAAACGATAACCTCTTTTTTACCTTTTGTTTCAATATGGTGTTTTGCTCGAATTTTAACGCGACCACGTCCTGTGTTGTACGCATCAATAATTCCACGTCGACCAAAAATTGTACCACCAGTTGGGAAATCTGGACCTTGAATAAATTGCATTAACTCATCAGCTGTAGCTTCTGGATTATCAATGGTATGTAAAATTGCATCTAAAAGCTCTCCTAAGTTATGAGGAGGGATTTTTGTTGCCATACCAACAGCAATACCTTCTGAACCATTTAAAAGAAGTGTTGGTACTCTTGTAGGAAGTACTGCAGGTTCTTTTAATGTATCATCATAATTGGCCGTAAAGTTAACTGTATCTTTATCAATATCTCGTAATATGTCTTCAGAGATTCTTGTAAATCGTGACTCGGTATATCTCATTGCTGCGGCATTATCACCATCAACAGAACCAAAGTTACCTTGTCCATCAATTAATGGTGCTCGCATTGAGAAATCTTGTGCCATTCTAACAAGCGCGTCATAAACTGACGTATCTCCATGAGGGTGATACTTACCAATAACATCACCAACGATTCTCGCTGATTTTTTATAAGGAGCGCGTGCACTCATATTTAAGTCATGCATTGCATAAAGAATTCTTCTGTGAACTGGTTTTAGTCCATCTTTTGCATCAGGAAGTGCTCGACCTATAATAACACTCATCGAGTAGTCTAAATAGGAAGCTTTTACTGAGTCTTCAATCTTTATATCAATTATATCTTGGTCTTCGAAAAGATTTTCCATTAAATAATACCTTTAGTATAAATTGAGATATTTTATCCAAAAAGGGCTTAGTATTTGTTGTATAATTTAATTTTTTAAGATAGTTTTCAGCGCAGGCTTATATAAAGGGAAAAAGAAGAAAATAAAAAAAGGGAACAACCCAAAAAGTTGTCCCCTTTTTTCTTATAAATTCTCCATTTTTTTAGAGGGCGTTTTGTCGTTTATAAGTTAAAATTGCTTGATAGATTTCATCTTTGATTCGCAGTTTCTCTTTTTTTTGTTTTTCTACTTCAAACTGGTCAGCATGCTCTTTTTCCATTGCAATGATTTGCTCATCTAGAATATTATGTTTATCAAACATATTATTAAAATGTTTGTCTTTGGCTTTCATTTCGGTCATAATCTCTCTGTATTCGTGGAACATGGGTCTATCCTTTTTAATTATTTTATACCAAAAGTAATTTGGTAATAAGATAATTCATTATAACAATTTCGCACTTATAGTTTTTCATCAAAAACTCTATATCTTATGAAGTTTTTAAATCTATAGAATTAGAATTTTTTGTTATTAGTTGAAGTATTTAGAAAAAAAGAGTCTTATTTTCAGTGTTGTTTTAAAAGAAAGATTTGAGATAAAATTAACCAAAAGGTTAATTTTATCTACCTAGGTTCGGTAGTCTGCGTTTATCTCTACGTACTTGTAACCTAAATCACACCCATAGGCTGTAAAAGAGGCATCACCTTGTCCAATATCACAGGTGATTTTATACTTGTCATTTTCAAGAACTTGTGCCGCTTTTGCTTCTTGGGCTTCATCAAATAAAATTTCACCCTTTTTAAACACAACCACATCATTATATGCAATAACTAAAGTCTCTTCACTACAAGTTATTCGGCTTGCTCCTATAGTTGAAGCAATTCGTCCAAAGTTTGGGTCTTCTCCAAAAAGTGCTGTTTTAACTAACAGTGAATTAGAGAGTGCTTTTGCGGCAGTTTCTGCTTCTTCTAAAGATGCTGCATTTTTCACTTCAAAAGCTACGGCTTTTTTAGCCCCTTCGCCATCTGCTACCATGAGCATTGCCATATCATGCATAACTAGCCGTAAGGCTTCAGAAAAGGCCTCTTTGTTATATGAACCTGACTTTTGATTAGCAAGTAATAATACCGTATCATTTGTTGATGTATCACCATCAACTGAAATAGCATTAAAAGTTGTATGAGAAGCACCTTTTAGTGCTTCTTGCATATCTTCTTTTGGAACAGACGCATCAGTACAAATAAAACATAACATGGTTGCAAGGTTTGGGTTTATCATCCCTGCCCCTTTAGCAACAGCACCTATTTTAAAAGTTTCGCCATTTTCAAGTTCAACTTCATACATACAATGTTTTGAATAGGCATCCGTTGTCATAATAGCAGTACTAAGGTTTTCACCATTTTTTGCACTCAAATCAAAAGAGTTGGCACCTTTGATGATAAGCTCTTTGGGTAGTGGGTTTCCAATAACCCCCGTACTACTCATGATAGGATTAGTAAGGTCATGATTTAATGAAGAAAAAATTGTATCAATATCATCAAGTCCTCGTTGACCTGTCATAGCATTGGCATTTTTTGAGTTGATTAATACAAAGTTTGTTTTAAAATCATTGGCATAGTTTTGGTAATGTTTTAAAGGGGCTGCTTGAAATCTGTTTTCAGTAAAAACAGCTTCCACTTCACATAGAGTATCACTATAAATAAACCCTAAATCGTTATTACCTTTTACTTTAAGTCCAGCATGGATTCCATCACAGTAGAACCCTTCAATTTGATCAATATATCCCTTAATTGGAAAAATAGAAAACATTATTTACAACACTCCTCTGGCGTCTCTTTTTCATTTACTAGGATTTTAGCTTTTGCTATCCCTTTTTGATTACCAACTAAGAGTAGTTTGCAATCCCCTTTAATAATCGTATTACCTTTAGGCATTTGAATAAAGTGCCCTTTTTTCTCCGTAATCCCAATAACCGATACCTTATACCTATCACGTAAGTGAATCTCTCGAAGTTGTCTATCCACTAACCATGAGTCATGCTCAACATAAACCTCTTCCATATCAATAGGAGTATCAGGTTTATATAAAAACTCATCCAGTACGTTTTCCATATCAGGACGAATTGCCATGGCACTCACACGTTTTGCCATAAGTGATGGTGGCGCAACCACTTTATCAGCACCTAGTTTTTTTAATCGAACTTTATCATTTTGAGTCTCGGCATTTGAGATGATTAAGAAAGGATTATTTCGTCCAAGCTCTTTTTCATAGAGTCTCACTGAGGCAATCAATGTAATGTTATCAGAGATATTTTTCGACAGTGAAATAACCCCTTTTGCACTAGAGAGGTGTGACTTTAAAAAAGCATCCTCTTTATAAGGCTCCTCTTTGACAAAATATGGATAGCCGTTCTCTTTTGCAATCTGTTCTATATCGTCACTAGGGTCAACAACCACAAATGGGATGTGATTTTGACGGAACTGTTTTGCTAACTGGGCGGTGTATTCATTATGATGAAAAATAACAAAGTGCTTTCTAAGTCGTGCGATTTTATAAAGCATATTTCTTTCCTTATAAAGTTCAAAGAGTTTACCTTTAATAACTGCATCAATCAAAATTGCTGTTGATAGTGTAAAAACAGCAAATCCAAAAATAATGAGTGTAATTGTAAAGATTCGTCCAGCAGGTGATATTTCACCTATTTCACCAAATCCAACAGTTGTAAAGGTAATTCCAGTTTGATAAATAGCGTCTAATATATCGAAGTCATCAATAATAATGTATCCGATGGTACCTACCATCATTATTATTTGAACAAGTACTAAAGGTAATCGAAAAGGCTTGAGTTGTTGATATATTGCGGAGTCTAGGTCGTATTCTGGCTTGGTATTACGTATTTCCCAGCCAAGTGCTTTTTTAAGTTTTCTAAAGAAGCTTAAGCTCATAGAAGCACTTTATTTAGTGCCTCTTATGAGTGTTTTTTAAGAGTTCTTAACTCTTTAGCAGAAATTCGAATCTTTCTTGTAGTACCGTCATCTAAAGTAACTCTAACAGTTCTTAAGTTTGGTAAAAATCTTTTTTTAGTTCTGTTTTTCGCGTGACTTACGTTGTTACCAACCATAGGTCCTTTTCCAGAAATTGCACATCTTCTTGACATTGTCTGTTCCTCATTTTTTCTAAAAATATTCGCGTATTCTATCTAAATTAACTTAAGCTTTATTTAAATTTTCCACGATTGATTGTAATTTTTCCATTTGTTTTTCTAAGGTATACTGCTTTGCAACCTTACGATTAGTCTTCTTGATTTCATCTAAATCGGCTTTACGTCCCAGTAATGCATCCACTTTAAAAGGAAGACTTCTGTCCGTTGGTGAATTCATCGTAGCAAATACATCCACAACTTCACTTGAGCTTGAATTATCAGTTACAAACACTGCTGTTTTAAAAAACATCGCTTTTAAAATATTTGAAGCAAAACCATTTATGCGTGTTGGCAAAATAAAAATATCCGCTGCTGAAAAGAGTAAGTTCATATTAGGGTAATCTTCTAACATGATAACTTTATCACCAAAATTATATTTAGATGTTTGAAAACGCAAGTTATTGATTTGTATTTTATCCCCAGCAATGAATACTTGAATATGTTTATAGTTAATACTTTGCAATAAGTCACAAAACTCTTTTGCCCCATTTGATTTAAAGTTTTTTGCGGTGAAAAATAGGATTTTCTTTTTTTCATCAAACTCAAACTCTTCACACAGTGTTTTTTTTGAGACTTTAGATTTTAAATACTCATCACTAATTGGTGGATAGATAATATGAATATTCTTTTTACTCTGATTTGTATTGTCTAAAACTTCATGACATGATGATTTAGACGTTACGATAACTGCCTTTGCATTTTCAATTGCCTCTTCAGCTTCTTTATCTAAAGCACCAGAGTGAAAATAGATATCAGCATACTCTTTTTTACGAAAAGCAACTTTATTGAGTAAGGATTGGGGCTTTAAAACCTCTACTCCTTCTAATTGTTCAAAATTTGCGATTAAATTGGTTTGATTTTTATAGGCAATTGTCATTATTTATCCATTTCATTTAATACATCTTGGGCAGATATTAGTTTCATACACTCGTGGTGTTTTAATGGGCAACTTCGTTTCATACAGGGTGCACACTCTAAATTTTTGGTAATGATATGTTCATGGGGGTTGTTCCATTGGTTTGTTTCAGTAAACTTTGTAGGTCCAAAAATAGCATAAGTTTTTACTTTAAACGCAGCTGCTACATGCATAGGCCCTGAATCATTAGTAATAAACAAATCTAACCCTGCTATTTTTTCAATAAGTTCTGGTATGCTTGTTTTTCCTGCTAAATTGCTGTAGTTATGCACACCATTTTTATCAAGTATTGTACAAATATCTTGAGCAATATCCGTTTCACCAGGACCTCCAAATATCACGATATCATGGGTTTTTGATTTTTCAATAGCTACTTTTGCAAACTCTTGAGGATACCAACGTTTGGCACTACCGTAAGTTGCTCCAGGGTTAATTCCTAAAGTGGGCTTAGAATAATCAAAAGGAGTAAAGTGAAGTTTTAAATCCTCCGGCTGATTACTAAAATTTAAAACATGATTAACAAAATCATTATAACGCCGTACTTGATGTATCTCTTCTTTGACTAAACGTTTATAGGAATATTTTTCTGTTGATTGAATAAAAAACATCATCAAACGGCTAGAGAAACTTCGCCTGAAAGATATGGCTAAATCAACAGAACCAATACTGCGGGCTAATTTAATGAGATTGAGATATCGGTTGCCACCTTTTTTGGTTTCATCAACGATAATCTTTTGCACATTTGGAATTTTTCCCAAAGCTTGCGTTGAGACGTAAGAGCCTAACATTATAATTTGAGCCTTAGGAAACTCTTTTTGCAGGTTTTCAATAGCAGGCGTGGTCATGATTGCATCACCTAACCATGTGGGAATTTCAATAAATATTTTATTTACTGTAGGCATAAATTGGACTCTCACTAATGCTAATATCGCCACTTAACTTTTTGCCAAACATGTCATACACCTCTTTGGCATCTTCCAAAGGAATTTCTCGACCTGTCGTCCATAATACATCAAATTTTTTATCTTTTTTATCTTTAAATTGTAAGATGTATAAATCTCCCGCTTTTTTGTATTCACAAAAAGTTGACTCTTGTAAAAACTGAAGCATTATCTTAAAGACTTCAAAAGCTGGACGTTTTCGTAAACCCTTACGAGCATCTATTAAACCATAACCTGAAGCAATTAATTGATGCCAATAAACAGTTTCAACCTTTTGTGTACCTAAAGCTAAAAGATAATAACGCAACATATAACGGGCATAAGTCTCTTCATCCACACACTCTTTTTCACTTGTCGGTGCATAAGGTGCTGTATTAGATAATGGCCAGTTTACTTCTGTAATAACTAACTTATTACTTGACATTTTAGCTAATGAAGCAAGAGAGTATAAGAAATCAATCTTTTTTGTCGTATCAAATGTCATCATTTGAGTATTTTCAGGAGCTCCTCGTCTATCCACATAAAGAAGTGCCGCTACCTTGTCAAAATAGACTGGCATCTTACTAAAGAGCGCACGTATAGCGTAGTGGTACTCAAAGTCAATAACACTAGGACCTAAAAGTTTATACTCTTTAAAACTCTCCTCTTTTATGTTGTGAACAATCAAATAGAAATCTAAATACTCTTGAACAGAGAAGAATCCCCATTTAGTACGGTTAATAGCATTACCAACTTGGAACTCTTCACTAATACCTTTAAAACTTTTAAAGATTTTTTCTATATCAGTTCGAAGTAGTACTTTATCTTCAATGTGTTCTCTATCTTGCAAAATATTAATAAGAATTTTGCACCCTTTAAACTCTTTTGCAAACGTTACATAATCTTGCAGGTTTTGTATATCACTTAAAGGAACACGAATCAGAATATTTTTACAGCCAAGTTCATCAATAAGCTCTTTTTGTTTCTCACCTTTATCCAGGTTTACACTCATAGCAAAAAAGTTTTTTATCTCAATTTTTTGTGGTTTGAAAACACGTGAAAGCAAAATACCTAGAGGAAAAAGAAAAAGATTTTTAAAAATAAGTGAAACCCAATCCGCTTTATGTTTATTTCGCATCCTTTTTTTATACTCTTTATCTTTTAAAATATAGGGTTGATCAGAATGATTATCCCATACAAATGGATTATTTTCCATTCAAAACCTCCACTAATCTATTTTCAATATTATTATAATTATCTTCTGAATAATTTTCATTTAACATAAAGTTATTTTGATTTGTCTCTTCACTAATGGTTGCCCAACGTTTACTACTTGCAAAGAGGCTATCTCCAAAAAATGAAAGAGTTTTAACATTCACAGCCCCTGCAAGATGCATGGGTCCAGTTGATGTACTCACAAAAAGTTCAAAACCACTAAGTAATTTACAAAAGTCAATAATAGCTCCCTTTGATTCATAAAAAATAGCCTCAAAATCAACTCTATTTACCAGTTCATCTTTAACAGCTAAATCATCAGGACCAAAGGTAAAAACAACTTGAAAACCCAAAGAATATGTTCTCTTGGCTAATTTAATATAATCATCTAACGAGAGGTTCCCATCACTACTACCACCATAACCTGGATGAAAACCCACTATTCTTTTAGAAGGCTCAATTTTGTAGTTTTTTCTAAAGGCATCTATTGTATCACTGTTAGCAAACGATAACATAGGTTTTTCAAAGTTAAGTTCAAGGGAATCATCAAAAACCTTTGCTAAATCAAGGTTATATTCAAATTCACGCTTTTCAACGCGACTTCTTCGTTGTTTAATGCGTTTGTTAAAAAAGATTTGCGCAATCTTGGTTGCAGGTCCAATACGTTTTTTAATTCCACTTAAAAAGAGTAACCATCCCAGATGAGTATTTATAAAACCACTAATACTCACGTCAATATTTGCTTCTTTGATACGTTTTAATGTACCTTGAAAATCGTCTTTATCATATAAGATCACCTCATCAATAAACTCAAAATTTTGAGCAAACTCGTAGTTGATTTTTGAGACAAGAGCAAAAACTTTAATAGTGGGTCGTTGCGTTTTTATAGCTTTAAACAAAGGTAAGGTAACTACAAAATCCCCGATTTTATCATGACGTGTTATGAGTAGATTCATGATTTTAACTCTTTGTTTTTTTCATAGAGTTTAATATATTTGTAAAAGTTTGTCACAGCATGGGAAATGGCAATAACAAGTCCCACATAACCATCTAAGAACCCACGCTTAAAAATGTAGGTTTTAATAAATGAAAACATTCCATTAAAGAATGCTTTTAAGGGAGAAGAACTTTTTTTACCCACTTTTTCATTGGCAAATATTTCAGAGTAGCTATCTGCTTTTTGTACAAATTGACTAATACTACTATAAGGATAGTGCTTTAATTCACCATTAACAAGATCTATAGAAAAACCTTTACTGATTACCTTCTCATGTACCATGTTATCATTAAACGTAGTGAGTGCTTTGTTATAGACTCGTACAATTCTTTCTTCACCCCAACCACAATAGTTAATTTTTTTGGTTTTATAGTAGTTTGAACGCCGTATTTCATAAACTTTTGTAGAATCAAGTTCTAAGTTACTAATCTCTTCAAACATCCCTTGACTAACAACTTCATCTGCATCCAAAGAGAGAATCCAATCATTTTTAGCATAAGTAGCTGCTTGATTTTTAGTTGTACCAAAACCTAGAAAAGAGCCTTCGATAATATTGACATTTGCATACTCTTTTGCAATAGCAGCGGTACCATCTGTTGAGCCATTTTCATACAAAACAACATCATCAAACTGTTTTAGACTTTCTAAAACAGTTCCAATAGTGCTTGCCCCATTTTTAACAATAATAACAACTGAGATATGTGTAATTTTATTTTTCATTAGTCAGTAACTTTTTGACCTTTCAATCGTTTTTTAAAGTTTTTGGTACGTTTATTTTTATTGGAATAAAAACAGACCCTTTGGGTAAAATCTATTTGTGTATCATAAAGACTTAGATACTCAGTTGCCATAATTTCTAATTCATCATCACGTGCCCACAGTTTTGAAAAATTCATTGCTCTGTCTTCTGCACCTAATTCAAAAAATTGCATACGGTTAATATCTACAATTTTAAAAATAAACTCATTATCTTCTTTTTTAATTAAAATATTACCTGGAGAGTAATCTTTATGAAATATATTGTTTTCATGCAACTCATAAGTAAACCGGGCAAAAGCTTTTAGAATCTCTTCTTTAGCAGGAAAGTTATCATCAAGTAAAGGCTCGCGAATAGTAAAATCGTAATCAAACTTTTCACTGACAAAATAACTTTGTGATAGTAAACAAGTATCAAAAAACTCTATATATCCAATTGGATTTGGCGTAAACCTTCCAATTTTTAAAGAGTATTCATAAGACTTCTTCGCTTTTGAAGCTCTAAAAAAGGAGTAAACAATACGGTTAATAATATTTGGAACTTTGAATGCTTTTACAACCGTATCAATATCTGCATGACTGATGATTTTTAACTCATTTCTTGCTTTATGGATTGTTGTATCATTTTTACTAAAAAAGGTTTGGATATTTAGGAAAAAATCTTTAAAACTATTTTCATATTTTGAATCTATTATATATTTAAACATAGGCAAGATTGTATCAAAAACCTACTTTCAATTTAGTTATGGTAAAATCGCCATTAAAAATACAAAGTAACCAATGAAAAAAAATATATTAGAATTTTGCTTATCCCCTGATTTAGGTGGACTTGAACTCTTTATGCTAAATTGTTTTACTCACTTCAAAGAAGAGACAACATGCAAAGTAATCGTAGCACCTAATAGCAAACTTGATAATTACTTAGAAAATGAAGAAAAGTTTCATATAAAAAGAAATAAACTCTTTCCAATTATTCCAGCACTCAAGCTTGCATCTTTTATTGATGATAATAATATTGACGTTATTCACTTTCATTGGACAAAAGATATTGCAACAGTTGTATTAGCACGAGTTATAAGTAAGAAAAAACCAAAGGTTCTTCAAACACGAAATATGACAATGACACGTTTTAAAGATGATTTTTATCATAAATGGCTTTATAAAAACATCCATACTATGCATGCAGTTACCCATCAAGTTAAAGCACAAATACAAAAATTTATTCCGCAAGATATTTGCCCTAAGGTAGAAGTTGTCTATATGGGAACAGAAACTAAAACTATCAATTGTGATAAACTGTTCTCTTTAAGAGAACAATATAAGTTAACAGATATGGATACATTTATTGTAGGAATTATTGGACGAATAGAAGAGGCAAAAGGACAATACCTTGTTATTGAAGCTATTGAGAAATTAAAAGATTTAAATATCAAAGCACTCATTGTTGGTCATACAATGGATGAAGAGTATTTAAATGGATTAAAACAAAAGATTAAAGAGCTAAATATTGAAGAAAAAATAATCTTCACAGGTTTTACCAAAGAAGTCAATGAACACATGAGCTTATGTAATACAACAGTTCTTGCCACACCAAAAGAAACTTTTGGACTTGTTGTTATAGAATCCATGATCAATGGTGTACCTGTTATTGCAACGAATAATGGTGGTCCCTTAGAAATTATTAAAGATAATATTGATGGACTTTTATTTAACAGAACGAGTGTTGATTTGGCACAAAAACTATCACAACTATACAAAGATAAAGAGTTAAAAGAGAAACTCTCTTTAAATGCTTTTAATACTGCCAATGAAAAATTTAATAATGAAAAACAAATAGACAAACTATCTACTGTTATAAAAGGAATGTAATTTGAAATTAAACTTTAGAAGAGGAAGTGCCTTTGCTTCAAAAAAAGCAAAAGATTTTCTACAAGATAAACAACCTGAAGATTTTAAAAATATAACCGTTATTCGTCATGCAGCTATTGGTGACTTTATGAATATTCGACCATTTTTAATAAATTTAAGAGGATATTTTCCAAATGCTAAAATTACACTTAGTGTCGATAGAAATGCGATGTATGGAATCCCAAATGACTTAATAGATAATATTCATATTATTGATAAACGTAATAAAAAGACAAAAAACAGAAGTTCACTTTTAAATCGAATTAAACAAATAAAAGAACTTCCACCGCAAGATATCATTTTTGATTTAACGGATAGTACACTCACATTATTACAAATAATTTTTTCTAATGCGAAACTAAAAATAGGCTACCCCTATAGAGGAATTAGAAGAGCTTTCTATGATATCGCAACACTTAGGAGTGATTTTGTAATTGAAGCAGAATCCACTCAACATATGCTAAATATTTTAGGTTCAAAAAACTTGACGCCCTTACAGTATGGTTTTGAAAAAAAATATCCTAAGGACTTAAAAAATAGAATTATCTATTTTGCAGGTGCATCAACGGCAAATAAATGTTGGGAAACTTCAAAATTTACTGCACTAATCAATAAACTCTCAAGTGAATACCTTGATTACGAGCATGTTATTCTTCAAGGTATTAAAGATGACGAGAAGTTTCAGGATATCTACCAACCACTTAAAGATAAAAAGAATGTCTTAATTCAAGAACCTATGGAACTAGATGTTGTTATGCAATACTTAAGTGATGCAAAATGCGTGATATCTAATGATACTGGTATTCGAAATATGGCAATTGCTGTAGAAACGCCAACAGTAGGCATATTTTTTGCAACAGGTGCATATAGGTATTGGCCAAGAGATGGGAAAAATGTTTGTGTATTTAACAATGACTATCTAAGCCCATCTATTCAAGATGTTTGGGATGAGACAAAACATCTTTTAACTAAACTATATTCATAACTTAATTTATTTTAATTGAGTATAAAAACTTTTAAAACTATCTTTAAGTTCACTCATTAAAACTTTATTGGTTCCTAAAGGTAGTCCAAAAGGATCTTTATTATTAGTTGGCTCAAAATAAATTTGAGTGATTCCACTTGATGGTTTTACTAGTTCTGGATTTGAAAAGGCAAATACTGAAAATATTGGTATTCCAACAGATACTGCAATATGATACAGTCCAGTATCAGGCACAATAATAAACTTACTCCATTTCATCAAGGATACTACTTCTTCAATATTTAAAGATTTTAATCGTATATAGTCAATATTATTAGGTTCTAAATAGTTTTTAATCATCTCTTCTTGCAAGAACTCTTGACCTGGATTTAAAACTATCGAGGGTATTAATTGATATTCATCATATATGAATTGAATTAATTCATATACTCTTTCTAACTCTAAAAGCTTTTCTAGTCCTCCTGAGCCTAATGAAATTATATATGTATTATCCTTTTGAAAACTTCTCAAATACTCTTGAATACTTTTGTCTGTACTTTCTTGTGAGTAGATAAACGGTTTAGTATCAAGTTGCTTAAATTGTATATCAAGAAAGGATAAAATTTTATACAATCTATTGGTATAGTGAAAAGGGTTCTCAAAAACATTGTCATTAATCTCTTGTATTTGAATGTTATTAGTTGACCAAACTTTCCAGTTTGAAAAACCTAAACGATACTTAACGCCACTTAGTTTAACCATTTTTATAGCAGATCCACTACCATATAAATCAATGAATAGATCCAAGTTTAAACTATATATTTTTAATTGAGTTTTTATTTTATTAAAAATATATTTAAGTCTGTTTTTTTTAGTTCGATCAGTTACAATAACTTCTGTAACATTAGGATTTAATTTTAAAACTTGTTTACCAATAGGATCAACAAATACAAAAATTTCTGAATTTGGATAATTCTTTTTAATTTCATTTAATATTGGAGTACGCATTAATACATCCCCTAATAATCCATACATTATTATCCCTATTCTTTTAATCTCTTTTTGTTCCAATTAAATAACCCTTTCTGAAATCCTATTTTACTTTTTAATTAAACCATTTATACAAATAAAGATATCACTCTTTGTATCCATTAAAGCTTCCGTTTCAGCCGTTATTTCAGGATTAAACACCTTCTTATGGTATAAATGGATCACGTTTGCACTATATCTACATGACTTCATCTTTATTCCAAAGTGTCTCAACCGTCTCTCAATATCAGTATCTTCCCCAGTAGTTGGAAGTACAAAATCTTCATCAAATCCATTGATTTTAACAAGGTCTTTTTTCCATGATGACCAATGGCATCCTACAATATGATTCTCTTTTTTTCTCAAGTTATGAATAAGTTTCCATAAAAAAGAATTTGGTTTAAGACAGACACCGTCATCATAATGACGAATTTCATCAGCCTTAAGCTTGAAATAGCTTGTATAATAGTTATCTAAAAACTCTTTTATCTTCATAGTCCCACTACGTAGGGCTTTTGAAAACTCTGCTCCTGGTTCAGTACGTCTTCCACATAGAACACTTCTCTCTTCACGCAGTGCCATATGTGACTCTACTAACGTAGGGAAAGGTACACAATCACCATCAATCCAAATAATATAATCACTTTCTACTGCCCGTAATGCATTGTTACTTGATTTATTTCGTTGCCAACCATTATCCGGTTGAAAAGTATGTCTGATTTTTACATTGGGGATATTAATACTACGAACGAAATTCGCAATTGTATCACTATTGTTATCTTCAGCAATCACTATTTCATTTGGCAAAACTGTTTGTTCCCCTAATGATTCAATAATTAACTTTAAGGCTTCCAAGTCTTTATAAATTGTTACCACGACAGCTGTTGTTATCATTTATATCTCTTTAAATACCATTCTATTGTTTTAAGAATACCTGACTCAAAATTTTCATCTGCACTCCAACCTAACTGTGATTCTATTTTTGTTGCATCAATAGCATAACGTCTATCATGTCCCGCACGATCCTCTACATAGGTAATAAGTTCTTTATAACTTTTTGAAGAAGGTTTCATTTCATCAAGTAATTCACAAATCTTATTTACAATATAGTTATTATCTCTTTCATTTCTTCCACCTATATTATAGGTCTCACCAACATTTCCTTTGTGATAAACTAAATCGATACCCTTACAATGATCCAAAACATATAACCAATCTCTAATATTTTTACCATCACCATAAATTGGAATTGTGTTACCAAGTAAAGCATTTCTAATAATTGTCGGTATCAGTTTCTCGTCATGCTGTTTTGGTCCATAATTATTAGAACAATTTGTAATCACTGTATTTAATCCAAAAGTTTCATTATATGCACGAATAATCATATCAGAGCTTGCTTTGCTGGCACTGTATGGTGAGTTTGGAGCATAAGGCGTTGTTTCCATAAATAGTCCTTCCTCTCCTAATGTACCATAAACTTCATCCGTAGAAATATGATGAAACCTACAATTTTCATACTCCGTTTTATAGGTAAATGGCTTTTCCATCCAGTACTTTTGCGCCACATCTACCAAAGTATATGTACCATTTACATTTGTTTCAATAAACACACCAGGATTTTTAATTGAGTTATCCACATGTGATTCAGCAGCAAAATGAATAACTCCTTGAATATCATATTCATTAAAAATAAACTCGACTAATTCTCGGTTACAAATATCACCTTTAATAAATTTATAATTAAGATTATTTTCACACTCTTTTAAATTTTCTAAATTACCAGCATATGTTAAAAGATCTAAATTTATTAATTTATAATCAGTATATTTTTCTAAAAAATAAGGGACAAAATTACTACCAATAAACCCTGCACATCCAGTAACTAGAATATTTTTCATTATAAACCTCTTTGGTTAAAAAACTTTTCAAAAACTTCAAATACGTATTGGTAGATTTCTTCATTAAGACCTGGCCATACACCAATCATAAAGGTATCATTTGTAATTTTTGATGCATTATCTAATGAATATTTCAATTCAAAATCAAACTGTTTATAAGCAGGATGATCTAATAAATTACCGGCAAAAAAGTTTCTTGTTTGAATTTTATTCTCTTCTAAAAACTCTACAATATCAGCTCTTTTAAAAGGTGCATCATCTTTAATGGTAATCGGGTATGAGAACCAAGAAGCATCTGTTCCTGAAGGAGTTGTAGGTAAAATAAAATATTGCTCATATTGTGATAAGAAACCATGTAAACATATATAATTATCTTTTCTTCTTTGGGTTAGATCATCTAACTTTTTAAGTTGTGCTAAGCCCATAGATGCTTGAAGTTCTAAAGGTTTTACATTGTATCCAATTCGATCATATACATATCGATGGTCTGTAACAACACCTGTACCTAACCAATCAGCAAATCTTCGATTACATGCCCCTGTTGATGACAGGACATCTTTACCTGCACAAAAACAAGCTCGTCCCCAATCTCTGTAAGACCTTGCAACATTTGCGGCATTTCTTTGAGAAAATGCAACCATACCACCTTCACCAGTTGTTATATGATGCGCTGCATAAAAAGAGAGTGTTGCAGCATCAGAATATTTACCAACAAGTTCACCATCATTATAGGTAGAATCTAATGCATCACAACAATCTTCAATTAAAAAACCACCTTTTTGCTTAATTAACTCATAATACTTTTTAGTGTTTGCAACAGGAATTCCTAATGGATGTGCATAAACAATTCCTATTACATCTTCATCATTAAAAGCATCCATTACTTGTTCATCATTTAAGTTATAAGTTCCAAGTTCTACATCAACAAAAATAGGTTCAAAACCTAGTTGTAAGATCGGATTTACGGTTGTAGGGAAAGAGGCAGCGGTTGTAATAATCTTATAATTTTTGTCTTCTATACAGTAAAGTTCTTTCATAGTTTCTAAAGCAATTAAATTAGCAGAAGATCCAGAGTTAACATAAACACCATAAGTTTTAGCAAGTCTTTGTGCAACTTTTGCTTCAAATTCTGAAGCTTGAGCTCCAAGTCCAAACCATCCGTCTAATACTGTGCCAATAATTGCAGTATATTCATCTTTATCAATCGTTGGACCAGTATATTGTACAACGGTTTCACCTGGAACAAATTTTTTTTCTTGAGCATCTACAAACTGTTCAACTAAATCTAAAATTTTTTCTTTCATTAACTGTTTTCCTTATATAACTTATATGTTTCGTTTAATGCTTCCTCAATTGTATATTGAGGTACCCATTGCAATAAATTCTTTGCTTTTGAATTATCAATTGATGATAAAAAGATTTGATTTGATGGGTAATCTTTCTTAAGAGAAATCAAATTTGTTTGACTAACCTCTCCTACGATAGACACTATTTTTTTAATACTTGTTGTTTTTCCAGTACCTATTAAAATCTCTTCAAATAAGCTTCTTTTTGTATTGAGACACAATTCAATTGCTTTCATATATGCAGAAACAACATCTTTTACATATATAAAATCCCATTCTTGTTCCCCTTTTTCTAGGGTGATAGTTTTATTATTTAATACTGAATCAATTAAAAAAGGTATTAATTTTAAATTATCATTATATCCAAATGGGGCACCTAATTTCAATGTTAACATATTTAATTTACTACTTTTTGCATAAAATTTAAGAATACTATCAAAAGATGATTTTGTTGATGAGTAGAGATTAAAGGGTGAGTTTTCACTTTTTTCATTAATAGGATTTTCAAAGGTACTGTACTCAAAAAATGTTCCTGTATTAATAAAAAAATCAACATTAAATGAATTACAATACTCTAATAAAACAGAAGGAAATTTTACATTTGAGTCAATCATATTCTCAATATCTTTTTCAGAGTGTGATTTTACGTAATAAGTTGCTAAATGAATTACTCCATGTATTTCGTGTTTTTCAAAAACTGTTTTTAATGCTATTTTATCTAAATCATAGGCAATGATATTGTGCAGATTTTTTTCTATTCTAAAAATATCAGAAGTACTTCGTTTTAGTATAACAATTTTATATTCTGGTTTTTGAACTAATGCATCAAGTAAGTAACTACCAATAAAACCTGTTGCCCCAGTAATAAGTAATGTTTTCATCTACTTGTCCTTCTAAAATAAAATTGCAGCACTTAAGAGGGGAAGCTCTTGATCTTTTTCAGAGATACAAATATCCTCAAAATTTACTGGTAAACTAATGTTTAATTTTTTATCAAAAATATTAAGTCCTGTATAGTTTTCAGGGGAATAATAGTCATCAAGTTTATAATGCATAACAGCCGTATCACTTAAAGCTAAAAATCCATGGGCATAACCCTTTGGAATAAAAACTTGCCTATTATTATCACTGCTTAGTTCAATCGTAATATATTCACCAAAAGTTGGTGATTCTTTTTTTATATCAACAATTATATCTAAGACTTTCCCATAACTCACACTAACTAATTTGGATTGTGCAAAATCACCAACTTGATAATGTAAACCACGTAAGGTATTCTTTTTAGACTTTGATTCAAATTCTAATACAAAGTTAGTACTACATACGTTTTCACAAAACTCTGCATGTTTAAAACTTTCATAAAAATAACCTCTTTCATCGCTATATACATTAGGTTGAATAATAATTACATCATCAAACTTTGTTTTATTGTACGTCATAGTCGTACCTTCCTTCAAGACTTTTATCTTTTGCTCTTCTAATTAAATATTGGCCATACTGATTTTTCTTTAATGGTTCAGCCAATTCAAGTAGCTTTTCTTTTGATATATATCCCATTTCGTAAGCTATTTCTTCAATACAGGCTACTTTTAAGGACTGTCTATTTTCAATAGTTTGAATAAATTGCGATGCTTCAAGTAATGATTCATGAGTACCTGTGTCAAGCCAAGCATATCCTCTTCCCATAAGCTCAACTTTTAAACGAGAATCATCTAAATAGTTTTGATTTAATGTTGTTATTTCTAGTTCACCGCGATTACTAGGTTTCACTTTTTTTGCTTTTTGTACAACATCATTAGGATAAAAATATAGACCTACTACAGCATAATTTGATTGAGGAATTTTTGGTTTCTCTTCAATTGAAGTAACATTTCCTTTTTCATCAAAGGCTGCAACTCCATATCTCTCGGGATCTTTTACATAATACCCAAAGACTGTTGCTTTATTTTCTTCTTTGACATTTCTAACAGACTGAGCTAATAATTGTGTTAAACCATGTCCATAAAATATGTTATCTCCTAGAACTAAACAAGCGTCATCACCAGCTAAGAATTCTTCACCTAAAATGAATGCTTGCGCTAATCCATCTGGATTTGGCTGAACAACATAGGAAAATTTCATTCCTATGTCAGTACCATCACCTAAAAGTTCTTCAAATCTTGGTAAATCATGAGGTGTAGAAATAATCAATACCTCTTTTATTCCTGCTAACATTAATACAGATAAAGGATAATAAATCATTGGTTTATCATAGATGGGAACTAACTGTTTGCTCACACCTTTTGTTATTGGATAAAGTCGTGTACCACTTCCTCCTGCTAAAATTATACCTTTCATAACTTTTCTACTCCATTTTTACAAATAAATTGGTCTTTTTTCGATTGCATTAAATCGTAAGGTATTTTATAATCATTTACCTCTTCATTGGAATTAAAGACTTTTTCATGATGCAAGTGATATACAATAGCTGCATTTCGACAACTTTCAATCTTAACACCAATTCCTCTTAGCCTTCTTTCAACGTCAACATCCTCCCCATACAATGGCATATTAAAATCCTCATCAAAGCCATTAATTTTCAACAAATCATTTCTCCAAACTGACCAATGACAGCCAATAAGCCATGTTTTTTTACGTAAAACTTTTTTTAATAAGTTATAAAAAAAACCTTTAGGATCAAAATAAAGCCCCTCTTCATAATGTCTTGTATCTTTTGTAATATCAAATATATCTTTTATATAGTTTTTTTCAAATTTAGATATTTGAATAATCTTTTTACGCAATAACTTACTAAAAGTAGGACCTAGATAGACTCTTCTTCCGCATAATAATGTATTGTCTTTTGATAATAGTTTATGTGCATATACTAATTTACTATGGGGTATACAATCCCCATCTAAGAAAATCAAATACTCACTTTGAGCAATACGTAATGCATTATTCGTTGATTTATTTCTTTGCCATCCTTCATCTTTTTGATAAGTATGTTTTATAGATACATTTGGAATATTGATTTTTAAAACAAAATCTTTTATTTCTTCACTTTCATTATCTTCTGCAATAATAATTTCAGTAGGAAGGACCATTTGATTTTTTATCGCATTTATAATAATTTTCAGTGATTCTAAGTCTTTATAAATAGTTATAACAATACCAACTGTCATACTTCACCAACTGTCATACTTCTAAACCTTCTTTCCCTTTTTCGAAAAAAGAAATCTTATTTAATAAACCAGCGAAAAGGGCAAAAAATACCATTGAATTCATAAGATGAAAAGATATACCAATCATAGATAATAAGAAAAAGGTTGTATAAAAAGTTATATTTAAAACTTTAAATTCGTAACTAGAAAAACGTAACTTAACTAGTGAATAAAAAATCATTATACATAAAAATACACCTACAATTCCCAATTGTACTGCAAAAGTAACAAAACTATTATGGTGATCTGCATAGCCAATCAAATGTTCTTCAAATCCCCTTTGTGTTGCATATTTCTTAATATCATTCATTTCATTACCAATACCACTTCCTAGTAAGATATTTTCACTAAACTTGTCAAAACCTACAAGCCATAATGCAACACGCGTTGAAAAACTTCCTCTATAATTATTATCATAAATCATTTGTTGGGCATCTGTAATTGCTTGGTTTGTTCTTTCATTAAAGTTTTGACTAAGTGAATAGGCTGATAAGAAAATACACCCTAGTATTATTACAGAATAGACTATCGCTTTTAATTTGCTTTTTAAACTTAAGATAAAGGTTATAATTAATAATACTACAAAAATTACTTGCCCTGTTCTACCGCCATTAATAAATAGATTTCCTGTAACAGTTATAAAAAAAAGTGCATAGATGATTTTTGATGTTAATTCTAAACTATTAAAAAATCTTGTTAATAATATTATACTTGTAAAAGCCAGATATGCACTATAATTAGTGTGGTCCATAAAAGGGCTAGGATCACTTGGAGAAACATCTTTATACGTAAAAATTTCAAAAAAGATTCCATATGAAAAAATTTCACTAATTAACATACCAATTAAAAAAGCTGAAAAAACATGTTGAATATATTTTTTATCAAACGAAGTATAAATAATTAAAATTACTAAAAAATGTCTATATTTGCCAACATAATCTAGAGCATAGGGAATATTCACAGACCATAAGGATGCAATTAAACTAACTGCAATCAATAATACAATTGACATACTTAATAAATCATTTTTTAATACTTTAAATTTATCTTTCCATGCTCCTTCTAGTAGCCAAAGAATTAACATAAAAACTTCAAAAAAGCTTATTCCCGCTTTTGAAATAGGTAAACTAAACGCATACCCTATTAACATATAATTAATATACTTAGTTAAGTCATATTGATTTTGAAAAGGAGTTAACATCTTACATCCAATTTTTCGATTTGGATTCTTCAATATAGTTTTGAATTGTTCGTTGAGACTTCCATCCTAAAGCTTCGGTTTTTGCACTTACAACGTCTGCTAGCATTCTATTCCCTTTTCTCTCTGGTAATATTTTTATTTTACCGCCAAACATTTCAGCAATTTCTTTAATTGAATATGCTTCTGGACTTCCTATTCCAAATTCATCGCCATATCCGTTTTCCCCAACTAATACTAAACCATCAATAATATCATCAATATGCGTAAAATTTCTTTTTTGTGTTCCTGGACTTACAATTGTTAAGTCCTCATTATTTTTCATTTTTTCTTTAAATAATGCAATTAACGTTGCATACTTTCCTGTTTGTATTTCTCTTGGTCCATAAACATTATAAAAATAGGTTATTGCATAAGGAACATTAAACCAAGCTCCATAATTCATAACTAATTCTGTATTAGTTGCTTTGGTCCATGCATAAGGACTTGCACTTCGTCCTAGTCCACCATCTCCAAACTTAGTACTACTTCCAGCATAAAGTATTTTACATCCTGCATGTCGGACAAACTCTAATACTGCAAAAATTCCATCTTTGTTATATTCCCATACTTTATCAATATCATCAAAACTTTGTTCTACTCTACTATATTCACCCAAATGATATACCATATCAGGGGTAAAGTTAACTAAAGCCTCAATATCCTTTGTATCCCCTTTTATATATGTCACATTATCTACATGATTTTCGGTACTTCCTGTAAAATAATTATCTAAACTATAAACTTCATTATTTTTATTTTGGGCTAATCTCTCACACAAATGGCTTCCAACAAAACCTGCTCCACCTGTTACTAGTATCTTTTTTTTCATCGTCAACCTTTAGTCTTTTAATAACTCTTCATTTTTAGCATGTATCCATTTACCTCGAGGTTTGTCAATATATTGAAAATACTCATTAGTAAAACTTCCTTGAGCACATGTAATTTTATTATGCCTATGGTTTACATTTGCATCACCTATTCCTATATTTAGTGCACTAGGTCCAGTTAATTGGTAAACTCCACCTTCAATATTTTTTTCTTTAATATTTGTTAAAATAATATCCATTGTTTTTTGAAGATACTTATTATTGGGAGCAGTTGCAATAAAATAGTTACTATAATTATGTTTTGTCATTAAAAAAACTTCTTTATCAGTTGGTTTGATAATTCCTGAAAGTGTCCAAACAGAGTGACCATCTATATCCATATAAACTCCACCATAGAAATTTAATACAAAAAGCCTCCATAAATCAGCTTGTGCTGCACCATCTGTTAATTTTGAATAGGCTTCAAATATCTCTTTAGGAGCATTCTCTTTTAAAAAGGCATCTCGGACATCATGATTCATACAGTTATACTCAAAATCCGGTGACATCCATCTATTAAGTAAATAGTTTAAATAGACAGGTAAACTAACCTTGTTAGTATAATTTGTTTGCCAAATAATTTTAGGAATTACTGTTTCCTTTGATGATTTAAATATTGCATCACTTTTTGTTGGAATAGTAAATCGCATTTTAGGAAAAATAAAATGAAATATATAACTAAATGCTTTTACAAACACTCCTAGAAACTTTATTAAACGGTTAACAATCAATGGCATAATTTCCCCTCAAACTTTATTAATATTTTATAACTCTTGTAGTGACTTTAGTAAATAACAAAAGCCTTTAACGTCTCTAGGTAATAAGTTATGTATCCAAGAAACACTGTTCATACGTACTAAAAAATTTAATTTTCTAGCCAATATTTTTAGTTTACTGACAAAATCATCATTTTTTGTATATTCAATATACTTATTAATAATATCAGAATAGCTAAACTCAAAATTATCCACTTTAGTCATAGAAAGCAAAAGTAGTAACAAGTCTCGAAATTGTAACGTCTCAATATCAACACTATGTTCGAAACTATCTTCTAAATCTATAGCATAAACCTTCTCTTGGCTATAGGTAAAATTTCTACTTTGTGCGCCCCCATGAAAAAGCCCTACATTATGAATCTTAGCCACTTCTTGAATATACTTATCCAGATAATAATGGAACTCTTCACCTTTAACATCTTGTTTACGTAAATAGACATACACTTGCATACCACAATCACACATAACAAACAAACTACTATTCGAGCCTACAACTTCTGGAGTATTTAATCCCTTTTCTTTGAAAGATATAAGTTTATTACTTTCAAATAAAACAGCTTCTTCTTCACTTTTTGAAACAACGGGTATTAAAAATTCAAAAGGGAGCAATTTATAACACAAATGATGAAATAAATTCGAAGCAGTTTTTCTTCCTTTTTTTACCCAATATTTTTCATTATTATACTCAATAGGAAAAATTTCCTTTTCATTTTTTTGGCTCTCTTGCATAACATAAGATTCTAGTTCTTTATCTTCAAATGGTTTAAAGGTATTATTTTTCATCTAAAGCTCGCTTATAGAGTTCATCATGCTTATGTTTAAAACGTTTATGTTGCCAAAACCATAACTCTGGTTTCTCTTTGATTTGTTTTTCCACTAAACTATTTTGCATTTGGGTTAACTCTTGAATTTTATCTTCTGTTTTAAATTCAACTTCTTTCACGTCAATTGGCGTTCCAATCTTAATCGTATAATCTCTAAAATCATTCATCACAGCAAATACAGGGATAATAACCGCATCAAATTTTAATGCCATTCGTGAAGTCGAATCGGTTGCCATAACTTTTTCATCAAAAAAATCAATCTCAACACCAACACCTATATGCTGGTCAATAACCACAGCAACAAATTGGTCTTGCTTAAAAGCTTTAATCATTCCTTTTGCTGCAACGCTTTTTTCTAACATGATGATATTGTTGTTATCTCGAGCTTGTGCATACATCTCTTGCATGTAGCCATTATTCATTTTACGGTTAACTACAGCAATTGTTCCATACTTTAATGCCATAAAAGGCAACGCTATTTCCCAGCCACCATAGTGTGCTGTCATAAATATGATCTTTCGATTATTTTTAATGGCATCTAAAATAACTTTTTCATTAGTTATTTCTGCTTTGCCTAAAATACCCTCTTTATTTAAGTATTGGTTCTCAACAAATTCAAACATGTTAAACATAAGTGACCGATAAGAACTACAAGAGATATTCTCTTTTTCTGTAATTGTTAATTGTTTTTTAAAAGCAATATCTAAATTTACATCGACAATTTTACGATGTTTTTTATTAAGTGTATAAACTATTTTGGATAAAAGAACTAAAATATATTTTAATAAAAAGTTGGGTGTAATTCTAAATAAAAATACTAAAAATTTATAGATTAAAAAAACAAAATAATCTTTCAATAAATGCCCTTATTTAAGTAAATCTTGATATTTTATCGAAATTTTATTTACAATCGACTTTAGGTGATATTTCCAAAAGCTCCATAGCTAATTTAGCGACTATTTTTTCATCGATTTCACTGATTGAAAAGTCTTGTTTATCTAATTTGCACGGGTCTACTTTTGAATTGGATTCCAGCACTTTATTGATTGTTGTTGTATAAGTATTTCTATATCCTGGAGTATTACCAAAAAGAGTAATTGAAGGGATATTTAAAGCCCATGCCATATGGGTAGGTCCAGTATCATTACCAATAACTAAATTGACTTTTGAAACAACAGCTTTTAAACTATTTAAATCGAGCTTTGGTAAGACCTTAGTATCAGTTTGTTGTGCAATATACTCAGCCATCTCTTTTTCATCACTGTTTCCCCAAGTAATGATAATATTTGCATCAAGCGCTTTGGCAACTTCGACAAACTTCTCTTTAGCATATATTTTACTTGACCAACTTGCACCCACAACAAAAAGTATATTTTTTTTTGTAGTTGATAAATAGTTGTAAATAACACTCTCTTCATCTTTAAAGAATAGAAAAGGCTCTTTATTTAATATCGCTTTTTTGTCCATTTGCAAATTTAAAGGCGATAATAAAACTTTGACATTTCGATCAATGGCATTCTCTTCATAAGCAATATGGACTTTATGTTTATAAAATGAAGATGCTAATCCTTCACGAGTTGATTGTTTATCAAAACCAGCACTGTTTGAACACAACAGTCGTGATACAACGGCTGATTTCATCAATCCTTGTGCATCTATTACTAAATCATAATTAGCTTTTGAGTACTCTCGCAGAGCTTTTACTTCATTAAAAATTGCCAATTTGTCTTTTTTGATTGCTTTTAAATGTACAGTGTAAATATTGTCAATGTGAGGATTATGTTCTAAGACCTTTGCAAAGGCTT
Source organism: Arcobacter sp. EP1 (assembly GCA_001655195.1). Lineage (GTDB taxonomy): Bacteria > Campylobacterota > Campylobacteria > Campylobacterales > Arcobacteraceae > Arcobacter_A. Next base: position 217,194 of record LPNY01000158.1, read on the forward strand.
TTTCAACAAACCAATCTATTTGGATGCTAGGATTAGATTTTTTGATAAATTGTAAGGCAACCATTGCATGGATAATATCACCCATAGCAGAAAGTTTTACAATGGCAACCTTCATGACTTAATCTTTATTTTCGAAAGTCCTTTTGGTAATTGAAGTTTCGCTATTTCATTTTTGATGATATATATCTCTTCTTCAAAATAGACTTTTAATTTGTCTTTTTTAACTTTATAATTAACCGTTGGATTAGAGTAGTCTTGATTAATTGTTAAGTTTAAAGAGATCATAAAAGATAACCACTGCATTGTCTCAAAACAAGGAAGGAGGTTTTGATACTCATGCAAATCTTTTTTGTGGGGCAATGTTTTCTTTGAATACTTTAGCATATGTGCAATTGTTACTCGAGAAGAGTGTAAGAAATCATAGTTTAAACCATTTAATATAAAATCAAAAGAGTTATCATTAGATTTATAGAAGTTAAGCGTCGTACCTATTGTATTAAGCTTAGATGCAATCACTAACAAAGTTTTATAGCGTTCATCCAATTTATGCAATGGTTGTAAAGCATCAAACATCTTTGCGGCATTATTGCCAAAATAGGCACTCAATCGTGCATCAATTTCAAAACGATCTAACATACTACGTACACTTACATTATAATTCGATGGGAAAATACCATTTGAGTTTCGAAGAAGGTCCGCTAAATAAACACCTTCACGTACTCCAGCTCCTGAAGTTGTAACTGTTTGAATATTAAACTCATCTAAAATCGTATCAAAGATAAGTGTACCTTCTTTAATCGTATCATAACGATCTTTTTTTATTCCAATATGACGCAGACTATTTTTATTTTTTGCGTTGATAATACTTTGGAAAGTATGTCGATTAATATCTACACTATAGGTAAAGCCATGCAAGATATCCAAAGGGTAACTTGTTTTATCCATAATCACTTTACTAAGAGCCCGTATACTTCCCCCAATACCTACAACGGTATTAGGAACGTCAAAACCACAGCTTCTTAAAACTTCAAGTTTTTCTAAAATATACCGCTTTGCACCAGCAATATCCCCTCGTTTAAAAAACAACTCATTTAATCGAACCGTACCAATATCTAAAGAGATACAGTGTTCAATTTTTCCTTGTTTAATAAAAGCAAATTCAGTAGAACCTCCACCAATATCAACAGTGATAAAATCTTGAGAATAGATTAAATTTTGAGCAGCAACACCGCCATAAAAAGCCTCTTTTGCGCCATCAATGACTTTTATATTTAAGCCTAACTCTTTTTTAACACGGTTAATAAAAAGTTTTGAATTAGGAGCATCACGCATAGCAGAAGTTGCCACACAAAAGATTTTTCTTGATTTTAACGAATTGGAAATACTTAAGAATGATTTTAGAGAGTTAAAGGCTCTTTCCATAGGAACAGTTTGTAAGTTCCCACCATTTTCATAAGAGCCTTCTGAAATTTTTACGCGCGCTTTTGTTTCATTAATCAAATGAAAAGCGAAGCGGCTACTTTTTTGTAAAACAACCATACGCATTGAGTTAGACCCAATATCGATTACAGTTGTAACCTTAGACATATACTATACTTCTTCTGCTTCTAGTTGTTCAAACTTAAATCGTAACTCTTCCATAGATTCTTGATTATCTGGATCTACAATAATACAATCTACCGGACAAACTTCAACACAAGCAGGTTCTTCATAATGACCAACACACTCTGTACATCTATCAGGGTCAATAATATATATTGGATCACCCTCTTCAATAGCTAAATTTGGACATTCATCTCGACATGCATCACAAGCAATACATTCATCCGTAATAATTAAAGACATATTTTCTGTTCCCTAGTTTAAATTAAATTAATGGAGTTATAACGAATTATTCTTTAATTATTTCTTTAATTTTATTAAATGCTTCAATATTTTTAGAAACTATTAGAAAGTTGTCATCTAAATAGGTATGTAAATCGTCACAAATATGTAGTGCTGCTTTAATATCAAACTCTCTAATTTTTCCTGCAAACAGAACAAAACTATAGTTTTTTGCATCTGCTAATGATAATGCGACTGCACCAGGACTTCTAAATTTTATATTATTTTCATAAAGTTTTTTTGTTACGGTTGGATAGTCATAAGCTTTTTCAAAAATAGCCAGTTTGGTAACCACTTGAACCTCTTTATTAATCAATTTTAAACTTAATAAATCAATTTGAATAGGTTTTTGGTTGTCAATTTTATAAATAAGTGTATGATTTGCTAAATTACAGACAATAGAAGCAACTGTTTTATTGTTCATTTCTAGTGCAACAGAGCTTCCATAATAAGGAAGTTTAGCCTTAAAGTTATTGCTTCCATCAAGAGGATCTATAATAATTCTATTATGATTAATATCCCCTTTGACAAAACCAGCCTCTTCTGTGTAAATATTACCAAATTCTTTGAGATGGTCAATAAATATGTTTTCGCAAATTAAATCAATATTTAGGGAGTTATCTCCTCCAACACCAATGGTGTTAGAGTAGTTGTAGTCAGTTGCAGATATATGAGTTGTTATATACTCATATATCTTTTGGTTTGCTTTTATACACTCTTGAATAAAAGCATTCATAATTACGCTAGCGCTTTGATAATCTCTTTAGCGGCTTCTCGTCCATCAGCAGCTGCTGTAACAGCTAAATGAGCACCTCGTTGACAATCTCCACCTGCATAAACCTTCTGGTTAGAAGTTTTATAGTTTTGAGTCTCAACACCACCCCAAGAGTTTGTTTCAACATTTAACTCTTTTAAGAAATCAGGAGTTTCAGGAGAGAATCCTAATGCCATAATAATAACATCAGCATCTTCAAGATATTCACTACCTTCAATAATCTCAACTCGTTGTCGTCCAGACTCATCAGGGTCAGTTAACCCAGTTTTTAGAAGTTCAACTGAAGTAGCCTTGTTATCGATTGTTATAATCTTATTTGGGCTTACATTAAATACAAATTCAACACCCTCTTCTTTTGAATTAACAACCTCTTTTTTACTTCCTGGCATATTTGCTTCATCTCTTCGGTAAAGACATTTAACAGATTTCGCACCCTCTCTAACAGAAGATCGTACACAATCCATAGCAGTATCCCCACCACCAATAACAACAACTCTTTTATCTTTAACATCAATAAAGTCATCTACTTTGTTTCCAAAGTTTCGTTTTTGGATTCGTTTTAAGAAATCAATTGCTAAATGTACATTTGAAGCGTCTTCTCCATCAATTCTTGCAAATCGACCTGCTGTTGCTCCAATACCTAAATAAATTGCATCAAACTCTTCATCTAATTCTTTAATTGATTTATCTTTTCCAATTTCACAATTAACATGTAATCGCATACCAGCTTCTAGTAACCAGTCAATTCTTCGCTCAACAGCACTTTTATCAAGTTTAAATCCTGGGATACCATAAGTTAATAATCCACCAGCTCTATCATCTCTTTCAAACATCTCAACAGCAACACCTTTTCGTAAAAGGAATGTAGCAGCAGAAATACCTGTAGGTCCAGAACCAATAATTGCAACTTTTTTATCACCTTTAAGTTCAGCAAACTTAGGTTTCATACCATTTTCAAAAGCACGTTCATTTAAATGAGTTTCAACTGCACCAATAGATACAGCTCCATGACCTGTATTTAAAGAACACGCACCTTCACATAAAACATCTTGAGGACAAATTCGTCCTAAAATTTCAGGGAAAGGTGAAGTCTCATTTGATAAAGCAAATGCTAAATCTAAATTCTTCTCTGCTGTTTGTTTAAGCCATGCAGGAATAAAGTTATGTAAAGGACAACCTGTATGACAGTATGGGTCACCACACTGCATACATCTATCAGATTGTTCTCTTGCTCTTTGTTTTCCAAATACATCATAAACTTCATTAAAATCTTTTAAACGTTGTAAAACATCTCTTTTTTCAGGGTTTATTCTTTCAAATTTTGTAAAATTTAACATCTCTTAATCTCCCTCATCTGGGTTTAATGGTAATACAGTCATATTTTTAGGTTTTACCATCCAGAAGTTTCTAATCTCTGCTCTGAAGTTTTCTAAGATTCCTTCAGCTCTTTCAGATTCAGTCTCATTTAAATAATCCATTAATAGTCGTTTTAAGAAAAGACGTTCTCTTTCTGTATCATCTGTATCAATTCTAACTGCTTCAATTAACTCTTGGTTCATTTTATCTACAAATGCTTTTTCTGGATCGTATACAAATGATAAACCACCTGTCATACCTGCACCAAAGTTAACCCCAGTGTTTCCTAGAATTACAACAATACCACCTGTCATATATTCACAAGCGTTATCTCCTGTACCTTCAACAACTGCTGTACATCCAGAGTTTCTTACTCCAAATCGTTCACCAACAGCTGCTCGAATATAAAGTTTACCACCAGTAGCACCATATAAACAGGTATTACCACCACCAGCAAATTCTGGACCTTGGTGTCGTGTATTAACGATGATTTTACCACCATTCATACCTTTACCAACATAGTCATTTGCAGCACCTTCAAGGTAAAGGTTCATACCCTTACTTAATAATGCTCCAAATGATTGACCAGCAATTCCTTTTAAGTAAATATTAATTGAGTTCTCAGGTAATCCAGTATCACCATAATACTTCGCAATCTCACCAGAAATCAATGTACCAAAACTTCTGTTTAAGTTAGTAATTGTCTCTTTAACTCGAATAGGAGTTGATGGTTTTTCAATTGTTTTATGTACTTTTTTAAGTAACGCTTTTTCAAATTTATTTTTGTCAAATGGCTCATTTCGCTCTTTTTGACAAGTATCAATTCCATCAATTCTTCGTAAAACATTTTGGAAATCAAATTTTTGAGCAAACTCGTCATCAATAACTTTTAATAAGTCACTTCTTCCAACAAGCTCTTCCATTGTTTTATATCCAAGTTCAGCCATGATACTTCGTACATCTTCAGCAATAAACGTAAAGTATGAAACGAGTCTTTCAACTGTACCAGTAAAGTGTTCTCTTAAATCTTCATCTTGAGTAGCAACTCCCACCGAACATTTGTTTGTGTGACAGATTCGAAGGATTTTACAACCAAGTAGTGTTAATGCAGCTGTACCAAATGCGTATGATTCAGCACCTAATAATGCCGCTTTTACTACATCCATACCTGTTTTTAATCCACCATCTGTTTGAACATGAACAAACTCTCGTAAGTGGTTAGCTTTTAAAGCATTATGTGCTTCAGAAAGTCCTAACTCCCACGGGTTACCTGTGTGTTTGATTGATGTTAAAGGAGCAGCTCCTGTACCACCATCAGCACCAGAGATTACAATTCTATCTGCATATGCTTTTGCAACACCTGCAGCAATTGTTCCAACACCTATTGTTGATACAAGTTTAACAGTAATCTTAGCCTCAGGGTTAATCTGTTTTAAATCAAAAATTAACTGTGCTAAATCCTCAATAGAATAAATATCATGATGAGGAGGAGGAGAAATCAGTGTAACTCCTGCAATAGTGTGTCTCAATGATGCAATTAACGGAGTAACTTTATGTCCTGGTAACTGTCCACCTTCACCTGGTTTTGCACCTTGTGCTACTTTAATCTGAATCTCTTCGGCACTTCTTAAATAACCTGGTGTTACACCAAATCTACCAGAAGCAACTTGTTTAATCTTAGAGTTTTTAAGCGTGTTAAATCGTGCTGGATCTTCACCACCCTCACCTGAGTTTGACATACCACCAATTGTATTCATCGCCATTGCCATAGCTTCATGAGCTTCAGGAGAAATAGAACCACATGACATAGCCGCAGTTGCAAATCGTTTGAAAATTTCATCAGCCGATTCAACTTCACTAATATCAATTGCTTTTCTATCAGAATTAAACTCAAAGAAATCTCGAATAAATTTCTTATCTCTTTTATCAACAATCTCTTTTAATTTTTTAAAGTCAGAGATGTCTTCTTTATTTGTAGCTTGTTTATTATGCATTGCACGAGTTGTATCTGGACCGTAATCATGATACTCACCACCATCAATATACTTATAGAATCCACCTAAATCTAATGGGAAGATATGTTTATCATCAAAGTAGGCATTGAAGTGTTGTTTTTCAATTCGTTCTTCAATATCAGCATACCCAAGTCCTGCTAAATCAGAATGAGATTCTGCAAAACAGTCCTCGATAATTTCATCATTAAGACCAATAACATCAAAGAGCCTTGAGTTTCTATATGAAGCGATTGTACAAATACCCATCTTAGACATAATCTTTAATAGACCAGCATTAACAGCTTTTTGAGTATTTTTAAGCACTCTTTGCATCTCATATTTAGAGATACCTTTTCGCTCATATAATGCAACTGTTGAAGCATACATCATATATGGATACATAGCAGTAACCCCATAACCAATCATAACAGCTGCCATATGTGGGTCATAAACCTCACCAGTCACTGCAACAATTGATACAAGTCGTCGAGTACCCTCTTTTAATAATCTTTCATTAATAAATCCAACTGCCATTGCCATTGGAATTAATTTAACATTTTGATTAATTGCTCTATCATCTAAAATTACAACACGAATATTTTCTTCTTTTACAGCTTTTAAAACATCAGAAGCTAATTGTTCTAATGCTGCTTTTAAATCAGATTTGAACGTTGTTGAGAAAAGTTTGTTTTTATAATAAGCATCATATCGTGGAGATGTAGCATTACCAAATGAATTTAAAACATCAAATTTCTCTTTCATTAAAATAGGACTTGCTACTTTAAGTCTTTTTGCATATTCAGGTTTTTCATCAAGAATATTATGAATATGCCCAAATCCAGTCTCTAAAGACATTACGATTTTTTCTCTATATGGGTCAATTGGAGGATTAGTAACTTGTGCAAACTTTTGTCTAAAGAAGTCTGTAAAGTTTCTGTTTACCTTTGAAAAACATGCTAACGGTGTATCGTCACCCATAGAACCAACAGGTTCTTTACCATCTTTTGCCATTGGTTCAATCATTTGATCAATTGCTTCATAAGTGATATTAAAGTACTTTTGTTTTTTCTCTAACTCATCAAACTTATAATCATCAGTATCTAAGAATGACTCATCAATATACTCTTGTAAGTAGTCCATATCAGCATTTAACCACTTACCGTAGTTTTGCGATGATTTTAAATAATCATTGATATCTTCTTCTTTTAATACTTTACCATGCTTTAGGTCTAATCCAATCATCTCTCCTGATTGTAATCGTCCTCGCTCTAAAATATTATCTTCATCTAATGATACAGTACCGTACTCAGATGTGATGTACATCTTGTGGTTTTTAGTAATTACATATTTAGAAGGTCGTAAACCATTCCGGTCAATTAAACATCCAATATGTCGTCCATCAGTTAATGACACTGCAGCAGGTCCATCCCATGCTTCCATTGCTGTTGATGCATACTCATAAAATGCTCTTAAATCTGCATCCATATGCGGCGCATTTTGCCATGGAGCTGGAACTAAACTTCGTGCCGCTTTGAAAAAGTCAACACCATTAGCCAATAAGAATTCAAACATATTATCAAGTGATGCAGAATCTGAAGAACCAACTTGTAAGATAGGTAAAATTCGTGCAATCTCTTCTTCTGTGAAAACTTCTGACTGAATATGTTCTGATTTAATTTGTACATTAAATCGATTTGCTTCAACTGAGTTAATCTCTCCATTGTGTGCAATAGCTCTAAATGGTTGTGCTAATCGCCATTGTGGAAGTGTATTTGTTGAGAAACGTTGATGAAATAATGCAAAAGAAATTTTAAAATCGTCATCTCGTAAATCAACATAAAAATTCTTAATGTGCGTAGGCATAATAAGCCCTTTGTACGCAATAACTTTAGATGAAAAAGTTGGAATATAAAAATCTTTTTTATCTATTAATTTGTGCTCACACTCTTTTCGTGTAAGGTATAACATAGCATCAAATCTTCTTGATGACATTACTGAGTTAGCACAAACAAATACTTGAATAATATGTGGTAATGTCTCTAATGCTTGCTCACCAAGTGCAGTTTTATCAACAGGAACTTCTCGTGTCATTAAAACCTTAAGGTCATTTGCTTCACAGAATTCTTTAAATGTCTCAATATCTTCTACATCTTTTGTAAAAATCATTGCTACTGCATAAGTTTCAGGTAAATCAATATTGTTATCACCAGCTACTTTTCTCATAAAATAATCAGGCATAGAAAGAAGTAAACCAGAACCATCTCCTGTTTTACCATCTGCTGCCACTGCACCTCTGTGCATCATTCGTTCAAGCGAATGTATAGCATCTTCTAAGTTACTATGACTTGGTCGATTTTTCAAATCTGCCATCAAACCAAATCCACAGTTATCTTTAAAAGACGTAAGTAAATCTAAATTACAACCCATTATTGTCCTTTGTAAAATTTTTTCATTTATATTCCCATGTGAAAGACCAAGAGGATACCAAAAGTATGTTTAAATATTGGTTAAAATGGACATAAGTAGGACATTTTGGCACTTACTTAGTTTAAATTTAAGTTTAGCTATGATGGCATACATCGAATTTCAAAAGGAAATGAATGACAAAAAGAAACATATTTTCAGCACTTAAAAAAATACTACTTTTAGCACTACTAATTGCAGTACAAAATGCAACAGCAAAAGAGTTTAAATGGACAGAAGAATCACCAAAAAGATTAAACTGGTACAAAGCAAAAAGTTACTGTCAAAATATTGAGGCAAGACTTCCAACCTATGAAGAGATTAAATCAGTTTGGTTAGCTCATGGCAAAGATTCAAATATTGATGGCTTTGATTTATCAGTCTCATATTGGACATCAACCCAAGAAAAAACGCGTCCAGAAGCAGCCCACCCATTCTATTTTGGTGAAGGAAAAATTGGATGGTACTACAAAGACGACCACTACGGTGTTCGCTGCATCAAAAACTAATCTACAACAAAGAGTTCATATACATTATATATAAAAGAGAAGATTTTCAATAATTTTCTCTTTTTTCAAATGCTACGTTAATGCTACGTTTCTCCATTTTTTATAGTCAAATTTACCAAATTATGTCATCATCCTACACAATACTTACATAACTTTATGCAATACTTTTCTTGAAAACAAACAAAACAGACAAGGAGTCCAAATGAAAAAATTTGTATTAGGAACAGTTGCAGCAGCTATGGTTGCTACTTCAGTAATGGCGGCAGACTACACACTAAAATTCTCACACGTAGTGAGTGACAACACACCAAAAGGTAAAGCAGCAAGATTCTTCGAAAAAAGATTAGAAGAGCTTTCTGGAGGGAAAATTGATGTTCAAGTTTACCCATCATCTCAGTTATATAAAGATAACGCAGTATTAAAAGCGATTCGATTAGATTCAGTTCAAATGGCTGCACCATCATTTTCTAAATTTGGTAAAATTGTACCAAACTTAGCACTATTTGATTTACCATTTTTATTTAAAGATATTGGTCACTTACATAGAGTTCAAGATGGTGAAGTAGGTGAAAAACTTAAAGCAATGGTTACAAAAAAAGGGATTGTAGCATTAGCATTCTGGGACAACCACTTTAAACAACTTTCATCGTCTAAAAAAGCCTTAATCAAGCCAGCAGATGCAGCAGGTCAAAAATTCAGAATTATGTCTTCAAAAGTATTAGAAGCACAATTCAAAGCTGTTGGAGCTAACCCACAAATGATGCCTTTCTCTGAAGTTTACTCAGGATTACAACAAGGTGTTATTGATGGACAAGAGAATACAAACTCAAACATCTTTACAAAAAAATTCCACGAAGTTCAAAAGTACTTAACAGTTACAAACCACGGTTACTTAGGTTACTTAGTTGTAATGTCTAAAAAATTCTGGAATAAATTACCAGCTGATTTACAAGCAAACGTAACTCAAGCTATTAAAGAAGCAACAGAAAAAGAGAGAGAATATGCAGAAGAGTTAAATACTAAACAATTCGCAGAAATCAAAACATATGCAGAAAAAACTGGAAAATTAGAAATTATTACATTAACACCAGAGCAAAGACAAGCTTGGGCGGATGCAGTAAGTAAAATTTACCCAGAATTCTACTCTGACAGATTAATTGGTGAAGAGTTAATTAAAAAGACTTTAGCAACTAAATAATCCACATCTTTCCCACTGAATTTTCAGTGGGAAATCCTACACATTTTTGACATTTTTACACCCCTAAAACACCCACCAAAAGTTACCATTTTACCCCTATACAAGCCCTTTTCAGTACAAATTTTAAAAAATATTAAATATGTTAACAAACTACATAACATCTACATAACTTTACATTATACTTTTCTTATAACACAAAAAGGAGTTAGTATGACGAAAGGCATGAAAGGTTTAGTATTTAGTACAACTTTTGCATCGCTTTTACTTCTTACAGGTTGTGGTAGTGATGACACTAAAACAGCAGAAGTAAAAAAGGACGATGCAAGTTCTAAATACGTATTAAAGTTTTCTCATGTAGTTAGCCCCAATACACCAAAAGGTAAAGCGGCTGATTTCTTTGAGAAACGACTTGAAGAGCTATCAAAGGGAAAAATTGATGTTCAAGTCTATCCTTCATCACAATTATATAAAGATAATGCCGTACTAAAAGCACTCAAGCTAGATTCAGTGCAAATGGCAGCACCAAGTTTTTCAAAATTTGGTAAAATCGTACCTCAATTAGCACTCTTTGATTTACCATTTCTATTTAATGATATGGGTCATTTACATCGAGTTCAAGATGGAATTGTTGGTACAAAACTTAAGCAGATGGTAACAAATAAAGGTTATGTTGCATTAAATTTTTGGGATAACCATTTTAAGCAACTTTCATCTTCTAAAAAACCTCTTATTGCTCCATCTGATGCAGTAGGTCAAAAGTTTAGAATTATGTCTTCAAAAGTACTTGAAGCTCAATTTCATTCAGTTGGCGCAAATCCACAAATGATGCCTTTCTCTGAAGTTTATTCAGGATTACAACAAGGGGTTATTGATGGACAAGAAAACACTAATTCAAATATTTACACTAAAAAATTCCATGAAGTTCAAAAGTATATGACGTTAACTAACCATGGTTATTTAGGGTACTTAGTTGTTATGAGTGAAAAGTTTTGGAATTCACTTCCTGCTGATTTACAAGCAAATGTAAAACAAGCAATGAATGAAGCAACAGTTAAAGAGAGAGAGTTTGCTGAAGATTTAAATGTAAAACAGTTAAACTTAATAAAAGAGTATGCGCAAAAAACTGGAAAGTTAGAGATTTTTGAACTAACACCAGATCAGCGTGCACAGTGGCAAGCAGCCGTTAGTAAAATCTATCCAGAGTTCTATGATAACGCTATCATTGGAGAAGATTTAATAAAAGCGTCATTAAATACAAAGTAGGTGTCTTATGTTTCGATTAATTAGTTCTATTATTGGTCACGTTAACCAAAAAATTGCCGTAATGGGTATATTTTTAGGTGTAATTGCAGCCTTTGTAAACGTTGTAGCAAGATATGTTTTTGATGCATCGTTAGTGTGGGCAACTGAGTTTACAATTTATGTTTTCTTATGGAGTGTATTCTTTGGAGCAGCATATTGCTTCAAAAAAGATGCGCACATTGCCGTAACTGTCGTCTTAGACAATGTTTCTTCACGTGTTGCTAAAGTGATGTTAATTATTTCACATACAATCACATTTATTTTCCTAGCAGCTGTTGCATACTTTGGGTATGAGTATCTTTTATTAGTTATTGACTTAGATGAGAGATCAATTGACCTTTGGGATATGCCTATGTGGGTTATCTACTTAGTAATTCCCGTATCATTCGGATTTGCAGCATATAGAGTAGCTGAAAGACTTCATACAATTCTTTCAACATCACATGACAAGATTTTAAAAGAGAGTGAAGCTGAAATGGTATTAGCAGAGCTTGGTGTTAAATCAAAAGATAATACAAATGAACATGTAAAAGAGTTAAATGATATGGTTAAAGAAGTAGAGAAAAAGACAGGAGGTATGCTATGAGTGTTGCAGTACTGTTTGGTATATTTTTCTTTTTAGTAATTTTAGGGACACCTATTGCAGTTTGTTTAGGTGCAGCAACATTTACAACATTAATGTTGTTTACAGACATTTCTCCTATTGAGATTTCATCAATGATGTTCGAAAAAATCGAACACTATTCACTAATGGCAATTCCAATGTTCGTTCTTGCAGGTAACCTCTTATCAAAGGGTTCCGCCGCACAAAGAATTATTGAGTTTGCTAAATCGTGTGTTGGACACCTTCCAGGTGGACTTCCAATTTCAGCAATTTTTGCATCGATTATTTTTGCAGCTGTTTCTGGGTCATCTCCAGCAACTGTTGTTGCTATTGGTTCGATTATGTTTGGTGCTATTATGCAAGCAGGTTATCCTAAAAGATATGCGGTTGGTACAATTGCCACAGCAGGTTCTTTAGGTATTCTTATTCCACCTTCAATTGTACTGATTGTATATGGAGTTACAGCAGAAGTATCTATTGGAAAACTATTCATGGCAGGTGTTGTTCCAGGTATTGGTCTTGGAATTATGATGATGTTTGTTACTTACGTAGGTGCACGAAGACTTGGATTTAAAAGAACAGAACCAAAACCATTTAAAGAACGACTAGCACGTATGAAAGATGCATCATGGGGACTTATGACAATTGTTATTGTTATTGGTGGTATCTATGGTGGTATTTTCACACCAACTGAAGCAGCAGCAGTAGCAGCAGTATGGGCATTCATTATTTCTGCATTTGTTTATAAAGATATTAAGATTAAAGAGATATTTGCTGTAGGATTAGAATCTGCAAAAACAACAGCAATGATTATGTTTATTATTGCAAATGCAATGTTATTTGCTCACTTCTTAACTATTGAAAATATTCCTCAGGGAATTACAAATGCACTGATTGAAGCAAACGTTGATAAGATTATGTTCTTACTTTTAGTGAACATTTTACTTATCTTAGCTGGTTCATTTATGGAACCATCAGCAATTATTATGATTATGGTACCGTTACTTTTACCAGTAGCAGTTGCACTTGGGATTGATCCAATTCACTTTGGTATTGTAATTACAATTAATATGGAGTTAGGAATGGTATCGCCGCCTGTTGGGCTCAACCTGTTTGTTACCTCAGGTTTAACAGGTATGTCGATTAAAGATGTTATTGTCGCAGCACTTCCATGGACGTTAACAATTCTGGTAGGATTACTCTTAGTAACTTACATTCCATCAATTGCCCTTTGGCTTCCAAACTTAATGTTTGCAGGATAGATAGAAAACAATCTTTATTTAAAAAGGGGCGAGAACAGATGTTCTCGCCCCTTTTTTATTGTTCAATAACTTCTCAAAACACTCTTTGATATATTTAGATATAATCTTCATAAAGGAAAACAATGGAAACATTTCAAAATGAACTACTCTCATTTACAGTCATAACTATCGTCATTCTTATGCTTGCTTATTTCACTAAAAAGAAAGAAGACCAATACAAACAAGAGAACAAAGAGAATTAATTAAGCCTCTTAAAATGGTGGTTTAATTGGAACAATAATTTCAAATCTTGCTCCTACTTTTGTGTTACGAACACGTAATTTTCCATGCATATTCTTATCAACAATTGTTTTTGACATATACAACCCAATACCAGTACCATCACTATCTTCTTTAGTGGTAAAGTAAGGCTCAAAGATTTTATTTCGTGGTTTGACTGTAATTCCACCACCATTATCTTCAATGAAAAGTTCAATTAAAGCACCCACTTTTTTACACTCAATTGATATTTTTGGTTTCTCTATTTTATTTGAAATCATTACATCTTTTGCATTGGAAATGATATTTAAAATCACTTGTTCATACTCATTTTTAAAGGTATTCAGTTTAAGCTGTTTATCAATATCAATCTCGATTTCAATGTTGTTATTACTCAAAGCACTTGAAACAATAGTCATAACTGATTCAACCGACTTATAAACATAAAACTCTTGGCGATCTTTTTTAGGCATGAAGAAATTTCTAAAATCATCAATTGTATGGGACATGAAATCAATAACCTGTTCAGCCTCTTTTGCTTTTTTATTCATCGTCTCATCATCAAGCTGACCAATATTGTGTTTGAACTTCATACTCATTAGTACTGAAGAGAGCTCTGAGAGGGGTTGTCGCCATTGATGAGCGATATTACTAATCATTTCGCCCAAGGCAATGAAACGAGATTTTTGAACAAGTAACTGCTCTTTTTCTCTATTCTTTTCAATCTCTTCATAAACTCGTTGTTCCAATGAGTTATTCAACTCTTGAAGCTGTCGAGACTTTGCTTTTACTCTATCTTGATAATTTCTTAGAACCTCATCAATTTTTTGTGATACTAAAATAGAAATCACAATAGCAATAGACAAAAAGAGAACAAATAGCAAAATATTTTGAATCACTTGAGTTTTAACTCTTTTTTTCAAGGCTTTCTTTCGTTTTTCTATGGCATTTTCAATATCATCAATATAAACTCCCGAAGCAATAACCCAGTTCCAAGCAGGATAGTGTTTAAAATAAGAGAGTTTTTGTTGTATAGTTTGAGAGTGCAGTTTCTTATACGCATATTGGGTATAGGACTCCCCATTTTTTCGAATATCAGTCAAAAACATCTCTCGAAATTTTTTTCCATTGGCATCAGTATAGTTTGTAGAAATGAGTTGCCCCAATAAATCAGGACGGTTTGGATTTACGATTAATCGTGCAAAATCATCACCACCTGAAATATTTTGGATATCATAAACAAAAACATAGTTACTTTTACTCTCTTGAAAAGTGATATTATTTAATAAGCGTACCATATCTTTTTTCAACTCATCTTCTGTTAAATCATTTTTGGTTGAGTTATACCGCAAAATATCAATAACTGTATCAATCTCTTTTTTTAAAAACTTCTTTTGATTTTCATAATACTCTTCAACAAATTTTTCCATCTGTAAATCAAAATCATCATAGGTATTTTTAACATAAAAATAGGAGATAAAAAAAGTCATGGAAGTCATAATAATAATAAAAACATAAATGATAATTTTAGAAATATTTTTTTCGGTGATAAGTCGCAATGTTACTCCAATAAATCAATAGTTATATAATAGATAATATGCTATGATAGCATATCTTAACTATAGAGATGTTTTAAATATTTTACTTTTAAATAAGGGTTGAAAATGACAAAAGAGCTTTTAAATCAACTGAGTGGATTTAACCTATTGTATGTTGAAGATGAAGTTGGTATTCAAAAAAATATTCATGAAATACTTGATTGTATGTTTAAAAATATCTACCTCGCAAATGATGGTGAACAAGCTTACAGAATTTATGAAAAAGAGAAGCCCGATTTAATCATCACAGATATTCAAATGCCAAAACTCAACGGTATTGAACTAACCAAAAGAATTCGACGAACTGATTCAAAAGTACGTATTATTATCACTTCAGCTCATACGGATTTAAACTATATGCTTGATGCTGCAGAACTACACCTCGTAAAATATATTGTCAAACCAATCACGGAAGCAAAACTCACAGAAGCCCTACATAGTTTTATTGAAAGTTATGAAGGAGCAAAAGTTTATAACCTAACACACTCATGGATTTATGATGAGAGTAAATCACTCATTCGAGGACCCCAAGAAGAGTTTGTTTTAACCAAAAAAGAGAATGCCTTTTTAAAGCTACTTGTCATCAAAAAACGGCTTATTACTTATGAAGAGATTGAAAATATTCTATGGGATGATAATACAGTCATGACACAAAATGCCCTACGACTTTTTATTAAAAACTTTAGAAAGAAATTACCAGAAAATACCCTGAAAAATGTTCAAGGTACTGGTTATCGACTCGTTTTATAGGTAGTGTGTAGAAACACTACTGTTCTACACGTTCATATCCGCCATTACTATTTGTATTCGCCTCTTTTTCCATCTTAATATCATCCATATTATTAATCACACTACCTCGTAATTTATTGAGTTTTCCATAATAAGCATGCCCTAAATAAATAATATAAAATACAGCAGAAAAGAGAGTAATAAAAGGAATCATAGAGATAAAATATAAAAATAGTGTTCTACCTCTAAAGGCCAATGAGTTTTTCTTATAAACTACTTCATACTCTTCTTCACTTAAAAGAGTTGACGCCACATCATAATTTAAGAGCTTATGGAAAAAGTAATACAAAGGAATATTAATCACAACTAAATTTAAAACAGGAATAAAATATAAAGGAACGAATAAAATAAATAATAGTATCATCACTAAAGTTGATTTTATCAATACCCACAATGGTGATATTAACGTACCATGACCATGAAGTTCTAAATGCTGATAGTGCCGCTTATGTAAAACACTTAAAATTCCAGGCGTTAAAAATCCAATAACCACTAAGGTTAAAAAAACAGAGAACATCATCACAAAAACAGTACCCAAAGTATAAACTAAAAAGCCAACTAGTCCAGAAAGTATTGAGTATTGTACTAAAAACCCAAAAACTGTTGCCATCCAAATAAAATAAAAAGGTGCCGCAGGGTCAATTATCACATCGTTACCTGCTTGAACTTGATCTAAATAGAGTTGTAATGCCTCCATTCCGTAACCAGCAGCTGTAAAAAAAACAACATACATCACTACCATTACAAATAGCAGCGGTATTAATGCAAACATCAACATCTTGGATGTAAAAAAATCTTTTATACTTTGTAGAATAATCTCAAATTCCGTATCGTGACTCATTTAATTCCCTTAAATAATTTATCTTATTATATCTAATTTATTGTGAAATAATTGCAGAACTATCAAAGCGTGTTCGGTAAGAACAGTGTTGGCATAACTCTTCAACTACCCTATTCTCTTTAAAACCTTTTTGAATAGTTTTCACTCGTGAACTATCCAAAATTGTAGATAAAGAGTCTTCATTAATATTACCCAAATCTATTACGCCATCTTTATCCAAACAACAAGGAGTTACTTTTCCTGAAGCTAAAATTGAAAAATGAGAATCAAGACCATAACAAAACCCTTTTTTAGAGACAAAATCATTCTCTAAACTTGGCCACTCAAAATAGTCATCAAAATTAAAAAATACTTTTGGTGAAATACGAATGTTTTTAGGTCGATTTGTATAAATCTCATTCATATTAATTTGTGTATTAAAACGCTCATTTACATAATCAAAAACCGCTTGGTTAAATGCTTTTGCACTTTCATCTTCATCCAAATTCCAAATACGTAGATTGATAAAATGGTTTTGTCTATTTTTAATGGCATACTCAATATAAGAAAGAATTGGATCTAAATACTCAATAAGTGTTTTTTTATGGGAGTTTGCATTATAAGAGTTAACAGAAAAATTAATCTGTTTTAATACAGGATGTAATAGCATCTCAAACATCAGTTGGCTTAGGTTATTTGCTGTAGTTGTTACATTGACTTTCAAGTTATGTTTATGTGAAATATCAAAATACTCCCCTAAATTCGTCACCACCAAAGGATCACCCACTACATGATACGCTAACTCTTTAGTATACTCTTTTGCTTGGAGGTTAATTTTCTCAAATAAAGCTTTAGAGATACTTTGATTAGGTAGTATTTTAGGAGGGCAAAATGTACATTTTAGGTTACAGATATTGGTAATTTCTACATGAATCTTTTTATACTTTATAACAAATCCTTTTCAAAATGAAGTATAACAAACTAAGATAATAAAACGCGTTAAACTCATAGTGAAAATTTTCAAAATTATATTGCTTAAAAGCTGGACATAAAAAAGAATCCCCTACGAAAATCGGGCGACTTCATAGGGGATAAATGGGTGTTTGTTTGATTTTATTTGCTTAAGGAAAGCACCATACTATCACAAACTTGGGAACTAAAAGGAAAAATTAGTTTTTAAGGAATGAATGGGGGAGAAATAAAAGTATAATACTTTTATTGTGTAACTTGTTAACCTTTTAAAGTTCCCACTTTCATTGCAATAGTTCTCATAACAGTTTTAAAATTTATCTGTGTTATTCATACCTCCTTGCAATTAATCTTCTTAATTGTAACTCCTTTAATGTTAGAAAGGAACAAAAAAAGAAAACTAACATAAAAACAAAAGTTTAAATGACTAATTTGTTCTAAAACTCCTGACTAGTAGGCTTTTAAAAGCTTAATGTAAGCTGTAATTTTCACAAAACTTGGTTCTATTTTCATTATTAAATAACATTATAGTATTATTTATTATATGAAAGGATTGCATCATGGCATTTTATTCATCATTTGGAGCAGCGTCAGAAGTAACAGGTTCTTGCCATCTGTTAGAGATTGGTCACATTAAACTACTCATCGATTGTGGTATGTTCCAAGGGAAAGAAGAAACACTCAACTATGAAGAGTTTGGCTTTGATCCTAGAAAAATTAACTACCTTATTCTAACCCATGCCCATTTAGACCATATTGGTCGTGTTCCTCTTTTAGTCAAAAAAGGATTCAAAGGTTCAATTATTTGTACAAAAGCTACCTTTGATATTGCAAAACTTATGCTAAAAAATTCTGCAGGTATTTTACAAGAAAAAGAACACCCTCTTTACACAATGGATGATATTGAACCAGTATTAAATCTCTTTGATACCTTTTTAGAATACAACCAAAGTTTAAATTTAGAAGAAGATATTCGTATTAGTTTTAAAAATGCAGGGCATATTTTGGGTTCCGCATCTTTAAAAGTCAAATACGAAGAAGATGGCATGAAAAAAAGTGCCGTTTTTTCGGGAGACATCGGACAGCAGTCTCGTATTATAACCTCAGCTCTTGATTGTTGGCACAAAGCAAACTATATTTTTATAGAAGCCACCTACGGAGATAGACAACATCCTAATCTTGCACTTTCAATCAATGATTTTAAGCAAAAAATAGTACAAAAAACACATCATGGAGGGGTTGTTGTTTTACCCTCTTTTGCACTGGAGCGTACCCAAGAAATTCTCTATTTATTACGACAATTAAGTCTAGAAAAGAAACTTGAAAATATTCCTGTATTTTTAGATTCTCCTTTAGCTATAAATGTCACTAAAACCTTTACAAACTATCCTGAACTGTTTAACGAAGAGATTAAAACTATTTTAAATAAAGGAGAGAATCCTTTTTCTTTTAAAGAACTTACTACCTGTTATACCAAAGAAGAATCCATACAAATCAATGAAACCCAAGGTGCAAAAATAATCATCGCAGGCTCTGGTATGTGTGAAGGTGGACGAGTTAAATATCACCTAGCTAGATATTTGCAGGATAGAAAAAATATGGTTTTATTTATTGGCTATCAAGTGGGTGGAACACTTGGAAAAAAAATATTAGCAGGAGAAGATACCATAGAAATAGAGGGGCACCTAATTAAGATAAATGCAACCATTAGCTGTATTGATGGTTTTTCTGCCCATGCAGACCAAAAAGAACTCATTCATTTTATTAAAAATATTAAAGATATCTATTGTATTAACCTTATTCATGGTGATAAAACTAAATTAGAGATTTTTAAAGAAAAACTTTCTCATGAACTCAAAGACAAAGTACATATTGTCAAAATGAAAGAGCGAATCTATATCTAAATGGGGCTATTATAAACAATTGGGTATTATTCTAAAAAAATTTACATAAACGTTAAAGGTTTCTTAATGGAAATGATTTTAAATGAGAATGATATTGTTGTTGGTGCCCAATTTGAAAACGGTACAATCCAAGATTATATTGATGATGCACAAACTTACGGTTTAGTCAGAATCAATGATGCAACAGTTAATTGGTTTTTGTACAACGATTTAGATAGCCCAGAAGATCTTCAAGAACTTTATAAACGTGTAGTAAAAAGCCCCAATCACTCTATTCAAGATGATCATGGAGAACAAGTTGTCATGTTTGATAAACAAGGAGATGTTACCTTTGAAGAGTTTGCTTCAATCATCGATGCATATTTAGATGCTGAGATGGGTAACTACATATAAAAGGATATCCTATTAAAACATTTGGAAATATAGAACTTCATCCACAGATTCTAAAAGCACTCAAAGAAGAAGGCTACGAAAAACCTACAGAGATTCAAAAAAAAGCGATTCCTGTTATTTTAAAAAAAGTTGATGTAATAGGAACTGCACAAAGTGGTACGGGGAAAACAGCTGCTTTTACACTACCTATCTTAGATGAGTTACAAGCAACTATCAACCCTGAAAACAGAGTTATTAGAGCGTTAATACTTGTACCTACACGCGAACTTGCTATGCAAATTTCAAAAGCCATATCTCACTATGGACGTCATTTAGATATTAAACATACTACTGTTGTTGGGGGACTTAGCCATAAAGAGCAACTGCGAAAAATCAGCAATGGTATTGATATTTTAGTGGCAACTCCTGGACGACTCAAAGATCATTTAAGTAAAAAAGACATCAACTTATCAAGTATTCAAACTCTTGTATTAGATGAAGCTGATACTATGATGGAGATGGGATTTTTAGAAGATATTGAAGAGATGTTTGTTCAAGCTAGCCATAACCGGCAAATTTTGATGTTTAGTGCAACTCTTAATCAAAATGTTAAAAAACTTGCTAAAGAGTTTTTAAATAACCCAACAGTGATTCAAATACATAAACAACGTTCAACGGTAAAACTCATTGAGCATGAAATTTATAAAGTTGATGAAGATAAAAAAGCAGAAATGGTCTCTTTTTTAATCGGAAGCAAAAACTACCACCAAGTTCTTATTTTCGTAAATACTAAAAAACAAGCTAACACCCTTGTGGATCAATTTAATCTTGATGGATTACCTTCAGAGTGTATACATGGAGATATCAAACAACCAGCACGTGCACGAGCACTTAAAAAGTTTAAAAGTGAACAGGTACGTGTTTTAGTAGCAACTGACATTGCTGCACGAGGTATTGATATTGAACAACTTCCTCATGTTATTAATTTTGAACTTCCTGAAAGTGTTGATGATTTTACCCATCGTGTGGGAAGAACAGGTCGAGCAGGAAATGAAGGTCATGCAATTACGCTACTATGTACCAAAGAGTACAAATTTATGGCAGAGATTGAAAAAGAGTTGATTATTAATATTGAACGACAAATTCTTGAAGGATATGAACCTACAGAAAAAGAACCCCGTATGATAAGATTCAAGAAAAAACAACTCAGTGAGAAAAAAGGTCAACGAAAACCAGAACGAAAACCTAAAAAAGCTCCAAAAGGTTCTAAAAAAACAACCAAACGTGACGAAAATAGAAATTTCAGAAGAAAATAAAAAGGACAACATTGAAACAAACATTTGAAACCAATAAAAGCGTGCAAGAAACAGCTAATGCAATC
>LPNY01000158.1:238723-249242 GCA_001655195.1 Arcobacter sp. EP1
TCAAAGAGACGCTTATCTCTAAAGGAATTGAGTTCCAAAAAGAGTGTCAAGTTCTTGACGTATGTAATCCAAACATTGCAAACCAATTACTCAGTGAAGATCTCTCACTATCGTGTATTATGCCATGTAAGGTTGCTATTTATAATGATAATGGGCAAACAACCATAGCTCTTAATTCACTAGTACAACTTGTGGATGATATTAACCCTGACTTAGTACATATTGCACAAGAAGCACAAGGTTCACTTATCAAAATTATTGAAGAAGCAATCTAAACCCACTTTGAAAAAAGGAATATGCTCATTAGCTATTCCTTTTCTTTCTGATTTTATAACCATTTTTATAAGTATACTGTTCATATAAATTTATTTTTTTGATAGAATATTGCCAATATATTCAAAGGAATAAAATGAAAGTCATCATATCTCAATTTTTCACACTGCTTTTCCTCAGTTCGTTTGCATTTGCACAGGATGCTAATAAAGTGCAAGTTGATGTGGTTCTTAAAACAACAAAAAGTTGGACAGGAGACTTACTCCCTGCATACCCAAAGGGTCAACCTGAAGTTACTATTTTAAAAATTGTTATTCCACCCCATACAAAACTGCCTGTTCACAAACACCCTGTTATGAATGCTGGAATTTTAACAAAAGGAGAATTAGTTGTTGTAACCCAAGATAACAAAGAGTTACATATGAAAGCAGGAGATTCAATTAATGAAGTGGTTCATAAATGGCATAATGGCGAAAATAGAACTGATAAACCTGCTGAAATTATCGTTTTTTATGCAGGTATTGAAGGAAAACCAAACACCATAAAAAAATAGTCTCTTTTGTATTTAAGGCCACTTTACTAAGTAGTCTTAAATATCAAATTGTATACCTTGGGACAAGGGCATCTCTTTTGAAAAATTGATAGTATTTGTACTTCTACGCATATAGTTTTTCCAAGCATCACTTCCACTTTCTCTACCACCACCTGTATCCTTTTCACCACCAAAAGCCCCACCTATTTCGGCACCACTGGTACCAATATTAACATTGGCAATTCCACAATCACTTCCAACACTACTCGTAAAGAGTTCCGTTTCTTGAATATCTTGTGAAAAAATTGACGAAGAGAGTCCTTGAGGAACATCATTATGCCAGCGTAAAACCCTATTAAAATCATCGTACTCTATGATATATAAAATAGGGGCAAAGGTCTCCTCCTTGAGCACATTGGCCGTATGCTTTATGACGACAAGAGCTGGTTTTACATAAAAAGCCTCAGTAGGTACATCTTTACTTACCCGTTTTCCACCATAAATAACTTTACCCCCTTGTAGTTTTGCAGTTTCTAAACTCTTTTGCATTTGCATGTAAGCATTTTTATTAACGAGTGGTCCCATGAGATTGTCTTTATATAAAGGAGTTCCAATCTTCACACTTTTGTAAGCTTTCCTTAGCCTTTGAATAAACTCTTTAGCGATACTTTTATGAACAAAAAGACGACGTAATGTTGTACATCGTTGTCCTGCTGTTCCAACGGCTGAAAAAAGTGCTGCTTTTAAAGCAAGCTCTTTATTTGCACTAGGAGTGACAATCATACCATTATTTCCGCCTAACTCTAAGAGTAATCGTCCAAGTCTAGAAGCCACTAAGGGAGCTAGTTTTTTTCCCATAGCAACTGAACCTGTGGCACTGACCAGTCGTACCTTTTTATTTTTTACAATAACATTGGCTAAATCCCTATTGGCAATAACCACACTTGATATCTCTTGGGGTAATTCTGGGAATTTTTTAAGGGCTTGAAGCAAAATAAAATGACATGCTATAGCACACAAGGGTGCTTGAGAAGATGGTTTCCATAAAAGTGTATTTCCGCATACCAACGCAACCATGGCGTTCCACGCCCAAACAGCCATAGGAAAGTTAAAGGCAGTAACAATACCAACAACGCCTAAAGGATGCCATTGTTCAACCATTTTGTGTCGATAACGTTCACTAGCAATTGTTAAACCATAAAGCTGACGGGATAAACCAACTGCAAAATCGCACACATCAATAAACTCTTGAACTTCTCCTAATGCCTCTTCGTATATTTTTCCAGACTCTAAAGTGATTAAATAAGCTAAGTCTTCTTTATGTTCTCTAGCAATAACACCCACCATACGGATAAGCTCTCCTCGTTTAGGAGCAGGCACCTCTTGCCAAAGCTGAAAATTTTTATGCAAGCTTTTTATACTTTTTTTAATATCTATTTTTTTCAGACTTTTAAAACTGGCATGTTTTGACCCGTCAATAGGAGAACAAGCACTAAAATCTTCTCCTTTTCCATACAAAATCCTATCACCCAAAAATAGACTTGGATAATATCCATTTTGAACTAAATCACTCAATCCAAGATTATTTAAACTTAGCTTTTTCATTGAACTATCCTCTCTTTTATTTTTGTTTATTAAAGACCTTTCCAAAACGATTATGTAAAAACTTTTCTAAGGGAATGTCTTCTTGTTTTATAAACCCTTTTTGTTTGATTGTATTATTAACAACCATATCCATTACAGCACAAAGCCCAGAGGCTGTTGTTATTTGAATAGAACTTAGTGACTCATTATAAAGAGTCTGATTATAGATTTTTCGAACATCTGTTATCTGTTCAAATTTACCATTTCGTATCCCAGTAACACTACAAAAAATAAGAACAACATCTTGTTTTGTTACTGGAATTGCATACTCTAAAATATCCTTTAATAGGACACGTCTTTTCTCTTCGCCAAGATACAAATCATTGATAAGAAAATCCATAAAATGACGGTGTCCCATATAACGAATAGTTTTATAGTTTAACTCTTTGACTTTGTCTATTAAGGTATCACACAAGGTTCCTAATCCACCAGAAGTATTAAAAGCTTCATACTCTAACCCATCAAGGGAGAACTTTTCTAAGCCTTCTAAGGCTTGTGTGGTAATAAGTTTTGAATCTTTTATAGCAAAACATTCATTACAGTACTCATTTATCAAACCATCCGTTGACCACGTTAAATTGTATAAAATTTTATTAGAAGGATTTTTAGGCAGTGCTCCCACGCGCATTTTAATACTATGTACTTCTTCAAACTTTTTAAATAGATCAAATGCCAATATAGAGATAAATCCTGGAGCTAAACCACACTGGGGAATAAATACCTGAGAAGATTTGGCATCTTGAGAAAGACGATGAATAGTTTGGCTTGTCTTTACATCTTCAGTAAAATCAAAATAGTTAATACCTGAATTTAAAGCAGCTTTTGCAACAGCACTATTTAAATAATAAGGTAATGCAGAGATAACACTATCACAATCATCAAAAAGCATCTCATAATTTTTCAATTGAGACAGGTCACAGACTTTAGTATTTATACCTAGTTCTTTGATAATAGCTAATCGCTTTTTATCCCTTGCAACAACGGTTACAAAGTAATCTTGGCTATTATGAAGTAATAAAGCAACTATAAATCCAATATTACCTGAACCTAATATCGTAACTCTATGCATGTTCACTCCTTTCAACACTAAAAAAGTGTTTTCAAGTGTTTACTACTATTATATCAAGCTAAAAAATTTAGTTAATTAAAGTTAATATTAAGTTTTACTTTTAAGTTTTTCACCATTTTTTGATAAGTTTTCTTTAAGTTTGTTGAATATAAATAATTATTATTTTTGTTAATATTACTTGAAAAATAGGAATGGTATCATCTTACTTTTATAATTTATGGAGAAAATAATTGTGAATAACCAGCTAAAACTTTACAAGTTTATTAGTAAACTATCTTCTTATTTTATTAAAGATAAAGATTTTGACACCTCAATAAATAAAGCCTTAAAAGCCCTAACCAAAATAACAAAAACCCATAGAACCTATATTTTTACCTTTAGAAAAAATCAAACTATCATGAATAACTGTTATGAGTATTGTAAAGAAGGAATACCACAAGAGATACAAAACTATCAAAATGTTCCTACACAACCAATTGTTTGGTGGATGAATACGCTTAAAAATGAGGGTTACATTAATATCTCAAATATTGATGAAATGCCTGTAGAAGCGCACTTTGAACAAGAAGATTTAAAACGACAAAAAATAAAATCAATTTTATGTTTTCCGCTTATAATTAAAGATGAAATGATTGGTTTTATTGGTCTTGACGACATTAAAGATGAGAGAACATGGAAAAACAAAACCATCAATATTTTAAAACTCTCCAGTGAAATAATATCAAGTGCATTTGAAAAAAAATTGCAACAAAATAGTCTAACAAGCGTAAACTCCGCTCTTGAAGCAACGTTAGAATCAACCAAAGATGGTATTTTAGTAATTAATAAAGAGGGTGAAATTATTAATTACAATAAAAACTTTCTAAAAATGTGGAAAATTCCAGCAAAAATGATAAAAAAAGGTGCCACAGATATTCTTCTTGAACATGCTAAAAAACAGCTAACGAATGGACAAGAGTTTGCTAATTATTTAGAAGCATTAGCCAATAACAAAAACAGTAAGAACTTTTTGGCACTGAAAAAAAATGGTGAGATATTAGAACTACATTCCAAAGCTGTATTTTTAAATCAAAAAGACTTTGGCCGAGTTTGGAGTTGTACAAATGTCACTGAAAACAAAACTTATGAAGCAAAGTTAGAACTACTTTCACGTGTCTTTAAATCTAGCTCTGCAGCCATAGCAATTACCAATCGAAAAAACCAAATTGTTGATGTAAATAACTCCTTTGAGCAAACAAGCGGCTACTCAAAAGAGGAACTCATTGGAATCGATCCAGCTATCTTACAATCGAAATGGCATGACAAAAAGTTTTACAAAAAATTGTGGAAAATACTTAACAAAGATTTAGTTTGGAGTGGTGAGATTTGGGATCGTAAAAAATCTGGCGAAGTATATTTAAATCGTACTCAAATTCATAAAGTCATCAGTAATAATCAAATCTACTATATCTCAATTGCCCAAGATATTACAAAAGAGCGCGAATATGAAGAGCATATTGAAAAACTCGCTTTTTATGATATTTTAACCAACTTACCAAACCGCTGTTTTTTTAATGAACAGTTAGAATCAGTTGTCACAGAATCTAAACGTTATGAGAAAAAATTTGCCCTACTCTTTTTAGATTTGGACAACTTTAAAGAGGTCAATGACAGTTATGGCCACCTTATTGGGGACAAACTTTTACAGTTTGTTGCAAAAGTTCTCAAAGAAAATGTTCGTTCAAGTGATATCATATCACGATTAAGTGGTGATGAGTTTACAATCATTATTAAAGATATTCAAGACTACACCAATATTATTCATACTTGTAATACTATTATCGAAAAACTCTCACAAAAAATTATTATTGAAAAACATAAGATACAAATAGGTTGTAGCATTGGAGTTTCTATTTATCCAAACGATGCACAAGAAGCAAAAGAGTTAATCCAAAAAGCAGATACAGCTATGTACTCATCAAAACACTTTGGAAAAAACCAATATAGTTTTCACTATGAAGGTATGAGTGATGGTACCTTAAAGTTTTACAATCTTCAACGTTACGAAAAGATAAGCAAACAAGCATAATAAAATACTATAAGGTCACATTTCCCATAGAATTGAGCACTTCAAGAGTTTTACTCACATCATATAAAGCACTATGATAAGACTCTTCATCAAACTCGATATTATAGTGATGACAACACTCAATAAGTTTAGGATTTTTAATCCGTCCATTTTTATTTAACGCTTGCACACTTTTACGGTTCTCTTTCATGGTACAAAAATGGTTGTCAAAATTAACAATGCCACTTAAATGTTTTAATTCAAAAGTTACATTATGAGCAATAAGTGTTTGGGCATCCTCACAAAAAACTCTAAAGTCTTCATCTTCTGCAAAAAAGAGTGCATAAGCAGAATCTTCTCTTTTTTCAATAATTTTTTCAGGAGACAGATGATGAACTTGTAAAGCGAACTCATTAACGGGATACTTTGAGTAGTAATAACGATGAAAAGTATCTACTATTTCAAACTTCCCATCTACGTGTTCTAATTTAAAAGCTGCTGCTTCTAAAACATCATTGGCATTGTGTGAATTGGTTTCAAAATCTAATATAATCATGTGGAAGTATAACATCAAAAAGCATAACTTTTAAAACTATGTCAAAATGAAATACTTTTAAATACTTCCTTCAAATAAGAGTAAACTTATCTTATGAAAAAAAGTTTAACTCTTATTGAAAAAATTAGTTCTGAGTGTAGCGATAATATCACTTACTATCGTTACAATACAAACATACCTGATACCTTAAAATATAAAAAAGGAAGAATCACTGCCGCCTCATGGATTAATGAGATCTGTTTTTATTTTATACAAAAAGAAAAAAGTTTTCTAGAGGAATTTACTACTATACTTAAGGCAAAAGAGAGTGATGTGAAAGAACTAACTAATGAAGAGTATAAACAAGGTCTTCTAGATGAAATTAATGAAACCAAAACTAAACTCGAAAACAAGCGATTCGATAAATAACTAAATAACTTTTTAATAAATCTATTTAAAATAGCAATTTTAGAAGGTCTTATTATAAAAAAACCTATATACTTTATAAAGTGAATACTATTTCAGTACCTTTGCTTGTTACAATTAACGTCATAAAATAAAAATTTCAGTTACTAAAAAAGGGTTATTTATGTTTTTAACGAACTTACCAACAAAACAAAAACTGTTTTTGAACATGTTGCTTACTCAAGCAGCATTTGCAATTCTGTCCATAACTGCCATCTTAGCTGCTTCTGATATTGTTGCCATTATTACAGTCAATGTTATTTTTGCTGTCATTATTGCCTATACTTCTTTTGCAGCGATGAAAAGAATCACAGGAGGAATTGAGAGATTTAAGTCCTATCTTGAAGATTTAATGGAGTTTGCATTTATGCGCAGTAACAGTGTACGCAAGGCAGAATATATAAAAAACGATGAAATTGGAATTATTCTTAGAGAGATGAATGCCTATACCTCAAAATTTGAGGAGTCTAGAAACAATGATATGAAAGTTCTTGGAGAAATTGTTCTCGTACTAAATAAAGTAGAACAAGGAATTTTTAGATGTCGTGTAAACTCTGAATCTACAAATTTTATGATTCGGGCCTTAAAAGATACCCTCAATAAAATGTTGGACATTTTAGAGAAAAATATCGATGAAATAGAAAATGCGGCAAATCTCTACTCAAAGGATAACTTCAAAAAACAAATTGAAATAAACCCAAAAATGAAAGAACAACTGCTTTCTTTGATGAAAAGTATCAATACCCTAGGAGGATCCTTAAGCCAAAGTGCACGAACAAACCTCTCTAATGGAGAGACATTAGAAAAGAAT
Organism: Arcobacter sp. EP1; assembly: GCA_001655195.1. GTDB lineage: Bacteria > Campylobacterota > Campylobacteria > Campylobacterales > Arcobacteraceae > Arcobacter_A. Next base: position 246,100 of record LPNY01000158.1, read on the forward strand.
TCAACCACTATGAAAAGTTCTATGGAAAACCTATCCAATAAAGCCAATGAACAAGCGGCCTCATTAGAGCAAACTGCTGCAGCGGTTGAAGAGATTACTTCAATTACGCGAAATAATACTGAGAATGCGGCAAAAATGGCACAGTTAGGTCATACAGTAAGAGCTTCCGTAAACTCTGGACATGATTTAGCAACTAAAACAGCCAGTTCTATGGATGAAATCAACGAAAAAGTGACAGCTATTAACGATTCAATTAATGTTATTGATCAAATTGCTTTCCAAACAAATATTCTATCCCTTAATGCAGCTGTTGAAGCAGCAACTGCAGGTGAAGCAGGTAAAGGGTTCGCTGTTGTTGCACAAGAGGTTAGAAACCTAGCTGCACGATCAGCAGAAGCAGCAAAAGAGATTAAAGATTTAGTTGAAGATGCCAATGAAAAAGCCAATAGTGGTAAAAAGATTTCTGATGAGATGATTCACGGATATGAAGATTTAAATAAACATATGGATGAAACAATTCATATTATTGAAGATGTAAGTACTGCCTCAAAGGAACAGATGTCAGGAATCGAACAAATTAATGACGTGGTTACTATGTTAGATAGAGTTACGCAAGAAAATGCCAATGAAGCACAACAGGTTTCTCAAATCGCAAGTAATGTATCTCATATGGCCCATGAGCTTGTAACTGATGCTCAATCAAAACAATTTAAGTAAAAGGATAATTTATGGCTAGAGATCAAGAAACAGTATTAGATGATTATGCTTTTTTAGTAAGTGAAACAGATGAAAAAGGGATTGTACGATTTGCCAATGATGATTTTTGTCAAGTTGCTGAGTACAATGTAGATGAACTCATTGGTCAACCTCACAGCATGGTACGACACCAAGATATGCCAAAAGCAGCTTTTAAATCACTATGGGACACCGTACAAAAAGGTGAGATTTGGACAGGATATGTAAAAAATGCTACTAAATCGGGTGGATATTACTGGGTATTTGCAACAGTATATCCATTTACTTCGTGTGATGGTTCAAAAGGGTATCTCTCTTGTCGAAGAAAAGCGTCACGAGATGAAATTGATGCACACACTAAACTTTATAAAGAGTGGAAAGAGAAAGAGTAATTAGAGTATAATAGACCCATCTTTACTAGGAGGCAGTTAACGTCCCAATGATTTTCGAAAATGAAAAGAAGATTCTCAATATTATTAAGTACACGCCTCCTGTTTTTATTCTCTCTCTTGGGATTATCATCTCTACATTTTTGTATTTTAAAAATATATCTACTTATAATAATGAAAAACAAAAAATTCAAGAAGAACATGTTAAAAACAATAGAGAACTTATCAAACAAAAAGTACTTGAAGTTCATGATTACATAAAAAAAGAGCAAAAAGAGACAGAGAATCAATTAAAACAGAGTCTTAAAAGTGAGATTGATACTGCTCACACCATAATGACATCTCTTTATAATAACAATAAAGATAAACCCAAAGAAGAGATCAAAAAGATTATTAAAGATGCCCTAAGGGATATTCGTTTTAATCATGGACGAGGATATTTCTTTATATATGATATGAACAGTGTTAATGTTTTACTACCAACCTACCCTTCCTTAGAAAATAACTCTTTTTATAATCATCGCGATGCAAAAGGTAAATTTATTATTCGACACATGGCAGAAGCAATGAAAGAAAAATCAGAGCAATTTTTTGAATGGCATTGGTACAAACCAGGGGATAAAACAGTACAGCAAAAAAAAGTGGGGCTTACTAAAAAATTTGAGCCTTTAAATTGGTTTATTGGGACAGGAGAGTACGTTAAAGATTTTGAAAAAAACATTCAAAATAGAGTCTTAAATCATATTCGAAAAATACGGTATGGCAAAAATGGATATATTTTTATTATTACATATGATACTGTCTATTTAAGCCACATTAGACCAAGTTTTTGGGGTAAAAATGCTGTCGAGAACAATGATACAAAAGGCATTAAAGAGGTTATTCAAACCTTAATCAAGATTGCAAAACAAGGAGAAGGTTACTCTACCTATGTCCAAAATAAAAAACCAGATAGTAATCTACCAACACATAAACTAAGTTTCGTAAAAGGCTTAGAAAACTGGTCATGGATGATAGGAACAGGTTTTTATGAAGATGATATAAAAGATGCACTAACACAAAAAAAAGAAGAACTTGATGCTAAATATCAAAACTATATTCAAAATACCATTGTTATTTCTACATTACTAACCATACTGCTTCTGTTTATCTCTATGTACATTTCAAAACAGTTAAAAAAGCGTTTCAAAAACTACAAAAAAGAGATCAAAGAACATATTACCAATAATAGCAAACAACAAGATATTATTTCCCAACAAGCTAAAATGGCAGCAATGGGTGAAATGATTAGTAATATTGCTCACCAATGGAGACAACCACTCTCTACGATTACAACAGCATCAACAGGAATGTGTGTACAAAAAGAGTTAGGTATTTTAAATGATAAACACTTTTTTGAAGGAATAGAGAGTATCAACCAATCAGCACAACACCTTTCCCATACGATTGATGATTTTAGAAACTTTTTTCACTCCTCTAAAGAACATGTAGAATTTAAGCTCAATAGACTATTTGAGAAAACCCTAACGCTCCTAGAAGCGCAATTTAAAAATAGAGATATTCGTATAGTTAAAAATATTGAAGAAGTTACCCTTAAAAACTTAGAGAATGAATTTATTCAAGTTTTAATGAACCTTTTTAATAACGCACGAGATGAACTCATCAAAAAAGAGAGAGATCAACTAAAAGTTATATTGATTGATGTTTATACAAAAAATTCACAAGTGATTATAGAGATCAAAGATAATGCAGGAGGAATACCTTCTCATATATTACCACGTATCTTTGAGCCATATTTTACGACAAAACACAAAGCACAAGGAACAGGTATTGGACTTTACATGAGTAAAGAAATTATTGAAAAACATATGTATGGATCAATCGAAGTAAAAAATGAATCTTTTAATTATGAAGGATTAGAGTATATAGGCGCAAAATTCACCATTACTTTTAAAAAATAATGGTGTCAAGAGAGAGACTTGAACTCTCGACCTCCGGCTTATGAGACCAGCGCTCTAG
>LPNY01000158.1:249252-274851 GCA_001655195.1 Arcobacter sp. EP1
CTTTGGCTAAATTGGTTGCGGAAGCTGGATTTGAACCAACGACCTTCGGGTTATGAGCCCGACGAGCTACCGTGCTGCTCTATTCCGCGTTAAGTTAAACATCATCTCTATGCAATTAAAACATTACGTTTTTGGTTGCGGAAGTAGGAGTTGAACCTACGACCTTCGGGTTATGAGCCCGACGAGCTACCGGACTGCTCTATTCCGCGATAACAAGTTAAAACTACATAGTTATGATTAAAAAAGTGGAGCGGGAAACGAGACTCGAACTCGCGACAATCTGCTTGGAAGGCAGAGGCTCTAGCCAACTGAGCTATTCCCGCATAAATATCAAAAGCTATCTTCCAAGATAACTTAAGTGGTGGGTCATGAAGGACTCGAACCTTCGACCACTCGGTTATGAGCCGAGTGCTCTAACCAGCTGAGCTAATGACCCGTTCTAATTCAATATTATTAATTGTTAAAATTATAAGTGGCGGACAGGGAGGGATTCGAACCCTCGGTACCGTTACCAGTACGCATCCTTAGCAGGGATGTGGTTTCAGCCAACTCACCCACCTGTCCATCTGAATTAGGGTTGTAATTTTAGACAAACTACTATAAAATATTGCTTAATTTTTCACCTATTTTCAAAATTCTTCAAAAATAGTATAAGATTTTAAAGATATTAAATAAAAAGAGAAATGAACACATAGTAATGTGTTCATTTAAATTGAAGTTATACCAATTTCTCTAAGATTTTTTGAACGACAACTTCAGGATTTTCTGACTTATAAATAGGTCGCCCTACAACAATAAAGTCAACAAGATTCTCTTTGGCAAAAGAAATATCAGCAACACGCTTTTGATCGCCAGAATCTTCTCCAAATGGTCGAATACCAGGACAAAGAGTAATAAACTCATTTGCAGTATTATTTTTAATATCTAAACTCTCATAAGCTGAACAAACCACACCATCAATTCCTGAGGTATGTGTATCTTTTGCAAACTGTGTTGCTTTAGTTTTTATATCTTCATTGTAAACAGCTTTAAACCCTTCGTTATCAAAAGAGGTTAATGCTGTTACAGCTAATACTAATGGCTTATTAGGAATATCTTTAATTCTATCCATAACAGTTGTCATTGCAACAGTACCCGCACTCGCATGTACATTAAACATATCTACTAACCCAAACTGTGCAATCTCTTGTGCTGCATCAGCCATAGTATTTGGAATATCATATAACTTTAAATCAAGAAATATTTTGAAGTTTGGATTAATCGCTTTTAATGCCTCTAAAAACGGTTTCCCATCTCTAATGTAAGAACGAAATCCAACTTTTAACCAAACATCAAAGTCCTTTATTTTTTCAACCAGTGCTAAATTCTCTTTAGCTGTGGGTAAATCTAACGAGACACAAAGTTTCATACTATGCTCTATTTACTTTATCTAAAAGACCATTCATAAATTTAGGAGCTGAATCCGATGCTAACTTTTTAGATAGTTCGATAGCTTCATTAATTACAATTGGCTTATCAAGTTTTACAAACAAAATTTCGTATACTGCAAGTCTTAAAATAGATTTTTCAACACTCCCTGTATCGGCTAATTTTCCTTGTGTTAAGTGAGAAGTAATCTCAGCATCAATTGCTTCAAGATTTTCTATAACACCGTTAAAAAGACCCAACGCAAACTCTTTTTGTTTATTTCGAATCTTTTTATCTTCTAAAATTTCATCAATAAACTTAATTATTCCATCATTTCCTAAATCAACTGCATACAACAGCCCAATAACTGACTCTCTAGCTTGTGTTCTAGTTGCCAAATTAGTTCCCCATCTCAGCATAAAGGTCAAGCATTTCAATGATAGTAATCATTGCTTCTGAACCTTTATTACCAACTTTTGAACCAGCTCTTTCAATTGCTTGCTCAATAGTATCAGTCGTTAATACACCATTTGATACTGGTTTTCCATACTTTAATGCAACCGTAGCAATCCCTTTTGTAGCTTCAGCAGAGATATAGTCAAAATGAGGTGTTGCACCACGAATAACTGCACCAACACAACAAATAGCATCATACTTACCACTTGCTAATGCTTTTTCAAGTGCAAAAGGAACTTCAAATGCACCAGGAACAAGTAAAAGGTCTAAATTATCAGCATTTCCACCATGTCGTAAAAAGGCATCTTGTGCACCTTCAACTAGTCTATCAGTGATAATATGATTAAATCGCCCATTAATAATAGCAATTTTTTCATCACCATTTAATCTTAATTTTCCTTCAATTACGTTCATCTATTTACTCCATAAAAGTATTGTTTATTTTTATACTTTTTTATTTATATTTTGCGATTATATCTAAAGAATCATTAAAGCGCATGAATCACCTTAAAATTATTCAATATTCTTGTCTTTTTACTAACGTTTTAATGCCTCTTGAATAGCAAAAATATCTTCAACTGTTTTATATAAGTCATCCACTTGAAGCATATTTGGTCCATCACTCTTAGCAACACTTGGATCGGTATGTGTTTCAAAAAAGAAACCATCAACACCAACGGCAGCAGCAGCTTTTGCAAGACTTGGAACAATAGCAGAATTTCCTCCTGTTGTTCCTCCAGTACTTGGTACTTGTGCAGAATGGGTTGCATCAAAAATAACAGGCGCGTACTCTCTCATAGCAATAAGGTTTTTCATGTCAACAACTAATGAACCATATCCAAATACATTTCCTCGTTCACAAAGCCAAACACCATTTTGTTTTGAGGCCTCAAAACTCACCTCATCGACACCTCGTGTTTTTAAAACTTTTTCCACTGGATGTTTCATAGAATCAGCAGCTAAAAACTGCCCTTTTTTAATATTGACTTTACAATTTGTTTGAGCAGCCGCAACTAGTAAATCCGTTTGTCGACACAAAAAAGCAGGTATTTGTAAAATATCAACAACTTCACCTGCTGGTTTTGCTTGGTATGACTCATGAATATCAGTTACTATTTTATAACCAAACTCTTTTTTTACCTCTTCAAAAAGCTTTAATCCTTCTTCTAGTCCTGGTCCCCTATAAGAGCTCAAGCTCGTTCTATTTGCTTTATCAAAAGATGCTTTGAAATAAAACTCTACACGTTTATCTTCACTTAAAGGTTGCAGTTTTTGCGCAATTTTTAAGACAGTGTCCCTATCTTCTAAAACACATGGTCCTGTAAGTATAATCATTAAAAACCTTTATCATTCCCATTGAATGGGTAAATTTAGTGGTATTATAACAAAAGCTTACTTGAAATCGTGTGAGAGACTAAAGGTTTGTTTTGGGTTTAAAAAGCTTTGTGAGAATCGTACGTTTTTCGAAGCCTGTGTAAGCATAGTGGAACTCATACTTATTTTGTGAAATATATTCCATATCATCTTTTGCATAACTATCACAAGCAAATAAAATCTTATCATCAATATAGATTTTTTCATTCCAAGAAGGAAGCAGTATTTTTTTATTATCCCGCATCAGTAACAAAGGAACAACATTATTTCTCAGCTCTCTATTTCGTAAAGACAGATGCAACAAACTTAATCGTATTTCATGTTTTTTACTCAATTGATAGGCAATCTCACTGGCATCATGATGATTAATGTTCACCTCAAATACTAATGGTGCTTCATCAATAGTCTCCACCAACTTACGTACTAATTTAGCAGCCCACTTTTCATCTTGTTTAGGCAACTCTTGAATAAAAATCTCAGATAATGGATTAATCAAAGCATTGGTTGTTTTATGAATCAAAATATTAGAAGGAACAAAAATATGATGGATATTGGCATTTTCAAAAATGGATAAATCATCCAGTTCATTTTCTCTTGCAATAGTTATGATTTTTTTATTTAATTTTCGTGCGGTAGTTAAAATAGAAAGATTGGTTGTATCATTGTTCGTAGCAGCAATAATTCCAACAGCATCACTAATACCTGCATTGGTCAATACCTCTTTATCATCTGCATTTGCAACGATAATATGTGTTTTTGTATCGTTATGAAACCCTTTTGCTACTTTTTCGTTTACTTCAATAAACTCTGTCTCAATATCGTTATTTTGTAACACCGTATAAATATCAAATCCCATACGGCCATAGCCACACACAATATACTTACCCTTGGGAAACCTTGGAAGTGATGTATTTAAGTTTGCAATGCCATAAATCCATTTTTCTAATTTTAAAAGGTTAGGAGCATTAATTGCCATATCAATTTCACTGGCAATGGTTTCAAAAGGATCAGTGATAATTTCAACACCCAAATCCTGTAAGTTCTCTGTATGGTTTTTCGTTGTTGATTTTATTGCCATCGTGACATTTTTATTTAATAACTTTGAAGTAAGTGCTACTCTAAAGTTTAGCGTTTCACTCTCAAATAAAGAGACAATTGCTTTACAATTATGCAATTTAATTCCTGCATCTTCTAAAGCTCTTGCATTTTGCACATCAGCAATTAGTATAGGAACAGATGGCGTAAAGTTTTCTAAGATTAAATCATTTGCCCTATTCTCATCTTTTTCAACAACAATCGGACGAAGTCCAACATCAATTGCTTTTTTGATAATCTCAGAAGTAATTTGGTTGTAACCCAAAATAATAATAAACTTCTCTTTAATATTAGAAACAGAACGTCTAAAACGTGCTTTAGCAATCTCTTGAGCAAAAAGTTTGTTTTGTAACAAAGAGACCAAAGTACCAATACCATAAAACCAACCAAGTACAGTCAAATAAATAGAGATACTCACCCAAAGTTTTTGACTATAAGTAAAGGCATATGGAGTCTCTCCAAAGCCAATAGTTGTTGCGGTATATGTAATAAAATAAAAAGCATCAAAAATCGTCATTGAGTAAGGTTGACCTTTATCATCCACCCCATCAATGAGCAATAAACCAGTGATGGCAATACAATAAGTAATGATAATGACGATAAAAGGTAGACGCATCCGATAAAGGATGATCCACAAGGAGCTATTATTATTCACAATGTGTTCCTATAAGCTTATCGTTTAGCTTTTAGAGTATCTCCAACATAAAGTGCTACAGATGTAATATTTGCTAACAGTGCTCCACCTGAAAGAGAAATAATCATACTTATAATCTCTCTATCCATCTGGGGAAGTGTATATGCGGCAACTGCCCAAACTGTTGCAGCAGCGATAAGCTGAATATCGGCAACCAAAGAAGTAGCAAGTAATACTGAACCCATTTGGGTCTTATCACCAAGTTTCAGAGTTGTTGCAATAAGGTTAACAACAATAGCTGCAAACAACTCGTATTTACTATGGGTTTCTAAAGAATCCATATCTCCATAAAAAAACCCAAAGTTAATGGTCATAGCCATAATAATAAAAAAACCTGAAATAACTTTATCTAAATTCATGACTCACTTCCTTCTTCTGTTTAATAATTATATATTATTGCCTTCACTGTTATGGTATTCATCATCTAAATCTTTACCAATATCTAAGATTCTCTCAAATATTTTATCTACATTATCATGTACTTTTGAGTTTCTATCTAAGAACATGACTCTGTGTTTGTTCAGCTCAGAAATATTTCTTAATCCCATAACTGCCAAGAGTCCTCTAACACCGCTAATTAAATTCTTATGATAATCTCTTACATATCTAGCGTGTTTATGAACAAAGAACTTCTTACGTTTATCTTTATCTTGAGTTGCTAATCCAACAGGACAGTGATGTTTTGTGGTACCAGAACAATAACGTGCTCGAATACATCCTGCACTCATCATAAATCCACGAGCAATTTGCACAAAATCAGCCCCTAAAGATAAAATAACAATCATATCATCAGGGGTAAGTAGTTTTCCACTTGCAACCAATTTTACCTTATCTCGCACTTTATGTTGCTCTAAAATTTTATTCACTAAATAGATAGAATCACGAACATTCAGTCCAATTCTCTCCATCATCTCAATTGGAGCAGTAGCACTTCCTCCACTTCCTCCATCAATAGATAAGAAATCAGGATAAGGTTCACCGGTTTTAACCCGCCGTGCAATCTCTTTAGCATATGGTTCAATATTTTCAATATCTGAGATTACGATTTTAATTCCAGCTGGTTTTCCAGATAACTCTTGTAATCGTCCAATAAAATCAAATAGTTCTCCAATTGAGTTCGCAAAAGGAAATCTATTAGGTGAGAAAAGATTTTGATAAGGCTCAACATTACGATAATAAGCAATAGCAGGTGTTACTTTATCAGCTGTTAACTTACCACCAGTTTGTTTTGCCCCTTGTGCAATTTTTATCTCTGTCATACGACAAAACTTCATTACCTTTTTATATCGGTCTTCATTAAAATTACCAAGCTTATCCCGTGCACCATAAAGTCCCGAACTAATTTGAAAAATTACATCTGGCATATCTTCTGGAACCTCTTCTGGAAAAGATTCAATTGGAGCTTCCCAGTTCGGACGATAAAATGCTTTATTTTTTACATCTAATACATAAGTTTCTGCTTCTGGGTCTTTTCCAAAAACAAGTTTTCGATATACATCAGCTGCCATAGCTGAGTTAAAAAGTTTTAGTACAACATCTTTAATGATACGTTGAACTTTATTCCCTTTAACAACTTTTAAATAGGATTCTTTATAGTTTCTATGGGTTACAAAGAAGTTTGATGTTAATCCACCTTCTCCTGTATTAATCGGGAAATTCCCCATTTGAGAACCCCACACAAAAGAACGTGTTCCTTCAGGAGAAATAGATCCATCACTCATAGCAGATCGTGCAATAAATGATGGTGCAACATAAGGAATTCTACGATTTTCACCAAATGTTACAGAGAAGCTTTGATCCACTTCATTTTCATTTAATACAATCGTGGCATGTCGTAACATCCACTTTGGTTTTGGTAGTGGTTGAGAAGGAGAGAACGAAGCATAATTTGGTAAATCACGTGCCGCTTTGTAAACCCAATCCAGTTTATCTTTTGATTCGTAAAATTTTTCATCTCCAAAATATTGACGAAAAGGTTCACGCGCTTCCTCTAATACATATCGCAATCGTCCAATAATTGGATAATTCACTAACAGTTGATGATCACGTTGTACATATTTATCATGAACATACCATGCAATAACTATAATGACAAACAATACAATTAACGCATCTAAAATTAATAATTCCATTCTAATCCTTCTTGTTAGAAACGAGTAAACCGCTTATAACAATCAATGTAATTCCCAAAACAATCCAAATATCAGGAAACGTATCTCCTAAAGCCATTCCAAGTAATATAGAAAAAGCGATATTTGAATATGATATTGTACCTATAATACCAGCTTTTGCGCAACTATATGCTTTGGTCATATAGATTTGTGCAAAAGTTGCAACAGTTCCTAATAAAATAATAAAGATAATATCTTTAGAGGAAGGTAAAACAAAAGGGGCAAATATATAATCAAAGGCTGGATTTTGGTAAAATTCACCAATTATCATTAAAATAACAGGTCCAATGGTTCCAATCCCCATAAATGACAAGACAATTGCTCGACTATCATAATACTTTCTTAGTTCTCTAATAGAAGTATATGCTAATCCTGCGCCAACTCCTGTTAGAATCCCAAGCCAATCTGTTTTATCCAGAGTACTTCCGTCAAATTTTGTTATAAAAATAATTCCAATAAATCCTACAAATATTCCAAGCCAACCTTTAAAACCTAACTTTTCTTTCACAAAGATATAAGCAAAGATTGCAGTAAAAATTGTTGATGTTTTAGAAAATGTCATCGCTTCACCCAAAGGAATCTGAGAAATATTATAAAAGAAAAAAAGTAAAGCAGTAAATCCTGCCATTCCACGAAAGAACAGAAGCCATGGTTTTCCACCCACTTGATCTAAGGGTTTTCTATACACAGAGATTAATATTAAAAAAACACCAAATACATTCCTAAAAAACACAACCTCAATTGAGCTCATAGAGTCACTTAATTCTTTTGCAAATGCTCCCATGAAAGCAAAAAGGAGCGATGCAAAAAGCATATATTTTATACCTATTGAGGTTTGACTATCCATTATATTCCTAGTAGGGGTTTCACGCCTTTTTATAAAACCGAATTTTAATCAAATATTTGTTAATATTCCGTTAAATTTTAAATCTATTACAAAGGCACGAAAGATGTCATTTTTTGAAAGTTTCATGGGACAAGTTTTCTTAGCTATTGTTGTTATTTCTCTTTTCTATTTCTTACGAAAAATAGTTGCCAAAACACTTTTTTCGCTCTTAGAGAAAATTGTTCGAAAAACCAAAACAAATTTAGATGATAATTTACTTTTTTCACTCAAGAACCCTTTTGAACTCTTTCTTATCATCGTAGGTTTCTATGTAGCTACTAAAATTATAAAAATTGATGGACATTTGGCTGAAGTTATTGATACTTTTATAAGATCTGCCTTTACCTTTGTTCTTTTCCTAGCTGTATTTAAACTGGTGTCACCCATTTCAGATACAGTTATTTCAACTTCATCTAAAATCAAATCTAAAAACCTTGGTAAAGACTTAGCAAACCTCATCACGCGTTTTGTACAAGTTATTGTAATTGCATTAGGAATTATTACTATCTTACAAGAGTGGGGTTACAATATCACAGGATTCCTAGCTTCACTTGGTCTTGTGGGTATGGCGATTGCCCTTGCTGCAAAAGATACGGTTGCTAACCTTTTTGGTTCACTGGTAATTTTTTCAGATAAACCATTTAAAATTGGTGACTGGGTAAAAACTCCAAATGCAGAAGGGATTGTTGAAGCCGTTGGGATTCGTTCAACCAAAATTCGAACCTTTGCACAAGCGATTATATCTGTTCCAAATGCAACCCTAGCAAATAATGAAATCCTTAACTGGTCACGCATGGGTAAACGCCGAATTAAAATGACCCTAGGATTAACCTACTCAACCACAACACAGCAAATGACAGATATTGTTAATGATATACGAACTATGTTAAGTAAAGATACAAATATTCATCAAGAAACTATTCATATCTATTTTACCGATTTTAATGATAGTTCTTTAGGAATCTTTTGTTACTTCTTTACAAAATCAACTAACTGGGCAGAGTACATGCGCGTAAGGGAAGAGACAAACTTAAAACTCATGAAAATAGTAGAAGATAACGGCTCAGCCTTTGCCTTCCCAACACAATCAATTTATCTTGAAAATGATACACAAATAAACTAATAGGAAACCAATGAAATATTTAAAAATAAGTCGTAGTAATAAACTACAAGGAAGTATAAAAATCTCTGGAGCAAAAAATGCTGCACTTCCTTTACTTGCTTGTACAATCTTAGCGAAAAATAGTATTAATATCGGAAACTTACCTGATGTTGTTGATATCAATACCCTATTAAGTCTTTTAGAAAAACTAGGGAGTTCTTACACTAAAAACAAAAACAATATTACTATTTCAACTTTAAGTATCAATAATACAAAAGCAACCTATGATATTGTTAAAACAATGCGTGCCTCTATTTTAGTATTAGGTCCCCTATTAGCTCGTTTTGGACACTGTGAAGTTTCACTTCCAGGTGGATGTGCAATTGGTCAAAGACCTGTTGATTTACACCTAAAAGCAATGGAAGCAATGGGTGCTCAAATTGAAATTAAAAGTGGGTATATTCAAGCAACAGCACCTGCTGGTTTAAAAGGTGCAAAAATTGTTTTTGATAAAGTTACCGTTGGTGGTACTGAAAACTCAGTTATGGCAGCAGCCTTAGCTCAAGGAACAACCCATATTATCAATGCAGCAAAAGAGCCTGAAATTGTTCAACTGTGTGAAGTTTTAGTTAACGCAGGTCTAAGTATCAAGGGTATTGGAACCTCTGAACTTATTATTGAAGGAACAGATGGGGAACTTTTAGATTTTAAAGACTTTGATATTATCCCTGATAGAATAGAAGCAGGTACGTATCTATGTGCAGGTGCTATTACCAACTCAAAACTCACTATTGAAAATGTCATTCCTGAACACATTGATGCTGTTACAGCAAAATTAGAAGAGATGAATTTTGAAATTCAAAAAACCAATAGAACAATTACTATCTTGCCAACTAATGAGATTAAACCTGTAAATATAATCACCACAGAGTATCCAGGTTTTCCTACGGATATGCAAGCACAATTTATGGCTTTAGCAACCCAAGCGAATGGAACCTCAATCATTGATGAAAAACTTTTTGAAAACCGTTTCATGCATGTGAGTGAACTGATGCGTTTAGGTGCAGATATTCACCTCAATGGAAATACTGCAACCATAAACGGTACACCAAATAAACTCAATGCAACAGATGTTATGGCAACAGATTTACGGGCTAGTTCAGCATTAGTGCTTGCAGCACTAGTAGCAGAAGGAGAAACAAGTATTCATAGAATCTATCATCTAGATCGTGGATACGAAGATTTAGAAGGAAAACTAACAGCTATTGGAGCAAAAGTCGAACGATTTAACGAATAAATTCAAACTTGTGCTTAGTTTCTAAACATTATCATATGGTTCTTATGTCTAAAGCCTATAATAGTTATAAAATTAAGCAAAAGTTAAATAAAATAATTAATTAATGAATTAAAGAGGTTAGAAAATCATGAAATTTGAAATATCATTATTTAAATTTGATCATGCATCAGATTATTTACCATACTACACAAAACACTATGTAAAAATCAAAGAAGAACAAACTCTTCTTGATGTTTTTAAAACAATTAACAGCGATGAGCCTTTTAACTTTGTTGACTGTGACAAATCAATCGTTGCAATCAATGGAACATATACTCACCTAGATATCTCCGTAGATGAGATAAAAAAGAGTTTTGGTAAAGATATTATTATTGATCCAGCAAGTATTCGACGAGCAAAAAATGACTTTATGCTCAATGAAGATGATTTTAACGAAAAATTTGACATCTTATCTCAGTTTGCAAGTTTAGATATATTAGATAGTTATATTGATGAAGAGATTAAAGCAAAGTATGAGAGTTACAAAATTTACTTCTATGCTTCAAATACACTTAACTATGAAAAAGACTATATCGGTGATGCAATTCTTTTATTAGCATCTGATTTAATTGAAAAATACCCACAACAAGAACAAAAAATATTAGCGACTATTAAAGCTCAAGAGTGTGGTCTTGAATTTCACACAAGTTTAGAAAAGAGAATTGTTAACTTCGACCAAAATATTGAAAATAAAATCAAACTTTTAAAAGAGAAACTAAATCTTTGCTCAGCTGAGCAAAACTTTAGAGTTAATAATACACTTCTTCTTAATTTTGGAGAAACAGATACAAACAATGAAGTAAAACATGACTTTAAAGATTTTAATCTAGCCTACTATGAGGGATTAAATCCTTGTGAAACAACTAAATCAGTTTTAAATTCACTCAATGCAAATGTTTTAAACTTACCAACCTCAAACTTTGATTTAGCAACAGATACATTCCATATCAATCCTGATCTAACATATAAACTGGTTTCAACAGTAATGCTTGATGCTTTTGACCAAAATGCCGATTTGCTTATTGTTGATAGTGAAGAATTATTCTACCTTTTTGATTACAATAGAAAAGAGTTATCACGAGTTGCAGGACGAGAGGTAAAAATTCCTATTTTACATAAAAATGAATTAATAAAACTTGTTAATGGTTCACACATTAGTGTTCAAGATACCCTTAACAAACACAATGTTAACCCAGAATTAATATAACAAAAAAGGGCTTAAATGGTTTTAGAAGTTGATTTTACTATCGCCGCTTTAGTCATTATAGTCCTTCTTCTTCCTTTATATATCTACCGAAAAAGAATTTTTAAACGTTTTTATAAAGAGGGAAACAGTAGCGAATTTATAAAAGATATCTACACCTACATTAAATCCAATCATCCCAAAGCGGACATAGACTTTTCAAAAATCAAAAAATATTTCTCAGAAAAAGACATCGAACGGCAACAAATACTCATATGTGAAGAACTAGCAAAACAATTTGCTAACTATGCGTATGAACTCAAAACCCAATCAAGCATACAAGATGCCCATCTGTGGTCTAGCTATCAGCAAAATTCAAAACTTCAAAAAGACAATAAGTTTCCACCAGATTGGAGCCAAAGAAAAGAGTTAGCGTGGATACGGGATAAAAAAGAGTGCAACCGATGTGGACTCAAAGTTTCACAAGGTGATTCAAATGCGTTATTAGTTAAACAGATGAAACATGGTGGTGGTTTTAATTTAGAAAATATTGTTATTTTATGCCATGATTGTAGCCGAGTTGTTCGTACCTCAAACCCAGACAGATTATCAAGAGATCTTCATTTTATGGATAATTTACTCAAAAAAATTCACTAATATTTTGATATAGATATAAGTTTCATGTAATTTATAAATAATGAATGCAGGGAGTTCATTAGCGTTTTTAACAAAGGGAGAAAACATCTATAAATGGACTGCTAACTTCTTTTTAATAGGGAGAAAAAGTAATTAGCTTATTCCTCACATGAAACTCTATCTTATCTCAAATTAATATTCAAGTTCGGTATTATAAGCAAAACATATGTACGAATTGTGTCCTTTGATGGATTTATTTTATATTCCAAAATACTCTTTTAGACGCCTTTTGTGGAGCTCTTTACTATTGAGTTCCTCATTCTTTTTTTTAATGACTTTTTTATCTTTATTTAGTAGTTTTAGACTCTTTTGTAAATACTTTTCCTCCAATAGAGTTAATTTTGCTAATTGTTGACGCAACTGCGTTAAATCTTTTGTTCGTGGAATGATATATGGTGTAACAATAATCACAAGATTCTTTTTGATTGTCACATCTTTACTATTTTTAAAAAGATTACCCAAGAGTGGAATCTCAGAAAAAAATGGAATATCATCATTCATATTCTCTTTTTTATCTTCCAATAAACCTCCTAAAATCACGCTTTCTCCGCTATTTAAAATGGCTGTTGTTTTAATCTCTTTTTTAAATGTATCAGGCTGTTCATTAGTACTGCTAGTTTGTGAAAAATTTTCTAAAATAGCATGCAAATTCAGTGAGACTTTTTTATCATTAGAAATACGAGGTGTCACCTTTAAAACTAAACCAATATCTTCTCGATTAAACGTATCTTTTGTACTTCCTGTATCACTAGTAGTTGTCGCAACTTTAATTGACTTTTTCTCTCCCACATAAATAGAAGAGCTTTTATTATTTAAACAAAGGATTGAAGGCTCTGAAACAATATCCAAAGCACGATTTTGTTCTAATAGATTTATTGAAGCACCTAAAGCTAGTGCAGAGTTAACACTAGTTGCGGATAAACCTAAACTACTCAAAGGAAAATCAAGAGCATGCTGTTGTAAACTATTTAACTTTGAAGAAAAGGTGACAATTTTACCACTCTTTGAACTTCCCTGTAAAATTCCATATTCAATTCCCACTTCGTTAACTTTAGTATTATTGACTTCTATAATTTTTGCTTTTACATAAACTTGTGATTTATCCTGGTCAAGTCTTTTAATCATCTTTTTTAAGCGATTTATTTCTGATTGTTTTCCCGTTAAAAGCAGTACATTTAAATCTTGAACAAATGAAAGTACTATTTCTGACTCTTTAGGCAAACTCTTTTTTAAAACGACTGATAACTCTTTTGCTTCAAGATTTTTCAAAGGAACAATATCCATAATATGCTCCTTTTTATTTTCAACAATCGTATAGAAACTCTTCTTTTTTTGAAGAACAAACCCTTTGGCATCTAATACAGACTTTAAAATTTCTAATAACTCCTCTTTATGAACTTTTTTTGTTCCTATAAATCCAACCTTTCCAAGAATTGGTTTTGTTAGTAGAATATTTTTATTCATCACTTTAGAAGTTATTGTAATAAGTTCAGAGATGGTAAGATTTTGAAAGTTAATTGAAATAGCTTTTGCGTTAACTGCTATTTGACACAAGAAGATAACTATTATTAATTTAAAAATCCATTGCATAATTTTCCTTTTGAAAATTATAGCAGTAGATAATAAAATAAATTATTAAAAGGCAATTATCATGAAACTTTTATGTAAGTTTTAAATGTCGTGGCAAGATTTCTTCTAGTTGAATAAACTCTTGCGATGAGGCTTCTAAATGCAAAATTACATCTTGTTCAAACTCTTTTTTTAAAACAGTTACGGAGGCGTTTTGCAACATATACTCAATTTTTGAAAGTTCAGAATAACTACAGGCTAATGACTTTTGTTCAAGTTTTTTATACTCATGAAGTGTTGCTTTTGAAATGACAAGGTTAACAGCATCTCCATAGGCTCTTACTAATCCACCCGTGCCTAATTTGATTCCACCAAAATAACGCACGATTATTACTGCACTGTTGATTAGTTCATTTCCTGCTAAAACATGCAAGGAGGGTTTTCCACTTGTTCCTTTTGGTTCCCCATCATCACTGCTATTTTCAACTATCTGCGAATACTCATTTAAATAACGATAAGCATAAACATGATGTCGTCCCTTAGGATGTTCTTCTTTTAGGCGTTTCATAACCTCATCAAATTTTTCATAAGCACACAAATGTGCAATAAATTTTGATTTTTTTTCTTCATACGTGGCACTATACTCATCATTGACATATTTCATGACGAAAGTATATACAATACCAAGTTAAAGTACTCTTCATGCAAGTTTAACTATAATCTCGCAATGAGATTAGACCAATACCTAACTAAAAATTGCAATATTCAAAGTCGCAATAAAGCACAAGAACTTATCACTGCTAACAAGATTAAAATAGATGGAAAAATTATTTCCAAACCCTCTTTTAAAATAGAAAAAGAGGTAACCATTGAAATTCTAGAAGAGGATTTTTTTGTAAGCCGTGCTGCTTATAAACTCAAATACTTTTTGGATGAACTATCCATAGATTTAAGCAAAAAAGAAGCACTTGATATTGGTTCTAGTACAGGTGGTTTTACACAAATTTTATTAAACAATAATATTAGGGCTGTAACCTGTGTCGATGTGGGAAGTAATCAACTCCACGATACCCTTAAAGACAATAAAAATATCACCTTTTTTGAAAATACAGATATAAGAAATTATAATCCTAATAGAAGTTTTGATATAGTAACTTGTGATGTTTCTTTTATCTCTATTCACAATATTCTAAATGATATCAACCGTTTAGCAAACAGTGAGATTATCATTTTATTTAAGCCTCAATTTGAAGTAGGTGTAAATGTTAAAAGAGATAAAAAAGGTGTCGTTAAAGATGCCCGTGCAATTGAGTTAGCACGACAAAAATTTTTAGATGCAACACATCAGTTACATTGGGAATTAAACAAAAGTTCCATGAGTAAACTACAAGGAAAAGATGGTAATAATGAAGAACTCTTCTATTTTAATAAATAAAAACCAAATCACATCTATAGCCATTGGTGGATTTGATGGTATGCATATTGCTCACCAAACACTTTTTTCAAATCTGACAAAAAATGGGGGTATAGTTGCCATTGAATCAGGGTATGCAAATCTAACGCCAAAAAGTTTTCGTCAAGAGTATACAAAATTTCCTGTCTACTACTATGTACTTGACAGTATCAAACACCTAACAGGTGAACAGTTTATTAAACTTCTCAAAGAGGAGTTCCCGAACATTCGTAAAATTGTAGTTGGTTTTGATTTCTGTTTTGGTAAAAATAGAAAACATTGTGTCAAAGACTTATCAAAACTCTTTGGTGGCGAAGTTGTT
This sequence comes from Arcobacter sp. EP1, assembly GCA_001655195.1. Lineage (GTDB taxonomy): Bacteria > Campylobacterota > Campylobacteria > Campylobacterales > Arcobacteraceae > Arcobacter_A. Next base: position 264,997 of record LPNY01000158.1, read on the forward strand.
ATTATTGACGAAGTAAGCATTAATAAAATTGCAGTTCATTCTCGTATTATTCGTGAATATATCAAAGAAGGTGATATAACAACAGCGAATACACTTTTAGGTAAAAAATACAAAATTCATGGTCGTCAAGTTAAAGGTCAAGGATTAGGTAGCAAAAGTTTTGTGCCAACAATTAATCTAGAAGTTAATGATTTTCTTTTACCAAACGAAGGCGTTTATGCCACAAAAACCATTCTGAACAATAACACCTATAAGTCAATAACCTTTTTAGGTCACCGTGTAACAACTGATGGTAGTTACGCCATAGAAACCCACATTTTAGATGAAGAGATTACAAACCATACCCAAGATATACAGATTAAATTTTTCAAAAAACTTCGTGGGAATCAAAAGTTTGATAAATTTGAAGCCTTAAAAGAACAAATAGACACTGATATTCAAGGTGTCAAAAAATATTTCAATAAAGAGGATTAATCCTCTTTATTTCTCAATTGTAAACTTGTTCTTCTGAACATTTTGTACAACCTCTGTTGCAATCTCATTTGTCTGTCGTGCAATCTCATTTGTTTTATCAGCTATAACTGCATTTTCTTGTGTAAACTTATCTAAATGATTCACAGCATCTGAAATTTGAGCCATTCCTTGTGTTTGCTCTTTAGCGGCATTTGCTACATCATTAATGAGCTGATTAGTCTGCACAATTTTTTCTTCTAAATCGTTAAACCCTTCAATCATTGAATCACCAATCTCTTTACCTTCATTTGCTTTTAATGTTGCGCTTTCAACAAGATTTTTAATCTCTTTAGCCGCATCAGCACTTCTATTTGCTAGATTTCGTACCTCTTGTGCAACAACTGCGAACCCTTTTCCAGCTTCTCCTGCAGTTGCTGCTTCAACCGCTGCATTAAGAGATAAGATATTGGTTTGGAAAGCAATTTGATCAATGACTGTAATTGCTTCTAATATAGATGCCACTTGTTCATTAATCTCTTCCATTGACTTTGCAGTTTGATTAGCTAAAGATTTCCCTTTTATAGAGGATTCTTTTGTTGTTGAAGCAATTGCAAACATCGACTGAGCTTTTTGACTTGTACCTGTAATATTAGAGGTGATTTCCTCAACAGATGCAGCAACCTCTTCCAAAGAAGCAGCTTGTCGATTAGCATTTTGATTTAATGTTTTTACATTAGTGGTTAATGCTAACGAACTTGACTCTAATGTATTACCATCTTTTAAATTTGAATTTAACATCGTCGTAATCATTTGATTCATAGAATCAATTTGTAACCCAATCTTTCCACTTGAATCAGATGATAGTTTATTGGTAAAATCATAGTTTGCATAACTTTCTAATACAGTCGATAAAGCATTAATATCTTTTCCTACAAAACTTTCTAAGTTATCCAGCATTTCATTCATCAATGACTTTAATTCATCTAAAGAGGCTACTTGTGTATTTTTACTAATCCTTTTTCTAATAAATCCTTTATTCACATCATTTACAACTTCTTTTACATCCAAGAGTAAATCGCTCTCTTCATTTAAATTGTTTTCAACTAATGTAATATTATCGTTAATATGACGCGCCATTTGACCAAACTCGTCATTATTAGCAATATTTATTTTTGAAGGATGCAAACTTTTTTTATTTAAAAAGTCAAAAAAGTCACTCAAGCCTGCACTAATTTGCCGAAGGTTTTTATTTAATAATTGCATACTAAGATAAACAACAAAAGCCACCAATAAAGCAGAGAGAATACTTGCAATAATTGCAAAACTCTCAATAGTATATGCATCTGATAAAAACTCATCTTCAATTACTGTTAAACCAAATCCCCAATTAATATTGGAATCACCTAGTGCAAATGTTTTAAGGTAATTATAGGTTAATTTTGAATCCATATATTTTTCAAACCCATAATCTTTTCCTTGAGTAATATAGGTTGTCATTTTCATATCTTTTTTATTTTTAAAGATATCTTTTGCTTTTTTCCCTAAATACTTTGCATTTGGATGAGCAATAACAGTTCCATCAGCAGAAATAATAAACCCAAAACCATTATCAAAGATTTTCATTTTTGAAATCCTTTGAACAATTGCATCTATTGAAATATCAATTCCTACTACACCAACAAACTTTCCATCGTGATACATTGGTGTTGATACGGTTGTATTAAGCACCTCTTTTCCATCAACTTCAAACTTGTAAGGTTCTGTGATAAATTCTTTTCCAGTTCGCTCAGGCTCTAACACCCACGCATTTTGTTTTAGTACAGGGTATTGCCATACTAAATCAATACTCGTTCCATTTTTCATAACATAAGGAGAAAAACGGCCATCATCATCATGGGCATATCGACCTGCCATTGAAGGAATATTTTCATAAAAGGTATTGGGTTCCAAATAGAGCCAAACTCCAACAATATAAGGGTTTTTGTTGAGTATTGAACTCATTAGTTCAACCATCGTCTCTTTATTATAATGTTGATTTTGAGCAAGTGCGGTCTCTAAAGAGGCGGTAAATGTTTTGACCAATACAATTGACTTCTCTAAATCACCTTTAATTTCTAAGGCATTGGAAACAGCAAGCTGTTGAATATAATCTTCTGAAATTTTTTCACTACCTTTAAAGGCTTTACTCGAAATTAAATATGTAGAAATAAAAGAAGTAACGATAAGTACACCCAAAACACTAAAGAGTAACTTCTTACTGAAACTTAGATTTTTAAACATTTTCTCCCCTTAATACAAAACTATTTATTATTTTAACAAAACTTAATGATATAACAATGCACTTTTTATATCATTAAATAAAAAATAATGGCGCAAGTTTAACTTTTTTTTGTTAAGCTTGTGTGTATGAAGAGATTATTATTTATTATTTTTTTAACTTTACCACTATTTGCTCAATACAAATATACAAATGCTCTCATAAAAGAAGAGTCTCCTTATCTTTTACAACATGCTCACAATCCAATTAATTGGCAACCATGGAGTCAAAAAACATTAGATTTAGCGCAACAACAAAACAAACTGATGTTTGTCTCTGTTGGCTACAGCACCTGCCACTGGTGCCATGTCATGAATAAAGAGTCATTTGAGAATGAAGAGCTTGCTAAAATTATCAATGAAAACTATATTGCCATAAAAGTTGATAAAGAGGAGATGCCTCACATTGATACCAAATATCAAGAAATTTTAAAAAAAGTGAGCAAAAGACGTAATGGATGGCCATTAAATTTCATTTTAACCCCTCAGAAAAAACTTATTTTTATTACAACTTATATTCCACCTACCTTTAACTATGGTGTTGAAGGCATGAATACCCTAATACCCAGAATTGCCAAACGCTATGCTCAAAAAGACAATCAACTTATTCAACAAATTACTCAATACGAATCAATCATTAATCAAAAAGCAAAGGAACAACCTCTTAATAAATCTTTAAGTGATAACTTTTTAATGCAAATGAAAAAAAGATCAGATAAAGTTTATCAAGGGTTTGACAAACAACCTAAATTTCCTTTGGCAACACATCTGAATCTTATTCTTGATATTGCACAACTTACAAAAAATAAAGAAACATTTAGTCTTGTATATAATAGTTTAGATGCAATGTCAAATGGCGGAATCTTTGATCACATTGAGGGTGGTTTTTACAGATACAGTGTTTATGCTGATTGGATTGTACCTCATTTTGAAAAAATGCTCTATACTCAAGCAGAACTAATACCCCTCTACTTTAAAGCCTACCAACATACTCAAAACCCACGCTATAAAAAAATTATTTTTAAAATGATTGCCTTTACTAACGAGACATTTAAAACAAAAGAACACCTCTACTACAGCGCAATTGATGCAGATAGTTTAAATAAAGAAAAAGAGAAAGAAGAAGGTTTTTATTACACTTATACTTACGACGAAGTCAAGTATGCTTTGAAAAAAGCAAAAATATCTAACTACGATACCATATGCGAATACTTAGGAATAGATGAGTTTGGTAATTTTGAAGACAAAAAAAACAATATTCATTTGGCATATGCCACTAAAAAAGCACCAAAAAATTTAAACAAAGCAGTTAAAGTGTTAAAAAAACTGCGTACAAAAAGAACACCACCTTTTGTTGATAATAAAATTATCACTTCTTGGAATGCTCTCATGATAAAAGCACTTTATCAAGTATCAACCTTGGATAAAAAATATCTTAAAATGGCAGAGAAATCTTTAGATTCATTGATTAAACGTCTCTATATGAATGAACAACTCTATCACAAAAAACTCGACTATCGATTTCCTATACAAAAAGCTCTTTTTGAAGATTATGTATTTGTCGCAGATTTATTAATAACTGCATACCAAAAGACGTTCAAAAAAAGTTATCTGAGTTTAGCATTAACACTTCATAACTATACAGATAAAAACTACTATAAAAACAAGACATGGTTTTTAACTAAATCAACACAATACCCAGCTTCATTTAATGACAAATATTACGTATCTCCCCTATCAAGACACTTTCAGAATGGCTTAAGCCTTGCAAGTCTCAATTCTGATTTAACACTACTATCACAAACAAAAAAACGATTGATAGAACAAAAAAATAACGTACTCAATAATCTTGATACTCACCCTGAAGCAATACGCGCTTTGTTACGAGTAGAATATGGGGATAAAATCCTAAAATCAAACAAAAAAAATCTTTTAAAAAACAGTAAAAAAATTGCAACTATCAAATACCCATTTTTACTCACAAAAGAAGAAGCAACAAAACTCTATCTAGCCTGTGATGAAATCTCCTGTTTTTCTTCTAGTAAAAAGCTAAATCTTGTAATTCAATCTATTGATAAATAACAATTAAACCTTATTTAGTTAAAATATCCACATGATTGATAAAGTGTTTGAAAAATCAATTCAAAAACAGTTTGAATTCGATGAAGAAGTTGCCTCTGTTTTTGACGATATGTTAAATAGGTCTGTGCCTTTTTACAAAGAGATGCAACGTCTTACTATAAATTTTGCATTAAAGTTCTTAGAAGAAGATAATAAAGTTTATGACTTAGGATGTTCAACTGCCTCAACGCTAATCGAACTCTCTAAACATTGTGATAAAAACTTAGAACTGATAGGAATTGATAATTCAAAAGCAATGCTAGATCGTGCAGCAAATAAATGTAAAGCATTTGGCGTTGATATTAAGTTAATAGAATCTGACATATTCGATGCAGATTTAACCCAAGCACAATTAATTATTTCAAACTATACATTACAGTTCATAAGGCCTCTACAAAGAGAAAAACTTATTGCTAAAATTTACAACTCTTTGAATGATAAAGGTGTTTTTATTTTCAGTGAAAAAGTCATATCTCCTCACAAAGTCCTTAATAAGCAGTGTATTGATGAATATTATGATTTTAAAAAAACACAAGGATACAGTGAATTCGAAATAGCTCAAAAACGAGAAGCTTTAGAAAATGTACTTATCCCCTATAGTGAAGATGAAAATAGAAAGATGATAAAAGATGCAGGTTTTACGCACTGTGAGACCCTATTTAAATGGGTGAACTTTGCAACATTCATCGCAATAAAATAATATTAAGAATATAAAAAAGGAAAAAGATGTTAGAAGTAGGTTCGAAAGCACCACTTTTTTGTGCTCCAAATCAAGATGATGTAGAGATTTGTTTACGAGACTTAGAAGGAAAATGGATTGTCCTTTATTTTTATCCAAGAGATAATACTCCTGGGTGTACAACACAAGCATGTGACTTTACACAAGCCTTGCCTCAGTTTGATGATCTAGATGCTATCATTCTTGGAGTTAGCCCAGATACAACAACAAAACATAGAAACTTTATTGAAAAAAGAGATTTAGAGATTACTCTTTTATCAGATGTTGATAAAAAGATGTGTGAAGACTATGGTGTATGGCAACTTAAAAAATTTATGGGTAGAGAATCTATGGGCGTCGTACGAAGCACCTTTATTATTAATCCAGAAGGTAATATCGCTGCTCTTTGGGAAAAAGTTAGTGTTCGTAAAAAAAGAAAAAAGAATGGGGAAACCATTGAAACACTTCATGTTGATGAAGTAAAAGAAACATTAACACAATTACAAGCAAATTAAGGAAAAAATAAATGAAACATATGAATAAAACAAAACTATTACTTGTAAGTGCATCACTTTTACTTGCACAAACTATCTATGCAAAAACAACAATCTGTCATAAAAATGGTTGGGACAAACCCTCTTCTATTGAAACTACACCACTAAATGGTGGAGAGTGTCAAGGGGAATACTCATTAAAACAGATGAAGCAAAAAGGTTGGTTTATTGAGGATATCTTAATCAAAGGAGCAAAAGAGGGATTAGATTACTCTTATGTTTTAACAACTAAAAATCCTGTAACCATAAAAAAAGACGATGTAAAAAAGAACATGCAGTCAAAAAAACCTATCACGTTTAGTAATTCAGATATTCTTATCTCAAATGTTTCAGAAAAAATAGCTCAAATCAATATTGGAAATTTAAAAGTTGGTCAAAGTGGTGTAATTCAACACAAATACGAAAATGGTAAAACACTTATTGTATCAAGTGCCTATGTACAGGAAAGTTCGTCTACTTCTTCAACCATTAAATTTATTCCTTTTTTAGGTCTTAAACAAAATGCAATACCAACTTCAAATAGAAAACCAGCCAGTGGAGACAAATTTGTATTAAACTATTTATATGATGAATCACTACTTATTGCACCAAACTCTGAGAGTTTTAGAAATGTAAGAAAAAAGTTTAACAACAACAACTTCCCACATTCTGATTTATTTGGAGCGTATTTAAAAGTAAATACAAATCCAACACCATCTAAAAACGATATTCAAGAGTATGCCTTAGCGCAAAATATGGGAACAATCTTTATTGTTATTGAATCTAAAGTTTATATTGTAGATACACAAACATTTACTATTTTAGGAACAAAACCACTTTCATATATCCCTGGTGAAACAAGTATGCCATTCTATACTCGAATTGAAAAAATTGAAGAATCAATTTTAGACAGTGCATGGGGTAACCTATTTGGGCTACTAGACTACTTCAAAGATGATGAAAGAAGTGAAGACGAGATCCTGTATGGAGATGGTTCAAAAACAACAAAAGCAGACTATACTACGTACTATAAAAATATTTTAGGGGTTGAGGGTGATTAATCCAGCACACTTAGAAGAAATCAAAAAAATTGTTGGTGATGACAATGTAAAAAGCGATAAGGCACACCTTATTGCTTATTGTTATGATGCAACACGTGAACGATTTGAGCCTGATGCAGTTGTATTCCCACGAAATGAACAAGATGTATCAGAAGTAATGAAACTATGTAATGAACACAAAATTATCATCGTACCAAGAGGTGCAGGGTCATGTTTCACAGGTGGTGCATTACCATCACATGGAGGAATTATTCTCTCACTTGAACGGTACATGAATGAAATCTTAGAAATTGATATGGAAAATATGCTAGGACGTGTTCAACCAGGTGTTATTAATATGGATTTTCAAAAGGCAGCTGAGGAGGTAGGTCTATTTTACCCACCCGATCCTGCCAGTGAATTATATTGTACCCTTGGTGGAAATGTAGCAGAAAATGCAGGTGGAATGCGAGCAGCAAAATATGGTATTACAAAAGACTACGTAGTTGCCCTTCGTGCAGTTTTGCCTAATGGTGAAATTATTACTGCAGGTAAAAAAACCATCAAAGATGTTGCGGGATATAACACTGCTGGTATCTTAATTGCTTCAGAAGGTACCTTAGCAATTATTACAGAGATTACTTTAAAACTTATTCCAAAACCAAAATTCAAACAAACATACATGGGTATTTTCCCAGATGTTACAAAAGCAATGAATGCTGTATTTAAATCACTAGCAGCGGGCGCAAATCCTGTGGCTATGGAATTTTTGGATGCTTTAGTCATTGATGCTTTAAAACAAAAATTTCCAGATATTGAATTACCACAAGATGCTGGTGGAATTTTAGTGGGAGATGTTGATGGAAACTCAGAGTCAGAAGTTCAAGCTCAATTAGATACCCTTCAAAAGTCATTTAAAGAGAATGGTTCCAATGGATTTATCATTGCACAAACCCAAGAAGAAGCAGCTAAGCTTTGGTTTGCGCGAAAAAATGCAAGTCCTGCAACTATGGTTTATGGAACTAAAAAACTCAATGAAGATATTTCAGTACCACGAAGTAAACTTCCTGAAGCTTTAGAAGAGATTTACAAGATTGGTGATAAATATGGATTCAAAGTTCCATGTTTTGGACATTCTGGTGATGGTAATATTCATGTTAACGTGATGGTAAAAGACAAAAATAACGAACAAGAGATGCACGATGGACATAAAGCTATTGAAGAGATTTTCCAACTAGTTGTTGACATGGGAGGAACACTCTCAGGTGAACATGGTATTGGTTTATCAAAAGCACCATTTATGAATATAGCATTTAATGATGCAGAAATTGAATTATTTAGAAGCATTAAAAAAGCTTTTGATCCAAATAATATTTTAAATCCTTTTAAAATGGGGCTGTAAAACACTTAGGAAAACAAAATGCAAGAGATTGAAAAAAAGCCATTGCGACGTTTTATTGATGGATTAGATTCATTTTTTAATGATGATACCACATATTACGCAGCAAGTCTTAGCTTTTTTACAATCTTTGCTATTTTGCCTATCATTGCTCTACTTATAGCAATTACTTCAAATCTAGAGCAATTCCATGACTACTTAGACCCATTTTTAAATTACATCATCAGTTTTATCAATCCCTCTCATTCTGATAACCTGATTGTTCTCTTTAAAACCTTTTTATCAAACTCAGATAAACTTGGAGGGATTGGTATTGTTTATATGCTTTTTGTTTTTACCATGTTCTTTAAAGACTTTGAGTATATTGTCAATAAAATACATAAAGCAAAACGTAAATCAATTGCAGCCTCATTTTTCTTCTATTTAGGCTTCATCGTTATTTCACCTATCATTTTTGCACTCTATATTATTATAAACTCATCATATAACAATACTATATTTGATTATGGTATAACTTTCATTTTTGCATGGGGTATTTTCATTACTATGTTTAAATTGACAGTTAACCGACATATTACCATGAAAGCTGCAGTATTCTCTTCATTAGCAACCCTTGTAGCCCTATCAGTAACCAAAAATCTCTTTGTCTATTATATTATCTACAATCAAACCTACTCGACCATTTATGGCTCTATGGCAATATTGCTTTTTACATTCTTTTGGATTTATGTTTCGTGGATTATCTATCTTTATGGCGTTAAACTTTGTCATCGCATGAATATGCAAGAGTTACAAAAAATCAGAGATTTAAAACGAGAGAAAACATTTAAAAATTAGCATAATAAAGGTAAATTATGCTTAAATTTTTTATAGGTGTATTAGGATTTATATTATATTTAATAGTATTTCATGATTTTCTAGAACCTCTTATAAATAAGAACTACAAAGAGTTTTTTTAGCTTGTAGTTTCCTTTTCTTATTATTTCACTAACAGGAATTTTAACTTTTTTAATAAACAAATTAGACTATGATGATTTTAAATAAAACTAATATTATCTTAAAGTCAATTTAATATATGATATTTTGAAAAAGTTCTAGGCAAAGGTTTTCTTTTATTAAGGAGTTTACTACAAGTAAGTGACTGAATAAAAGTTTAAATGATGTGATTTAAAAAGAGTGATTAGTAAATTGATTTCTTTTACGAAGTAAAGAAAAAAGTGGTGCTCACGGCGGGATTTGAACCTGCAACCTCGTCCTTACCATGGACTTGCTCTA
>LPNY01000055.1 GCA_001655195.1 Arcobacter sp. EP1
CTAGGTCCTGATATAATCAGCATTCCACCTCTCACTGTTAATTATCCTCTTCAAATGTTATTGATACATTTACTTTCATTCCTTTAAGTGCCTCTTTGATAGAACTTGATTCTAAAGTCTCTTTGATACTTTTAGCTACTTTTTCTTGTATTTCTGTTTCGATATTTACATTTTCATCAGATAAAGAGTTCTCTTCTACACTTGTTGTTGTCTTAGTAATCTCTTCTTCTTTTCCCAGT
>LPNY01000180.1 GCA_001655195.1 Arcobacter sp. EP1
TAATAACTATATTTCAATTAAGAAACCTTACTTACAAGAATTAATGTATAATATGAAACAACAAGGTTCTCCAGATGATGAGCTATCTTCTTCTTTTGTTAAACATGAATCAGTTGTTGATGAGGATAATACTGTTATCGATAAAGATAATAAATTTGTTCGTGATACTGATGGTGTGACCTCTTTTGAACCTCGTAAAGTTGGTTATTCTTCATTTAAGAATCGTAAACTTCTCTGTAGACAAATCAATAAAAACAACTCAAATCTAGGTGTTATTAATGTTCCTCTTAACTGGTTGTTCACTGGAAACCAATATTTCTCTGAAGCTGTTAGGTTTACTGTTTATCAGAATAATGATAAAAACATTTTTAGTTT
>LPNY01000062.1 GCA_001655195.1 Arcobacter sp. EP1
TGTAAAACTAACCCACGAATTTAGAGGCTAGCACTTTGTGGGGAGTCATTATGTCTAGGCATATTGGAGAGTATATGGAAATCAAGTTGATATCAGAAGGAATTAAGCTAATTGATACCCCTAGCGGTTCATTGTTTTTTGTTATTTTGATTTTGTGGGTAGTGAAATTAATAAGAGAATATTTTTCTAAAAACAGAGTAAAGCATACCGAGACATTAACTAATTTGATTAACTATATGAAAGAAAACCAAATTAAGGATTTTTTCATTGTTGAACAGTTGTTTTTGGATCATTTTAAAGTTCAAATACCATACAAAGGTATACGTCTTTTCTTAAACTCTGACTCACCAACAGAACTAATTTTCATGTTCAAAAATTCTAGACCGTTTGCTACTTTCAGTAGCGATTATAAAAAAGTGGAATTTTATAAAAATAAAAAAGACTTAAAGTTAAAAAAATTAATTGCTTGGTTTCAATATGCAATTTTGGGTGGATTAGGATTTTATATGCTTGTTACAAGTCATCATTTTATTGAACTTAATCCCCTGCAATATATTTCATGGTTTGTTATTTCATTATATTTATGTGCTATTGGTTTTTTAGGCCTAGATAGTATTACTAGCATAGATAAAGCGAAACAGTTAGTAGCAAAATATGCCTAACAAATAAGAATAGGTGTCGCGTCAGCCGACACCTTATTCGGGTGTTGAACAAGCCC
>LPNY01000003.1 GCA_001655195.1 Arcobacter sp. EP1
AACTTGCATTTTCTAAAGCATTTGGTCTTATAATGATGATGATAAGGCTTCACTTTGAATCCAGTAACATCACCGTTAAATTTAAAGGATTCTATAAATACTTTTTCTGTCATCGATGGCATCATGGTCCATTCCAGTTTCAAATTTTTATAACGACAGAAAAATGTGAGTTTGCCATCAAAAGCAATCCTGTCAACGTGCCATAAAACCTCATGATCATCCTCAAGTACAGTCAAAGACTTTTCTATGTTGATGCGCATATTGTTTCTTGTAT
>LPNY01000004.1:0-255 GCA_001655195.1 Arcobacter sp. EP1
CTCAGTTGGAGCTCCGTGAGTTGCCCAACGTGTATGTCCTATACCTATTAAAGAACTATGTTTATCTACATCAAGTTCATTTTCTAAACCGAGTAGTCTCCCTTTTCTTTTCTTAACAAATAATGATTCATTCTCTAGTAATGCAATTCCAGCTGAATCGTAACCTCTATATTCTAATTTTGATAATCCATTTAATAACACCGGCAACGCCTTATTTTCACCAATGTACCCTACTATTCCACACATACTTTTCTT
>LPNY01000004.1:446-1871 GCA_001655195.1 Arcobacter sp. EP1
GCGCTTGAAATTAAATTGTCCATAGCATTTGTATAAGCTTCACCATCCTCTCATAATCCTCTAAATTATACCATAACATAAATTCCTATGATAGACTCCAGGCATATTTAACCATAAAATCGGAACTTTTTTTAATCGCACACGTCTAAGTAACATAGTCAGTATATAAAAATATGAAACTAATCTATATTAGTTACGTCATATGTTATAGAGCTTAAATAAAAGGAGAACTCAAATGAATAAAAAAAATATTGCTATCGGATTATTATCAGCATCACTATTATTTACAGGATGTGGTGCTAACAGTAGTGAAGTCATTACAGATGATTCAAAAAATGTTGCTATTAGTACAAGGTCAGATGTTACAGATCTCTCAACTGAAGATGTTAGTATCAATGAAGAGTCTGTTGAAACGATTGGAGAAATTATTGGATTTGGTGATAACAGTATCGATATCTTAACTGGAGATATTGCTGAAGTTTATAGTGTATCTAATGACCAACATAAAAATTTCTACTTAGGTCAAACTGTTTATGTGACAAAAGAAACCGATACAGAGTATTCTTTAATGCCTTACATTAAAGACGATTTTACAATTAGACACACAAGTATGGGACAAATGATCTTAAGAATCACAGGTGAAGTTATTGCTCATGAAGATAATAATATTACAGTCATGACTGATGAGGGTGAAAAAGTATTTGAATTAACGGAAGATACAATTGTTGAAATTGGAAATACTTATGAATTTGATGTTATCTTTTTTAATGAAAACGAGCAACTTGTAACTAAAGTTTACTCAGAAAATGATAAAATCCAAGCAATTATTGATGATTTAACTAGAAATGACGACGGTGAATTAATAATTCATGCTACATCATCAAATGGTACAGAATATATTATTCCAACGTATATGGCTGATAAGAACTTCAATTTATCTGACTTATCAGTTGGTATGAACATTGATTTTTATGCTCAAATAATCACTAAAAGCATACCTGCTCAAGCCACTGCTACGAGAATTAGTATTTCATCAAGTCTTGATATACCAAGGGGCACAACATCTATTGAAGGTGAGGCAATTGGCGAAGTGATAGAAATTGATGGTAATGATGTACACGTACTGTCTGGAGATATTGTTGAAATCTTTACAATTGGAAAAGAACACCTTGAATCTATTCATTTAGGTGAAACGGTTAAGTTATTTATGAAAAATGATACTATAAACATTGAGCCATACATCATAGAAGACTTCTCTGTAAGAATGACTGGTTGGGGCATGATGGTCACAAATTATGTTGGTGAAATTATTGAAGTTAACGATGATGAACATAACACACAACTCACTGTAAATATTGACGGTGAAAAAGTAACTATGAATTATTATGGTGACGTTATACCACAAGTTGGTATGACATATGAAAT
>LPNY01000082.1 GCA_001655195.1 Arcobacter sp. EP1
ATATGTGGGAAATAGCACTATCAAATCAAAAAGAGCATTTTAATAAAGACTTAACAAAGGATGTTCCTAATTTTAATAGTATAAAAAAATATATATTATCAAATAGTGCAGAAACATCTGATACCGAAATCTCTCAAGGCATAATAAAAACAACTACAGGAAAAAATAAATACCGGATTACAAAAACAAGATATTGGAGAGATATACACGCAGTGATTCCAAGAGATACTTTTAAACACCCTAATATTGAATCAAAATCAAACTGTAAAGCGTGTCACGAAAACTTTGGTAAAACAAATTATATCAATGATGAAGATATATCCCTAAAATACTTCTCCAATGAAAAAGCAATAGAAATATACCTAAAATTAAAAAGTTAAGTTAGCTATTTTCTTACTAATTTTACTGCATTAAGTCCCATAATAATTAATCTTTGAAAATTTTAATCTACTAGTGTTCTTCTAACTTCCAAAAATTCATCTATGTTTTTAAAAAATATATCTATAAGTTTTGGGTCGAAATGTTTTCCTCTCTCTTTTCTTAAAAGAGCAAATATCTCTGCATCTTTCCATGCCTCTTTATAACATCTTTTTGATCCGAGTGCATCAAAAACATCTGCAAGTGCAGTTATACGACCATATATATGTATATCATGTTCTTTCAAACCTCTTGGGTAACCTGTACCATCCCATTTTTCATGATGTTCATAAGTAACTATAGCTGCTGCTTGGAGTAGTTTTCTATTTGAGTGTTTTAGCATATTGTAACCTTTGATTGCATGAGTCTCAATGGTTAAACGCTCTTTTTCATCTAATTTCCCAGGTTTATTTAGTATAGAATCAGGTATAGCAACTTTTCCTATATCGTGCATTGGGCTGGCTTGTTCTAAAATATCAACATCGT
>LPNY01000223.1 GCA_001655195.1 Arcobacter sp. EP1
AGGCAATAATACTATATCCTATGGTGATATTATTAAGTATTTAGTTAAAAAAATGATTCTGATTCAACCTATAAAGTTCTACTCTAGTTTGAGTAACTATTGTAATTATAACAAGATCAGTAGAAAAGTTTTCCTAAAGCATTTTATCAAGAGTATTTTAAAAGCTCCGAATGTAGAAAATGATAAATTTCTTAATCCTTATAGTAAACTAAGCAAGAATGAATTAAAAG
>LPNY01000042.1:0-37527 GCA_001655195.1 Arcobacter sp. EP1
TTGGTACACTTAGTGCCCCTGCTAATGCTACTGCTGTTAATTTTCTCATCTTTTCTCCTTGGTTTGTGTTTGTTCATAAGCAGTATAAGCTACTAAAATGAACTCAAAAGGACTTTTCTGGTTATTTTTGGCACTTAAAAAGTCCTTTTGATTTCATTTCTTTATGTTAAAAATTAAGGATATTTTTAAAATTTTATACAAAGGAATAAATATGGTTGACTCTATTAAAATTGATATTACAGGAATAGAATCAAACGTTATTCAAACACTAAAAAACTCATATACTAAAGATATCCGAGTAACTGATAATCAACTTCAGTTAGAGATACCTAAATCATTTCATAATGATATGATAGTTAAAGCACTTGATAAATTTTTGAGTAGTTTCAAAACGAAAACGATTCATGAATTAACACCTTCTTGGACATTTGATGAAAAAAACTCAGTGGTTAAAGGTCCAACGCGAAAATTCTTTTTAACCCAAAAAGAGACTGTTTTTCTAAAGATGTTATTAAAACAAGAGAAAGTTGTGACGTATGAAGAGATGATGATAACAATTTGGGAAGAACAAGAAGTGTCTGCAAATGCAATGCGACTCTTTGCACGAAATATTAGAAAGAAACTTCCATCAAAAGTTCTAAAAAATTTCCAAGGTATTGGATATAAATTAGTTTTGTAAATTCTAAATAGGGTAAAATATAGAATTTATTAAACGAAGGTCTTATATGCGATGGATTTTAATTCTTTTTTTACTCTTTTTTTCTACCTCGCTTTTTGCACAATCTAATAAAAATGTTCTTATTTTAAACTCTTATCATAAAGGGTTTGAATTAACGGACACTATTATTAATAATATTGAAAAAGTTTTTTATCCTTATGAAGATATTAATATCAACATATTATATATGGACTCAAAACAGATACACTCCCGTGCTTATGTGGATAGTTTGAGAGACTTATACTCCATTCAACTTAAAAATAGAAAATATGACTTGATTATTACTATTGACCGATTTGCTTATCACTTTGCAGTTAAAAGTTATAAGGGACTATTTCACGGAGAGCCCCCTATTTTATTTACAGGAGTTGAAGAGGTTTCGCAAGAGTTGACAAAAGTGTATGGCGTTGAAGCAAAAATTAATGGAATTATTCGAGATCTTTCCATTGAAGATAATATTAAACTTATACAAAAAGTGATGCCACGATTAAAAAAACTCTATATTTTAAATGACCGAAGTGAAAATGGAAATGAGAGTAGCCCTTTTATTCGAAAGGCCATTTTAAATGTAAAAGATAAAATTGAAATAGAGTATTTACGTGATGATACATTAGAAGAGTTCAAAGAGTATTTTTCAACATTTAAAAAAGATGAAGCCATACTTTTTGTACGATATACCAATGATAGAAGTGGCGAATTTTATAAAACCAATGAAATCTCCTTTGCTATTAATAGTTTTAAACTTCCAGTATTTGTAACCGACACTCTTTTTATGGATAAGGGTGCAATTGGAGGAAAAGTTATCTCTATTGAAAAGATGGGTTTAAAAACAGGACGAAAAGCACTTAAAATTTTATATGATCGTATAGCCTTGCCTGATGTGGAAACCAATGAGGCTTTTGAGTATATCTTTGATGCTAAAAAACTCAAAGATTTTAATATCATACTTCCTGCAAATTTACAAAATATTAAACTCATCAATGCCCCTATTGGTTTCTTTGATAAATACCGAACCCTGATTAACTCGGTGTTTTTAATCAGTCCCTTTCTTATTGTGATTATTTTTGGTTTGGTGCAAGCGTTATATAGTAAACAGCAAACAGCTCGACAATTACAAGAGAGAATCGAGTTTGATAAGGCATTATTGAATGCTATCAACTCTCCCATTTTTTGGCAAGATAAAAATGGGGTGATTTTAGATACCAATGTGAAGTTTTGTCAGTTAGTTGAACTTCCATGTGGAGCACTACAAGGGCATACCTTAAATAAGTTTTTCCACAACTATCCCCAAGTGCGGCGTATTATTAACTATCTTGAGCAGTTTAATGCAGGGAATTTAGAGGATTCTCAAATCACAATTCGAAACCGAAAGGGTGAAAAACGTATTTATTTTATTCACCAAGCTTCTTATCAATCATCCCCTTCTATGAGTGGTGTGGTGACAATTTTTACGGATATCACTAAAGAAAAAGAGGCTGCAGTTGAAAAAGCAAAACAGACTCAATATATGATACAACAAACAAAGTTAGCTGAAATTGGCGAAGTATTCTCTTCCATTGCACATCAGTGGAAATCCCCTTTAGTTGCCATAACAGCATTAGCTCAAGATCTCTTTTATTCCCAAGAGCGAAGTGAAAAAGAGGAAGAGAGTTATCATATTAATAATATCATGACGCAAGTGCAGTATATGACCAATACTATTAATGATTTTCAAGATTTTATTATTCCTTCAAAAGAAAAAACTAATTTTGATGTGCATAATATGATAAAATCTATGTTGAATATTGTCAGACACAATATGAAGTACAATTATGTGGATGTACAAATCAATGTCACCCCTGAGACTAATCTCATGGTATATGGTTATGAAAATGAGTTTATGCAAGCTATTTTAAATATTGTGCATAATGCCAAAGATGCACTGCTTCAAAACAGTGAGAAGAATCGACATATTACGATTAACTTATATAATAAACATGATTCGCTTCTTATTGATATTATTGATAATGGACCAGGGATCTCTAAAGAAGCTGTAGACAAAATTTTTGTACAATACTTCTCAACAAAAGAACAAGGTCACGGAATAGGTCTTTATATGACGAAGTTGATTATTGAAGATAAAATGGGTGGAAAGATAAAATTTAAACACCTGCATGATGGTTCATGTTTTAGAATAAAATTAAAGAGCGTACAAGGTAAATAGATGAAAGTATTAGTTTTAGAAGATAACGAAGCACTACAAAATGTGATTAAAAAGGGGCTTGAAAAAGAGCACTTTAAAGTGGATACTTTTAATGACGGCGACGAGGCTTTAGATGCTATCAATAATGGTTACAGTTGTTTTATTCTAGATATTAACGTGCCTTCAATTGATGGAATTTCTGTTTTACAACATGTGCGAGACTATTTTAGTGATGTACCTGTGCTTATTATTAGTTCAAATCACGAGTTAGAAAAAATCAAAACCTCTTATGAAAAGGGGTGTAACGACTATATCAAAAAACCTTTCTTTATTTATGAGTTGGTTCAAAAAGTTAAAACCTTATGTCGTCAAGAGAGTAAGTTCATTCAATTTAGTGATGACTGTCAATACAGTTTTATTGACCATATTTTATATGAAAAAGGTGAAAAGGTGATTTTGGCTAAAAAAGAGATTCTTTTTTTAGAACTCTTTATTCAAAATATTCACCGTGTAGTTAGTTATGAAGAGTTAGAAGCTTATGTTTGGGAAGGTGAGATTACCAACCTAGATAACATTCGAGCCTTGATTAAACGACTGCGTAAAAAATTGCCCGATGATAGTATTAAAATTGTAACAGGTCTTGGTTATACTCTTAGTAATGATGTAAAAATTATTTAGGAATTACTATGCTAACTGTAAAAAGCCTTGACCACTTAGTATTAACAGTAAAAGATATTGAGAAAACGGTTACTTTTTATACCAAAGTGTTAGGTATGAAAAAAGAGGTCTTTAAAAATAATCGAATTGGGCTTGTTTATGGTGAGCAGAAGATAAATCTTCATGAATTAGGTAAAGAATTTGAGCCCAAAGCGTTTCAGGTTCAATCAGGCAGTGCTGATTTGTGCTTTATCACTGAAAATAATTTGTATGAAGTTATAGAGTTTCTCAATAGTATCAAAATAGATATTGAAGAGGGGCCAGTACAAAGAACAGGTGCTTTAGGAGCTATCCTATCCATATACTTACGTGACCCTGATAGAAATCTCATAGAAGTATCAAACTACATAAAATAAAATATTCTTATAATAATCACAAAAAATAACAAAAAAATTATAAAATTAAGTCTTTTTTTTGTCACAAAATGTAAATCTCATGATATAATAGACAAAACTTTTTTACTTTTAATAGGAGTGTAAGATGAATTTAGCAGGAAAAACTGTTGAAGAGCTTGTTGAAGTTGCATTAACAACGAATTGTATGAAACAGATTGAAACCCTTGTTGAGTACCCTGCCATGTTAGTAAGACGTGCTTTAGCAAAAAATATTAACGTAACAGCAGAGATTTTAAACAGATTGGTTCATGATCCGGTGTTAAATGTGAGTTATATAGCAGCAACGAATCCACGAAGTACAATTCAAAGAGAGTTTGGGCATCTACCTGTATGTGTTACGTGTGGTGTTGATGAACGAAAAATGAATTGTGAGCAGTGTTCTGCAAAAGATGACCATAAATTTTAAGCCTTTTTTGTAATACATAACAAAATACCACTCAAAATAATAACCGTAGAAATAATAAGTGTAAGGCTAATCTCTTCTTGTAAAAAAAGCAAACCTAAAAAGATAGCAATAACGGGAACAATGAGCTGAACAACACTTGCTGTAATGATAGTAATTTTAGGTAATAAGAAATACCATAAAGCATAACCTATTCCTGAAGTAATTGCTCCTGAAATTAAAGCAAGAATAAGACCCTCTAAACTAACAAACCAGCTTTCAATAAAAATAAAACTAATAGCAACATAAACCAATGATTTTAAAAAGTTATCAGCAGTATGTTTAAGTGGTTGCACACTCTTCTTTCCAAGAAGTGTGTAAACAGCCCATGCTAATCCTGAAAGCATCATGAGTAATACATGAATATAAGAGAGCTCAATATCTCCTTTTGGAAAGAGTAAAAACCCTAACCCCATAAAGGCAACTGCTAACCCAATAATCTTTTGGAAAGGTAGTACTTCTTTTAAAAAAAGTGCACTCAGCACCATACTCAGCTGTACAATTGCAAAAAGTATGAGTGCTCCCAATCCTGTATCAATATCAATATAAGCATAAGAGAGGCTAATGGCATAACAAAAAAGCATAAAAGAACTCAACCAATTTTTCTTCATATCAAAGCTAAGGGATCTATTTTTATAATAAAGAATTAGCTGTAAAGCTAATGCTCCTGAAAGAAGTCGTAAAAAGGTAAAACTATAAGCATCGATGGTATGTTCAGCCATTGCCCATCGGCATAATAAAGAGTTTGAGGCAAAGAAAAAAAGTGTAAGGGTGATACCAAGAAAGAGTTTAGTTGGTGTAAACTCTTTCATAAATATCTTTAGTGTCTAAAGGTTGGATTGTTAGTCATAAACTCTTCAATTTTATCAGTATGGGCGTATATTTTCCCACTTCGACGCATAAATGAATTTACAATATGATATCCATGATTTAAAGCTGCTGCAATTGAACCACCTGTATTAAAGGCAATATCTCCTGCAACATATAAACAGTGTACATTTGTTCTGTAGTGTTCGTCATAGATAGGTTTCCCATCATTATCGGTTTCAATACCAACTTTTTTCAAGAAATCAACCGGAGCTGTTCCTCCAATGGCATAGATGACTCGGTCATATATGGTGTAATAACCATCATTGAAATTAACTTTTACTTTACCATGTTCATTTTCCACTGATTCAACATCGGTGTTCATTCGTAAACGAAGTTTTTCTTGACCATTGTATTGATATAAAATATCCTCGTTTTCAGGATTGAGACGGTTAAATTCATCTCTTCTGTAAACTAAGGTCACGGTGTTATTTTCATCGGCTAATTCATAAGCATATTCAGCCGCTGAGTTTCCACCACCTACAACTAAAATCTTCTCCCCTTCGTTACATTTATCAAGATTGTAGTTAACATATTCTTTGATTGATGGTGGAATTTTATAGCTTGGTTTGTTTGGTTTTCCCATTTTCCCTATGGTTACAACAACAGCAATGGCTTTAAAACTTTGTGTTGCAGTTGTGATTAAAAAACAGTCATTCTCTTCGTCTCGAACAACATTTTCAACTTCGGTGTTAAATGCAGTGTCGATTTTTTCTTCATCTAGAAGTTGGTCGAAAAAGTCCAGTGTTGTCTCTTTAGTTCCGTCCATAAAAGGGATATTCCCTTCAATATCCATTTTCTGACCTTTCCAGTCTTTGTCAACACGTTTGTTGTCTTTATAGAATTTTCGAATAGTACTGGAGTGATTGTCTGCTTTGTCAATGAGCAGAATATTTTCAATACCGTGAACGGCAGCTTCAATCGCAGTACCAATACCACCAGGACCCCCACCAATAATGGCGATATCATATATATTTGTCATCATTCTCTCTTTTCTGTGAAATTTTGAAACATATTATACAATAATAACTTTAGATTATAGTTTGAGAAGTTATTTTAAAGTTATTGACAACAGCTATAAGTAAAATTTTGATAAAATGGCAATTTTAAGCACTATTAAAAAATATGAATAGAAAATAAAAGGTAAATACAAATGAAATATGGTGAACAAGAGATTGTTAATTTTGACATTAATAAAGATGAAAATTTTTGGCCAAACGAAAATGAAAAGAACTACACAATAAATATTGAACTTCCAGAGTTCATGGCAAAGTGTCCACGAAGTGGATATCCTGATTTTGCAACAATCAAATTAGAGTATGTTCCAAATAAATGGGTGATTGAATTAAAGGCGTTAAAACTTTATATTAACTCATTTATGCATCGAGAAATTTCTCATGAAAACACAGCCAATGAGATTTTCGATACACTTAATGAAAAACTTCAGCCTCGTTACTTAAAAGTAATTGCTGATTTTAAACCACGTGGAAATGTCCATACGGTTATTGAAGTCGACAGCGAAAAGATGTAAGGAGAAATCTTGGAGAGACTAGTTACCACTGCACAAGCGGCTGAAATCTTAGGTATATCTCTTCAAGGTGTTCACTACCGAATTCGTAACAAAAAACTTAAATCTATCAAACAATCAGGAAAAACCTATGTTTATATCTCTGATGAATATGAAGAACCTGCTTTAAAACCTACAACTAAACTTGAGCAAAAAGAGACAGCTACAAAAAAGAAAACAACTCAATCCCAAGAAGATTATAGATTATATAAAAAACTTCAAGATGAACATACTCAAAAGATTGTGGCATTAAAAGATGAACAAATCACGATGATGAAAAAGTCAATAAAATGGCTTCGTGCACAACACAAATCAGAGGTAAAACGATTGGAGACCAATCAAAAAAATATTATCGAAGTTTTTAATTCTGAAATCAAACTCCTGCAAAGTGCTTTTAATGAGATGCGTTCAATCTATAAACCAATGTTAGAAACAACAAAAGAACAAAAAACCACCCCAAACCCTAAACAAAATGAAAATAAAAAAGAGCGTTTTATTAGTATTGAAAATTTTACGCTTTATTTAAAAAAACACCATAAAGATTCTAAAGAGATCAAAATGATTATCTTAAAAGCGGTACACCGTAAAGATAAACGGTTTTTATATAATAAAAAGACCAAAAAGATTTTGATTTTAAACAGTGATTTTTCAGATTTAGTATAAAAAACAGAATTTTTGAGCAAAAAAAAAGAGCGCTTGAGATAATCTCAGCACTCTCCTCCAGATACCCAAACACACCATAAAAAAAGGTGCCTTGCTATGTTCCCATCCTGGGGCGTTGTCTTTAAGTATAATTGTAAGGGTCTAAAGAAGAGCATCAAAAATACCACTGTATTCTTGGTGCTTCTCTTTTAGGGATGTAATAGTATCTGAATAAAACTTAAACTTCTTATAAATAGTGTGAATTTATACTACGAAATAACTCCTTGACAAGTCATTTTAAAAGAGTATAATACCGCCCTTATTTTAAAAGAAGAGTCTAAGAATGTCAAAAAATCTTAATATAATTGGGTTAGTTTCTATTGTTTTTGCCATGTTTATTTGGGGTAGTTCTTTTATTGCCTTGAAATCTGCTATGGCTGACTTAGGGGAGTTTACCGTTATCTTTTTTAGAATGCTTATTGCATCATGCTGTTTTGTATATTTTATTAAAGGGTTTTTGAAATATGACTTTACCAAAAGAGATATTAAATTTATTCTTCTTTTAGCAGTTTTTGAACCCTGTTTATATTTTATTTTTGAAGCTAAAGCTCTGCTGTATACGTCTGCTTCGCAAGCGGGAATGATTACTTCACTTATGCCTTTGATTACTGCAATGGCAGCGGGATACTTCCTAAAAGAGATAATTTCAAAAAAACTTATCTTTGGTTCACTTATTGCAATGATAGGTGCGGTGTGGTTAAGTGTTCAAGCAACAACAACAGTTAGTGCTCCTGATCCAATGTTAGGGAACTTTTTAGAGTTATGTGCTATGTTTTGTGGTGCAGGTTATACCATTGTAGCACGCTATTTAGTGGATAAATTCTCAGCACTATTTATTACGGCTATTCAGGCATTTATTGGGGCAATCTTTTTCTTTCCATTTTTTATTTATGAGTATTTGACTGTTCCTATGAACTTTACAACTGAAGCATTCTCTTGGCTGTTATACTTAGGGGTTGTAGTTACCTTGGGAGGATACGGGCTATATAATTTTGCATTGACAAAAATCGATGCGTCAAAAGCAGCAATGTTTGTTAATCTGATTCCTGTATTTACACTGATTTTAGCTTTTTTGATTTTAGGAGAAAAACTCACAACTCAAGGTTTAATTGCAAGTGCAACTATTTTAGTGGGAGTGATTATTTCTCAATCTCGGGTTCCAAAACGTTTAAAACGAAAAACTAAACAACCCGAATAGGAATATGAAAGTCAACAATAAAACTTTTGTTATTATCTAAAAAGTGGTTTTTATGGTAAATGGCATAAGGTGGTAAGGTTTTTGCTTCATAACCACTACTGGGTAACCAAATATGGTAAATATAAACCATCAGTTTCACCACATCGCCATAAACACCTTCGTAGTGAAAAATAGCACACAAAGACTCTTGAATATCTATTTTACTAATTGAGTTTGTTGGCTCAAAATCTTTACTAACTTCAAAAGCAGCAACATATTGACATGTGTTATAGGGTGTAATAACTGGGTTATCATGAAAACCACCAATTTGAACACTGCTGTCTAACTCCCTTTCATAAGCAAATGCCATAAGTCGTTGCCAAGTTTTAGCAACTGATGGGTCATAACCTTTATGACGTATATAAGCACACGTTCGTTTGGGAACAACTTTAATTGTGGGTTCAACTTGAAAAAAGTCATCATTGATTTGTTCTTCTAGGGTCACATTTTTTTTTGAAAAACTTAGGTAGGCTCCTTTTTTCCACTGGGTTGGGGTATATGAAAATCGTTGTTTAAAAGCTTTGATAAATGATGAGTGGGAACTGTATCCACACATCTGTGCAATCTCGCTGATGGTTGAATAACGGTTAGTTATAAGTAGATTTGCTGCTTTTTGTAGACGTATGGAACTAATACGGTCAAAGAGATTCTCCCCTGTCTCTTCTTTAAAGATACGATGAAAGTGGTATTTGCTCACACTATTAAGCTTGGCTAACTCTTCAAGAGTAATATTCGTATCAATATAACTATAGATGTAGGCTAAGGATTGGTTAACAATATCTGCTCGTAGGTGTTTTGTATCTTTTTTCATGCTTTATTTTATCACAAGACAATAATAAAAGCAATATGAGACAAATAAAATGAAATATAAGATAAAGATAAACTCTTTTAAATCATTTATAATGTGTGAAATTTAAAAGGAGAGCTAAGATGAAACGATCATACATACGAGAAATACTTGATGCTATTGATAAAGAGACAATCTCATTTGCAGGTGGGTTACCAAATGAAAAACTATTTCCCATGAAGAAGATTCAAAAGGTCGCATCGAAAGTTCTAAAAGATGCAAACTCTTTGCAGTATTCCCAGTCTCAAGGGTTAAAAAGTTTACGAAAAAAAATTGCCAATATCTATACGGATACTTTTGGTTTTGAAACAGATGAAGATGAGATTTTAATCACTACAGGAAGCCAACAAGCTTTTGATATTATTTTAAAAGTATTTGGCAAAGATGAAGTGTTAGTGCAAAACCCTTCATATGTTGGAGCGTTAAGTGCTTTTTCTAATATGGGGTTAGATGTAAAAGGGTTTGATAATATTGAACAGTTAGAGGAGAGACTACACTGCTCAAATGACCTTTATTTGATGAGTGATTTTAGTAATCCAACTTCTAAAAGTTATTCATTAAAGGAGCGAGAAACAATTGCGAACATTTTGAATAAAACGGGAAATCTACTTATTGAAGATGGAGCTTATTCTTTATTGGCATTTGATGGAAGCATTCAAAAACCAATTAGTAGTATGGTTGAAAACTCCTTTCACTTAGGGTCATTTTCAAAAATCATTGCACCAGGACTTCGGGTTGGTTGGATACGAGCCAATAAACAGTTGATAGATAAGTTATTGGCATCAAAAGAGTCCATTGATTTACATACACCAACGTTAAATCAAATGATTATTGATACCTTTATGGAAAAGTACTCTTTAGAAGAACACTTAAAAAAGGTGCGTCGTGATTATTTTGAACGTATGCAATACATGAACTACTGTTTTCGAAGATACTTGCCAAGTTTTCAGTTTAGCATTCCAAAAGGGGGAATGTTTATCTATGGCTGCTTTGATGATTTAGACAGCATGGAGTTTGCCAAAAAAGCGATGGAAAAAAAAGTTGCTTTTGTGCCTTCCCAAGCTCTGTATCATAAAGAACAAACTAGCAGTTATGCTCGCTTTAATTTCACTAATTGTAGTTTTGATGATATTGAAAAAGGGGTGATGGTTTTGAGCAAAATGTTAGATGAAAAACAGCCGTTATCAGGTTCTATGTGGTTTACAATTTTTCAAGATATGAGTAAAAAATCCAAGTACCGAACCATGTATCTATAACTCAACAGTCTGTAAGCAAAAAGGGAATAAACTAAAAAATTACTATTTTATAAATAGTACAGCTTAGCAACCTTTTTGCTTTTATTGAGAATGAAATGTCCTTTAAATATAGATTTATTATATCTTTTGTTAGCCTTGAAGCCTTTTTTATTATTCTAATTGTAACAATGAATTTTATTGTTATTGAAAAAACTTCTAAAGAATCCGTTGAGCAAAAAATTGATACAACTACAACTTTAATGTCTGAACTTATCAAATCACCGTTGAGTGTTTATGATTTAGCGACACTTGATAATATTTTAGAAAACTCAAAAAGTATTAAAAACCTAATGTACGTGATTATTTCAGATGCAAGTGATCGTATTGTCTCTACAAATTATGAGAATCAAATTTTAGACCTAGATGCTGTGAATGCAATCAATGAAAATCACTTTGAAAAGGTCAATAATAGGGATGTTGCATTTACATTTACCCAAATTACAAATGAAGATGTTCATATTGGGCATATGCATATCGCTTTTGATATTACGTCCCAGTTAGAATTGATACGTGAAAATAGAAAAAATACCTATTTAATCATTTTAATTGAAATTTTACTTTCATGTGTTTTAGCGTATTTTATTGGTAAAAAACTCACCTCTAAGTTACTGATGTTAACCCAAGTCGCAACAAAAATTGGTAAAGATATTCCCACTGACGTGCCACATTTAGATACCAAAAATGAGGTGGGTATTTTAGCCAATGCTATGGATAAAATGCAACACGATATCAGTAATCGAAATGAAGAACTTAAGCTGTTTGAACGGCTATTTGAATCAACTCAAGAAGCTATTGCTATTACGAATAAAGATGGGACAATTCGAAGTGTCAATAAAGCATTTAGAGAAATAACCGGCTATGAAAATATTGAACTCTTAGGTGCAAAAACCAGTGTTTTGAAGTCTGGAAAACATAATAATGAATTTTATAGATTAATGTGGCAAGATATTTTGAATGAAGGTTCTTGGCATGGAGAAATTATCAACAAAAAAAAGAATCAAGAAGAGTTTATCTCTATTTTACATATTAATTCAATTAAAGACCATGAGGATAATATCTCTCATTTTGTTGGAATATGGACTGATATCACTGCAACAAAAAAGCGCGAGCATATTATGCGTTTACAATCAAAAATGGCAACAATGGGTGAAATGATTAGTAATATTGCACATCAATGGAGGCAACCTTTAAGTGCTATATCCATGTTGTCTTCTTCTATTTTAGTGCAAAAAGAGTTGGGTTTAGATTCTGACGAGGAAACAAAAGCTTCTTTAGAAAAGATTATTGACTCTTCCCAATACTTATCTAATACGATTGATGATTTTAGAAATTTCTTTCAACAAGATAAAAAAATCACAAAATTAAATATCAAAAGTTTAATTCATGATGATATGAGTATTCTAAGTACAGCATTAAAAGATAGTCAAATTGAGTTGATTTTGGATATCAAAGAAGATATTATTATTGAAACGTATCAAAATGAACTACTCCAAGCCATTTTAAATATTCTAAATAATGCAAAAGATGCTTTACAAAATAAAACCAATAAACGTTATGTTTTTATTGAAGCAAAACAACAAAAACAAAATTTTCTCTTAACAATACGCGATAATGCAGGAGGAATTAATCCTGCAATAATTGAGCGTATTTATGAACCTTATTTTACTACAAAACACCAATCATTAGGTACAGGTATTGGTTTATATATGACACACTCAATTATTGTTGATCATATGCATGGAGAAATTAGAACTAAGAATGTAGAGTTTGAATATAACAATGAAATGTACAAAGGTGCCCAATTTGTTATTAGTTTGCCCTTGAGTTTAGCCTAGTGGTTTATTTAACACTTTTTCTTACGGCTTTTATCTCTGCGACACTTTTTCCTATGGGAAGTGAAGCGGTATTGATTTATGATATTACCCAAGGTCATAACATTATTTGGTTGCTCTTTTTTGCCACAATTGGTAATACATTAGGTTCCTGTGTTAACTACTATTTAGGGTTAAAAGGGGAAGTCTTTTTAGAAAAAAAAGGGTATCTCAACGCAAATAACGTTAAAAAATACAGTGCTTATTTTGATAAATATGGTGGGTTTGCTTTGCTTCTTGCATGGCTTCCAATTATTGGTGACCCCTTAACCTTTGTTGCAGGGGTGTTAAAATATGATTTTAAAAGATTCTTTGTATTAGTATTAATTTCAAAATTTTCAAGATATTCTTTTCTAACGTTGATTATGCAGATGTAAAGAGTTTGTTCGCAATATAGTATGTGAGTGTTATTGTTGATACATATGTGACAATAATCAGCGTATAATAAATATCCATGTTTTTCCTTTCTATAAGAATATTGTATCATTTGGGTATTACATTCGAGTGACAAAATTGAAAGTGGCAATTAAGGTATAGTTCTTTTTTAGAGAAACATGAAGTGATGAAGCCTGATATGGATGAATTAAATGCTATTGTATAAATAGTTAGGAAGGGTGATGGAATTTGAATTTCTTATGCTTTTAAGTGGGATACTTTTTTTTGCAAGTCTGATTCATGGTAGTATCGGTTTTGGTTTTCCTATGATTGCCACGCCACTATTAGCTCTTGTTACAGACTTACAAACAGCTATTCTTTATACGCTTATTCCGACACTTTTAGTTAATATTGTCAGCATTGCAACTGAAGGTAACTTCTTTGCTGCACTGAAACGTTTTTATCCTTTAGCTATATTTGCTATGCTTGGTACTGTTGTTGGTACACAGATTTTACTTAATAGTGACGCGGATCAGTTTAAATTACTTTTAGCAATAGCTATTTTATTTTATCTCCTTTTTGACTTTATTAAAATCAATATTCCATGGATACGAAACTGTCCAACTTGTTCCATGCGAGTCTTTGGATTACTTGCTGGAGTGTTAGCTGGACTTACTAATGCCATGGCACCAGTGTTGATTATTTATACCTTAGAATCACGTTTTTCAAAGGCTGAGATTATTCAAGCTTCTAATATCTGTTTTTTCTTTGGTAAAGTCGTCCAACTGATTCTTTTTTCTTTCGCAGGAGTATTTAGTATAGAGGTGGTAGGTGATTCTTTTATGGCACTTCTTGCTATTGCAGTGGCGCTATTTATTGGAGTTAAAATAAAAGGACATATCAACGCCAATGTTTATAAATATATTATTAAATTCGTCCTTTTACTTATTTCACTGATGCTTATTATTCAAAGCTATTAAAATTTGTTTTAACGCGCTCTAGGAGTGAACAGAGTAACTCTTTTTCATCGTCTGAAAATCCTGCATAGGTTTTGTCTAAAAGTCTCTTTGAAATTTTCTCAATAATGATTGGTTTCGTTTCTAAGCCTTTTTGAGTTAATTTTACCATGGTACTGCGACTATCAGTTTCATGTTTGAATTTTTCGATGAGTTCCATTTTAACGAGTTTATTAATCAGCGCTGTCACGGTTGATTTGTCTTTGTTAATGGATGCAGTGATTTTATTCATTGGCACACCCTCTTCATTGTTATACAGAACAATCAGAATATCACCGTGAGAGGGAGCAAGCCCCTCTAGGTTATAGTTTTTGAGTTCTTCAATGATAAGTTTGTTTGCACTGTTGTGAATATTTGCAATGGTTGCGATAACTGCATTTGTATTTGCCATTAACTTTTAGTCCTTGTAAATTATTAATAGTATGATAGCAAACTATAATTAAAACTTACCGTTACTATTTGCATGTTTTTCTTGACTTGGAATCTCTTCAATAGTATCCCAGTGCTCTACAATTTTGCTATTTTCTACTCTGAACAGGTCATAAAATGCATGTGGTTTTCCATGCCATGAACCTTCACTAACCGTTAAAATAAAGTTACCTTCACCTAAAACTTTGTGAGTTTTTTGGTAAATAAACATATCATTTTGGCTTGATAAGTATTCGATTGCTTCACCAAGACCTTGTAAACCATCTTTTACATAAGGATTATGTTGGTCATATTGTTCTGTTGAGATATATTCAGTGATTTTGTTTGGAGCTTTACCAAAAAGTACATCATTCACAAAGTTTTGTACCAAGGCTTTATTTGATTGAGTTTTATCTAAATCGTTAACTTTAGTTGGCCCATCAATTTGACTTCGCCCACTTGATGTTTTTTCTACGATTGTCTGTAAGTTATCCCAATGCTCTACGATTTTCCCTTCTTCAAATCTAAAAATATCAAATCCAATTTTTGGTCCGAAGAAGTCATATTCAGTATGGGTAAAGACATACTCACCATCTTGGAATGCTCTTACGACTTTTGCTTTTGCACTCCCTTCTGGCAATTGTGCCATCACTTCTGCAAATCCTGCTAAACCATCTTTAACGGCTAAGTTATGTTGAATGTATTTGTTTGGGTTGATATACCCTACTGGTTTTGGGTCACCTGTTTCAATTGAAGTTAATAATTGTACGGCTTTTTCTTTGTTGCTAATCATTGCTGTTTCCTTTGGAGTTGATTGGTTAAATGCACATCCTGCAAAAACGGTTGCTGCTAATAGTGAAGCTAATACGGATTTTGTATTAAGAAGTTTCATCATTTTCCTTCGTTTTGGTCTTTTAGTTTGACATCAAACTAAATATATGTTGGAATTATAGTTTGATATCAAACTAATGTCAAGGCTTTTTTCTTTATGAGAAAAATAAATGAAAAAATAGAACTCTTAAAAGAGCCTATTTGTAGTATTTTTGAAGCTTTTAAAAAATTTATAAATTTTGAATATCGGGAAAGTTTCCTACCATTTTTTCATAGGTATCATTTGTTTTTAATGCAGTAATAACACAATTGAGTGGCTCTTGATGAATCATTTCTAAATCAAATTCTCCCTCTCCTACTAAAAAAGCTAGTTGTTCAAGTGGTGGATTAAATTGTGCGTTAACACCCTCTTTGTTTCCCCGTGGGTCAACTCTGTACCAACCAAACTCTTTTAAATAAATAGCATTGAGTCCATGCAGACAAAAGCTACCATCTTCGTACTCATTGCAGTGTAAACGTTGATAACAAAATCCTGTAGGAATACTGTTTGCGCGTAATAGTGCCGCAAGGAGATGAGCCTTTGCATAACACCAACCTGTTTTGTGTTCTAAGACTTCACTAGCACTGCATGTGCCTATTTGGCTTTTAAAATCACCAGCATGTTTAATCTCATCGCGTACATAATGAAAACAGTTCTTTGCTATGGCTTTATCACTATTACAATTATCACTTAATCGTTTTGCCAATACTTGAATAGATGGATGGTTAAAATCGATAATATCACTTGCTTTTAAAAAGTTATTTGGATTTGTTTTCATAAAAATATTGTAGTGAAATTTACACAAAAAGTCACTCTTTACATTTAAAGATGGGAATGATTGTAATGTTCCCCAAAATAGATTAGTTTTAATTCATTTGATAATGGAGAAGCGTTTCTTGAGAATCTTTATTTTGAATACGTAAGCTTACAGGATAACTTTTTCTCTGTTTGCATTCTCGAAAAAGTTCACCGTGGGTATGCAAAGCAATTTTACTACTTTTTTCAAAGAGCCCTGCAATATGTCCTTCTAGAATAATTGTCAGTTCATATTGTGAAAACTTTTTAAAAACTTTTGGTGGTATATTATAGAGGATAATAGAACCTATCTCATTATTTGTATTAGGTAAAACAGTGGATGAAATGGTTTGAAAAAGATTGTTATTAAACTCTACTAAGTTAAATTTTCTTGCTCCTAAAGACGTTTTATTAACCATGTTATTTTCATTAAATATGCCTAAGAGTTTTGCAAAGGTGCGTTTAAAGTGTAGTGTTATCGTTTGATGTTTTTTGTTATAGTTTATAGTAATACCACGGCTTAATTTTGCAGAGACTTTTTTGTTACAAGGGCTACTAAAACTGTCAAGTTCTGTGACATTCCAACGGTTGAGTATTTTGTACAGAAGTAGTCTAGTATCATTGATATAATATTCAGTATTAAAGCTTTTGTAGTATTGTGCAGAATAAAGTAATGTTGAAAAGAATAAAATTAAAAACAGTTTTTTCATAGGTTATTATAGACTCTTCTGAAAAAAAATATTAAAAAGAAAGTACATTTTATCTACTCCAGTACCACGCGCTTAGATTGCTTGGGTTAAAACCTTTTTTTGTATAAAACTTTTTGGCATTGGTATTGTCATTATCACAAACCAGTTGCAGTCGTGCTAGATGATGTTGTTTGGCATAGGTTGTTAGTGCTTCAAAGAGTTGGCTTCCTATTGTTTGATTATGAAAGGCTTCGTTGATTACAAAGTCTTCAATAAGACCTACTTTTTCTCCAACTGCAGTTGAAACAAGAGTTTGCAAGGTTACCATTCCTACTATTTTTTTGTTAACTCTTGCCGTGAGTATTACTGAATTGGGTGTTTCTAACAGCAGTTCTAATCCCCTTTGGTGTTTTTTTTCATCAAAGATAAAATCTTTTTCGATGGAAAAAAGATGTTGTAATAAACCAATGAGCTGAGGGATGTCTTTTTTACTAGCTGGTATGATTTCAACACTATTATTTGTCATGGGTTTTCCTCGTTATTCTCTCGTTTGGTGAATCATAGGGGCATAGGCTTTGGTGCTCACATTTACTTTATGCCCTACTTCTAAATTTGCCGCTTCATCACTACTAATAACCACTTCGACTAACTGTTGACCAATAGCTACAATAGCAATATGAATAACATCCGCTTTTATAATTTCTAATAGCTCACCCTCAAAAGAGAATTTAGCACTTCCTTGGGTTTTGAGTAAGACCTCTTTTGCTTTGCCATCGTTGATAACTTTACCCTGTTCTAATACAATCACTCGATTAGAAAGTCGGTAGATTTCACTGGGGTCATGACTCACCATAATAGTTGTGGTATTAAACTCTTTGTGCAGGGTCAAAATCTCATTTTGAAGTTTGGTTCGCATGATTGGATCAAGGGCACTTAAGGGCTCATCCATAAGTAACAGTTTAGGACGGTTCATCATGGCTCGACACAGACTTACTCTCTGTTGTTGACCACCACTAAGCGTGCTAGGCATTCTATCTTTTAACTCATCTAGTTCAGTTAGCTGTAGTAGATGCAGAGCAAGTTTTTTATCATTGTTCACATATAAAAGGTTTTGTAAAACACTCATATTGGTAAAGAGGGCATAATCTTGAAAAACAAATCCAATTTGCCGTTGTTGTACAGGAAGATTGACTTTTTTATCTAGCCAGATTTGTCCCCCTACACTGATTTCACCTTTGGTTTTTTCTAAACCTGCTAAGATTCTAAGAAGGGTCGTTTTACCACTCCCACTTTTCCCACTAAGGGCGACAAAATCACCTTGTCTGATGTGTAAATCTACGTCTAAGTGCATCACTCCATGCACACCATGTAAGGGTTTTTTTATATCAATGTTTATCATTATCGGTCTTCTTTTTTTACTGGACAATATTGGCTAATAGTACAGAGTCCACACTTGGGGTTTTTAGGTAAACAGATAGTTTGCCCAAAACTTACAAGGGTAAAATTTAAACTGTTCCAAAACTCTTTGGGTACTTTTTCACATAGGGCTTTAAAAGTCTCTTTTTCAGTTTTTGTAGTGATAAATCCCCACAAATTTGGCAAACGATGCACATGGGTATCCACTGCAATAGTTGGAATAGAAAAAGCATTGTTTAACACAATATTAGCAGTTTTTTCACCCACTCCTTTTAGACTTAATAGTTCTTCTTTTGTATTGGGAACGCTAGCTTCAAATTTTTCAATTAGATTTTGTGAAACCTCTCTTATAACTTGCGCTTTTTTACGGTACATTCCTGTGGGTCGAACAGTTTGTTCTAACTGCTCAATTGGTATTTCAAGCAGTTGTTGGGGTGTAATTGCTGGGTTAAAAAGTTTGTTACACACTTGGGCAGTATTTTCATCTTTTGTTCGCAGACTCAATAGTGTTGCCATCAAAATAGTATAAGGGTTTCTTTCAAAAGAGTTTTTCAAAATATTACTGGGGCTATCTTTATCAATACTGTTTTGAACTGTTTTTAGTACTTTTAAAAATGTTCTTTTATTCATCTTAGATTCCAAACTTTTTATTGAGTCTGCCATTGGTGATATAAACGCTTAGCAATACTACAAAACTAATGAGTATCATAATAGCACTGTAAATATGGGCACTACTGTAGTCTAGAATTTCAACCATTTCATAAATAGCAACAGAGGCTACTTTTGTCTCACCTGGAATACTTCCCCCTACCATTAATACAACACCAAATTCACCAACGGTATGTGCAAAGGTGATAATCAGTGCCGTAATAAGCGAGGGTTTAATATTTGGCAAGGCTACTTTAAATAGAGTAACAAGCTTGCTTTTCCCACTAATATAACTGGCTTCTAACATGTTTTTATTGATATTTTCAAAACCACTCTGTAAGGGTTGTACCATAAAAGGTAAACTATAAAAACAACTAGCAATTACAAGCCCTGTGAAACTAAAAACCAGTTTTACTCCAAAAACTTCTTCAAAAAAAGCACCAACTGGCGAGTTATAGGATAGTGCCCACAGAAGATAAAATCCTAAAACAGAAGGGGGCAAAACAATCGGCAGTGCCGTGATAGCTTCAAGAACAGGTTTCATTTTTGAGCGTGTTTGAGACAAATACCAAGCTAGGGGTAGACTCAAAATAAACAATATAACCGTTGTAACAAAGGCTAATTTAAAGGAGAGTAAAAAGGGAGTAAACTCCATATTAGTAAGCATTTCAATCATGAGTTACCTCCAAAATCGAGATGTCACTTGATTTTATAAATACTGATAAATCATCCCCTTTTTTTAACTGCATGTGGTTAAAAGACTCCAGAGTAATAATACTCTCCAATACCGTCTCCTTCGAGTTTTGCATGGTGATTTTTAAATTACACAACAATTTACCGCACTCTGTATTTGTAAGGGTTCCTTGTAAGGTATTGGAAAAGCTAGTTAATCCTTGAAACTCTTTGGCAATAGAGACATGGGTAGGTTTAACTACGAGATTTACATTGGTGCCTATTTGAATATTATTAAGTTCTAGACTCATCATTTTGATTGGCGTAGTGTTAAAATCAAAACTTACAATATGTAGACTATCAACATTTTCTATTTGTTTAACGGTTGCAGGAATTTTATTCATAACTTTGGTACCCATATGTTTTAAAAATTGCTTGGGCTTCGTCACTTAAGATAAAATCATAAAAGTCTTGAACCTCTGGTTTGTTTTGTCCGTGTTTGAGTTTGACCATTCCTTGTTGAATGGGAGTATAAAATTGAGTGTCAATAGTTGCCCAGTGAATGTTCTCTTTAAAGTTTTTCATCTTAGAACTATATAGGGATGATTTGGCAATGATACCAATATCTGCTGCAATCAAAGCGTAACTCACCGTTTGAGAAATAGATTCCCCATAGACAAATTTACGAATAAGTGTATCTAAAATTTTTGCTTTTGCTAACGCTTCAAAAGCAGCCACTCCATAGGGAGCTGTTTTAGGATTGGCAACGGCAATCTTTTTGATATCATCTTTTAATAATATCGCCATACTAGAAGAAAAGTTTCGCGGCTTTTTGCTCAAAAATGCCAAAGACCCTTTCGCATAAACGATAGGTTCATTTAATGCAAGTCTCTTTTTATACAGTGTATTTGGGTATTTCATATTGGCACTAAGAAAAAGATCATAGGGTGCCCCATTACTTATTTTGGCAAAGAGTTTTCCACTGCTTCCTAAAACCACACGTACTTTTGTATTTGGATAGTGGTTATTAAACGCTTTTTTTAAATCTTCAAAAGCATAACTTACATTTGCAGCAGCTGCTATAGTGATAGTATTAGCAAAAAGACTTAGGGGTAAAAGGCTTAGTAGTAAAATAGGTTTTATCATCTTTTGTCCTAAATAATATTGATATTGTATGCTTTAAAAGAGGCATAGATAGTATCGTTGGATTTGAGTTGTAGTTTTTGACAACTCGCCGTTGTGATTTTTGCGTGGATTTGGTCTTGGTCACAATTGATGGTGATATTACTATTAATCCCATCATCATGAATGCTCTCGATAACTCCCAATAATAAGTTTCGTGCACTGTTTGTTGAAACATCACAAGTTAGTACGATATTACTGGTCTCAATTAAAAATTGTACCTCATCATCACAGGTTAACTCTTTTGCTTGTACAAAGGTTTCACTCTCAATACAAGTGAGTTCTTGCCCACACTGTAACGCTATGGTAATCTCATAATTGCTGTTGATTTGATTCATCTTTGTGATAGTTCCACTGAGTCTACTAAAAACGGGCTCTTCACTATGGTCATCAATAATTTGTTCATTAAATGCATTTTGAAGTGTTTGAAAGTAGTTTTTATGCAGACTCTCAATTTCACCAAAGGCTTGAATAATCTCTTTGGCATGGGCAGTTATGACCGTACCCCCGCCACCTTTTCCTCCTGTTACTTTTGTAACGAGAGGTTTATTGGAGAGTTTATTCATGATATCAACACTGTCCCATGCTGCTTTATAACTCATCTTCATAGCTTTTGCTGCTTTTGTGATAGAACCATGCAGTTGGATATTTTGTAAAAGTTCAATGCGACCTCGTCCTATGAAGTTGCGATTCTCTTTTTTTATCCAAATGTTTCCATCCACATCAAAAATAGTGTTTGTTAATTTATTCATAAGCGTAATATATCAAAATATATAACGCTTTGTCAAACTGCCATTGTGTGATTGTTTTGCTATAATTTTAAAAATAAATAGGCTAGAGTGAGTCATCATGAATAAAGAAGAAAAAAGTTTTGAATTTTTAAAAAGTGTGTTGGATGGATATTATCCTCTCTGTTTAAATACTTGGCAAGCATTTATGAAAATATGCACACCTCTATGTATTGATAAACATGATTACATTTGCAGAGCCAATGAATTGCAAAAACATTTTTTCTTTGTAACAGCAGGGCTTTTACGTGTATATACTATTGATGAAAAGGGTGTAGAATACAACAAAACATTTTTTGAAGAAGGCACCTTTCCGGGTTCTATGGTCGCTTTATTAAAAGATGAACCCTCCTCTTTTGAGATACAAGCGTTAGAAAAGTGTGAACTTATATGTATTGATTTTAAACAGTATCGTGAACTACTTTTAGCATATGATGATTTAAAACTATTTCACATAAATTATTTAGAACGAAATTGGCTCATGAAAACTGAAGCCAAAGAGATTGCTATGATTCAAGAAGATGCAAGCAGTCGTTACGATAGGTTTTTAGAAGATTACCCAACCTTAGGAAATCGATTAGCTCAGTACCATATCGCTTCGCACTTAGGTATTACCCCAACTCAATTAAGCAGAATTCGAAAAAACAGATAAAAAATCAACCTATGTAAATGACACTGCTTTTAGAATCCATTACAATGTGATATGATTTTAAAGGATTAAAAGATGGTATATTTTATACTTCTTTCACTGTTAGCAGGTATGGCAGTTGTTACACAAGCCAATATCAATGCTTATGTTGGCACACTGCTTTCTAGTTCTGTTGTAGCAACCCTAATTGCGCTGATTTTGAGTACCTCTGTTGTTTTTATTGCTTCACTGCTGTATGTAAAACAACTACCCAGTTTTGAGACGATTAAAATTATACCCTTGTATTTATGGCTGAGTATTGGATTGTTAGGTGCTTTTGCTTTAGGCACTTTCTATTATGTGATACCCAAGATTGGAATACTTTCGATGATTTCATACAGTTTGTGTGGACAGTTGATAATCTCCATGGTTTTTAGTCATTTTGGATGGTTAAATATGCCAGTTTCAACGATAACTCTTAGTAAAATTCTAGGCATTATATCCATGATGATAGGTATTTTTCTAATCAATAAATAAGAAGAAAGGATAATGTATGAACCAACTAATAAAAAACTATTTAAATGAATTAGGCTTTGACACAATAAGAACCCTAGAAGATATCACAAAACTTATTCGAGCCCATGAAAGAGCTTTTGCATTTTCTAGTTTGAAAGTGCTACTTAAAGAAGATATCTCTTTAGAACTGGAATCTATTTATGAAAATATAGTGGCAAAGAAAAGAGGCGGTTACTGTTTTGAACACAATAAATTAATGTATGAAGTTTTAAAAGCCCTTGGTTTTGATGTACAATTCTTCCTAGCTCGAGTGATAAACAATACAACAGCAGATGTTCCTCAAACCCACCGTTTTACACTATTAAATTTTAAAGGGGAACGCTATCTCATTGATGTGGGTATTGGCTTTCGTTCACCCAATGTTCCCGTAAAATTTGGCTCTTTTGATGATGAATCAACCTACAGTCACTTAGGTATTTCATATAAGATCATCACCAATGAAGATGGTACGTATAACTTAGCTCTTTTAGAAAAAGGAGAGTGGTTTAAAGCCACCAAATTTGATTTAAACCCCTGTGTTGAGGCAGACTTTGAACTGGGACATTTTTATAGTCATAAAAACCCCTGTGCAGTTTTTGTGAATAACTTAGTTATCTCACGTATTGATAAAGAGTGTATCTATTCCTTACGAAATGCAGACTATATTAAAATTGATGAAAATGAGTTTGTTAAAATTCCTATTGATAGTGTGGAAAAACTTACTGAAGTTTTAACAAAAGATTTTAATACCAAGTTTAGTTCCCAAGAGATTTTGTTTTTCTATAACACTTATGTAAAGAAGTGAGGTTAATTCACTTCTTCTAGTGGTTGAGGTTCGGCTAGATAAAACCCTTGTAAAAAATCGGCACCTAAGTTTGAAACAATAGTATAGACCTCTTTATTATGAATATACTCTGCTACAGTTTTTGCTTTTAACTCTTTTGCCATATTGATGATATTTTTAACAATGGTTTGAGACTCTTTTGAGGTGTGAATATCTTTGATAAGCGAGCCATCAATTTTAATAATCTCTGGGTTTAGTTTCAAAATATTCTCCATACTTGAAAACCCACTACCAAAATCATCAATGGCAATTTTACAGCCAAGCTCTCGCACCTTTTTTACAAAACGAATGACAATAGAGAAGTCTTCAATAAAATCTGTCTCTAAAATCTCAAAGATAATATTTTGTGCCTTAGGAAAGGTCTCTATGTTTTTATAAAGATTTTCTCTAAAGTTTTCATTGGCAATATCTTCATAGGATAGATTGATACTAAACTCACTGTTTTTATCTTTAAAATAATTAAATGATTTTTTGACCATGAGTTGCATCATCTCTTCATAAAGGTTAATTTTTTTAGCAATATCAAGATAACCAAAAATAGATACAGCATTGGAAGTTTTAGGGTCAATTAAACGCATCAGGCACTCATGTTTTTCGATTTTTTTTGTTTTTGTATTATAAATGGGTTGCACATAGGGTTCAATTCCATCGTTTTCAAGAACATTTTTTAAAAACATGACCTCATCAATGAGTTTTGATTGTTCCCCTTGTTTGTAGGAGATGGTTAGAATATCTAAATTGATATCCAAAATTTTATCCACTGCACTTAGGATTTGACACTGTTGATGGGAGATAAGTTTATCTTTGATAAAACGTCGTACAAAACTAAATGCCGCATTAACGTAGTGTGTGGGCAGACCAATACTAACATGCACTTCACTAATGATATTGAGTTTATAAAAGTAGTTACTATCGTATTTCCCACAAAAAAGGTTTCGAAACCAGTTTCGTATCCCTTCTTTGTGCCGTTGTACAATCTCTTTATTATGTAAAAAACTCTTGGCATGATTAAACTCAAAAATAAAGTCATAAAAGCCTTGGAGCAGTTCCTCTTCATATTTGAAAATCTTACTTTGAATCTTTTTGAGTGCATAGGCATCATCATTTGTAAAGTTATAGTTTGCAAGTACGGCTTTAAAATCTTTTTCTTCAATATTTGATTTCATTTATGACTCCTTTAATCTTCTTATTATGCGCATCTGCTACACGAGATGCTATCTTTTCCTTCAAACTCTTTTTTATTGGCTTCATCCACAATAGTATTAGCAATATCTGAGGTTGTATTGGCAATACTATTTGATTGTAGTGCAACTTCAGAGTTTGCTTCAATTTGGTTTTCTAAAGTATTAACAGCATTATTAATTTTAATGACACCCTCTTTTTGCTCTTTTGATGTAAGGGCTACTTCATTGATAAGTCCAATGGTTTTATCAATATTTGAATTGAGTGTGTTGTAGCCTTCTATCATATTATTGGCGATGGTTTTCCCTTCATCGGCTTTATTATTTGCAGACTCTACGAGATTTTTTATCTCTTTTGCAGCTTCTGTACTACGGTTTGCTAGGTTACGTACTTCTTGAGCAACAACGGCGAACCCTTTACCTGCTTCACCTGCAGTTGCTGCTTCAACAGCGGCATTTAGGGATAGAATATTGGTTTGAAATGCAATTTGATCAATAATCGTAATGGCCTCATTGATTGAACTAACCTTTTCATTGATTTCATCCATTGAAGAGTTTGTTTTATTGGCTAAATGTTGTCCCTCTTGTGCTGAGGTGATAACCATGTTGGCAATTTGTGACATCTCATTGGTTTTTTGAGAGGTTTTTGAAACATTATTAGTGATATGTTTTAACACCTCGGTGGTCTGTTTTAAACTATTTGATGCTTCATTTGATGAGTGATTGAGTTTAAATACATTATCAAGTAATACTTCTGATGAACTTTGTAGGCTTACTCCGTTGCTTTTATTCTCTAATAACATGGTTGTTATGGCATCTTTTAGTTGGTTTACCGAGGTTGAAAGTTTCATAAACTCACCCTCTTGGGAAATGTTTTCTAGTTTTAATTCTCTTCGGTAATCATAATGTGTATATTGATTTAAAATTTCATTGATAATTTCAAAATGCTTTTTTGTATCAATAATCATCTCATTAACAACTGTTTTAAAGGCTTCAAGGGCGTTATTTGAGGTACTTTTTTGAATCGTATAATCATATGAACCATTTTTAACATGCTGTAAAACAGTTTTTGCTTCATCAATAAACGTTAGCTCTTCTTTGGCTTTTATTTGTTGTTGCTGTTCTCTTTGGTCAATAACCTCTTTAATAGCAGAGTATTCACTTGCCATTGAAGTATTGATTGAAAGTTTTGCATCATCTTTATCCATGTTTTTTAAAAACTCAATCAATGATTTTGAGAGTTGTTTTCCATTTTTTCTTTCATCAAGCTCGTGAAAAATTAATGCAACTGCAATAACAACTTGTATTATTTGTGCAACAAGATTTTGTGTAAATAAAAATGCATTAATAGGTAATAATACCATTCCTAAGTAGTGAATAATTGTCATTCGAAAGTAGAGTGATTTTAAGTCAAACATCTTTAATCCTTTGTTTTTTTCGAACTTTACCTAAATAGGACAAAAATTGTCTTGATTAGAATCAAAACTAAAAATGTTATTATTTTTTCTTATATAAAATTTTAAAATGAACTACTTTATTTGTAGAAATTTATAAAATACAAATAATGAACTCCATTAAAATTTAAGTCTTTTATTCCAAGACTAAAGTGTGAATAGAGATACAACTCCTTTTTATTTTAAAAGAAATGGTAGCTCTTTTTTTACGAATGATAGTTGTACTTCATCTAAAAAGAGTGATGTAAAACCTAACTCTTTATTCATGTGACAAAATGCACAAATATAATTGTTTTTTTTCAATAGGTTGATAATACCATCTAAGGTGTTTTTTAATTTGTCATCAGCATTTTGATAGTAATCATAAATGGCTTTTAGTGAACTTTTATAGTTGGTATCTTTAAAAAATAGAATACTCTCTTCTTGAACTTCTATGACATTTTCACCAATAGTTGTGATATTTAAAAAGGCAAACTCTATATCTTCCATCGTCACATCAAATTTGTAACCTAAAGAGGAAAGCTTTTTAAAGTTATCCATATCATTATTATGAAAATAGTGTTTAAGTAAGATAGTAAGGTAGTGATCTCGTATGATGCTATCGTACTTTTCGACGTAGTTTAGTGCATAGGTTAAGTCATCTATTTTTTCGTTATTCTGTAAGTGCTCATGTATTTCAGTTATTTTTGAAGTTATTACATTTAGTGTAGTGCTCATGGTTAATCCTTTACTACTAAGTTAAATAAAGTATATGAAAAAAGTGTCAAGTATCAAAGGTACTATTTCTTGACATTTTCTTGACAATTGGATTTAAAAATGAAGTCTGTTTTAGGTATAGTTTCTTTTTTATTTTATAGATAGGATGAATAATGAGTCAAGTAATATTAGTTGTTAATGTGAAAGTAAAACCAGAGTTTAGTGAAGATGTTTATACCTATATGAAAGCACTTCATCAACTCACTCACGATTTTGATAAAGGGTGCATTCAGTATGATTTACATCGAGTGGTCGATACTACAAATGAGTTTTGTTTTATTGAAACATGGGAAAACCAAGAAGCTTTAGATGAACATATGGCAAAAGAGCACTATAAAAGTTTTAAAGCCTTTGTTGAAGATAAAGTAGAAGATGTACAGTTAACCTTTTTAAATAAACACGAAGCCATAACTCACTCTATGGATGAGTTAAAAGATATCGTCTCATAAAAATTTTATGCTTCTTGAAAGTTCTAAAATTATGTTACTATTGCATAAATACTTTAAAATTATGGATATGACAAATGAAAAATGATGATGTTCAACTTGAACGTGTAGTAGAAAAACCTCTGACCATATTTGGGAAACCCGTTCGTGTTAAAAAACTAATACTTATTGCTTTTACGGGAATTTTTTTAGGTGTCTTAGGATACATGGAAATCAAAGCCATCGGTTGGGCGATTTTTGCTGTGCTTAATATCGCTTTACTTATCTTTGCTGTGATGTTAATCCAAAAGACGATTCTTTATTTTGGTGAGCACTCCATAGAAGCTAGCCCTTCTGGGGATATGTATTTAACTAAATTTCATGGTCACTGCACCAAATGTGATGGGCACTTAAAGTTAGTTCGAAAACGAAAAGGGCTTAATGAATATATCTCTTATATTCAATGTGACAAAAATGAAAAACATGTTTGGAATGCCCATGCAAACTTTAAAGAGCAAGAGAAAAAATCTTAATCTTTAAAGGCGTGCATAATATCACCGTTTTTTGAGAAGATTTTATAGGTTCTATTTTTATAACTAAACTCTAAATAGTTAGCATGTAACCAAAGCCTTTTAGCTCCAGTGACCTTTTCTCGCACTTTTTCATCCAAAGTTTTATTTAAATACTCTTCGGCATAACTATCATCCACTCCATAAATAGGGTCACCCACAATACGATGCCCTATTGAGTAAAGATGCACACGAATTTGGTGTTGTCTTCCCGTAATTGGTATGGCTTCAACCAGTGTGATGTCTTTTTTTTCATTGTATTGCATAGGTTTGATAATTGTATGGGACTCTTTCCCCGTATCCCCTGCTTTCATACGAACACCGATATTTTTCTTCTCTTTTTCGATGCGTGAATCAATAGAGATCTCACTATCAAGTTTGCCTTCAACCAGTGCTAAATAGGATTTTTTGTACTCTTTGTTTTCAAACATTGCTCCCAAGGCGTTGATGGCTTTTTCATGAAGACCCACAAGAAGTAGTCCAGAAGTCTCTGCATCAATTCTATGGATTTGATTGGCATTTTCTCCAAAGTGATAACGTATTTCATCCAATAAACTATAGGCTGTTTTTTTAGAGTTTGGGTGAATCATGAGGTTCGAAGGTTT
Source organism: Arcobacter sp. EP1 (assembly GCA_001655195.1). Classification (GTDB taxonomy): domain Bacteria; phylum Campylobacterota; class Campylobacteria; order Campylobacterales; family Arcobacteraceae; genus Arcobacter_A. The sequence goes on from LPNY01000042.1 coordinate 28,718, forward strand.
ATCAAACAGAGCAAAATCACCAAATGTAAGCATGGGTTTAAGTCCTCTGGTGTGTCCTTCAAATTGTGCAATAAAAAGTGAATTCTCTCTAATAACATCACCATTTTTATAAGCTGTATGGTTGGAGTCAAAAATACGCCCACGGCTTAACATACGTTGTGAAAAACTAATGGATAAATTAATATCTTGTAACAGGGCAATTTGTATTTTTTTTCCAACAGTAACGGGGTATTCTTTTAAGACAAATGGCAAATAAATTTCCTTTATTATTTAGTGAACGAATTCTAACAAAATCTAGCTTTCGTGGTGGAATTTCAGAGTTTTTTTCGATTATTTAGATCTTTTTTTAGGAAAAAAATGCTTCAAGAAGACAAGAGCTTTTCTCATGGATTTTTTCTCATAAACAAAGTATGAATCAGCATAGAGTTTGTGGGCATTTAGTAGTATGAAAATGCTCTTTTTTTCTAAGAGTATCATTTTAAAAACAAAAAAAGAAAAGTATCTTATAAAGCCCTTAAAATCGAAGGTTAATGAAATATTTAATTCTCAAATAATTGTAAAAATAATAAAAAAATATCAAAAATAACAAAGCACTTTATTTACACAAAAATTATTAAAAAGAGACAAAAATTAATCAAAAATTTTGTCTGCATTAGATACTATATCAGACATAAATTTGAACATATTTTTTTTAAAAGTTTATAAATATTGATAACAAGGGATACACAGATGGTTGAAAGATATGCCAGAGAAGAGATGACAAAGAACTGGACACAACATGCAAGATATGCAGCTTGGCTTGAAGTAGAAAAAGCAGCTGTAAAAGCATGGAATAAATTGGGGCTTATTCCTGATGAAGATTGTAGAAAAATTGTTGAAAATGCAACGTTCTCAGTTGAAAGAATTGAAGAGATTGAAGCAGTTACAAAACATGACTTAATTGCATTTAACACAAGTGTTTCTGAAAGTCTTGGTGAAGAGTCACGATGGTTCCACTACGGTATGACTTCATCAGATGCAGTTGATACAGGTGTTGCTTTACAAATGAGAGATTCATTAAAGATTATCATCAAAGATACAAAAATGTTAATGAAATCTATCAAAAAAAGAGCAAAAGAGCATAAATATACGCTTATGGTAGGACGAAGTCATGGTATTCATGGTGAGCCTATTACATTTGGTCTGACACTTGCAGTGTGGTATGATGAAATGGCACGACACCTTAAGAACTTAAAAGAGACGATGAAGGTTATCTCTGTTGGTCAAATTTCTGGTGCTATGGGTAACTTTGCACATGCTCCTTTAGAGCTTGAAGAGTACGCAATGAAAGAACTGGGACTTAAACCAGAGCCGTGTTCAAACCAAGTAGTTCATCGAGACAGATACGCTCGTCTTGCAACTGCATTAGCAATGATGGCATCTTCAATTGAGAAGTTTGCAGTACAAGTGCGACACTTACAGCGAACAGAAGTTTATGAAGCAGAAGAGTATTTTGCAAAAGGTCAAAAAGGATCTTCAGCAATGCCGCATAAAAGAAACCCAATCTTAACAGAAAACATTACAGGACTTGCACGAATTATTCGAGGATACTGTATGCCAGCGATGGAAAACGTAGCTTTATGGCACGAAAGAGATATTTCTCATTCATCAACTGAAAGATTTTGGTTACCAGATGCATTTATCACAACAAACTTTATGATGCACCGAATGAACAATGTTATTGCAAACTTAACAGTTATGCCAGAAAACATGATGAAAAACCTAAACCTAACGGGTGGATTAGTATTCTCTCAAAGAGTTTTACTTGAACTTCCAAAAGCAGGTGTTTCACGAGAAGACGCATACAAAATTGTTCAACGTAATGCTATGAAAGTATGGGCTGAGATTAAAGAAGGTAAGGCAACTGTTGATGCAAACGGTGAGTCACTTTACCTTGGACACTTACTAGCTGATGAAGAGTTAGGTAAGTCTTTATCTGAAGAGCAAATTAGAGAGTGTTTCAATTACGATTACTACACGAAAAACGTAAATGCAATTTTCAAACGAGTATTTAAATAATTATATTAGATTTTAATAGAAGGCAACAAATATGGCAATCATGATACAAAAAAGAAATGGTCGAAAAGAAGTTTTAGATATTACTAAAATCCAAAAGATGACAGTTGAGGCAACCGAAGGTTTGGATGGAGTAAGTCAAAGTGAACTAGAGCTTGACGCACAAATTAAGTTTATTGATGGAATGAGTTCATCGGATATTCAAGATGCACTGATTAAAACAGCAGTGGAGAAGATTGATATCGATGTTCCAAATTGGACGTTTGTTGCCGCACGTCTATTCTTGTTTGACCTTTACCACAAAGTTGGACGAGCAACTGGTGGTATCAAGGGACAACCATATTGCCATATGAAAGAGTACATCAAAGCGTGTCAAGACGAAGGACGAATGATCCCAGGTCTTGAAAACGGATATGACTTAGATGATTTAGATGCACATCTTGACCCTTCAAGAGATTATCAGTTTAACTATCTTGGAATTAAAACGCTTTATGATAGATACCTAATCAAAAATAAACAAGCTAACCCAATGGAACTGCCTCAACATATGTTCATGGGAATTGCGATGTTCTTAGCACAACACGAAGAGAACAAACAGATGCGAGCAAAAGAGTTCTATGATGTTGTTTCTAAATTTGAAGTAATGCTTGCAACGCCAACGCTTTCAAATGCACGAACAAATCGACACCAATTATCATCGTGTTATATTGGTAGCTCACCTGATAACATCGAAGGAATCTTTGATGGATACAAAGAGATGGCACTACTGTCTAAATTTGGTGGTGGTATTGGTTGGGACTGGAATCAAATTAGAGCATTAGGTGGAGTTATTGATGACCACAAAAGTGCTGCTGGTGGTACGGTACCATTTTTAAAAATCACCAATGATATTGCATTAGCTGTTGACCAATTAGGAACACGAAAAGGTGCAATTGCAGTATACGTTGAACCATGGCACATGGATATTGTTGACTTTATTGACCTAAAGAAAAACTCAGGTGAAGAGCGACGGCGTGCTCACGATTTATTCCCATCACTTTGGATTACAGACCTATTTATGGAAAGAATTCAAGAAGACTCATACTGGACACTTTTTGACCCATATGAAGTGAAAGACTTAAGTGAACTTCATGGTGATGCTTTCAAAGAGCGATACATTGCTTATGAAAATGATGATTCAATCACAAAAGATAGAATGAAAGCAAAAGATTTATGGAAAAAGATTTTAACATCATACTTTGAATCTGGTTCACCGTTCCTTTGTTTTAAAGATAGTGCTAACCGAGCCAACCCAAATGCTCATACAGGACATATCAGAAGTTCAAACTTATGTACAGAGATTTTCCAAAATACAAACCCAAATTCATATAAAATCAAATTTGAGTTTAACGATGGTAGTATAGAAACATACGAAGAAGAAGAATTAATCACAGTTGATTCTGGAATTACAAAAAAAGCAAACAAAGTAACTGCATTAGACTCTATTGGTGGAAAACGAATTTTCATCGTTGAAAAAGAGAAAGAAGATGGTGATACAGCTGTTTGTAACTTGGCTTCAGTGAACTTATCTCGAATTAATACCAAAGAAGACATCGAAAGAGTTGTTCCAACGGCAATTCGAATGTTAGACAACGTTATTGATTTAAACTTCTACCCACTTAGAAAAGTAAAAGCAACAAACCTAAAATCACGAGCAATTGGACTTGGAGTTATGGGTGAGTCGCAAATGGTAGCTGAGTCTCAACTGGTTTGGGGAAGTCAAGACCACCTTAAAAAGATTGATGCTCTGATGGAAGCAGTTTCATACAATGCCATCAAATCATCATCTGAGTTAGCTGTTGAAAAAGGAATCTATCCAACATTTGAAGGTTCAAACTGGAGTCAGGGTATCATGCCACATGACCATGCACCACAAGCAGTAAACGCGCTAGTTGATAAAGATCTTTTTGATACTTCTTACGATTGGGATGCATTGCGAGAGCAAGTGAAAAAAGATGGTATGCGAAACGGATACCTCATGGCAATTGCACCAACATCATCTATCTCAATTCTTGTTGGAACAACACAAGCAATTGAGCCAGTATACAAAAGAAAATGGTTTGAAGAGAACTTATCAGGTCTAATTCCTGTAGTTGTTCCAAACCTATCTCCTGAGACATGGGCATACTATATACCAGCATATGACGTAGACCAACTAGATATTATCAAAGCTGCATCAGTTCGACAAAAATGGATTGACCAAGGGCAAAGTACAAATATCTTTATGAGTTTAGATAAAGCAAGTGGACGATACTTACATGAGATTTATTCATTAGCTTGGAAATTAGGATTAAAATCAACATATTACTTACGAAGTCAATCACCAGAAGCAGCTAACGACGTGGAAGATAGAAGCTTAGAGTGTGCGGGTTGTCAGTAAGAATTAAAGAATAAATAAAAAGATAAAGAAGACAGAGAATATAGGGTCCCTTTTAAATGGGACATTTAAAAGGTATAAAAATGGCTAGAAAAACGATATATAACCCCGATTCAACGGAATCACTAAACGATAGAAGAATCTTCGGGGGTGACCCTGATGGTATGATTAACTTTACACGAATGAAGTACCAATGGGCGCTAAATCTTTGGGATACAATGGAAGGTAATACTTGGTTCCCCAAAGAGGTACAAATGACAGGGGATGCAAAGGATTATAAATTCTTAACAAAACCCGAAAAACGAATGTATGACTTAGTGTTATCACAACTTATTTTTATGGATTCACTCCAAACAAATAACTTGATGGACAATATCAACCCATACATTACAGTACCAGAAATCAACGCGTGTCTTTCACGGCAATCATACGAAGAGGCAAACCACTCTAAATCGTACGCTGTAATGGTAGAATCAATTTCAGATAATACTGATGAAATCTACGACATGTGGAAAAATGATACGCAACTTCGAGAAAAAAACAACTATATCGCTGCAGTTTATGATGATTTAGCAGGTGATATTACCGATGAGAAAATGGTTCTAGCAATGTTTGCAAACCAAATCTTAGAGGGGTTATATTTCTACGCAGGATTTGCCGCAATGTACGCACTAGGTAAATCAGGAAAAATGTTAGGTTCTTCACAAATGATTCGATTCATTCAAAGAGATGAAGTAACACACCTATTACTTTTCCAAAACATGATTAACTCAACACGAAAAGAGCGACCAGAACTATTCACAAAAGAGTTAGAAGCTACAGTACGTGATATGTTCAGAAAAGCCGTAGACTTAGAAGCATCATGGGGAGCATACATCACCCAAGGTCAAATCCTAGGATTTACTGACGCCATTATCAGACAATATATCGAATACCTAGCAGATAGAAGACTCGAAGCAGTAGGTTACGAGCCAATGTATCATGTGAAGCACCCTATTCCGTGGGTTGATGGGTATAGCTCGTTCAATGACCAAAGAACAAATTTCTTCGAAGGAAACGTAGTTAACTATAGTAAAGGTAGTATCGATTTCGACGATTTCTAAAAAAAAGAGTTTTATTCATAGCTCTTTTTTGAAATTTCTGCGTTATCGCGGAAATTTCGCCAGTCACCTACAATAGTAGGCTCCCAACAAAATTCCCACTCTGCCTTGAACTTCCTAAAAAATACCTAGAACTAAAACTCTTTTTTGAAAAACTTTTTTCTGTGACAGGAACTGTGACGATATATTAATATAATTATTCTAGGAGTTAATATGGAAGATGAATTACTGAATAGAATACGAAAAGATTTAGAAAAGTCTGGTTTAAGTTCAGAGTTAGAAGCATGTAGTATCTTTGAGGAAAATGGATGGAGGGTTACTTCTGGAGGTTCTTATTTTGATAAAGATGAGCAAAAATCAAGAGAAATAGATATTGTTGCATATAAAGCTAATTCAATAACATCCAAAGGAAATGAAGATGAATATTTAGCTTTCAATGATTTTAATATTTTGGCAGAAGTGAAAAAAAGTGAGAAACCTTGGGTTGTGTTTAAAAAGAATGATAAGTACAAGAGAGTTTTAGATTGGATGGAAATTACAGATATGAATTTCTTAAATTCCCAAGGGTATTATTTATCACTTTTTTTAGAAAAGGAGTCAAACTTCTTTGAAAAGGAAGAACATATATCGGGGATTCATGAAGCATTTAAGAACCCTAATGACCATTCAAGATGGTATTCAGCTTGTATGAGTGCTCTTAAAGCATCATTAGATAAATATGAAAGTCAAATTAATGAACTTGGTGAAGAGTTTCGAAAATCACATACAATGATAGATATTTATTACCCTTTAATAATTTTAAATGGCAAATTAGTTAGTGCAACATTGAATAAAAATAATGGAATAGATTTAGAGTACGTCAATAATGTAGTGATGAATTTTGAATATGGAACAAAATACTATGAACATTCCCCATATAAAGTTAGAATAGTAACATTAGAAGGTCTTGATTTATTTTTGAAAAGAATTCATAATCAACAAATTGATATAAATAAAGCAATAATTCATTTAGAAAATTTTAATAAAAATAATCTTGAAATGTATGATAATGAATATGTTGAGTTAAATTGATGCTTTGTCTTTTATATATTCCTTCCTTTGACAAAGCCGAGTGTTTAGTTTTCTCTTTTCGAAACCCGCTCGAAACTTGTCTGAGCGTTAATAAACGGGAGCAGGGGAAAACTTATGCCAGAAGGCATAATGAAATTTCACGAGTAAAGAGAAAACCTTTAGGTCTTTGCTACAAATCTTAAGGTGTCAATTTGGCACCTCAAATTAAAACCTTACAATCTGCAATAAAATAATAATCCCATCAATTATCAGACTATAATTCTATATCAAAGGAGTTAGTATGCAAACCCTACCTATAGAAAATGTTCAATCAAAGATTTATACAATACGCGCTAAACAAGTGATGTTCGACAATGATATTGCACACTTATACAACGTTGAAACAAAGTATTTAAAGCGTCAAACTAAAAGACATATAGAAAGATTTGATGAAGATTTTATGTTTCAGTTAACAAAAAATGAGTTTGAAAGTTTAAGGTGCCAATTTGGCACCTTTGATTGGACAAGAAGTAAGTATCGTCCATTTGTATTTACCGAACAAGGTGTCTATATGCTGGCTACAGTAATAAATAGTGATATTGCTATAGAGACTACAAAAGCTATTATGCGTACCTTTACAAAGATGAGAGAGTTTGCTCTCAATTATGAATCTCTCATAAAAGAGATAAATAGCATCAAAGAGGATAATAGATTCCATAAAGAACAAACCAATGAAAATACTAAAAATATAAAACTAGCGTTAGAGTATTTACAACAAATCTTAGAAGATACAAAAAAGACTGAAGAAAAAGTCATGGGTTTTAGAGTAAAATAATTATAGAAAGGCAACAAATGAAAAATATTGTATACATAGCCACAAGTTTAGATGGTTACATAGCAGACAAAAATGATGGTTTAGACTGGCTTCCTAGTCCAGACAGTGCTGACTTTGGTTTTGAAGCGTTTATAGACTCAATAGATGCTTTAGTGATGGGTAAAAATACATTTCAAACAGTATTAGCATACGGTGGAGAGTGGTTTTATAGTAAACCAGTGTTTGTTGTAAGTAGTAGTTTGAAAGAAATCCCTAAACACTTGGAAGAAAAAGTATTTTTAATCCAAGGAACTCCTACTGAAATTACAAACTTATTACGTAAAGAAGGTTTTGAAAACTTATACATAGATGGTGGATTAACGGTTCAAAACTTTTTAAAAGAGGATGTAATAGATGAACTGATTATCACTACTATTCCAACCCTATTAGGTGATGGGAAACCTCTGTTTGGAAAACAAGAAAAGCAATTACAATTTAAATGTATTGAATCTAAAGTCATCAATAAAATGGTACAAAATCACTTTATTAAAGAGAGATAATATAGGCTACCTCTCTTTAAAACTTTAAACTAAAAAATAACCCCTCTTTCTTTTTTATTTCTTTTGTTATAAAATATAGATTATGGAAATAGGAAACAACCCCTATAGCTACTATGTAGATTTTCATTCCAGAGCAAACGCTCAACACCGTACCGTGTCAAACCAACAAGGACACGAGCATGATTCACGTGGTTTAGAAAAAAATGAATCCAGTGAAGAATCTAAAAACAATCCTCAACAACAAGATACAAAAAGTACCCAATTAACAGCAGATGAACGAGCCCAAGTTAACAAACTACAAGCAATCGATTCAAAAGTGCGAGCCCATGAAGCCGCCCACCAAAGTGGTGCCGCAGCTTCTGGTGGAGCATCGTTTACGTACACACGAGGCCCTGATGGAGTGATGTATGCAGTAGGTGGAGAAGTTCCTGTTAGAATTTCAACAGGTGGAACACCACAAGCTTCAATTGCTAATTTACAAGGAGTAATTGCAACGGCACTAGCTCCTGCTGATCCAAGTCCTCAAGATATAGCTGTTGCTTCAAAGGCAAGAGTTTTGATGATGAAAGCCCAACAAGAATTTGCTCAAGAGATTCAAGAAAAAATATCTCAGTCAAATGAATATGAACAAAGAGCAATCGGAGCGTATGAAAAAAATAGTGAAGAAGAATCTAAAGAAATGAGTGAAAATATAATTGCGTAATTAAAATTTCACCAATTATCCACTTTTTTTTACTATAATAATTTTATACATATACTATAGGAGAACAGATGAAAAAAATATTATTAGGATTAGCGAGTCTATTTGTGGTTGT
>LPNY01000042.1:37543-98560 GCA_001655195.1 Arcobacter sp. EP1
TATTAACAGGTTGTGGAGAAGAGACAACAGGAGATAAAGTAGATAAAGCAATTGATTCAACAAAAGAGGCTTCTGAAAAAGCAGCTGATAGCGTAAAGAAAATCTTTAAAGACTAACTAACATACAAGGGAGCGATTATGAAAAAGTTACTATTATCACTAAGTGCAGTAGCAATGTTACTTGTAGTTCCTCAAGTTGCAAGTGCCGAAAAAGCATCTTGGGTGGGGAAAGGTAAAAATGCTAAAGTAGAGATTGACGAAAGAAACTATGCCAACAAAATGGAACGTCAAGATGCTAAGGCAGAGAAAAAATATAACAAAGAGCAAAAGAAAGCAGCTAAAAAGGCTCAAAAAGAAGAGAAGAAGTATTTAAAAGAACAGCGTAAGGCAGAGAAAAAATACAACAAAGAACAAAGAAAACAAGAGAAGAAAGCCAATAAAGCTTGGAAAAAGAATAAAAAATCTGACGATTAATATTTAAAGTCGCCTTGAGCGACTTTGGATACGCATTTAATAAAACCCCTAAGTACATTTTGTTAAACTACCCTACTTTATTTTGGAGCATTCAATGAACATAGATAACGAAATCAAACACATTTTTGACAGCTTACGTAAAATTGCATTTTTTGCAGGTCATGGAAAATATAACCATGTGATGCATATTGATGATGTTGATAATATCAAAAGAGTATTAGAAGAGATTTTAGAGATAGAAAAAGAGTATGAACAAACAACAACATTAGAAGAAAAAGAGGCGATTTATAAACGAATCGCTATTTATAAAACCTACACTATTCGTGATTTTATGGATTTTAAAATAGAGCGACTCTAATAAATTGAATTAGTCCAAAAGTATTCGTAGATAAAAGAAAGGAAGACTTACTGTCTTCCTTTTCCTTGTCCCATGCGTTGACCCTGTTGACCTTTGTTTTTCATATTCCCTTTACCCTTATTACTTTTATTAGCTTTTTTTTCAGCCATACGTTCTTTCATTTGGGCATTTTGTTTGGTAAGTAACTCTGTATTAGAGATTTTACCATCATTATTAGTATCTATGTCTTGAAAGGTTGGAGAGTTTCCTGCATTTTTTAGACGTTTGCCTTGATTGAGTTTTTCTTGCATATTTTTATTTTTTGCATTTGTAAACTCCGTATCGCTAACAAAACCATCGCCATTACTGTCCATGACATTAAACTGCATGTTTGCGTTTGCTGTCACAAAAACTGTCATACTACATATTAGTAGTGTTGACAAAAAAGAGATCTTTTTCATAATTTCCTCCTTTATGAATAATCTCTTATATATATTATAGGACGAAGATGTTAATTATCTGTTAAAGTGAATATATATTCAGTAAAGAATGGTTTTAATCTCACGTGTTACTTTAAATAGAATCTTGCAAAAATAGGTGCTAAATTAAATACGATGATAAGTCGTACAATATGATGCAGGGTAATATATGGCACATTTGCTGCTACTAAAATGGCTATCAAATTGGACTCAGTTTGTCCTCCTGGCATAAAGGCTAACACAATAGAAAGTGCTGGAAAATCTAAGGTATAATGCACCAAAACAACAAAGAGTGTTGTGATAACTGCCAAAATAATAAAATGCCCCAATGTCCCTACTAAGGTTTTAATAATCTCTTTTACTTTCACCCCTCTAAAGGTAAATCCAATTGAAGCTCCAATAACAACTTGCACAAATTTGAGCAGTTCATCGGGAGGTTTTGACTCAATGAATCCTGCTGAAAAAGCTACGACGCTCACCATCATAGGACCAATCAAATAAGCCGCAGGCATATTGATTTTTTTGCCCATAACAGCACCAGTAATTCCAATAAGTGTAAGAATCATGATATCTATAGAAGAAAGAGTATTAAACGATGGGGTAATAAGTCGGTTTCCACTAATATCAATTTGAAAAATATACTGAATAATAAAAGGTAAAGTTAATACTAAAAAGAAAAGCCTGCTTGCTTGTACGAGGGTGATTTTAGCTACATTGGCTTTGAGTTCTTCTCCTAAGAGTACCATCTCAATAATACCACCAGGCATGGCCGCCATATAAGCAGTTTTCTTATCAAAGCCTTGAAACTTCCAGTAATAAATGATGCCACAAAAAGCAGTGAGTAATACGTAAGGTATGACAAACAACATGGAGTAAAAATAGTTTTGAGCCTGTTCTAAAATGGCTGGGGTAAAAGCACTACCAATAGTAACACCCACAATAATACGAACAGGTGTTGAAAAATAACTGTTGGGTTTGCTGATGGGTAGTTTTTCAAAACGTATTAAAATAGAAGTGATAAAAATAGAACCTAATAACCACGGTAAAGGCAGGTTCAAATAGATAAATAAAATACCACCGATACTTGCTAATAAAATAGCCAGTAACATGTTTAAAAGATTTTGCAAGAAGTTCCGCTTTAAATAAATTTTTGGAAGTATACACTTTTCAATCTTTAAGTGTTATCTTGTAGTGTTTATAACAAAAACTATTATCTAAATCATTGTATAATCTGTCAATTTTAAATATAAAGAGGAAGAAGATGTTACGATTGATTTTAGCTATTTTGGTTCCTTGGTTAAACTTTTTTACCATTGGACGACCAATTTCGGGAGTTATTTGTCTGATTTTGCAATTAACACTAATTGGGTGGTTGCCTGCAGCAATCTGGTCTGTTTATATGTTAGGACAGTATAAGACCGATAAAAAAATTGAAAAAGCATTAAAAGGTAAGTAATGAAAAAAGTAAGTTCAATAGTTTTGACAGCAGTTTTTGCCCTACTGATAAGTGGATGTGCAAACAACGCTTATTATGCAGGAATGGAGAAAGTTGGTTTTCATAAACGGGATATTATGGTGAGTCGTGTGGAGAGTGTTCAAGACTCTCAAAAAGAAGCACAAGAGGAGTTTAAATCTGCACTAGAGCAGTTTGGAACACTGGTTAATATCAAAGATAGTGATTTAAAATCTGCCTATGAAAAGTTCAATGACGAATATGAAGGAGCACAAGAAGCAGCGGATGATTTAAGTAATCGTATTGATAAGTTAGAGGATGTATCTCTTTCACTTTTTGAAGAGTGGAAAGATGAGCTAAATGAGTATAAAAGTGCAAAACTAAAAGCACAAAGTGCAAAACAACTAAATAATACAATGGCAAAATATAGAACAATGATGAAAGCAATGCGAAGTTCTGAAAAGAGTATGGAACCAATTCTAGCTACTTTTAAAGATAATGTACTGGTATTAAAACATTCATTAAATGCGCAAGCTATTGGAGCACTGCAAGGTGAGTTTGGAAATCTAAAAAAAGAGATTTCATCACTTATTTCTCAGATGAATCATTCTATTAAAGCTTCGAATACATTTATCAAACAGATGAGATAATTAGTCGTGAATATGAAGTAATTTGAAGTCACTTACTGTGACCTCAAATTATAAGATTGTTGTTATAGAAGCATTATTATTTAAAATTCTTTTTGTCAAAGACATAAACACCAATAACGCTCAGAAATCCCAAACTAACGACACTTGCCGCTAGGTACATTATGCTTTCCATTGCTTATCCTATGAATAAATCTCTCCCATAACAAAATTTTATTACAGGAGCGTCACAGTTTGCGTCACACTTTTACTTTTTTAATAAATTGTGTTATTTTAATTTTCTAGCATACTGCATTTCATAATCTACGACTAATTCAAAACTCTCTTTAGGGTCTAATTCAATGGTGTATTTAAAGCTATTTAAACCCTCTTTTGTAACAAAACAGGTCTTGGTACAGTTATTGTTATTTTCAAGTGTTTTGATGTTATTAGAGTAGTTAGACTCATTTATTTCTATGACTTGTGCAGTATCTGTTTTATTTTCTAAAAGACGACTATATTTTGAACGTATATCATATTTGGTCTGTTTAAACTCGTGTTGTTTAATGGTTTGTGTAATATCAAAGAACTTTCCAATATTGAGTTTAATCTCTTCATCTAGTGCTGTATGGTTGATACGATCTTGTCCAATAAAGTGTGACAGCTTTTCATCTTTTTTATAAACACGAATGGTTCCTTTTGGTAGAGGTAGACCTAAACCATTCTCTTTACTGTTTTTAAGTTGGAGTTGTTGGTTGAGCTTTTGGTTTTTGATGGTTGAAAACCGGTGAAAATAGATACTATTGTTACTCACTGCTCTTGTATTAATGTTAATGCTGTTTTTCGTCACAAAATTAATCTGTTTTTTCTCTTTATTTTTAATACTTTCATTAAATGGAATTTCATACAAATGATAACCTGCAAAAGCTTTTTGAGTAACCGTTTCAAAGTTTGCACTGTCATACGCCACTGCTTTCATTTGCATTGTACGATGACGCAGTTCAGGTTGTGAAGTTTTCACATCCCCAGCAATACAATAAATCTTGGCATTATCGTAAGTTGTCCCTGAGTTATTAGTAATGGTAATCCAACCATTGAGTGTATTGCTATCATCCAAATTTAAAACATAGTCACTTTTCCATGCAATGTTTTTTGTTAGATAGTTCAGTTTAATACTCTGTTTTCCTTGTTGGGATTTAGTCTTCCACACTAAGCTTGGTTTGGTGATTAAATTATCAGGGATTTTTGAAAAGATAATATCAGCAGGTTTGATGCCTGAAATAATTGCGCCCTTTTTTTGCACTAAAATAGGATTGAGGGATAATAAAACCCCTTGCTCTTTTTTGTAAGTATAATCTCCCGTTTGTACTTTGTAACTAATGGTTTTATTGATATGTTTTTCTAAAAGTTTATTCAATGATAAAATATCGTAGTGATAGTTTTGAGAGTACAATGTTGTAGGTTTTGAAAAATAAGGAATAATGGATTCAAAAATCACAGAAGTTGGTATTGCTTCATAAACTAGATTGTTTTTTCCTGTTTTATCTACATTAAATGCTCGTTCTTCATTGACCATAGCTAGATTGTTGTTATAAATGGTTAGACTTAAGTTTTGGCTCTCTTGGATTTTGGTTAACTCTTGGGCATTGATTGCACATAGGGCTAAGGCACTAAAGATGATTTTTTTCATAAGGGCTCCTTTATTGGAAAAGATTTTAGGGTATAAAAGTGTAAGGAATGTGAATTCATGTGTTGATTACTGAATAACAAATTTATCCTCTTTTTTGTGAATAAAATAGTCGAGATATTTTTTTCGAAATTGTGGGTTTTTTTCATTCCACTCTTCGTGATAACTTAGAAATTTTTTGTGTACTTTTGGGGTGATGAGTTGATTGAGTTTTTCAATAACTGTTTTACCTAAATTGCTTTTATCACATGAAACATATATTTTTTTATAATAGGGGTCTTCTTTGATGGGATAAAAAAGGTAATTGTTAGGCTGTTTTTTTATACGGCTAAATGCCGTTGCTGTTGTAGGATAAGCGATGAGATAATCAGCTCGGTTTATATCTAACATCCTTGGTGAAACCTCATTGGCTGATGTTGTCACTTCTAATAGGTGTTTTTTCCCAATATGCGGCTTAAAATAGTCGTAGAGTATGGGATAACGACTTCCCTCTTTTTTATATCGAAATAGGGGTACTGTAAGTGTAAGAGAACTATCATTTAAAATGCTTTCTAGGGAAAGCATACTGTTTTTTTCGCCAAATTTCTTTTGATTTTTTTTGTGAATTAAAATTCCATGAGGTGCAGTTAAGGTATACGCTTTCGAGTAGTATTGATCGTCTAACTTAAAACGTTTCCAAATATGGGGAGTACAGTGTCCTTTTTTGCTGCTTTCTAAAAACCAACGCCGTGTATTGAGTACAACGATAGAGTGATTGTATTCAGGAAGCATGGTGATAAAATCTTTTAGAAACTTATCGGCGTAGCCATTTTGAGCCTCTTTTCCCTTGGAAATAAATTCAGGGTTTAATTCCCAAATCAGCCATTTGATTTCCTCTTTGGCATATACGCTACTGTGAAATATTAGTAGAAAAAGTAATGTTGCTTTGAGTAGATTGTTCATACTTTATTGTATCTAAAGTTATGCTTTTTACAATTATAAATGTACAGTAATTACATCAATGAAGTGAAGAATAAAATTTAAAAGAGTTTGCTTTTACAATGACTGATTAGTTTGCGTTGCCATTTTTTGATCAAATTTAAAAACCGAAATAATACCAACAAATCCAAGAGTAACAATAGATACAATCATAATGATTAAACTTTCCATTTTTTTGCCTTTTTTTTGTGATAATGTATTGTATTAGAAAAGAGTATCACAATGGTATGATGCTAATTGGTTATTTAAAATAACTTTTTAATAACCTTTAAAAGACCAATAAATGATACTTTTTGTAATATTATTTTTATAAATAAAATAAAAATAATAAAAATTGACCTAAGTCTAGTAAACGATAAGATTTTGTCGCTATAGTATCACTAGTAAAAATAAAAGGAACAATAATGTTTAAAGATTCAGCTTTTTTATTAACATGTATGACAATTTATGGATTAAGTTCAGCAGCATATTATACAATCTATACTGTACTAATGTAATCAAAGAAAATGACTAAGAGACACTTACTCTTTTTTTTTGACAAAGAGTTTGTTTGCCCCTTCAAAACCTTCTAAAAAGTATAAGAAGAATGTGACATCAGAAATTTCATCTTCTGTGATCTTGCCTTTCATGGAGGGCATGGTATCAAAGTGACGAATTACACCTGGTAAGCAAATGGTTTTAGATTTATCTGGATGATACAGATAGTCAATGACAAAATCTATGGCTTCTTCAATTTGGAACTCTATATCCTCACGACTTCCTATTTGACTTTTTAGTCGATAAGAGATCTCATTACCCGTAGGTGCTTTGAGATTGAGAAGTTTGTTATCTTCATAAATAAAGTTTCGCATAAGAAGTTTAACGTCAAGGTATTTTTCATGACAAGCAGTACACTTATTTTCAAAAAGTTTTTCACCTGTTTCATAACGTTGTTTGTCAAACTCTTCAGGTAGTGCAAAAAGTGAACATAGACCTATGAGTAGTATGAATAGAACTTTCATAACCATTCCTTGATAAAAGTAGTAGCTGTGCTGTTGAATTTTAACAAAAAAGCTAAAAAGAAACTTATAATAAATAGATTACTTTGTTGGTTTAATATTGAAGTCTTTAGCGGATAGATTAACCAATAGTGACTTGGTTTTTCCCCTCTTTTTTTGACTTATACAGTAGGGTGTCAACACGTTTATAAAGAGTATCAAGGGTATCGCCTTTTTGCATTTGTGTTAATCCAATACTCACTGTGACCGTTATATTTTCTACAATTTTCATCTCTTCAATAAACTGTAGTATCTTTTGTGAAATAATATCAGCGTTATTAATATTTTCTTTTGGCAAGAGAATCACGAACTCTTCTCCACCTACTCTAAAGAGAAAGTCAGTTTTTCGGATGGTTTTTTGAACCTTTTTTGTGGTTTCGATTAAAATTTTATCTCCCACATCATGACCATATTTGTCATTGATTTTTTTGAAGTTATCTAGATCATACATAAGAATACAAAAAATGTCTCCATAGCGATTAAACAGATCAATTTTTTCATGCATGTGTTCATTAAAAGAGCGTCGATTAAAGGTTTTGGTTAACTCGTCAATAAGGCTTTGCTCTTTAATCTTTTTTTGTGCTAAATATAAATCAGTAATATCACGGCTAATACCTAAAATCCCAATATTCCCATTGTGATAATTAAAAGGTATTTTTTTTGTCTGTAAATAGACCTCTTTTCCATTGGCGTAGGTAACCCACTCGTTATTAACACGAATGTCACCTTCTTCAAGCATTTTTTCATCCATTTGCCTAAAACTTGTAGCTACTTCATCATCAAAAATATCAAAATCATTTTTCTCAAGAATCTCTTCGCGTGTTTTACCCACAAACCCTTCAAAGGCTTGGTTACAACCAATGTAGTTAAACTTTTTGTCTTTATAAAAAATTAGGTCATTGGTGGAGTTAATCACAGAATTAATTAAGATGTTATCGGTTTTTGTTCGCTCATAAACTAGTTGTCGTTTATAGAGGTTAGTAATATAAGAGGAGACAAAATAACCAATAGGAATCCCCAGTAAAGTAACAAAGATGAGTATGTAAATACGTGATTTCATCTCTTCGTGAAGTTGCGTATATTTATTGAGTTGGCGTGGTACAAGTAACATATAGATTTTATTGGGGGTATTAATTGGTAGTTTAGATAGATAGTAGTTTTTATCTTTGTATACGTCAAAGTAGTTAAAGTTTTTTGGAAACTTTTCAAAGAGGTCAAGGACTTTGACCTTTCTATTAAAATCACGACTCCAGTTGTAGGCACTCTCTTTATTGATAATGATCTCACCATCATCATAAATAAGGTTCACATAATGTAAAGGTGAGTTTTGTAAATCGATTAAAAATTTTGTTAAATTGATATTTAGAATAATAATACCTTCGGCTTTTCCATTAATCATAATTGAAGTTGCAAGTCTAAGGGTTGGTACTATTGGTCTTTGAATTTCTCCATGTTCAACGTTTAAATCAATATTTGAATAGTAGATATTATCCTTGTTTTTGAGAGTATCTTCAAAATAGTAGCGTCCCTTTTTATTTTGTAGTTCTTCTTTTGGTACAAGTTTCGCATTGCCTTGGATACTATCCACTCGAATAATCTCATCACCATTTTTATCAATGTATCGAAATTGAAATATCTCTTGATGGGATTGGCTAAATGAGAGAAAAAGATTCTCGACAGTAGATTTATTTTGATTTTTGGCAATAAAGTTTAATAGGTCTGGATTTGAAGCAACAGATTCTAACAGTTGTTGTCGGTGCTCAATAAAGTTGTTAAAAAAGGAAATTCTTTCAGATTTTTTTGCACTAAGCTGTTCTTTTGAGAGAGTATTGATTGTAAATTTTTCAAGTAGAAAAATTGATGAAAAGAGAGTAAAAACAATAATCCCTACAAACATAGAAATTATTATAAATATTTTATTTTTCATAGTAAGTACTTTAATAATTTAAAAAAGCTTCATTCCTACGATTATTATATATCAAAATAACTAAAAAGATTGCATTGAAGTGAAAATGAATAAAAATATTAATGATGTGTCATTTTAATGATACTTTTTAAGATAATAATAGAGTAATTTAGTAAAGTTAGTTGAGAAAAACCCTAAAAATGTCTCCTTGAAAAGTAATAATATTTAAAATATTTTTTTAATAATTTTATTTTTCCCGCAATTTTTGTAAAATTTAAGGTATAATATTTCATCCTAAAAAAGAAAAGTAATATGAGTGTAGCAAAAAAGATTTTTTTACTAGTTATTCTACTTCTATTGTTAATGGTAACGTGCGTTTATACGCATATTGATGAGTTTACTCAAACTGATGAATCCATACCACTTTCTGAAGAAATTATTGCTATTGATGTTGTAAAAGAAGTAACAATAACCCAATGGTTTAGTAACATAACTAGCTCAATTACTGAAAAACTTATGCCTAATGATGAGGAAGCTTCAAAAAAAGTTGAAGATAATGATGCGATAAAAGTCAAAGAAGTTATTGTTGAAGAGGTTGTTGTGGGTGAACCAACCCATGAACTTCCAAAAGCAGAGCTACCTGAAGATCCACAAGAAAAGGCCATTTTAAAAGAAACAGAAGAATCTGCAAAACCATTAGTAACTCCAAAAACTCAAAAAGAGACAACTTCTTTAAACGTAGAACCATCGGTAGAAAAACCAAAAGAACTAATAGTAGAATCAGCACAAGAGGTCATTCCTGTTGAAGTAACACAAGTAGAAGTCTCTTCTGAAGCACCTCTAAAATCCTATGGTGAAATACAAGATGAGTTAGATG
Source organism: Arcobacter sp. EP1 (assembly GCA_001655195.1). GTDB lineage: Bacteria > Campylobacterota > Campylobacteria > Campylobacterales > Arcobacteraceae > Arcobacter_A. The sequence goes on from LPNY01000042.1 coordinate 47,397, forward strand.
ATATTACAAATAATAATCGTATTATTTTTAAACGTTTAAGTACAGATGTTACACAAAAAAGTTTAAAAACTGTAGATGAAATTGCAAGTTTGTTAAAAAAATATAAAGATATTAAAGTCGAAATTGGTGGTCACACCGATGCCAAAGGTGATGATGAGGTTAACGCGTATGTCTCTAAACACCGGGCATTAAGTGTACGTAAGCTACTAATTAAAGCAGGTATAGCTGAAGAAAGATTAACTGCTAAAGGTTATGGTGAGAGTCAACCTATTGTAAAAAATGATGTACAAGGTTACTCCATGAAGAATAGACGAGTAGAGTTTAAGATTATAAAGGACTAGTATGGTAGAAATAGCGTCAAAAATTGTTATATGTTTGTCAATCGCTGCTTTCATTGGATTTCTCATTGGGTTTTTAATTGGACGAGTTTCAAAATCTGACAGTAATAATAATACAAATATCAATCCTATATTTACTAAACAAGGAAATATTTATAATAAACCATTTATTTTAGGACATCCTAGACCAACGGGAAAAGATGACTTGACGCAAATTGAGGGGATTGATTCTAATATAGAGTCTTTACTTAATGGATTAGGAATCTATCACTATGACCAAGTTGCAAAATGGACACCAAACAATTGTGATTGGGTTGAAGAACACCTCTCTTTAGTGGGTCAAATTTCAGAAAATAGTTGGATTGAACAGGCTAAAAAACTCTATTCAAAGATTTAAAACATATACTTGGTTTCATTGTGTTGAATAACTTGATGCTCTTCTAAAAGGGTGTAGGTAAAACTATTTCCATAGTGACTCTCATGGACTAAACAAAGTTCTAAAAACTCTGTGAACTCTTCGTTGTATCGAAAACGATGGCAACTATAATCTAAATTTTTTTCACAGAAGGTGATATCAAAATAACCTGTTTGAATGGAAAATGGATCAAAAAAGGCATTGTTATTTTCAAAGGTATCTCTAAAAACATCCACCTCTTTGTGTTGGATAAGTCTATTATCTTTAATAGTAAATAGTGCCTCGTATTGATTAGGAATTACAATATAGTATTGATCATAGGATTTAATAGAGGGTACCGTATTGATTTCATAAATAGAAAACTCTAAATTCTCTTGCTCATCATAATAAAAAATTACCAGTTGATCACAAAAGATATTGTCATCATCTTTTAAAGAGTTCTCCATATTGTGTTTTGTACGAATTCTGGCGTCATCTTTTCGAATGCCAACAATATTAAGTTGAAATGGTTTGGTATAAATGTGGTAGTTGTTACTTTCGAGTGTTTCTAAAAGCTTTCTGATGAATGGTAGCATGATAAACCCCTTGTGACAACTATATTATAACTTATAAATGTCACAAATGGAGATTATTTTAACTATTTATTTCTTTATTATTTAGAACGTCAACTTTTTTAAGTTCTTTGATAATTTTGATGATATCTTTTGAGTATTTTTGCCCTCGTGTACTGTCAAAATTCCAGCCAGCGTTATAACTACCCCAAATTTTTGTCCAGTTACCTTTGTGTATTTTTTTCCAATAAACTAACTCGGCAATGGCATTGCTGGTTGCAAAATCAAAATCGTTGATAAGCATCATTGCTACTTTGTTTCGATTTGAGTTTGAGTTTTTCATTTGGTGTCGTCTAATAACCGTATTGATATTTGCTTGGTAAAGTCCATAATCAAAGCTGTCCACATTGATTTTAAATCGTCCAATTGAGGACTCTTTAACGGCAATTGCCATGAGTGAATAACTTAAATTATATTCATCTCCATATGATTTTATCTGTTTAAGTAGTTCCATATCTTTAGGTGTAAGATATGAAGCTTTAAAATTAATAGCATAGATATTAGTTGTAAATAGTAGCGCTAAAAATAGTATAACTGTTCGCATTTAACTCCTTTAAAAGTTTCCAATATTTTTTTGAGCGCGGATTATACAATAAAAAACAACTGTTGTCAAGAATAATGCTATAAAATACTAGTTTTAATACTGTGATAACCTAGTTTTTATCTTGTTTTTAGGTTGAATCCTTATAATAATCCCATTGAAAAGATGGGGACTACGTGAAAAAAGCAGAATTTAGAAAAATAATTAAAACAGCAGGTTTTTCTTCGCAAGGAGATTTTGTAGAGTTAATAGGGATTAAGGCAAACACCTTTACCACCTATAAAAAAGTGCCAGCCCATGTGGTTCGTATTGCGAACTTGGCTTTGTTAGCGCGTAATCAAGGTGCTTCGTTAGAGCAAATCACACAACAACTTCAAATTGAAAGAGATGCAATGCTTTAGTGCATGCATTTCTCATCAATTAGATTTCTTACACAAATATCAATCATTTCGTAAACTTTATCAAACCCTTCAAATCCATCAAAGAAGTATGGGTCGGGAACATCCTCACCTTCATAACCAAAATCACCCAAAAGAATAGCATCACTTCTCCCTAACTGTTTTAAAGAAGTAATATTTTTACTATCAAGCCCTACAACAATATCAAATTTCTCTAAATCATGTTGGGTCACTTGACGTGCTCTTTGTTCAGCAATATTAATGCCATGTTGATTAGCAACTTTGATTGAGTTTTCGCAGGGTGCTTCTGCTATATGCCAGTCCCCTGTTCCTGCACTATCAATGCGAATATCTAAATTTTTGGCTTTCACATAACGTTTTGCAACCCCTTCTGCAATGGGTGAACGACAAATATTTCCTAAACAGACAAAAATGATACTCTTTGTGCTTGAATTTTCATGTGACATGGGTGACCTTTATTGAATACCCACATCTAAGTGGTTACGCATTTGTGTTATCTCTTCTAAGTTGACATCTTTTGAAATCATCTCTTTCATATCATCTTGGAATTTTTTACCATTAGGGGTAATAATTGCTGAACTTTTAGCACAATCACTGTTTGCACTACCACTTGCCATGACAAAACATTGGTTAGCAACTGCTAAGGCTTGGGTGAGTGTCTCAAAGTTCTCTTTTCTAGGAAGTCCCCACATGGCAGGAACCAAAATAATATCAGCACCTTGAATTTGTTTCCACAACTCAATAAATCGAAGTTCAAAACAGATAAGAGCAGCTACTTTAACCCCATCAATATCAATGAGTTTGATATCTTCAAGTGCTCCATCAGTAAAGTACTCTTTTTCTTGGTTGAGTACAAATATTTTATGTTTTGATTGTTGATGTACTATTTTGCCTTTATGGAAAATATGTAAGGTATTAAAATAGTTATTTGCTTCTTTGGTTATAAGCGTAATAGCAATGGTTTTATCCACGGAAAGTTTTATAAAACTATCAATGGCTTGTTGGGTGTACTCTACAGCTAAGTCCATGTTGTCATAACTGTAACCTGTTACTGCAAGTTCAGGGGCTAAAATAAAGTCCCCTTTTTTGCAGTGAAGGATTAATAACTCTAGGTTTTGTAAGTTTGCACTAAAATCATTGGTGCTTTTAGTTTGTAGTACTGTTAAGTTCATTTTTTGCCTCAACTATTAATTGGTTTAATTGTTCTTCATACTCTTTGGCTTCTTCTTGTGATGTAGATTCAAAACGTGTTACTAATACAGGTGTTGTATTGCTGGCTCGCACTAATCCCCATCCATTTTCAAAAATCACACGAACCCCATCAACATCCACGATATCAAGAATTTTTGGGAACCCCTGAGGTGGCGTTTGAAGACGTTCTTTGATTTTATCCATTAACACAAATTTCTCTTCTTCGGTTGTAGTAACTTTAATCTCTTCAGTTGAAAATACTTTAGGAAGTTTTGCAATTTCTGCATCAATATCCATGCCATTTTGAATCAACTCTAAAAGTCTAAATGTAGCATAAACGGCATCATCGTACCCGTAATATCTATCATTAAAGAAGATGTGACCCGAAACTTCTGCTGCCATATCTGCATTGAGCTCTTTTAGTTTTACTTTGAGGTTTGAGTGCCCTGTTTTATACATGACTGCTTGACCTTTTTCGTTGATCAAATCATACATGATTTGGGTACATTTAACTTCTCCAATAATAACAGGGTTATGCATAGTTTTAGCAAATAAAAGGGCCATGATGTCACCTTTTACATTGTTCTTTTTAGTTAAAAATGCGATTCTATCTGCATCTCCATCATAAGCAAATCCATACTCAAAATCACCTTTTAGAGCATCCATAACATCCACTAGGTTTTTCTCTTCGCTTGGGTCTGGATGATGATTTGGGAAAGTTCCATCAGGTTCACAATAAAGACCTTGGTAATTAAGCTCTAATCTGTCTAAAATTTGTGTCAATACTGTATCTGCAACCCCATTTCCACAATCAATAATCAGTTTTTGAGGCATTGCTTTTAAATGCTCAAACTCTTTTACCATATAATCAATATACATAGATTTTACATTGATTGCTTCATAAGCGTTGTTATCTTCAATGGTAAAGTCACTATTTTTGATAATTTTGTCACCCATAGTATAGATATCTTCTCCAAAGAATGGTGCATTACCTATAGTGATTTTAAATCCATTATATTCACTTGGATTGTGACTTCCTGTAATCATTACAGAAGCGTCAGGTTTAAGTCCATTAAACTCTTGAAAAGAAGCAAAGTAATTAACCCCCGTTGCGACCATTCCCATTCCTAAAACTTTACACCCCGCTTTATTAAATCCTGAAGTTAGGTAGTTAAAAAGCTCTGGAGAGTGAGTTCTCGCATCATATCCAATAACAACAACTGGTGTCTCTTTTTTAGTTCGGCTAATAGCCTCAAGTCCTAAATTATAACCAATCAGTTTTACGCTTGTTTCATGTAGGTCAGCCCCCACAATTCCTCGAATATCATACTCTCTAAAAATGGATTTGTTTATCATCATTATCCCTATATATAAATTGGTAAAATTATATCAAAGTTATACTTGGTGTAATTTGTAGCTAAACATCAATTTTTATAATTTATCATTTTTAAATATGACATTAAGACATAACTTTGACACAATTTTGCAATTTTATAAGTTCATCTTATGAAATTGTGCTAATTATACAACGAAAATAGTGTAAAATATTAATATGAGGATTACACTTTTAATTATACTAATAACCAATTTACTCTTTGCCAAAGAGTTGATTTCTCCGATTGAGGAAAATGTCATTGTTGATATTAATAAAGCACTGCTTGGGAAAAAGCTCTTTTTTGAAAAACGTTTAAGTAAAGATAATACAATCTCTTGTGCTTCTTGTCATATTATTGCAGAAGGTGGCGATGATAACAAAAGAGTTTCAGAAGGCATAAATAAAAAGAAGGGTTCATTAAATGCACCCACAGTACTGAATTCTAAATATAATTTTGTTCAATTTTGGGATGGGCGTGCTAAAAATTTAGAAGAGCAAGCTGCAGGACCAATCCATAACCCAATTGAAATGGGTAGTGACCTTAAAACTGTGGTCAAAGAGCTTAAAAAAGACCCTGGATATGTGAAACGATTTAGGGAGGTTTTTAATGATGTTATTAAACCAAACTATATCACCGAAGCTATTGCAGAGTTTGAAAATGCCCTTGTTACGCCAAACTCACGTTTTGATAAATTTTTAAAAGGTGATATCCATGCCATAACTGAGTATGAAAAAGAGGGCTTTGAACTCTTTAAAAGTTACGGTTGTATTTCGTGTCACAATGGCGTAAATATGGGAGGGAACCTTTTTCAGAAAATGGGGATTTTGAAGAAAAAGGACTACCAAAACAAAGAGTACCTTGGGCGGTATAATGTGACAAAAGATGAAGAGGATAAGTTCTTTTATAAGGTACCAGGATTACGAAATATTGAACAAACAGCTCCCTATTTTCATAGTGGTGAAGTTAAAACACTCAAAGAAGCAGTAGAGTTAATGATGGAGTTTCAGTTGGGAATTAAACCCAACAGTAAAAGTGTTGAAAAGATTGAAGCATTTTTAAAAACACTGAACGGTGAAATGCCAAAAATTATGGAGCTCAAGTGAAAAAATCACTTTTAATTTCTCTCTTTTTTATCATGCTTGTTGCCACACTTATTTTTAGTGTGAATAATGCTAACAGTAAAATCGATAACTTTTTTTTATTACATAAAAAGGTAGCTAAACTCATTGCAACTAATAAAAACTTTGATATTTTTATGTCGGGAAATTTTGATTATAATAATTTTGACTATATTCAAGGGGATATTCGAACGATACAAGAAGAGAGTTCCTATATTGCGCAGGATGAGCTTTTTCAATCCTTTTCAAATAAACAGTTGGTGAAATCTTTTAAAATAATTCAAGAAGATATAAAAACAAAAATAAACTATGTTAATCGAATTATCTCAAAAAGTGCGGTTTTGAATAACTCTTTTCGTTACATCCAAAATATGCAATCTCATACGTTTGATAAAGATGTCATTGCTATATATACGGGAGTTATAGGATTAGACCATAATGATGCTGTAAATTTAATGCAACTGATGGATAACATAGAGGATTTTGTTCCAAAAGATGAAACTCAATCTATATTTCTTTCCCATTCAAAAATTATTATTCAGTATTATGATACCTTTGAGAGAATTAAATTAGATGCTAAGAAATTAGAGTTAAGTACCAAGCTAGAGAAGTTTGAAAATAGTTTTACAAATCATTCGACAAATATCATGAGAGGATTAAAGGGTGTCATTTGGTTATTGATGATTCTTCTATTCCTTGCATTAGTAGTTTTTCTCTATTATATTCATCAAATGACACGAAAACAAATTGAGCTTAATCGGTTTAAAAAAGCTGTTGAAAACAGTGATAATATTGTTGTTATTACTGATAAAAATAAAAAAATACGCTATGTTAACGAAAGTTTTGAAAAAGTGAGTGGTTATAAATTAAAAGATGTCATAGGAGAATCACCTTCTATTCTCAAATCGGATATGCAACCTGAGTCTTTTTATATGGATTTAAATACAACTATTTTTAATGGTGATAAATGGCAAGGTGAGTTTATTAATAAAAATAGAGATGGAAACATCAGTTATGAGCGAGCTTCTATTACCCCTATTTTAAATGAACAAGGTGATATCGAAGAGTTCTTAGCTATCAAGTTAGATATTACTAAAGAGAAACAGACCCAAGAACTTTTAAAAGAAAAAGAGCATATTTTAGCTCAACAATCTAAAATGATAGCCATGCGTGAAATGTTAGAGAGTATTGCCCATCAATGGCGACAACCCCTATCAACAATTTCAACTGCAGCTAGTGGAATGAAACTCAATAAAGAGTTTGAAACACTTACCAATGATAAGTTTGATGAGTTTATGGATGTCATTGTGAATCAAACGGTACAACTTTCAGAGACCATTGATAATTTTAAAAACTATTTCAATACCAAAAATGAGAAGACGACCTTTCAGTTAAAATCAACCATTAATAAGATGATTGGATTAGTAGGCTACCGTTTAAATGATGACAAAATTGAAGTCTTAGTTGAAGGAGAAGATGTAACTCTAGAAGGTTTAGAAAATGAGTTTATTCAAGCACTAATTAATATCATTAATAACTCGCAAGAAGCTCTACATAACAATGACCTTGAACACAAGTATATTTTTATTAAAACTTCAATAAAAGAGAATGAGGTCGAACTAAGCATCACTGATAGTGCAGGAGGTATCGGTGAGGATATTGTTGAACATGTTTTTGAACCTTATTTTACGACAAAACATGAGATGACTGGTACGGGTGTTGGGCTTTATATGACTTATGAAATTGTGGTTAAACACTTTAATGGTGTAATTGATATTCGAAATACTCAATATGAGTATCGGGATAAAACTTATGCAGGGACACAAGTGGTGATTAGAATACCAACATGTTTACATAATATCGAAGAGGAAAAACCTGTTTAGATAGTTTTGATATAATGTCTTCATGAATAAAGATGCCAATAAAAACATAAAAATTCTTTATGTGGAAGATGATGAAATCGCACGTGAAAACGGCGTAGAGTATTTAGAACACTATTTTAGTCATATTTATGAAGCCAGTGATGCGATTATGGCATTACGTCTTTATGAAAAACATCAACCCCATATTATTATTAGTGATATACAAATGCCAAAACTCAATGGCTTAGAGTTTGTAAAACGAATCCGAGAACACGATACCACAACTCAGGTGATTATTATTAGTGCTTTTAGTGATAAAGAGTACCTTTTAAAAGCTATTGAACTACAGCTAGTGAAGTATCTCATTAAACCTGTCAATGAGTCTGATTTTGAATCTGCCCTTACTCAATGTGTTGAGACTCTTAGTAATAATAGTTCAAATATTATTCCACTTGCTGAAAATATTATCTACGATAGTTTTAACCAAACACTACTGATTGATGGAGAGATTGTCAAACTAAGAACCAAAGAGTTATTACTGTTAGATCTTCTTATTAAACATAAAAGCCGTTATGTAACCTATAATGAAATTGAAAACGTAGTATGGGATGAGAGTGTTATGAGTAAAGATGCCCTCAAAACAGTGATGAAAAACCTCAAAGCAAAGTTATCCATGGTTCAAATTTTAAACTTATCTGGTACTGGGTATAAAATTGATATCAAATAATAGTTTAATCTTAGCCTACGGTATTACCTTTGGAATTGTTTTTATGACCATGGTTTATACCCTCATTCGATACCTCTCTAGTAAAGAGAATATTTATTTGAGTTATGGGGCGATGCAACTCTTTTCGTTGATTTATATTGTTGCAAAGAGTGAACTTTTATCAGTGCCAAAAATGATTCAAGAATTAAGCCTTGTGGGTGCGAGTTTGAGTGCTATTGTGTTTGCAATTGGATTTTATCAAGGAAGATTTTTTCCAACTATTGAGAACTACAAAGGGTTAATAGTCAATACAATTTTACTAAACATTGTAATTCTTACAGCTTTTTATCATTATATGCTTTTTGAATATCTACCTTATACAATTATTTATGCGATTCTATTTGTCTCTATTATTTTTAATTTTAAAGATGGTTTTAAACCCACATTAGTTTATGTTTGTGGTTGGTCTATTTTTTGTTTTTTACTCTTTATTTTTGATTTTAAAACCTACTACAGTGATACAAATTTGTTAGATATTGTTTTAGTTGCTTTTGCCATTGAGGCAGTTTTATTTACTATCTCTGTTGCGTTTAAATATAGCTCTTTGCAACAACAGAGTCAAAGTTATGAAAATATGTTATTACAACAAAGTAAATTAGCAAAAAGTGGAGAGATGATTGGCAATATTACTCACCAATTTCGTCAACCGTTGAATAATATCGCTTATATTTTAATGAATATGAAAAAACGGTATGAACAAAAAAGTTTAGATGAAAACTATTTTGATAAAAAAATTAATCAAGCCAATCACCAATTGCAATTTATGTCAAAAACCATTGATGATTTTAAAAGTTTTTATGCCCCTTCTAAAGAGAAAACAGTGTTTGAAATTAAAGAGTGTATTGAAGAGTCTTTAACAATTGTTGATGCCAACTTAAAAAAACGTAATATTGATTTGCAATTAGCATTCCAAACCAATGAGGATATTCAAATATTTGGAATCAAAAATGAGCTCTCACAAGTGATTGTTGCCCTGCTTTCAAATGCTATTGAAGCCCTTGTGAATATAACTGACCCTTGGATTAAAGTGCAGGTTTCAAGTACGAATGCTGAGGTGATTATTTATGTTGAAGACAATGCTAAAGGAATTGTTCCTAAAGAGTTAGAGAAGATTTTTGAACCCTATTTTTCTACAAAAAAAGAGGGAACAGGAATTGGACTGTATTTAAGCAAACTAATTATTGAACAGAGTTTTGAGGGTAATATTAGTGTTGAAAACAGTCGCCAAGGAGCACGATTCTCCTTGACGTTTGAAAAACTTAGTTTAAGCTAGCTTTTTGAACTAAGTCATTTCTTGGGTAGATAAAGGAGAGTGTTTTAGTCTGTTGAATGGTTTTATCTTCTTTGGTTTGCATGATGATATTAACTTTAATGGCACTATCTTTACTATCTGAGATAAAGAGTCTCTTTTTTGTCTCCAATACAAGCACTTTTTTTGTTCGTCTTTTAGCTTTTAAAGTAAAAGGTTTAAATCGTTTGATTGCAAAGTTTTCATTGTCCTCTAACAAAATTTCATACGTATAGGCTTTATCTTGTGTATTGTGTACGGTTAAGATATAGTTATTTCTCACCATTCCATTCTCTTTGATATTATAAAGTTTGGTTGTTTTATTTATATTGAGTAAGAAAAACTCCTTTTTAGCGGCAAAAACGGCAGTAAGTACAAGAGAGAGAATCAGTGCTAAATAGTACATGTTATTACGTTTTGTAAAAAGTGAATTTTTAATTCTTTTTAATACGGTATTGCTGCTTCCCCAGTAAATCAATGACTCTTTACCCAGTTTTCCCATTACGCTACTACACGCATCAGAACACTCCAAACAGTTTATGCACTCTACTTGTAATCCTTTTCGTATATCAATATGAGTTGGACAGACTTTAACACAAGCTTCACATGTGGTACACTCTTCGTTGTTTTGCCACTGTTTTATATTTAAAATGGATTTTTCACCATTATTATAGATGTTTCCTCCTCGGTTTGTATTGTAAACAACTTGTTTCGTATCATCATCATATAAAACGGATTGGATTCGTGAATAAGGGCACACATAGGTACAGAAGTTCTCTTTCATAAACACAATATCATAAAATAAAAAAGTAGCAGTACTAATAATAAACATAATCATAAAACTGTGTTCATTTGGTTGCATGATATATGCAAAAAAATCTTTTGGCGGTATAAAATACCACATGAAGTTAGTTGAAATAACCAAACAAAGAATTGCCCAAAGAAAAAGCGATAGGTATTTTCGAAAACCAACGGAGAAACTAGTGTATTGAATCTCTTTTTGTTTGTTTTTAATTTTTCTTAAATCCAGTAAGCCCCCTTCGATTAAGTCGCGGTAAATTACTCTAAAGATTGTTTGTGGACAGGCCCAACCACACCAAACTCGTCCAAAAATTGCTGTCATAGCAAAGATGCCAATAAATAAAAACATCAGTAAAAAAGGCATAATAAAAAGTTCATTCATATTAAAGACTGCACCCATAAAATGAAACTGCAATTTATCAAAAGAGAGTAGTAATAAATGGTTTCCATTAATGGTAATAAATGGAGTTCCTAAAGTAAACAGAGTAATGAGTAGGTAAGTTAAATACCGTTTTTTTGTATAAGTCATATTTATCTCCTAAATTTTTTGTAGTATAAAAAGATTTAGTGTTCATTTGGTGGCACGTAAAAATATATGACAAAATATTTTTATTTTTGTTATAATACTGCTTTTTAAAAGGAATAACTTTATGGAATTAGCAAATATCCTACTCTTTATTGGTGCCTCTTTTTTATTGTGTTTAGCACCCGGTCCTGATAATATCTATGTATTAACCCAAGGAATGACGCGTAGCAAAAAAGCGGCCATTGTGACAACTCTTGGATTATGTAGTGGGCTTGTTTTACATACCAGTGCAGCAGCATTTGGAATTACTATGATTTTTCAAACTTCACAAGTAGCTTTTGACATTGTAAAATATTTAGGGGTAGCGTATCTGCTTTATATTGCTTATCAAGCTTTTAAATATCGTAATGAACCTTTGGATTTAACGACACAAAACTCTGCTCAAGAGTTAAAAAAACTTTATATAAAAGGGTTTATTATGAATATTTTAAATCCTAAAGTCTCTATCTTTTTCTTAGCATTTTTACCTCAGTTTGTTAATCCCGCAGCAGGAAGTGTTCCTCTACAAATGATTATACTTGGGGCTATTTTTATGGTGATGACCATTGTTGTTTTCTCTTCAATTGGTGTTGCTGGAAATCTTTTAAGTGCAAAACTTTTAGAGAAACCAAGTATTGTAAAGTATATGAATATTTTGACGTCGTTTGTATTGGTAAGTTTAGGGATTAAACTGGCGTTAGCAGAGCGTTAGTTGGTATGGATTAGATAGGTATATAACCTATCTAATTTGCCCATTACCGTAGATTTTATATTTAAATGTGGTTAAGTCATTGATTCCCATTGGACCTCTTGAGTGAAGTTTATTGGTAGAAATTCCTACTTCTGCACCCAACCCAAAAGCACCACCATCAGTAAATCGTGTACTGGCATTGGCATAAACACACGCGGCATCCACTTCACCTAAAAACTTATTGACAGTATTGTAGTTTTCACTTAAAATTGCCTCTGAGTGTCCTGAGCCATACTTATTGATATGATAAATTGCGTCATCAACATTATCAACTACTTTGATGTTTAAAATGTTTGCTAGGTACTCTGTATCATAATCTTCATGGGTTGCACACTGGATATCAATATGTTTTCGTGATTCAGCACACCCTTTTAACTCTGTACCTTCAGCAATAAATGCTTCATACAGTGGTGGTAAAATATATGGTGCTACATCTTTATGAACTAAAAGTGTCTCCATCGCATTACAAACACCTGGTCGTTGTACTTTTGCATTGATTGCAATATCAATTGCTTTTTCATGGTTAGCATTTTTATCCACAAAGATATGACAAAGTCCCTTATCATGTTTAACCACTGGAACTGTTGCATTAGCACTAACGTGTCGAATGAGTGCTTCTCCACCACGAGGTACAATTAAATCAACGTATTTATCTTGTTTAATAAGTACATCAACCCCTTCGCGTGTTGCATCAGGTAGTAGTGCAATGGCTTGTTCTGGAAGTTTGTTTTTCCCTAAAACATTTCGTAATACCGTAGCAATTGCTTTGTTACTGTGTTCTGCTTCTTTACCACCCTTTAAAACACAAACGTTTCCACTTTTAAAACATAAAGCGGCTGTATCACTTGTCACATTTGGTCGACTCTCATAGATGATACCAATAACACCAATTGGGATAGAAACTTTTTGGATATTGAGACCATTTTCTGTTACCCAACCTTCGAGGGTTCTTCCTACTGGTTCTTTGAGAGTGGCAATTTCACGAATAGCATTTGCCATATCAATAATACGATCGCCTGTTAGTAACAGTCTATCCATTAGTGCAGGAGATAGATTGGTTAAAACGGCATTACTCATATCTTTTTCGTTGTTACTAACAATATAGTCACAATGTTCAATTAAGGCATCTGCCATTTCATTGAGAACTTTGTTTTTGATTTCACCACTTAAGGTTGCGATTTCTCGGCTAATTTTTTTTGATTCTTCTAAAAATTGTTGCATGTTGTTTCCCTATTATATGCTCTTGGGTTTTTAAAACCCTTTTAGATATTTTGGCTATTTTATCTAAAAAATTCTTTGTAATAGAAAAGTTGGAGGGGATTAGGATCAGATATTACCTCGGGCAATATCTGATAATAAATTATGAAAGTGAGTTGATTTTATCTGATAGTGCTTGTTTAGATTGTGCACCAATTAGTTGGTCAACTACTTCTCCATCTTTCATGAAAAGAATTGTTGGAACAGATCTTACACCATATTTTACGGCTAAATCTTGTTGTTCGTCTGTGTTTACTTTACAAATGTTTGCTTTACCTTCAAACTCTCCTGCTAATTCATCAATAACGGGACCAATCATTCTACAAGGGCCACACCATGGTGCCCAAAAGTCAACTAGAGAAACACCTTCGTTTACTGTTGCATCAAAATTTTCTGCTGTTAATTCAATATATTTACTCATATTTTTTTCCTTTTAATTATATTTTTTAATAAAATTTGTGAAATAATATCAGTAAAGAAACTATTTGTCAAGTATGTACTTTATAGTTATATAGTTACTAAAAGGTACCTATAAGCTATCTCTTTATATACTATGTGAACAAAAAGAGGTACTCAATGGAAAATAAAAACTACAGTTGTTTTTTTCAATTAGCAACAGATATTATTGGTGGAAAATGGAAAGGTATGGTGCTTTGGGCCCTAAAAAAGGGAATAAAACGCAACGGTGAGCTCAAACGTATGATTCCCTCAATTAGTCAAAAGATGTTAACCCAACAACTACGAGAGTTAGAAGATGCAGGTATTGTTGAGCGTATTGTGCATCCAGTAATTCCCCCTAAAGTTGAATATAAATTAACTAATTCAGGACAAAAATTAATTCCCATATTAAATGAACTGCACGATTGGGGCAAAGATTATGCGTTAAATGAGGGCATTGATTTAAAAAGTGATGCTAATTGTGTTATAGACTAACAATACTTTATTCAAAAAACAGATAAAATATTTTAAATGGAGTTATATGAGCAGTAAAAAAATATTAATTATAGATGAATCAAAAACCTGTGTTGAGAAGTTGAGTATTCTTTTTAAAGCTTTTACCTCTTCTGAAATCGATGTTATTGATTCTTATGATAAAGCTACGCAATTTTTTAATACCTATGAGTATGAGTTTGTTATTATTGACCATAATTGTAAGAGTGCAAACCCTTTTATGGAGTATGTTTTAACAGAAAAACAGAGTCAAAAAGTAATACTATTAAGTGATAGTTTAAACTGTCCTATTGATTGTCAAAGTTGTCTTAATACATTTAAATTTGTACGACTTTTAAAACCTATAAATTACCAAGAGTTATTGAGTTATGTTCAAGGAAAAGCTCTCTTTGATTGCCCCAACCAATACCGTTTTAGTAGTATTGATACGATTGAGAAACTTTATGAGTTTATTAATTTAAGTAATAATGTTGCCTTTGTTCAGAAGTTTATTGAAAATGATAAGCTCATTATAAAAGCAAAATCACCCAGTTTAGTCAATGTTGATGAGTTACTAAAAATTGAAGATATGATTAACCCTACTTATTTTAAACATAAATTAGATGCTAATTATGACATTATAATTAGCCAGGTTTAAGCAATAATATTAATTGTATTTTTTCCTTCATCTTTTGAACAATATAGCGCCTTATCTGCTCGGTAAATGATTGCTTCAATATTTTTATCTTCTTTGTGTTTGATAGTAGCCACTCCAAAACTTGCAGTGATTTTTAGTTGATTTTTTTTATGATGATTAAATTCATCTTTGATTCGCTCCGCGACTTTAAGGGCTTCGGTTGCATTAGTTTGATGTAGTAGTATAATAAACTCTTCACCACCATATCGTGCACAGGTATCAAAATCTCGAATATTCTTGATAATACTTTGTGAAAGAAGTTTGATGACGCTATCCCCTTTTTGGTGTCCATGGGTATCATTGATAGGTTTAAAGTCATCAATATCAATCATGATAATTGAGAGATTCTCTTTGAGACGTCGTGCTCTGCTAAACTCTTGATTGGCTTTGTGAATAAAAAAACCTCGATTATAAACTTGGGTTAATCCATCTTTTTGTGAAAGATTAATCAATTTTTGTTGCAAACGAGTGTAATAAATAGTTAAAGCAATAAAACCTAACCCAATAACTAAAGCTATAAACAATGTTTTTGTTTTTTGTTTTTTCCAACTGCCTAAAACTTCTTGGGTGAGTAGACTGTTACCTGTAATAATTGGATAGTTATTAGAACGAATAAGTGTAGCAATACGCTCTTTGTTGTCAAGTGGAGAAGGAATAGTATATTGTTGAATCTCTTTTTTAGAGTAAGAAAAACTTTTAATCTCCTCAATTTGTTTCCCAATATAGCTTAGTTTGTGGGGGTATCTGGCATAGATTCTACCTTCTGTACTTCCAATAAATATAGAACTGTTTTCACTACTAAGACTACTTCTATAACGTTTATTAAAAAACTCTAAATCTAAAATCATCACAATAATATGTTTAAATTTTCCAAGGGTATAAAAGGGTTTGCTAATTGCAAAAAACCATTTATCTTTGTGTACCTTTGAAAGCTGTGGCTCCCCTATGTATGTTGAATAGGAATACTCTTTTCTTAAGTGGTGAGTAATATACTCTCGTGTAGTAATATCTGGTTTTTTTTGATTACGTGTCCAATGGATAATCTCCGCCTCTTTATTAACAATCAAAATATCCATGATGTAGGGACGTAGATTTTTGATAAGCAGTGCTTCAATTTCTTGTTCATGATAAGGTGATTCATGAATATGCTCTTCTGCGTTATCTATACCTTCCATAAGCTCTTCAACTCCAAAGATAAAACGATCTAAATCGGTACTAATAACTCGTGCTAATACTTCTGTTTTATTTTCAGCCTCTTTGATGAGACTTTCATATTGTTGTTTTAAATTGGCATAAAGTAAGTAGAGTATAATCATTGAGATACACAGGAGTGAAAAAACATTAATATAGTAAATTTTTTTATCTATATTATAGTGCATGACTATTCCTTACCTAAATATAGCACTAGTAAACAAAATGATTCCTAAAATAATAAACTTAACTTATATGTTAAATAATATGAACAAATATTAATCTTTGAATTTATCTCGAATGGCGATGAAATCTTCTTTATTTTCTAAGAAAAGATCGATGAGTTCTGGATCAAAACTCTGTTCACGCTCATCTTTTAAGTAGTCAAATATATCTTGATTTTTCCACGCTTTTTTATAACAACGATCACTTCCTAGTGCATCAAAGACATCAGCAATAGAGGTAATACGACCGTAGATATGGATTTCATCTTCTTTTAATCCTTGTGGGTAACCTTTGCCATTCCATTTTTCATGGTGTTGCATGGCTACAATTGCTGCCGCTTTTAATACTTTTCTTTTAGAACATTTGAGAATGTTATAACCCGCTTGAGCATGGGTTTTCATTATTTGAAACTCCTCTTGGGTTAGGGAGGATGGTTTTTTCAAAATAGCATCAGGAATACCAACTTTTCCAATATCATGCATGGGTGATGCAGTAAAGAGTAAATCGATATCTTCATCTTCTAAACCATACAGTTCTGCTAATAGTTTTGAATAAAGAGCAACCCGTTTGACATGGTTTCCTGTCTCATTACTACGGGTTTCACCTATCTCTCCCATACGATAGATAATCTCTTTTTGTGTCTCTTCTATTTCTGCATGTAGTTCAAAAAGTTCTGTTAAATCACTACGTATTGCCATGTACTCAATGATATTTTCATTTTTATCTTTAATAGGAACGATTGTAGAATTGACCCAATAGGCTTGGCCACTTTTATTTTGATTTTTGATAATACCTTGCCAAGTGAGTCCATTTTGAATGGTTCTCCATAAATCTATAAAAATATCCTTACTCATATCAGGATGACGTATAATATTGTGAGGGTGTCCCATTAATTCTTCTCTTGAGTATCCTGATATTTCGCAGAATTTGTCATTAACAAAAGTAATCTCACCTTTTAAGTTCGTACGTGAAACCAAGTTACTTTCATACATTGCACGTTTATACTCTTTTGCTTTTTGCATGGCATAGACGAGATTTTGGTTGGAGGTATTGAGTTGGTTTTTAAAATAGTCTTCAACAAGGATATTCTCAGTAATATCATTACTAATAGCGATATATTCAATCACTTCATTATTTGCATCTAAAATAGGGTTAATAATAATATTAATCCAAAAAGAAGAGCCATCTTTTTTTCTATTTTTGAGTTTGCCTTGCCATGGTCGTTTTTTGACCTGTATGGTCTCCCATAACTCTTTAAAGGTATCATCCTTTGTATCTTTATTGCGTAACAGGTTGTGCTTCTTACCAATAAGTTCTTCTTTGTTATATCCTGTTGTTTTACAGAACTGTTCATTGATATAGATTATGGTACCTTGATCATCTGTTTTAGAAACAATAGAGGCTCTATCAACGGTCTCTTTGTACTGTGCTAAGAGTTTGGTAGAGTTCTCTATTTCCATATTTTTGCGGTTATAATCAATCCATAAATCAACTTTTAACACAATCTCTTCAATCACATAAGGTTTTTTAATAATATCAACGGCACCTGCTTTTAGACCATCTCGTATTAGTGCAGAGTTAATGAGTCCTGAGATTATGATAATAGGTAGTTTTTTTCTTGTAATAAGTTCAACATTGTGTTCATGTAAAAAATCCAAACCATTGGAGTTTTTTAGTTCAATATCCAATAAGATGAGGTGGATATTCTCTTGTTGTGTTATTTCATAGGCTGTTTGTGCATTATCCGTGATGAGCGTTTGGTAGTTACGATTTCCCAAAATATCTTGAAGTTGTTCTTGAATAATTTTTGAGTCATCCACAATCAAAATTTTACTAAAACGGTTTTTTTCAAGTTGTTCAATACTTTTGGTAATACCTTCGATTTTATGAAAAAAATCTTTATCTTTAATGATAAAGTCAATGACTCCTTTTTGGTAAGACTCTTTACGAAAATTGGCATCTTTTTGTGCGGTTAAAACAAAGATTTTTGTGTGGCTATTTTCCAATTGGATTATGAGTTCTGAACCATTACCATCGGGTAAATTAATGTCCAGTAAGAGATAATCGATGATCTGTTCTTCTAAAATAGATTTCGCTTCTTGGAGGTTAAATGCTGAAAAACAGTTGTACTGTAGCTCTTGGAGTTCATTGGTGAGTATTTTATTAATGGATGTTGAGTCTTCAACAATAAGAATATTAAAGTGTGTTGGGTTGAAGATAAAATTAGAATTAAAGTGAAGTTTTTCTTCCAAAACCAAATAACCTTTTTTCTATCAATGCTATTACAATTAAAGTATAACATAAAAGTATAAAAAGGTTATTTGTTTAAGAAATTAGTTTAGATTTTTACTAAATATCTTCCTACTGCTTTACCTGATAATAATGCCTCGTAAGCTGTTTTAATCTCATCTAGTCCAATCTCATTGGTTAAATCATCCAAGGTATCAATTTTAAAATCAGTAGCAATTTTCTCCCATGCTGCAATTTTTTTCTCTCGTTTACATTCAACAGAATCAATACCCACTAATCGAACACCTCGTAGGATAAATGGGAAAACATTGGTTGGAAGTTCGTGAGATGACGTTAATCCACAACATGTAGCAACACCATCATACTGAACAAGTTTTAAGGCTTCTGCTAAAATATTTCCACCAACGGTGTCAATAACACCTGCATACTGTTCACTTCCCATAGGACGTTTATTTTCTACATCGAAGTCTCCTCTTAAGATAACATCACTTGCCCCTAAACTTTTTAAGAATGGGATTTTGTCCTCTTTTCCAGAAATAGCAATAACATCAAATCTTAATTTACTTAAAATTGATACGGCAATACTTCCAACGCCTCCTGTTGCACCAGTTACTAAAACTTTTCCTTGTGTAATACCATTGTTTAATAATTCGTTGACACTTAAAGCAGCTGTTAATCCAGCTGTACCATAAGTCATGATTTCTTTATCAGAGATACCTTCTGGCATTGGTACAACCCATGATGCAGGAACTTTTACAAATTCCGCGTGTCCACCATTGGTATTCATACCCATATCATAACCTGTCACTAAAACTTTGTCTCCAATGCTAAATTCATCACTATTACTTGTTTCAATTGTTCCTGCAACATCAATACCAGTTACATGGGGGAAAACTCGTGTAACTCCAGGGTTTCCAACTGAACTTAGTGCATCTTTGAAGTTGAGTGATGAGTAGCTTACTTTTATTAATACTTCATTTTCTTCAACTGTTGGAGTCTCTATCTCTTGTACTCCTGAAGTAAATTTTTTGTCTTCTGATTTTTCTACAACGTAGGCTTTCATTTAGATCCTTTTAGGTGTCCATTATAAATAGGACTTAAAATTTAATGATATCTTTTAATGATAGAAGTTCTTCTATCACAAGAAACAAATCCTAAAGAGAACAGCGTTTTTCTTGTTTTCTTTACTTATGCTGAAATTTTAGCTAAAATATATCAAAAGAGCAAGAACTTACTAAAAAGAAATGTACTATCTAAAAAGATACCATGCTCTTTTTTTTAGGATAAAAGATGACAAAAAAAGTAGAAACAAAAGTAGAAAAGTGTCCCGTAGAAACGGCACTTGATGTGCTTGCAGGGAAATGGAAAATTCTTATTTTATGGTATTTACGAAGAGAAACAAAACGTTTTAATGAATTACAAAAGTTACTACCACGTACGACACAAAAGATGTTAATTCAAAAATTACGAGAGTTAGAAGAGGATGGAATTGTACACCGAGAAGTCTATCCTGTTGTTCCTCCTAAAGTAGAATATTCACTAACAGAGTATGGACAGAGTTTGAAGCCAATACTAAAGCAACTCTATTTATGGGGTGAAATTCATAAAGAAAGATTTAATAAATAGTTAACGTTTTTTAGGTTTACACTCACATTTACTTGATGAAAAGAACCAATCTTTGATGATAAGTATGATTGAGATAGTCCACAAAATATTTAAAATCCAGTTATTTGGGTACTCTAAATAAAAATAGCCTACAGGAAGTCCAATAGCAATAGGATATTTGACAAAATAAAAAAAGAAAATGAGTGTTCCATAGAGTGTTTTCATGAGTTGTTCCTTTTTTTGAGTAAAAAATAGATAATCACAGAGATTCCAGAACTTGAAATCATCATGGTCATAATCATAATTTGGTATCGTACTGCAATGAGCGGATCAATCCCTGATAAAATTTGTCCTGTCATCATCCCTGGAAGGGCAACTAACCCAACAGCTAAGAGGGTATTAATTTGAGGAATCATCGAGGCTTTAAAGGCAATTTTGCGTGCTTGTTCAAATCCAATATTATGTAAAGATTCTTTTTCAAAACGTTCTACACATAATGAGACAGCATTCATTGTATTTGCAAAAATCATTCCAGCAATAGGAATAACATAGCGGGGTTCATAAAGGGACTCTAAATTTAAAACAAATCCAATAATAAGTATCAGATGAATAACTCCTGAGAGGGTGATGGCTGCAAATATTGTTAGATAATGTTTTTGTGATTTATCATCTGTATTACGCAGGGTTATCCAAGTTGAAACAACACACATAAAAGCAATGATAAAAAAGCCAATGAGAGCGTTTTTCTCCTCAAAGATGAATAGGAGTAGGTAACCGATTAAAAGAAGCTGTATAACCATCCTAACGGTTGAATAAATGACCTCTTTATTATCCCCTGTCCATTTGTAGTAAAAGTACCAAACAAAAATTAGTGGTAAGAGAGTGAGGGATAAGTTATAAAATGAGATAGTCTGCATTGTTACTCCACTAATTATATATAATCAAAATAGAAGTTACTATGAACTCAACAAGTCCTTGAGACTATCTTTTGGATTTTTGCCTTGTAAGATAAGTTCAACCTCATTAGCAATAGGGGTATAAATATCATGTTCTTTTGAAAGTTTTGAAATAGCTTCGCTGGTTTTAACCCCTTCTGCAACTTCCCCTAACTCTTCTAAAATCTCTTCAAGGCTTTTACCGCTTGCTAATCCTAATCCAACTCTAAAGTTACGACTTAGTGTACTACTCGCAGTTAAAAATAGATCCCCTGCACCACTAAGCCCTATAAAACTAGATTCTTTAGCATCAAAATGTTTTCCAAATCGTTGCATCTCTACAAGTCCTCGTGAAATTAGTGATGCTCTAGCATTGTTCCCAAGCTCCAATCCATCACAAATACCTGAAGCGATTGCTAATACATTTTTATAGGCCCCACAGATTTCTGCCCCAATAACATCATCACTGTAGTAGGTTTTTATAAAGTTTGGAAAAAATGGTTCAAATTCATCATAAAGTTTTTTATTTGAACTGTTTAATACTAACGCACAAGGAAGCCCTTTGATGACTTCTGCTGCAAAAGAAGGACCAGATATAAATCCAATATTCTCATCAGGCACAAAATCAGCGTAAATATCATTTAAAAACTGACCCGTACTTGCTTCTATTCCTTTTGAGGCTACGAGAATTTTTTGTCCCTTGAAAACAAAGTTCTCTTTGAGCCATGCACGTATTTGTTGAGCAGGAATGGCAATAATTAAATATTCGCACTCTAAGACAGTATCTAAGTCAGTAAAGTTTTTAATATCTCTAGATGTTCGAGAGGTGATATACGCTTCTTGTTTTTGGCTCAGAGCAAAATGCAAGGCTTGCCCCCATTTTCCAGCTCCTATAACACCTATTGATATTTTACTCATATTATGAGAGTCTCTCTTTTAATAGTTCATTTACTTTTTGTGGATTAGCCGAACCTTTACTTGCTTTCATGGTTTGTCCTACAAAGAATCCAAAGAGTTTCTCTTTTCCACTTTTGTATTGATCTACTTTGTCTTGATTTGTAGCTAAAATTCCATCAATGATTTCTAAAATTGCACCATCATCAGATACTTGTTTTAATCCAAGCTCATCAATAACTGCATCAATCTCAGACTCTGGTTTTTCCATTAAGTAATCAAGTACCTCTTTTGCTGCTTTCCCTGAGATGGTTCCCTCTTCAATTGCTTTTACAACAGAAGCTAGTTTTTTTGCTTGTACGGGTGAGTTCTCTAAAGTAACGCCCTCAGTAAATCGTGCTGGCAATTCAACCGTTAGCCAAACTGCTGCATTTTTACCTGTAATTCCTTCTTTCATCATTTCATCAAAGAAATTTGCTGTCTCTAAAGAGGCTGTGATAACCGATGCATCATACTCTTTGATTCCAAACTCTTTTACAAATCGCTCTTTTTTCTCATCAGGAAGTTCTGGAATTTGTGAATATTTTTCTAACATATCATCAGGAATAATCACAGGTAAAAGATCAGGGTCTGGGAAGTATCGGTAATCAGCCGCATCTTCTTTTCCTCTCATTGATCTCGTTTCACCTTTCTCAGGATCGAAAAGCCTTGTTTCTTGCACAATTTCAGTATCATGAATACCGTCTTCCCATGCTTCAATATGACGGTTTACTTCATATTTAATCGCTTTTTCGATGAATTTAAATGAGTTCATATTTTTGATTTCACATCGAGTATTCAGGTTTGTATCCCCTTTTGGTCGAATAGAAACATTCACATCACATCTAAAACTTCCCTCTTGCATGTTTGCATCAGAGATTCCAAGGTATCTTACAATTGAGTGAAGTTTTTTTAGATAAAGAATCGCTTCTTCAGCATTTCTCATATCCGGCTCAGAAACGATTTCAAGAAGTGGTGTTCCCGCTCTGTTTAAGTCAACATGAGACACAGTTCCTGCGTGGATATTTTTTCCAGCATCATTTTCTAAGTGCGCTCGTGTTACTCCAATTGTTTTATGGGTTCCATCTTCAAAATCAATGACTAATTCACCTAAGCCTACAACAGGCACTTCAAATTGTGAGATTTGGTACCCGTTTGGTAAATCAGGATAGAAGTAGTTCTTTCGGTTAAAAATAGACTTTTGATTAATTTGTGATTTAAGTGCAGTTCCTAACATAATTGCTTTATGAACAGCCTCTTTATTTAGAACAGGTAATGCTCCTGGCAGTCCTAAACATGTTGGACATACATTGGTGTTTGGTTCTTCTCCAAAGCTTGTAGCACAGCTACAAAATAGTTTTGAGTTAGTATTAAGTTGTACGTGTACTTCTAATCCAATAATGACTTCAAACATAGGTTGTTGATCCTTTTTTATCTTACTATTTTAATATCAGCAGTTAATTTTAATTTTTCGAAATACTCTTTTAAGTATGTCTTTTCTCGTTCTCTCATGATAACGTTAAAAATTCTCTCTTTTACACTCTCAAAAGGTAAAACAGAAACACCCTCTTTTTTAACAATAAGTAGTGATACGTACTGTTTGTTTGCTGTAAAAATAGGGGTAAATGTGTTTTCATTGGTATCGTTAATTAAAAATTTTAGTTGAGAGTTAAGTTTGTCTTGCTCTAAATTAATTGACGTTTTTGAAATAGCACTGTCATTCGTAATTGGGTTTTTGCGAGCGGCGATGAGTGCTTTTTTACTTTTTGATGTGTATTGAATCGCTTTAACATTTTTTGCTGTTGTAAAAACAGTTTTATTTGCATTATAGTAGATTTTTAAATCATCTTCTGTTGCAAGATTGAGTTTCCCTCGAACAATCTTTTGTGCAAGTTTTTGTTTTAAAATTTGTTGTTTTGTTTGTTCTTCAAATGCAGCATAGTCTTTATATTTTTGTCGAATAATACCTTTAAAAGTATATAAATCCATTCCATTTGCAGCAGCAATTTTTTCTAAATGGTTATTGATATCAAATACATCTGCTGTGATATTTTTCTTTGCAACCTCTTGGTTGAATAAAATTTCATCAATCATTTCACTTACAGCATCAGGTTTGCTCATTTTTAATTGTGCCATTTTTTCTTTAATATCATAACTGGTTACAGGCTCTTCATTAACGGTAAATGCGATAGCTCCAATAGTGTTTGCATTAGCAATTCCACAGGCTAAAAGAAGGGTAAAAAGTATTTTTTTCATTGGGGTCCTTTTTTATAAAGCAAATATTTTACCATAATATTAGTAAAACAATTATGTGTTGAAATATTTTGTTTTAAAATGCACTATTTTTTTTAAATTTTTTTAGTTATTATTATAAACAGACTTATTAAGGAGTCCCGATGAAACTGCTTTTTTTTATGATTTTTTTTACATTATTTAGTTTTGCATCTACTCTTGATCTTAGTTACGATGAAAAAGAGTTTTTAAATGACCATCCCGTTATGAAAGTTTCTAACGAAAAGGACTGGGCTCCATATGATTTTCAAGAAAATGGTATTGCAAAAGGGTATGCCATAGATTACTTAAAGTTAATTGCCAAAAGATTGGATGTTCAATTTGTATTTATCACCGATACGTGGAGTAATTTAGTTAAAAAGATAAAAACAAAACAGATAGATATTATTCACCCCATCTCTTTTAATAAAAATAGAGAACAATTTCTAAACTACAGCGATACTTTTATTAAATCAGATATGTCAATTGTCACTGCAAGTAATAACAAAGATATAGTCTCTTTAAAGGATCTTAGATTTAAAACGGTTGCAGTGGGAAAGGGCTGGAATACAACCCAATACTTAAAAAAATTCTACCCTGAGATTATTTTTAAAGAGTATGATACCTCTAAACGTATGTTAGAAGCTGTTGCCTTTGGTGAAGTTGAAGCAACAATTGAAGGGGCATTAACTGCAAACTATATTAAACAACGTTATTTACTGACGAATATTAAAGTGGGTAACCGTGTCAAATTTGAAAATATCAACTTAGATTTACATATTGCTACGCGAAAAGATTGGACACTTTTATCTGGAATTTTAAATAAAGCCATGAAAGATATTAGTCATGAAGAGATGCTTGCATTAAATCGAAAGTGGATTAATGTCAAACCCGGTAACTTGCAACTTACAATCGAAGAGCGTAAGTTTTTAAAAGAGAATCCCATTTTTAAAACACGGGTTGCCCCTGATTATTACCCTTTTACTTTTACTGAAAAAAACAAACCTGGTGGATATATTATTGAGTACACTAATTTGTTGGCTAAAAAGCTGGGGATAACCATTGAGTATATTAAAGGACAATCTTGGGTTGATGCATTACAAGATTTGAAGTCTCAAAAACTTGATATTATACCTCTTATGAAAAAAACACCTGAACGACGAGAGTACGCTCTGTTTAGTAGTTCAATTTTACAAACTTATGTGGGAATTGCTGCCTTAGATTCCAAAATTAAAAATATGAATATGAAAAACTTAAAACACAAAAAAGTGGGTGTTTTAACTGGTTATTGGGTTGTTCAAAATATAAAAAAGAATTATCCTCATATTGAGATAGTGAACTACAATACAAATTTAGATGCACTTTTTGCTTTACGAACAGGAGAGATTGACGCAGTTATTTCCACAGAAGCTGTTTTAAACTATTTAGTCAAACAAAATTATCTAGTTAATATTAAAGCTAAACCTATTTTGAATAACCCCTATTTACAAAAAACAGTAGAGCACTATGGAATACGAAAAGATTGGGTCCTTTTACCCTCTATTTTACAAAAGGCCATGCAGAGTTTAAACGACGAAGAGGTTTTAAAATTACAACAAAAGTGGTTTGGTAAACAGACCAGTTTTAGTAGTCCTTTAAGTTTGGAATTTACACGTGATGAGTTAAACTATTTAAAAAATAAACAACAAATCACCATGTGTATTGACCCCAATTGGTTGCCTTATGAAAAATTTGATAAGGGTAAACATATTGGTATGAGTTATGATTATTTTAACTATTTTCGTCAGGTTTTACCAATTCCTATTAAAACTATACAGACAAATACATGGGATGATACTTTGACTTTTGCAAAAAATAGAGTATGTGATATCGTCTCTTTAGCTGTGGAAACGCCTTCTCGAAAAGAGTATTTAGATTTTCCTGGAACCTATTTACAACTTCCTTTAGTTGTTGCAACAACACCCGATAAACCTTTTATTGCTTCGATTATTGATGTGATGGATAAACCTCTTGGTGTTGTTAAGGGTTATGCATATATTGAGTTACTTAAAGAGAAATACCCTCAAATCAATTTAATAGAAGTACCTTCAATGAAAGAGGGATTTGCAAAGGTTTTATCAGGAGAGTTTTATGGATTTATTGATTCTCTAGCTTCTGTTGGATATGCCATTCAGAATGATTTTTTAGGAAATATAAAAATTGCAGGAAAAATTGAAGAGAATCTTGATATCGGTATTGGAGTACGTAATGATGAAAAACTGCTCTCCTCTGTTTTTGATAAATTGGTTAAAAGTATTGATGAAGGAGAACACAATCGTATTTTAAATAAATGGGTATCTGTTAAATATGATAAGGCATTTGACTATACACTTCTTTGGCAAATTCTTCTTGTGGTCTCTATTATTGTCTCTTTCTTAGTCTATCGCCAATATAGCCTAAAAAAACAAAATGATCTTTTACAGGCCTCCAATGAAGAGTTTGAAGCACTTATTGATTCAACTATTGAAGCTCTGTATATTTTAGAAAATGGTAAATGTATTGATGTAAACTCTGAAGGGATAAAACTCTTTGGTTTTGAGAGTCGTGATGATGTGATTGGTTTACACGCTTTAGAGGTTGTTCATCCCGATTTCCAAGAGTTGTTTTCCACTAATTTTAAAGAGAATGTAACTGAGCCCTATGAAGCCAAAGTAATAAAAGATGATGGTAAAGTAATTCCTGTATTAATTAAAGGGCGAAAATTTAACCTACGGAATAAAGAGGTTAGCGTAACAGCTATGATTGATTTAACGGAGTTAAAACATAAGGAGAAACTTCTTTCTGAACACACAAAAATGGTCGCCTTAGGTGAAATGCTTTCAAATATCTCTCACCAGTGGCGACAGCCTCTTTCAATCATCTCTACCGTTGCTAGTGGAGTGAAAATGCAAAAAGAGATGAATATGTTAGATGAGGATAATTTTGGTGAGTCTATGGACTCTATTATTATTAATACAAAGTATCTGTCTAATACCATTGATGATTTTACCAATTTCATCAAAGAGGAAAAGATACTTAAAACGTTTGCGTTAAAAGAGCATGTGAATAAAAACTTAACAATCTTACACTCGATGTTAAAACTCAACAATATTACTCCAATAGTAAGTATTAGTGAAAAATTAACCTTAACAACATTGGAGAATGAACTTGCACAAGTCTTTATGAATATCATCAACAATGCTAAAGATGCCTTTAATGAACAAGAGATTGAGGAACGATATATTTTTATTGAAGCAAAAGAAGACGAGGGTAAAGTGATTATTACGTTAAAAGATACCGCAGGTGGGATTGCTGATGATGTTATTGATAAAATCTTTGAACCCTATTTTACCACCAAACATAAATCTCAGGGAACCGGGTTAGGATTATACATGACCAGTAAAATTATCAATGATAGTTTAAATGGAAAAATAGAAGTGGAGAATATACTCTTAAGTTATGGGGGTAATGATTATAAAGGAGCCCTATTTAGGCTCACTTTATAATTATAAAGCAGTGGTAACTCTATTGACTAGATAGAATATAGAGTTATAATCAATTCCTGCATTTTCACTCAGACCTATTTCACAGGTTTTACTGGTTGAAAAGGCCATTTTAATCTCAGGATTGAGTGCTGGTTTTAGGTTTCTTAATGCCGATTCGTTTAACTCTGGGAAGTTAAATCCTCTATCACCTGCAAACCCACAACAACTCACATCACTAGGAACGGTTACATTGGTTGAACACATTTTAGCTAATTCAATAAACTTACCATGTAATCCCATTTTTCGTGTACTACAGGTACTATGAATAGCAATAGGTTCATCAACGGCTTCAAAGTTAAGGTATTGAGGAAGGACTTCAACACTAAACTCTACGGGTTCATAGATTTTAATATTACTAGAGAAACTCTCAATCATCTTTTTTGTACATGGACTTGTATCACATAGTACTGGGTATTCACCATTGTTTGTTGTTTTTAATAGAAGCTCTTCTAATGCATCTGATTTTGCTTTTGCTTGAGAGGTAAAGCCTTTTGAACTAAATGGCATACCACAACACTGCTCTTCTAAATCGTCTGGAATAATTATCTCAAACCCTGCTTTTTGTAAAATAGCTATGGTTGTATCAAAAAGAGATTCTTGCTCTATATTATCTCTGCTTTGTCCCATTGTTCTACTAATACAAGATGGAAAGTAAACAATTTTTTGAGAAGAGACTTTATTGGTAAATCGTAAATTTATTTTATTGCCTTTTGGCAGTGATTTACTCCACAATGGCATATTATCACCTGAAAGGTTTCGCAATGTTTTTGTAAAGGTTTCCATTGATGCTGTTCCAAGAACAGCGTGGGTTACATTAGCACTGTTTAAACCAAAACTCATACCACGTAAGGTTTTAGAGAAGTTATTGGTAATAGCATTGGCAATTTTGTTTTGTAGTGGAGTGATTTGTTCGGCTCGTAAATGTTTTGTTAAAGCACCCGTATCAATTCCAACAGGACAAACTGTTGAACAGAGGCTACAAGTTGCACAGGTCTCTAAACCATCATAAACATAAGCTTCTTTGAGTTCTTTTGCTTCTTTGAACTCTCCAGCTCGCTCTAATCTTGAAATCTCTCTATTTGCTACAATACGATGTCTTGGCGTAAAAGTAATAGCATTTGATGGACAAACAGGTTCACAGAATCCACACTCAATACAGGTATCTACTAGTTCATTGGTTGCTGGCAGTGGTTTTAAATCTTTAAGGTGTGCTTCTTTGTCATAGTTAATAATAACACCTGGGTTTAAAATCCCTTTGGTGTCAAAAAGATTTTTAATGTTTTGCATCATTTTATAAGCAGTTTTGCCCCACTCTAACTCAATAAAGGCCGCCATATTACGACCCGTACCATGCTCAGCTTTTAAACTACCTTGATATTTAACGGCAACTGATGAGGTAACATCATTCATAAAGTTATCGTATCGTTCAACCTCTTTTGGATCAGAGAAGTCTTGGGTGAATACAAAGTGAAAGTTTCCTTCTAAAGCGTGTCCAAAAATAAGGGCTTCATCATAACCATGTTTTATAAACATTGCTTGAAGTTCCAGTGTTGCTTGCGCTAAATGTTCAATTGGATAAGCAACATCTTCAATGATAACAGTTGTACCAATTTTTCGTACGGCTCCAACTGCTGGGAAAAGTCCTTTTCGTATCTTCCAAAAGAGAGTGTACTCTTCAACTTTTGAAGTAAACTCAATAGGACGTACGGTTTTAAACTCTTTTAAAAGTGCTTCGATTTGTGAAACTTGGCTGTCTAGTTCTGGTTTAAATTCTGCTCGTGTTTCAACTAATAAAGCAGTAACTTCATCATCAAACTCTTTTAGGTATTCAGGCATTCCTTTTTCATCTTGTACAGTCTTTAATGCTCGGTTATCCATCAGTTCAACGGCATCTACAATAATTGATTTATCATCTCGTGCAAGTTTGAGCTTTGTTACGGCATTACAGGCATCTTCGATATTTTTAAAGAAAATTAGCGCACTGGCTTTATTTGGGTAGTCTTCAACGGTATAATAGGTTACTTCTTCAATAAAGGCTAAGGTTCCTTCACTACCAATAATTAGGTGTGCTAAAATATCAAATTCATCTTCAAAATCAACTAGGGCATTCAAAGAATATCCACAGGTGTTTTTGATTTTAAATTTTTTATTAATGAGTTTTGTAAGTTTTTTATCCTCTTTTGTTTGCGTGGCTAATCGCTTTAACTCTGTTAAAAAAAGTTGATGTTTTGCCCTAAAAGCATTCTTCGAATCTTCGCACGCAGTATCAAGTCGTGTTCCATCAGCCATGATAAGTTTAAGCGCTTTGAGTGTTTTATAGGAGTTTTGAGCAATACCACAACACATTCCTGAGGCATTGTTTGCGGCAATTCCACCAATCATCGCTGCATTAATACTTGCTGGGTCTGGACCAATTTTTTTTGCATATTGTGATAAAATATTATTGGCTTGCTGCCCAGTAATTGCAGGTTCAAGTGAGATACTACTTTGATCATCTGATACTTTAAAATTTGTAAATTTTCGTGAAGTAATGACTAAAATAGAATCACTAATAGCTTGTCCCGAAAGTGATGTTCCAGCTGCTCTAAAGGTAAGTGCTAAATCCATTTCATGGGCTAATTCAACAATAGATTGTACCTCTTGGGCATTGTCTGCTTTTATAACTATTTTTGGAAGTAGTCGATAAAAAGAGGCGTCAGTGCCGTAAGTAAGAGTGTGTAACTTATCAGTAAATATATTAGTCTCTGATACTTTGTGTTTGATGTTTTCATAAAAATCTTGGTATTTCCCTTCTAACATTATTTATCCTTTTTATTTTGTGTTTAGGTTGTGTGTTAAAAGTCAATCTTACTCAAGCCTTGGTACGGTGTAAATCTTTTGTTGAGGATTGTCTATGTATGCAGTCATTATATCACATTGTTTTAAAATGGTATTGAGAAGATAGTTAATAATAAATGCAACTTTTTCCATGATATATCCTTTAGCTATATTTTATAGAATAGGCATGATAAAAATATGATAATTTAGCATAGGTACATTTTGTAAAGAAAATGTACCTACTTAAAGAGAGTGAAATGACTATCGAGAAGAAGCCATTCCAAAGAATTCTGGATAGAATGCTACAATTCCTAAAACAATAACTTGTATTGCAATAAACGGCATTACCCCTTTGTAAATCTGCGAGGTACGTACACTGGATGGTGCACAACCCTTGAGATAGAAAAGGGAGAATCCAAATGGTGGGGTTAAAAATGATGTTTGTAAATTCATTGCAATTAAAATTGCAAACCAAACAGGGTTAACACCTAAAGCATCTGCTACTGGTAATAAAATTGGAACAATGATATATGAAATTTCAATAAAGTCAATAAAGAAACCAAGAACTAAAATAGCTAACATTGTAAAGATAATGAATCCCCATTTGTCATCACCTGGAAGGCTTAACATTGCATGTTCAACAATCTCTTCACCACCTGTGTATGAAAATACCATAGAGAATGCCGTTGCACCAATAAGGATACCAAATACCATTGAAGTAATTTTAACTGATTCTAAAGCAGCTTCTTTTACCATACCCATTGTAAATGTTTTGTAAATAAGTGCTAATCCAATAGCTCCTAAACATCCAACAGCAGCTGATTCAGTTGGTGTTGCAACACCTGCAAAAATAGAACCAAGCACTAAGATAATCAGTGTTAATGATGGAATAATTGCAATCAATGCATGAACAACTTGTTTCTTTTTTGTTCCTCGACTTGGATCTGGTGGAATAGCTGGTGCCATATCTTTGTTAAAAAATGATACAACAAGGATATATAAAATATATGCACCTACTAACGTAAGTCCAGGACCAACAGCAGAAGCAAAAAGATCACCAACGGGAACTTGGAAAACATCTCCTAAAATAATCAATACAATTGAAGGAGGAATAATTTGTCCTAACGTTCCTGAAGCACAAATCGTTCCACATGCAAGTGGTGTATTATATTTATACTTAAGCATAACTGGAAGTGAAATAACTCCCATAGCAACAACTGATGCTCCTACAACTCCTGTTGATGCCGCAAGTAAGGTACCAACAAGTACCGTTGAAATTGCAACTCCTCCACGAATTTCTCCAAATAAGAATCCCATAGATTCTAGAAGTTTCTCTGCAAGACCCGTTTTTTGTAAAACAATTCCCATAAAAATAAACATTGGAATGGCCATTAAAATCGTATTTTGCTGAATTGAATAGATTCTAAAAGGCATATAATCAAACATTGCGATACCTTCAACCAGACCTTCTGATAGTGCTACCATTAGTCCTGAATCAAAACCTATCTCCATAATACCTGCAATCATACCAAAGAAAACAGAAACTGCTGCAAATGTAAATGCTACTGGAAAACCAATGAGTAGCATTGCAAGTGCAGTAAAAAACATAATAATACCAATCATTTCTCTTCTCCTTTCGTCTCATCTGCACCAATGTCAACAACATGGTGTTTGTGTTCTTCTAACTCGTGTTTTAAATTATCAATCTCACCTTTTAAGTTATATTCATCCATAGGATGTAACCCTTTATAGATATTGAGATTTCGAATAAAGAAACCAATTGTTGTAATAATCAATAAAAAGAATGATAATGGAATTAAAGCTTTTACTATCCATCTATATGGTAAACCACCTGGATCACCACTTTGTTCCATTGTTTCAAATGCTTCTAATACATTATCAATTGAACTAATTCCAACAAGAAATGCAATTGGTAAAATAAAGATGACTGCACCAATCATATTGATCATTGCTTTTTTTGTTGGTTTTAATCTATCATAGATTAAGTCAACACGTACGTGACCATCTTCTTTAAGAGTATAGGCAACTCCTAAAAGAATAATGACAGAGAAGAGGTGCCACTCCATCTCTTGCATACCAATATTACCTGCTCTAAAAAAATATCGCATAATAACATCATAAAATACATTTAAAATCATAAGAACCATAGCAATAGCAGTAATAGTTCCAATGAAGTCGGCGAATTTATCAAAACCGCGCTCTAGTTTTAACAACATAAAAAGTCCTTTGGGTGTTCTAAATAGGTCAGATAAATATAATTCAGTTATATTTACATAACCTATTATATATATAATCCCCCCAAGAGGGGATTAAGAGTTTTTCTTATAAGTTATCTTTTAAGTAAAGGAAGTCAGACATTTTAGTCCACTCTCTAGCTTTCTTTTGGAATGCTGCTTGAGAATCTAAAATCTCTTTTAATAGTGGTTGACCTTTAGTCTTCTCTACTAATAACTCAGCATTTGCTTTTTTCATAGCTGCCATAACTTCTGCTGGGAATGTTTTGATCTTGATATTTGGGTAATCACTTTCTATTTTAGACCAAGCTTCAGCACTCATAGCGTAGTTTTGGATATACATGTCATAAGCTGATAATCTCATTGCTACTCTTAAGATTTCTTGTAAATCTGCAGGTAACTTTTTGAATTTCTTTTGGTTAACTAAGTATTGTAACTCAGTTCCTGGCTCATGCCAACCTGTATAATAATTAGGAGCAATTTTGTGGAATCCCATGTTGATATCCATACCAGGTCCAACCCATTCAAGAGCGTCAATTGTACCTCTTTCTAAAGATGTATATAATTCACCTGAAGCGATGTTTGTAACTGTAAGACCAAGTCTTGCCATAACTTCACCAGCGAATCCTGGAATTCTCATTTTAAGACCTTTTAGGTCATCAACTGTATTGATTTCTTTTCTAAACCATCCACCCATTTGGTTTCCTGTGTTTCCACCAGGGAAAGATAGTACTTTATGTTTTTTGTAAGCTTTTTCCATTAGCTCCATTCCACCACCATAGTAGAACCAAGCGTACTGCTCAGGTGCAGTCATACCAAATGGCATTGTAGTAAATGGTAAAGTATTGATATCTTTACCTTTCCAGTAATAAGATGCACTATGACCCATGTCATACTGACCACCTTTTACCATATCTAAGATTCCAAGTGCAGACTTGTGTTTATTTGAAGCATCTACTCTAATGATAAGTCTACCATTAGACATCTCCTTAACCATTTTAGCTAAGTTTTTAGGTGCGTCAATAAATGGTGACAATGTTGGTCCCCAAGTTGTTGCAAGTTTCCACTTGTAAACTTTATCTTTTGCCATTGCGGCTGTTCCTAAACCAGCAACCATTGCAGCTGCTACTAATAGTTTAGTTGTTTTACCAAACATATTCATGTTTACTCCTTCAATAAATTTGTTGTTTCATTTAAATTGTAACGTCAACAAATGATATTAATATGATATTTTTTATCATATTTGACATTTGTCAAGGAGTTTTAAAAATATATCCGGTATCGACAACAGTCTGTATATAATCGTTCTTAAGTATCTTGCGAAGCCTACGTATAAGGCTTCTTATGGATTCTAGTGAAGCATATGCTCCTTCCCAAACATAATTTTCGATGGCTTCATAAGAGACAACTTGATTTTTTTTCGTTAAAAAGAGGTTCATTAAAAGACGTTCTTTTTTTGTAAGTCTAAAATCTTCACCATCAATACAAACCGTTGCTTCTTTATAATTAAATGAGCAGTTTTCATCAAAAATTATCTTGTCATCACTTATTTTACATAACTTTTCAATCTTGATTTCAAGTTCATCAATAAAGAAAGGTTTTTTCAGATAGTCATTACAGCCAAAGTCATATGACTCTTTGATGATATCTAGTTCAACTGTTGCACTAATAATGAGTACGGGAACTTCGGTGTAATACTCACGAATTTTTTTAAGAATTTTTATGCCATCAACATTGGGAACATTAATATCTAAAATAAAACAGCTGTATCCATCGGTGATTGCATCAAGAGCTTCTTGTCCATCAACAAAGGCATCTAGTTCATAGCCCTTTATTTTTAATCGTTTAACAATAGTGTTATTTAGTTTTTCATTATCTTCTAAAAGCAAAATTTTCATAGGTTTTCCTTTTTCATTCTTTGTCTACTTTTTAACACAGGAAATCAATTCTTTCTAAAAGTAGTAAAACCTAAAGAGGCAACGAGTTGCCTTTCAATCTTACTCTTTAGGTTTTTTATGGGGTAATTTAATAGTAAATACGACCGAATCATTATCATTGTTAACATAAATATGTCCTTGCATTTTATCTTCAATGATTACTTTTGCCATATAAAGCCCAAGCCCAGTACCTTCTTTTTTGGTGGTAAAGTAGGGATTAAAGATATCTTGAATAATTTTTTCATCAATTTTACCAGCATCATCAATAATTTCAATCTTATTATACTGTGAAGATTGGGAAATGTTGATAGTAATTGAACCTAATTTTGAAGTTTTCTCTTCACGTTCAATAATTTTATTTTTTGCATTATTAACGAGATTGAGTAAAACTTGTTTAAACTCATTTTCATAACCAAAAATAAAAAAATCATCACGATTATCTTGGTAGTTAACTTTTAATGTAATATTTGAATAAAAAATCTGTTTACCAATAATCTCAAAGATTTCATCAAAAGAGTTTTTAATAGAAAAAAGAATCTTTTTATTGGATGGTTTTAAGAAGTTCCTAAAATCACTCAAAGTTTGGGACATGTATTTGATTTGTACCATGGAGTCATTAACAAAATCCTCAATATTAACTTCTTGTAACTCTTCAAGCATCGCAGCAGTTTGTATATCTTGTACTTGTGCTGATAGTTCAACTAGTGGTTCATTCCATTGGTGTGCAATGGCTGCAACCATATCTCCCATTTCAGCTAGTTTACTTTGTTGGATTAAAAACTGTTTTTGCTGAACTCGTTCAGTGATATCATCCATGATACAGACAATCCCACCAATTGTTCCATCAATATTGGAGTAGACTGCTTTATTTAAAATAAAATATTTCATATGTTGGTTGGGCAAATTGATAGCAATCTCTGAGGTATCTGTACTGTAGGTTTTTAAGATTCGTTCGTCAACCATCGTATTTCTTTTTGCAATTTCAGGTGAGAAAAAGTCATAGGCAGTTTTACCAATGACATCACTTTTATGCATATTGACCAATTTACAAAAGGCGTTATTACACCCAATAAATTTTCCATCTTTATTTTTATAATAAATTGCATTGGGAAGTGTATCTAATAGAACCTTCTCAAATTTTAGCTGATTTGAGAGCTCTTTTTCAAGTTTTTTACGTCGTTGAATATTCGCGCGCATCGTAATTACTAAAATACTTAAAATGGTGATTGCTAGTATTGAAATAACAAAAAACTTGGTATGTTCACGATAGACTGAAGCTGGTAAATTAATCTCTTGATATTCATTTAAAATCTCTGAAACATCAATATTAAAACGTTTGAGTTCATTATGGTCAAAAATATATCGGTTGGGAGATTTTTCTAAAATAGGAATCTCTGTTATTTTTTTGCCATTAAGTACGCGAAGTGCCATCTTTGAAACTGCTTCTCCCTGACCTGATGCAGAAGTAAGTAACCCACCTACAACACCAAAGTCTAAATAGAAATCCCATAACCCATAAATAGGAACAGAACTTGCTTCTCTAATCTTTTGAAAACTCTGTTTATAGGTAAAGTGTTTTCCTGTTTTATCTTTAAATAGGAGTACAAAAAGAATAACACTATCTTTATCCAGTTTTGAGACTTTCTTTTGAAGAGAGGTGATATCCATATTGTCTATATACTCTATGTTAATTAAACTTGAATATTTTTTTATGATAGGGCGAAGGTCACGTTTAACTGCATA
Source organism: Arcobacter sp. EP1 (assembly GCA_001655195.1). Classification (GTDB taxonomy): domain Bacteria; phylum Campylobacterota; class Campylobacteria; order Campylobacterales; family Arcobacteraceae; genus Arcobacter_A. The sequence goes on from LPNY01000042.1 coordinate 84,048, forward strand.
ACCTGTTTTTGAAGTATCGTTTAAAATCACTAAGTTTTTAAGGTTTGGATGTAGTTTTGTGATGAGTTCAAAGTTTTTTTCCAAATCTACTTGTTCAACAACTCCACTCATGTAGTTTTTCATATTGTTTTCGTCAAGTAACGCTTTATCAAAGTTATTTATCCCAGTAAAAAGTACGGGTAAATCTTTAAAAAGAAATTCATGGTAACGAATAGCAAAATCAAAAGCGTTATTATCGCTAGCAATGATCAAATCAAAATTTCGAGTGCTAAACTGTGATTTATAAAGTTGAGCAAGCTGGTCTAAATAGATAGGGTCGGCGACTCTTTTCGTATCCATGTAAATTGTAGTCAGTTCAATATTTTTATAGGGTGCAAATTGTTGCTCAATAGAGTGGGATATCTCGTCACTCCATTTGTATCCTTTGTGGTATGAGTGAAGTAAAAGTACCTCTTTAGAACTTGAAGCAAAAAGGCTTAAAGTAAAGAGTAAAAATAATAGAATATATTTTCTCACATGATAACCTTGATTTAAATATATTCTATTATAACATTAATCAATAAAAATAACATACCCCGATTTTGGACCGTGGGCTCCAATAACAAGAGACTGTTCAATATCGGCTGTTTTAGAAGGACCCGAAATAAAGGTACCAAATCCGCTTTGTTCAAAATTGATATTTTCATACGCTTCGTGCATGTTGTTTAGTATTTTACTCTTTTCAACAACAATAACGATATTTTGTGCAATAAAATACAGAGCTCTGTGTCGATTGTTTTCATTTTTTATCCACACTGCCCCATTTTCGGCAACTGCGAATTGACCCTCTACAATAGCTAAGTCAATATTTCGTAAGTCATGAACATCTTCTTCTTCGTTAGGATCAAAGTTTCCAAGAGTACATCCTTGAACATTTGACGCAATGATTTCTTCGTTATCGTAAATAGATTTTATTGTTGCATCTAACTCATCTTTAGTGCAACATAATGCATCCCCACCAACACTTTGAATCATTTTTGTAAATTGTTCAAACTTATTCTCATAAACGATGCCATAGTTATCATATTCTGGTAACTCTTTTGGTTTTACAATGTTGTTGTTTTTAATTTTATTTAAAATTGTACTTTTAGAGCTCATCAGCAACTCCTTTTTTATATAACTCTTTAAATGAGTTTTTTGGAAATTTTGGAAGATCTCGTTCTTTTCCCCATACGTTAAATTTATTGTAAAGTAGAGCTTTTGGCAATAATGGAACCACTTTTCGTGCTACTTTTCCAAGTAGTGTAAATAGGAATGGTTGCTGCATTAACCATGAGGCAATCTTCATTGAGACAGTTTTTTGAGTCGATAATAACCCTTGAGTAGCTAAATCTTGTCGGTGTGTGTATAACTGAGAATCTAAATCGATTTTTGCAGGACATACATTGGTACAAGACCCGCAAAGGGTACATGCAAATGAAAGAGTTTTATTCTCTTTTGGGGCTCTAAATGTTCCTAATGTTGAACCAATAGGTCCAGGAATAACATACCCATATGAGTGACCACCACTTCGTCTGTAAATTGGACAAGTATTCATACACGCTCCACAACGAATACAGTTAAGTGCTTGTTGATAATCTTTGCTTGCTAAAAAAGGTGTTCGTTTATTGTCAACAATAACAATATGCATTTCACCACCTTCGGCTGGTCCATGAAAATGTGAAGTGTATGATGTGATAGGTTGACCCGTAGCACTTCGTGCAAGTAGTCGTGTAAAGACACTTAAGTGTTCAAGTTTAGGAATAACTTTTTCTAATCCCATAGAAGCAATATGTAGTTTTGGAACGCTCGCTCCCATATCAGCATTTCCTTCATTGGTACAAACTACAACACCACCAGTTTCGGCAATGGCAAAATTAACTCCTGTTAATCCAGCATCTGCTGTTAAGAAGTCTTCTCGCAAACTTGCCCGTGCTGCTCGTGTTAAATAAGTAGGGTCATCATTTCCTTTTTCTGTACCTAAGTGTTCATGAAAAGTATCAGATACATCCATTTTTTTTAAATGTATAGCAGGAAGTACGATATGTGAAGGGGGCTCATCTCTTAGTTGAACAATACGCTCACCTAAATCAGTATCAATAACCTCAATACCTTTGCTCTCTAAATAGGGATTTAAATGACACTCTTCTGTTAACATTGATTTTGATTTTACAAGTTTTTTTACGCTGTGCTTTTGTAAGATAGAGTGAACAATTTCATTATGCTCTTTTGCATCACTTGCCCAGTGAACAGTAATACCTTTTGCTTGAGCATTTTTTTCAAACTCTTCTAAATAGTAGTCAAGTTTGCTCATGGTATGTGTTTTTATATCACTGGCATTAGCTCGAAGCTGTTCCCATTCAGGAAGTGATTTTGATGCTAAGTCTCTTTTTTCTCTTACAAACCAAAGTGCTTTATCATGCCAATGCATTCTTTCATCATTGGCTACAAAAGCGGCTGCTTTGTCTGGATGACTCATGATAATCCCTCCCCGGCTAAAATTTGTACAATGTGCAGTACCTTAATTGGTTCATTATTACGGTTAATAATACCTTCCATATGCATAAGACAGGACATATCAACACCTGTCATAACTTGTGCACCTGAGTCCACGTGATCTTTTACTCTATCTTTACCCATAGCTGCTGAAATTGCGTCTTCTGTAACACTAAATGTACCACCAAAACCACAACATTCATCTTCTCGTTTTAAATCAACTAGCTCAATTCCATCTACTTTTGCCAATAGGTTTTTTAGTTTTGAGTTGTAAGGAATATTAAGTTCACTAGGTGTCGCTAAATGTAGTCCTCTGTGGGCATGACATGAGTTGTGTAGACCTACTTTATAAGGGAATGTTACATTAAATGTTTCCACTTTAATAATATCGTGTAAGAATTCACATACTTCATAAATGGAGGTTTTTACTTTATTGTAGGCTGGATCATCATCAAAAAATGGCGCATAGTGATCTTTTACCATGGTTACACATGAACCACTTGGTGCAACTATATAATCAAACTCTTTAAAAATTTCTACAAACTGATGTGCTAAAGCTTTTACATCTTTTGAACAACCAGAGTTTGCCATTGGTTGCCCGCAACAGGTTTGGCTCATTGGGTATTCTACATCAAGATTTAGGTTTTTTAAAACCTTTAGCGTGCTTACACAGGCTTCAGGGTATAGCTCATTCATAAAGCAAGGAATAAATAATCCTATTTTCATGTTTCCTCCTAGTCTACCATACGGCATTTCTTTTATTTTTTTTGTCTTAACTAAATTCTAATATCTTCATATAAGATAGACATGATAATTCTTAATAATTAGTTATCTATTTTTAATATTTTTTTTATCTATTTTTAATATAATAAAGGAAAAATGCAGAAAAAAACAACTCAAAACAGACATACCCAAATAGCAAATTATACAATGAACTATATATATAATTATATAGATACGGACATCAATATTGATGAACTAGCCGACAAGTTTGAAATAAGTCGAGTATACTTTCAAAAACTATTTAAAGAACAAATAGGCAAAAATATTTATGAAGCAATTAAAGATATTAGGTTGTATAAAGCTTCAAATTTATTACTTACCAATAAATCATCTACCGTTAAAGAAATTGCTAATATGTGTGGTTATTCTTCTCAACCTTCTTTTATTAGAGCATTCAAATTAAGATTTAATCAAACCCCAAAAGAGTGGAAAAATGGAGGCCATAAAAACTATTCTAATAATATCTTAAAAAACATTGACATTAATTTTGATGAAAATGAACATTTCTTACAAATTAATCCAAAAATTGTAAACCTAGAACCAATGAAAATTTATTATCTGAGAAATAAAGGTTATAGTAAAGAGAGTTTGAAAAAAACATGGCAAAAGATTCAGGCTTGGATTTTGACCAATAAGATAAAAAAATATAGGGAATTAGCTTTTTATCATGATAACCCTGTAATTACTCCAGCAGATGATTGTGTTTATGTTGCAGGTGTTATTTTAGATGAAAAAATAGATTTATCAAGTACAAATTTGCCCTACTTCAAAATTGTTGGAGGTTTATATGCCTCTTTTGAACTTAGCGGAAAACATGGGGACATATTAAGATTTTTGCAATGGGTATATCATGATTGGCTTCCCGAAAGTGGATTTGAAACTACAACAAATCCTGCACACACAGTATTAAGTCAAAACCATTACACCCATCCAAGTGAAACGTTTCAAGCAACGTTATATCTTCCAATACAATATAATTAAATTTAGTTGTGGTTTATTTTTCCATAAAGATGGTTAAATCATTATAGAGATAGTTATGAGTCGTGGTTACTTCACGTGCTAGTAATTCACAAAAGGCGATAACTTTATGTTTATTGATAGGATTAAAAGTGTCTTGCACTAAAAAGTTAAATGCAAACCCTTTTTTACTGTAGTGAAAACAGATTTTAATAAAATTAAAAAATTCTTCCTCATTAAGTATGTTGAGTGCTCCAGAACAGAGATAATAATCTGCATAAAAGAGTTTATCTTCTAGAACATTTTTACAATAAAAAGTTTCTTTAGGAAAACGTTTTTTTGATAGTTCTATCATTTTATCTTCACAATCAAGACCTAAATAGGTTTTTGGTGTTAGATTATGGATACTTAAATAGTGATAATACTCTGCAAAACCACAACCCACATCAAGAATAGTGTATTCTTTGATGTTCTCTTTTATAAAGTGTGTGAGAACTTCAAAACGTTTATATTGGTTATGTTGAGAGTTCCAGTGCACACCTTGGGGTGAAATTCCATATTTTTCAATAGCTTTTTTATAAAATTGGTAGTTATCACTATATTGCATTATCTTTTAATTTGTTCAATCTTTACATTGTTGTCTTGAATAAAGGTAGAGACAACTTCAGAATTTGTATGTTCATAGGCTTTATCATAAACAATTCGAGTGATTCCTGCTGCAATTAAATTCTTTGAACACTCACTACAAGGCTCCAACGTTACATAAATAGTTGCATTTTCAATGGAGATACCTTTTCGTGCTGCCCAAATAATTGCATTCATCTCTGCATGGATTTCATAGGTTTTTGACCAATCATGGTGCTCTTTTGTGTACTCTCCCTCCCAATGGCTACTACAATTTGTATATCCAGCTGGAGTTCCGTTGTATCCAGTGGATAAAATGCGTCCATCTTTAACAATAACTGCACCCACTTGTTTTGATACACATTTTGATGCACTGGCTATCTCTTTTGCTATATTTATAAAGCTTTGGTCACTTATCATCGATTCTCCTAAATAACTAAAAAATAAATTTCTTAAAACTTCAGATTTTTGTCAATTTTTGTCTAAAAATGGCTGAAAATGTACAAATTATGTCGAATTTTGGCAAAAAATTGCAAAAACTGGCTAAAACTGTTTTATTGGATTATAATAAATTTTGTTGTATTATATCAAAAATTTGACAAAAAAGGCTAGGAATGGATTTTAAAGAAATTAAAGAATTAATTAGAGTTTTTGATAAAAGTGAATTAAATAAACTTAAAGTTAAAGAGGGTGAATTCGAAGTTGCTATGCAAAAAGGTTTTGAAGGAAATACTGTAGTAACAACTACTGCAGCAGCTCCTGCACCAGTTGCAGTTCCAACAGCAGCACCTGCAGTACCAGTTGCAGCTGTAACAGCAGATGCTCCAGCAGCAATTAGTGGTGATACAATTGACTCTCCAATGGTAGGAACATTTTACGCTTCTCCATCTCCTGAAGCTTCGGCATTCGTAAAAGCAGGAGACACAGTGAAAAAAGGTCAAACTTTATGTATCTTAGAAGCGATGAAAATTATGAATGAGGTTGAAGCTGAATTTGATTGTAAAATCGTTGAAGTACTTGTTAAAGACTCTGACCCAGTTGAATATGACATGCCACTTTTCGTAGTTGAAAAGTTATAAGAAGCTCACATGGCTGAAATTAAAAAGATTTTAATAGCTAACAGAGGTGAGATTGTTCAACGTGCTGTTAGAACTATTAGAGAAATGGGTAAAAAATCAGTTGCTGTATACAGTGCTGGTGATAAAAATGCGTCTTATTTAAAACATGCTGATGAAGCTGTTTGTATTGGTGGACCAAAATCTGCTGATTCGTACTTAAGTATTCCTGCAATTATTACTGCTGCTGAAATGACAGGGTGTGATGCAATTTTCCCTGGATACGGTTTTTTATCAGAAAATCAAGATTTTGTAGAGATTTGTCGACTTCATAATATTAAATTCATTGGACCTTCAGTTGAAGTAATGGATAAAATGGCTGATAAGTCACAAGCAAAAGATGAGATGATTAAAGCAGGTGTTCCGGTAGTACCTGGATCTGATGGAGCAGTACATACTGTTGAAGATGGTCGTAGAATTGCTAAAGAGATTGGTTATCCAATTATGGCAAAAGCGAGTGCTGGTGGTGGGGGTCGTGGTATGCGACTTATCAACGAAGAATCAGAATTCGACCAACTCTTTATGGCAGCATCTTCAGAAGCATTAGCAGCATTTGGTGATGGTACAATGTACTTAGAGAGATTTATTAATAACCCTCGACATATTGAGGTTCAAGTTATTGGAGATTCTCATGGTAACGCAATTCATATTGGTGAGCGAGATTGTTCTTTACAACGACGTCATCAAAAAGTTATTGAAGAGTCACCTGCTATTTTACTAAACGAAGAAACCCGAGCACATTTACATTCAGTTGCCGTTAAAGCAACAAAATATTTAGATTATGAAGGTGCAGGAACATTTGAATTCTTGGCTGACGATAAACAAAATATTTTCTTTATGGAAATGAACACGCGATTACAAGTAGAGCATCCAGTTTCTGAGATGGTTTCAGGACTTGATATTATTGAGTGGATGATTAAAGTAGCAGAAGGTGATGAATTACCACCTCAAGAAGCAATCAAATTTAGAGGTCACGCTATTGAGTGTCGAATCACAGCAGAAGATGCTAACTCATTTTTGCCGTGTCCAGGAAAAGTAAAACAATGGTTTGTACCAGGTGGAAGAAATGTACGAGTTGATTCACATGTTTATGCTGGATATGTTGTTCCTCCATATTATGATTCAATGATTGGTAAATTAATTGTTTGGGGTCGTGATAGAGAAAAAGCAATCAATATCATGAAACGAGCATTAAACGAGTTTGAGGTTGAAGGAATTAAAACAACGATTCCATTCCACCAAAAAATGATGGAAAATGTTGATTTCATTTCAAACAACTATGATACAAAATACTTAGAAGGTTACAAGAGTCTTGATGACCTTTAATTATTAGGGCAACTCTTGCCCTAATAGGTACTACTTAATTTATTAAAGCTTAAATTTATATTAAATTAGATACAATCCACGAAATTTACATATCCCAACCATACAACCTGTAATATTAATTTAAAAATGCATTCTTAAAAGTAGCCATAAGCAAAGTTATTTGCTAATTCATTTTTATACCAGTATTACAAAAGTAATCTACGAGAAAATGATTATATTTACTATGGCAAACATAAAGATGTGAATTAAATTAAAATACAAAGGTCAACATGACATTTCAAGAATTTAACTTTAAAAAAGCGTTACAGCAATCAATTGATGATGCTGGATTTAAAGAACCAAGTCCTATTCAAGCTGATGCAATCCCAGTAGTACTAAACGGTAAAGATATGGTAGGACAAGCACACACAGGTACAGGTAAAACTGCAGCTTTTGGTTTACCTGTTCTTAACTTGATGAAAGAAACAAACGGTGTTCAAGCTTTAGTAATTGTTCCCACAAGAGAGCTTGCAATGCAAGTATCAGATGAGCTATACAGATTTGGAAAATACTTAAAAGTTAACACTGCAACAGTCTATGGAGGACAATCATACTCTAGACAATTAAAAATGGTTGATAACGCAGGAATTGTAGTAGCAACTCCAGGTAGACTTATTGATTTACTTAAAGGTGGAAAAATCAACATTAAACCTTCATTTGTAGTTTTAGATGAAGCGGATGAAATGCTTGATATGGGGTTCTTAGATGATATTAAAGAAATCTTTACTTTTCTTCCTGAAGAACGACAAACTTTATTGTTCTCTGCAACAATGCCTCCTGCAATTAAAAATCTTGCAAAAAGAATTCTAAAAGAACCAGAATTTATTACTGTTACTAAATCAGAAGTAACAAACTCCAAAATTAAGCAAACATTTTATGTAGTGGATGAATATGAAAGAGATGATGCATTAATTAGATTATATGATTACAAAAACCCAACTAAATCAATTATCTTTTGTCGAACAAAAAAAGAAGTAGATAGATTATCTACGTACCTTATCTCTCAAGGATATACGGCAAAAGGACTTCATGGTGATATGGAGCAACGACAAAGAGAAGAAGTAATTAGAGCATTTAAATCAAATAAACTAGAGATTTTGATTGCAACGGATGTTGCTGCACGTGGTCTTGATGTCAATGACGTATCTCACGTATTTAACTACCACTTACCATTTGATTCAGAGTCTTATGTACACAGAATCGGACGAACAGGACGAGCAGGAAAAGACGGAAGTGCTGTTTCTATTGTTACTCCACATGAATTTAGAATGCTTCAAAAAATTAACAAAAATGTTGGTGGGAAGTTAGAGCCAAAAGTTGTTCCAAATATTAAATCAGTTAAAGAGAAAAAAGTAAATACTCTTTTAGAAAAAATCAAAGAGCAAAAAACAAATGATGCTGTATTTGAAATTATTGAAGAATTAAAAGAAGAGTTTGATATTTCTACAATTGCATACAAATTAGCATCAATGTTAGCTAATGATACTTATGTAAAAGGAAGTAACTATATTGGTAAATCTGAAAATGATATTACACGACTATTTGATCGATTAAAAGAGGGACGAGACGATGACCGTGGTGGTCGAGGTCGAGGTCGAGGTGGATACAGAGGCGGTCGAGGTGGCGGTCGAGGTGGAAACCGAAATGGTGGTGGAAACCGAAGTGGTGGAGGTCACAGAGGTGGTCGAGGTGGAAACCGAAATGGTGGCGGAAACCGAGGAAGAAGAGATTAGTCTCTTCTTCTACACTTCACTGTAATATTTTTTAACTGCTTTTTTCGCTCTTTTATATGCGACTTTGGTATTTTTACCAAACCCTCTAAAAACTCCATCTTTATTAAAAAACTCAATCATTTCTAGCTTGCCTTTTTTGACATCGACAATTCTGAAAATGTCAAACTCTTTTTTGATTTTAGCAATTCGTGGGTACTCTTTTTCTGTTAATATTCGAATTGACATTTTTTATCCTTTTCTCTATATTTTATTACTATTATAAATATTTTAATTTAATTTTTGCTTAAAAAAACTATTTTTTCTGAAAAGTAATGTCTGGAAAATGTCAAGAAATTGCAAAATTCCTTAGGAATATATTATAGAGAAATCAAATAATATAGTAACTTTATCTATATAAATTTAAGTTTTATTTAAGTTTTATGTAAACTAATACCCACTATAATCCTACAAATTTTTAATTACAAACTGGTTACAAAAAGGGTTACTTTGGATATTAATACAATCGAGAAAATCAACGAAGCAACAGGGAAGACTCTTCCTGGTTTTGCAAAGGTTTCTTTAGCGCTGCTATTTATGGCATTAGTATTTTTATGGAGTTATACTTCACACGGGAATGTACCTAATAATTCATTCTTAATTATTGGTGCTGTATTTGGTGCCTATATGGCAATGAACATTGGTGCAAATGATGTTGCAAACAATGTAGGTCCTGCGGTTGGTTCAAAAGCGATGACACTTATGTGGGCAATTATTATTGCCGCTATCTTTGAAGCTGCTGGTGCCTTTATTGCTGGTGGTGATGTTGTTAAAACAATCAAAAAAGGTATTATTGACCCTGCATTAATCACAAACCCTGAGATTTTTATCTGGGCTATGACAGCGGCACTATTATCCGCAGCATTGTGGCTTAACTTTGCTACTTCAGTTGGAGCACCTGTATCAACAACTCACTCAATTGTTGGTGGAGTTATGGGTGCTGGAATTGCAGCTGCTGGATTTGCAATTGTAAACTGGGGTACGATGGGTAAAATTGCCGCATCTTGGGTTATTTCACCTGTTCTTGGTGGTATTATTGCTGCCTCTTTTCTTCTGTTTATTAAAAAGAAGATTATGTTCAAAAAAGATATGGTCAGCGCGGCTAAAACATTTGTACCTGTACTAATTGCTCTTATGTCTTGGGCTTTTGCTACATATTTAATTTTAAAAGGTATTAAGAAATTAATTAAGCTTGATTTCTTTACAGCTGCAGGTATTGCATTAGTTATTGCTATTATTGTTTATGTGATTGTTAAACCTTTAGTTGCAAAAGCAGCTGATAAGATTGAAAATACTCGTTTAGGTGTTAATACTCTATTTACAATCCCACTTATTTTTGCTGCGGCACTTCTTTCATTTGCTCACGGTGCAAATGATGTTGCAAATGCAATTGGACCACTAGCTGCTATTAATGATGCAGTAATGAGTTCTGAAATTTCTAAAAAAGTTGATATTCCATTTTGGGTAATGGCAGTTGGTGCTATGGGTATTGCTATTGGGTTAGCTCTTTATGGTCCTAAATTGATTAAAACTGTTGGTTCTGAAATCACTGAATTAGATCAGGTTCGAGCTTTCTCTATTGCTATGGCTGCTTCAATTACAGTTATTATTGCTTCTCAATTAGGTCTTCCTGTCTCTTCAACGCACATTGCGGTTGGTGGTGTATTTGGTGTTGGATTCTTAAGAGAATATTTGGATTCAAGTGAAACTAAATTTATCCAAGAGATGCGAAGCCGATTTAAAAAAGATAAAAAAGAGTTAGATAAGTTTGAAAATGAATTATCAAAACTTGAAGCTATTGAGAAAAAAGGTAAATCAGACTACAAACGAATTGTTGAATTACACGGTTTAATCGAAGATAAACAAGAGTTAGTTAAACAAGAGAAAAAAGATTTTAAATCTGCAAAACGAATTAAATATGTAAAACGAGATGCTGTTAAAAAAATCATTGCAGCATGGGTTATTACTGTACCTGCGGCGGCTATTCTATCTGCGTGTATCTTCTTTATGATTAAAGGAATTATGTCATAATCATAAAGAGCTAAGGGCTGTTATTACAGCCCTTTTATGCTAAAATTCCTTTTTTTAAAGGACACACTATCGAAGCACTCATTTCAGTTGCTACCATCTACCTTTTTATCATTATTGGTTTTTTATTCAAACGTTTTTTTTCACAAGATGTTAACGAAAAGAGTTTTGTTTTATTAAATCTTTATTTTCTACAACCGATACTTATATTTTGGGGTTTAACTCGAGCACCAATTAACAGTGATTTTATTTTAGCTCCTATTGTTTATTTTGTGGCTGTGTTTATTGCATTACTCCTTGCTTTTATTTACGGGCGAAAAGTTTTATCTGATACTCAAGACCGTTCTATTTTTATGGCTTCTTCTTTAGTAGGAAATACGGGTAATTTGGGAATTCCTCTTGGTATCGCACTTTTTGGTGTGGCTTCAGTTCCTTATACCTCTATTTTAAATATCGCAAACATTTTTTATATCTATATTTTTTCTGTCTATTTTTTTGCAGGGGATAAGTTCAGTTTCAAGGATGCTCTTTTTGAAATATTTAAAATTCCTGCCATTTGGGTTGCTTTTTTAGCCTTAGCTTTTAATGCTTACGGTTTTGAACTTAATGCTGATTTTGAAAATGTTTTTACTATGGGTGCTTACGCTGCTATTGTTATGCAGCTCGTTATTTTTGGTGTTTTTATGTCTCAGGTAAAATTAAAAAGTGCTAATTGGAAACTTTCGTTAAACATCACTCTTTTTAAACATATTTTATTACCTTTGATTGGGTTAGTGGTGATTGTTTACTTTGACTTGAGCCCTTTTGTTGCTTCTATTATCTTTCTAGAGCTTATGGTACCACTTGCAGTTAATAATGTAAATTTATCCGCACTTTATAACTGTAAGCCTATTGATACAACTATGGCAGTTCTTGTAAGTAGTTTTGCCTTTGTTGCGCTTATTTACTTTTACATACTCATTATGCAACACTTTTTTGGAGTTTAGGTATGTGTGGTATTTTAGGGTGTAATTTTAACTCAGATAACTTTTCTGAAGCCTTGAGTATTATGAAAGAACGTGGTCCTGATGTTACTCAGGAGTTTAATATTGCTAATGCCCATTTCGGTCACACACGTCTTTCTATTATTGATTTAGATACAGAAGCAAATCAGCCTATGGTCTTTGATGAGTTGGTTTTAGTATTTAATGGTGAAATATATAACTATAAAGAGCTTATTGCCAGCGAAGAGCTGTTATGCAAAACAGCTTCAGATAGTGAAGTGATTATTCGTTTGTATCAAAAATATGGTGATGACTTTTTAAACAAACTTAATGGGATGTTTTCCTTTGTTCTCTATGATATTAAAAAAGAGCGCTATTTTTGTGCTCGAGATAGGTATGGGAAAAAACCATTCTTCTATTTTTTGAAAAATAATCAGTTTATTTTTGCCTCTTCTCTAAGAAGCATTATAAAAGTCCTCTCTTATACTCCTAAGCTCAACAAGGAAGCTCTTTCTCAATATATGCAATACTTTGTACCTTTGGGAGAAAACACCTTTTATAGTGGCGTTAAAAAGCTTGAAGCGGCAACTTATATGATTTTTGAAAACAAACAGTGTTATTTAAAGAAATATTACAAAATCAACACCTATAAAAAAATTCATGATGAAAAAACAGCTTTAGATGATATTGAATCACTTTTAATTAAAAGTGTAACTTCTCGATTAACCTCTGATGTAGAAGTGGGCTCACTGCTTAGTGGCGGTATTGACAGCTCACTAATCTCTGCCTTGTACACACGAATCAGTGGTCGTAAAATTAATACTTTTAGTGTTGGTTATGATGAACATGAACGTTATAGTGAACTCCCTTTTGCAAGTATTGCTGCTAAACATATAGGTTCTAACCATCATCCTTTGGTTATTAGCAAAAAAGATTTTGAAACTAGTTTGGAGTCAACATTTGAAGCTTTAGAGGAACCCCATGGGGATAGTGCAGCTATTCCTTTGTATTGTCTAACGCAGTATATTAAGCAAAGTGATATCAAAACTGTCCTAAGTGGCGAAGGAAGTGATGAACTCTTTTTAGGTTATGATAACTATTCAAAGTTTCTAAAATACTATGATTTTGCTAAGTCTTTATCTCAAGGTCAAAATGACTTTCTCAACGGTATTATTTCTGCTTTACAGAATAATACCAAAGAGAGTGAGTATTTACGTAGAATTGTTAAAAAACAGAATCTTTATTACTCTTTTGGTGAAATATATACAGAAATTCAAAAGAAACGTCTCTTTAAAAAGGTTCCTACTTTTAAATTGGAAAAACCAAAAAGTGATCCTGTTGATTGGATGAGTTACACAGATTTAAAAATTTGGTTAGGAGAATCTCTACTTTCAAAGGTTGATAGAATATCAATGGCTAACTCTTTAGAGGTGCGAACTCCATTTTTGGACGTATCCTTGGTGAACTATTTGTTTTCTGTCGATTCTTCGTTAAAAGTGGGAAATACAAACAAATATCTACTTAAAAAAATAGCATCAAAATATATACCCAATGAAATCATTACACGCACAAAAAAGGGCTTTAACTCACCATTTAACGAATGGATGCACGAATTATACGGTTCTTCTGTGATTGAAGTGATTCTAAAAGTCAACGAACATACTCAACTGTTCAACGAAACATACATTCTATCCATTTATGAACTCTCTTTAAAAGGCAAGTTTAAACAGCATCTTTGGTCTCTCTTTGTATTTTCAAAGTGGTTTGAAAAAAACTACCTATAATTTCTTACAACTTAAGATAAAAAGATGTAAAATGCCTCAACATTACTTAAAGGAACACAATGACTGTTTTAATTCCTACAAATAGTACAAGTCGTCATGAAGCTCAAATCTCTAGCATGGAAGAGAACCAATCATGGGCTTTTGTTACCCTCGATGAAGGACAAATTGAGAGTTGTAATTTCTTTGAACGTCGAGAAGATATCCTTGAATGGATTGATGCGGTGGTTGTTATTAATGAACAAGAGTACGTTTGGCCTTTTATGGAAGAAGGTGTTATTGTACTAATTGCACCAGTACAAAGAAGTATTGATGAAATTATTGAAGCTTTCCTTTTCAAAGAGCTACACGACTTATCTGTTTAATTACATACTCACTTAATAAGAATAAAAATTATTAATTTCTTTTCATATTTTAAAAAAGTCAAATTAAATTTGGCTTTTTTAAATAATTAAATCAATTTTTTATTTACTTTACTTCCTGTTTTTAATTTCCCTAAATTAGGGGACTTAAATTATGTCTTGAAATAATTAGTTAAAATTAGATATAATAATACATAATATTCTATAGACCCATTAAAGGCATTTGATATGA
>LPNY01000042.1:98627-182440 GCA_001655195.1 Arcobacter sp. EP1
TAAAGTGGGATTATCCCTTGATGGCAAATATAATGATATGTTGATTGAACTCTCTAAAAATACAGGTAAAACAAAAAGTCGTTTAGTTGAAGAAGCAATTGAAGATTTATATGCACGCCAACAGAACTTAGAAAAACTTATAAAACAGTTTGACAAACAGCAAGATAGTTCTTTTGATACTCTGCGTTCAATGGTACGAAATAAATTATAAAAAATATTTTATATTTTTTGACTAAACAGCATTATCAATTTTTATTACAGTTCTTTTGTTATAATTTTACAATTTTTAACAAAGGAATAGGAATGAAGACAAAAAATGTGTTAAAACTCTTTTTAACAGCTGGGTTACTCTTTGGAGTTTCAACTCTTTTTGCAAAAGAGAAAGTTTATAAGCTAAAACTAGCAACTACTTGGGGACCAACACTCTCTCCACTGATTGATTCAGCTAAAAATATGGCTCAAATGGCAAAAACAATGTCAAATGGACGTCTAATAATTAAAGTTGATGCTTCAAATAAACATAAATCACCACTTGGTATTTTAGACATGGTTAAAGGTGGTCAGTATGACATGGGACACTCTGCGTCCTACTACTGGAAAGGTAAAGATATTAATACTTTACCTTTTACGTCAATGCCATTTGGATTAACGGCACCTGAACAGTATGCATGGTTTTATTACGGGGGTGGTTTAGAACTCATGCAAAAAGTTTATGAAAAGCACGGTGTATACTCATTTCCAGGAGGAAGTACTGGAGTTCAAATGGGAGGCTGGTTTCGAAAAGAGATCAAAAATTTGGATGACTTATCAGGGATAAAGATGCGTATTCCAGGATTTGCAGGGGAAATTATGGCTAAGCTTGGTGTTCAAGTTACAAATATTGCTCCAGGTGAACTTTATACTGCATTAGATAGAAATAATATTGATGCTTTAGAGTGGGTAGGACCTTCAATGGACGTTAAAATGGGCTTTCATAAAATAGCACCTTTCTATTACACAGGATGGCATGAGCCAGCTTCGGAGATGCAATTTTTAGTAAATCAAAAAGTATTTAGAAAATTACCAAAAGATTTACGTGAAATTCTACGTGTTTCGATGCGACTAGCTGCATACGACATGTATGCACAAAATTATGATATGAATGCTATTGCTTGGGATAAAATGAAAAAAGAGTTTCCAAATATCCAAGTAAAAACTTTTCCAAAACCAATTATGGATGCAATGAAAGCTGCAAATAAAACGTTACGTCAAGAGATGTCATCAAAATCAAAACTTTTAAAAGAGGTTTTAGATCATCAAGATGCTTATATGAAAAAGGTTCGTGAGTGGTCTAAGATGTCAGATTATCTTTATTTACAAGACAATATCTAAAAGAGTCCCTAAAAAGGGCTCTTTAGAAACTATTTGGATTAAAACCACCGCTAGGGTCAAACCCACCAGAAGGGTTAAATCCTCCGGTTGGATCAAACCCTGTATCAAACTCATTTCCAATTGTTGCAAAGTTTTGTAGTGTTGGATCCTCATACCCTGCTTGAACTGATTTCATACGTAAATTCATAATATCACTTTTTGGATCAATAAATTGCGGACAAACTAAGGTACAGTTACCACATAGCGTGCAATCCCATACTCCATTGAGTTGAATATTATTAATAATACTCTTTTCATCGCCTTCACGTTTGTCATTAACATATCGTAATGCCCGTGTTAACGCATATGGACCTAGAAAGTCTTTATTAACCTCTAATACAGGGCATGAACTGTAACAACTTTGACATAATATACAGTTGCTTTGTCTATCTATTTTCTTTTCATCTTCATTGGTTATTTCACTCTCTTGATACTGGTGTAAAAAACTATGACTTTTATTTAAAACTTTTTGTTCATGTTCTAAATCAACCACTAAGTCCCGTAAAACTGCTGTATAAGAGAGTGGTTCGATAAAATCACCCTCGTTGAGTTTAGTTTTACATGCTAGTCTTTCAACACCATTGACTTTAACTGCACATGATCCACAAACTCCACTCTCACAACCACATCTAAAAGTTAACGTACTATCTTTTTTCTCTTTTATGAATTGCAAACCTTCTAAAACTGTTTTTTTATTTTCAAGTTGGGTCTCTAACTCTTCAATAAAACTTTTACCATTATTAGTTCTATTTATTTTGATTATCATGTAATGTCCTCAAATAAAATACTCAAAGTTTCATCACTATTTTTATAAATAGTTGAATTTTTACAAAGCGACTCTTTTTCGACAGGAAAATCTGTTCTAAAATGTGCGCCCCTGCTCTCTTTTCGCATTTTTGCACCCAATAATACAGCCTCACCAAGTTCTAACATATTTTTAAATTCAATAAATTCTACTAGATTTTTATTATAAAATTGGCTTTTATCCCTAATACCCATATTCTTTAGATCTTTCTTCCACTTATTTACTTGAATAATTAATGAATCAATTTTCTCTTCATTTCTAAAGAGACCCAAGTTATTAAAAAATGCTCTTCCCATATCTTCTTTTATTTCATAAAAGTTAATTGTTGAATCTTGTGTAAAGTAGTTTTTAACGCTTTTATGCGTTTTTGTTAAAATACTTTGGCTATTTTGAATTGATTTTGATTTATTTGCTGCATTTACTCCTGCAATTTTTCCAAATGTGATTATCTCTTGTAGGGAATTTCCACCTAATCTATTTGCTCCATGGATACCAACTTGGCTACACTCACCACAAGCATATAGATTCTCTAAAGATGTTTCACATGAAACATTGGTTTTAATTCCTCCCATGCAGTAGTGTGCTGCAGGATTTATGGGTAATAACTCTTTAGTTATATCAATATTCATAAACTCTTTTGCTAATCGACGCTCTTGTGGCATAACAGCATCTATTTTTTCTTCACCTATATGTCTAAGATCTAAAAAGACCTCTTCATTTTTTATCTGTTTAGAGTATATCGCTCGAGCTACTTCATCCCGTGGTTTTAATTCATCAATAAAACGTTTTTCATCTTTATTTACTAAATAACCACCTTCGCCTCGTGCACTCTCACTAATAAGTATATTATTACCTTTCATTGCTGTTGGATGGAATTGAATCATCTCCATATTTGAAAGTTTTGCTCCAGCTCGTAATGCTGCAGCAACTCCATCTCCTGTTGTTGCATGTGAGTTTGTTGTAAATTTGTTATAAATATTACTGTATCCACCTGTTGCAAGGATAGTAGTTTTAGCAAAAATCGATATAACTTCTGAAGACTTTATGCACAAGAAATCCGCGCCAATGATTTTATTATTCTCTTTTATTAAATCAAGAAGTTGATACTCATTTAAAAAGTCAATTTCTTCTTTGATACAGTTATCATATAAAGAGTGTAGGATTTTTAACCCAGTATAATCAGAGCTATAGCATGTCCTTATTTTCGAGGCTGCACCGAATTTTCTTTGAGCTATCTTGTTCTCTTTGTCTCGACTAAATGGTACACCTATTGTATCAAGCCACTTTATTGTTTTTGGAGCATTTTGGCACATTATTTTTGTGGCTTCTAAGCTACCTAAACCATGGCTTCCCTTTAATGTATCATTAATATGAGATTGAATATCTTCTTGTGACTCTTCACGGCTGGCATTAATTCCACCTTGGGCTTGACAGGTTTGTGAATGGGTAGGATAGGTTTTGGAGACAACTAGTACATTTACATTGGATTTTTTTGCTTCTAGTGCAGCAGTTAAACCAGAACCACCAGATCCAATGACAAGAACATCTATATTTTGAAACAAATTTTTTTTCATTTTAGTCCCAAAACTCTTTTAGTTTTTGTTTGTCTTCATCTAACTCATCTAATGCAATTGCATCAATTTTTTCCAAAGCACTTTTAAGTTCTTCGTCATTGATTTCTTTCTCTTTTGAGGATTCTATTTGAGGTTTCTCTTCAACGACTTTTGTAACTTCGTTTTTTGATGTTTTTTTATCTGATATTTGTGTGCCTGACTTTAATGCCAAATACTCCTTCATGATTCTTTCATATTTATCAAACTCCATTAAGAGAAAACTTGGTTTCCCATCACGTAAGATAACTGCTTTTTCAATCTCATTTTTTGAGAGTTTATCAAAGAGACTTTTACTCTTTCTTATGAGCTGTGTCGATGAAACCATTTCATCTGATTTATATTGAAGAAAATTCATTACTTATCCTTGTATTTATATACATATTATGATATGTATTTTGATATGTTCTCTATTATGCCATCTTTCAATTTATTTCTAGCTTCAATGGATGACCATCCGATATGTGGTGTTATAATTAAATTATGTTTATTTATTATCTCTTTCAGTGGTGATGTAGTTTGTAATGGCTCTGTCTCAACTACATCAAGCCCACAATATAGGGTTTTATTTGCTAAAATATCTACAAGATCCTTTTCATTGATTATTCCACCACGACCTAAATTTAATAAAATACTTCCATCCTTAATCAAATTTAAATTTGTTTTATTAATCATATTATTAGTTGTATCATTAAATGGACAATGAATACTAATTATATCAGATTCTCTTAGTAGACTTTCCAGTGATTTTTGTTTGTATTTAGTATTATTGTTCTTTCCTGATGTTGAGTGGTAGCTCACATTACATCCAAAGGAGTTTGCAATTTTTGCAACCTGCTCTCCAATATTTCCTAATCCAATGATGCCCCAGTTTTTGTCTTTTAATTCAAAGAATGGTTTGTCTATATGGGTAAATATTTCTGACTTTTCCCATGAACCTTCTTTTACATAGTTCGAATAGTAGTTTGTTTTTCCAATAAGCTCTAAAGCTAGAGCAAAAGTTGTTTGAGCAACACTATGTGTAGAATAACCGGATACATTTTTTACTTCTATACCTTCCATTCTAGCGCTTTCCAAGTCTACATTATTCATTCCAGTAGCTGCGATGCAGATAAGTTTTATATTACTATTTTTTATGATTTCTTTGTCAATGACTACTTTATTTGTAATTACAATATCGGCATTTTTAACTCTTTTTAGCGTCTCTTCTTTGTTTGTTGTTTCGTATATTGTGACATTCCCAAATTGATTAAATTCACTTAAATCAATATCATTGCCAATGGTTTTTCTATCTAAAAAAACTAATTCCATTATGTATTCCTTTACATATCTTTATATGTAAAGTATCAAAAAATAGTTAAATATCAAATAAGGGGTAAGAATTTAGATTTAAGTTGTTAGTAAAGTGCGTTGAAATGGATTCAACGCATTTAACTATTTGTTTTCAGTAGAAAAAGTATTTTCTGCCCACTCAGTAATTGGACCACGTAATACTTTTTTAAGTTCAATAGCAAAAAGATTGACTAGTTCTTGCTCTTCTTTTGTTGATTTAAGTAGGGTTGTTAGAGAGTTGGTATATTTATTCACATAAAAGTTGTCTATTTGTTTATTACTTCCAAGAATAACCACTTTACAGCTGTTATCAATTCGTGATAGTACCATTTGCATTGTTTTGTTAGACATATTTTGTGCTTCATCAATAATTACAAAAGCATTAGAGAGGGTTCTCCCTCTCATTTCTCCAACCCACATGGTTTCAATAGAGTAGTTTTGAATCATTTGATCAATTCGTGATGTCACTTCTTGATCATCTAATTCAATGATTTCATTCTGTTTTCTATTTTGGCGTTTCTTTTTATACTCACTTCGTACAATATAATCTAAACTGTCCATTAAGGGGTGGTTATAAATGGCAAATTTTTCTTCATTTCCAGGAAGGTATCCTACATCTTCACCTTTATCCAATGATTCAATAGAGTTTCGAATATAGATAATACGTTGATAGTGCTTATTTCTAATCAATTTTAACGCACCAGAAAGGGCTAATAGAGTTTTTCCTGACCCTGCCTTAGCTTCAACGATTAAAACGTTGTAGAACATGCTTAAAATTGCATTTGAAAAGAAGAGTTGCTCTTTATTTAACGGTGTAATGATTTGGTTTCTAATTTCATCTTCATCTAAAACTCTAATTTTTTTATTGTGAATATTTGCTAACAAGACTTGATCTGAACTTTTTACTTTAAAGCAGTACGAGAAGTTATCACTATTATATTCGGGGTCATATTGATAGATATCTGCATTTTCAATATGCTCTAAGTCTTCAAATTTTATTTCAACGGTTTTGACAAATTCATGAACAATGGAGTCTTTATTTGAACCTAACAGCGAATCTGTTTGAATATTTAGTGACATTGCACGTGTTCTTGCCATAATATCAAGGGATAAAAAGCTAACACTGTTTTGGTAATAATGGCTAGAAAACTGTGCTATTTCTAGGATTTTCCTATCATTGATAATATTTAGGGCTACATTTTTAGTATTTACACTGTAAGCCTCTTTTGAAATTACATCAACTACCGCTTTTTGAGTATCTGTTACTTCAAGTCGGATGATATTGTGTCCATCAATTGATTTTGACTCAATGGTTTTAGAATCCTCTAATATACGAGCGAACTCTCTAGCTTGAAAGTTAATTTCATCAAAACCACTTTTTTTTGTATCAATTTCATCCAGTACCGTTTCAGGCAAGATGATAAGGTTTTTACTCTCATCGGCAACTTTGAAGATGTTTTTAGCATCTTCAAGTAAAATATTGGTATCAAGTACGTAGTATTTTTCAAATGTCATTTTACATCTTTTGGTTTTTGTTTCATTACTTTATAAATAATAAAAGTGCCTACAACTAGCGTTATTAAGGTAAATAAAACAGAAAAAGTTTTTGTAATTACATAACCTACAATAAGAAGTGACAGAACAGTTGGTACTTCATTATAAGCTCTAAAAAAGTTTCCGCTTTCTGGGTAGATTCCTTGTTCTAGGTTTTTTCTGAAGTGTTCAAGTGAAAATGAGTACATGATTAGAAGAATAACAAAAAATATTTTTCCATAAAGCCATCCATCAATTAAGGCAGGATTCATATAAATCATAACCATTCCACTTAAAACTGTCGCCCACATTGCTGGAAGACCAATGTATTTATACATTTTTAACTCTTGGATTTTAACTACTTCCACAAAATCAGGTTTATTTTTATGTTCTGTGTGATAAACGTAAAGACGTGGTTGGTAAAATAGCATTGCCATCCATGACATCATTGCCATAATGTGAAAAATTACTATCCATGAATAGTATTCCATATATTTTCCTTTTTAAGTTCTTCTAGTCTCTGTTTTTGATTTTTTCTAACCAATCATCAAGTGTTTTTTCATAACCAATCTGCGATGACTCATACAATGAAATTGGTTCTGATAAATATTCCTGTTTTATATAACCACCAAAATCATGGGGATATTTATAGCCAACATGTTGTGAGTCTATATGTACTGGAATATCAAATATTTTACCATTATTTACTTCACTTAAAGCTTTATTGATTGCTTTGTAAGCACTATTGGATTTTGGTGAAGAAGCTAGGTAGATAACACATTGTGAGAGTATGATTCTACTTTCTGGATATCCTATTTTATTCACAGCTTGCATAGTACTTACTGCTAAGTTTAGAGCGTTGGGATTTGCATTTCCGATATCTTCACTGGCAAAGATTACTAATCGTCTTACGATAAAGTCAACACTCTCTCCTCCATGAATCAACCTACTTAAATAATACAAGGCTGCATCAACATCTGAACCCCGTAATGATTTAATCATTGCACTGGCTAAATCATAATGACTATCCGATGAACTGACCCCATCCCCTATGACATTTTGTCGTAGCTCTTTGAGTCTCTCTACACTTAAATTTAAATCGCTTTTATAAGAAAACTCGAGTAGGTTTAACATTGCTCTTGCATCACCACTTGATGAGTTAATCAAATACTCAATACAATCTTCATTTAACTCTGTTTCTAGCTCTTTTTGTGCTAAGTTAAGGATTCCTATTAAGTCATCTCTATTTAGTGCTTTAAACTCAAATAAAAAGCTTCTAGAACGTATTGCTGATGTTAGTGTGAAAAATGGGTTCTCTGTACTTGCTCCAATGATAATCGCACTGTAGTTTTCCATAATAGGCAGAAGAACTTCTTGTTGATTCTTTGATAAACGGTGTACTTCATCAATAAATATCAGAGGCTTTATCAAAGCATTTTTATAACGGTCAAAAACTTTACGTAGATCTTCTACTTTGATTGTTGTGGCATTAAAGTAATAGTAGTCAGTATCAATTATTTTGGCAATGATTTTAGCCAGTGTAGTTTTACCACTTCCGGGTTTTCCATAAAAAAAGAGATGAGGAATCTCTTTTTTCTTAATAAGGTTATAAAGAACCTTATCTTTTCCTATGATGTGTTTTTGACCAACAAAGTTCTCTAAGGTTGTTGGTCGAAGAAGATTAGAAAGATTGGTCATCTTCATTTATAAAGTATCGTAGGTTTCGATACTCTTCTCGTGAAAGGTAACGACTTTTTCCTGTTGGAAGATTATTAAGTGATATTCCACCAAAATCAACACGTTTTAGGTCCATTACATCTAAATTAAAGTGTGCAAAGAATCTTCTTAGCTCTCTGTTTTTACCTTCAGCAATTCCTACTTTCAGTTTTGAAAACTTTTCACCATTTGAACTAATATTAAATCCACTAAATGGGGCAAATTTCATTGAAGTAATATCAGAGTTTTCATGAGCTCCTGTTGAGGCATCTTCTACATCAATTCCTTTTAGCATAGCATCTTGAATTTGTTGAGTAATTGGTCCATTTACTTTGATTTTATAGATTCGCTCTAAATTTGAATGCATCAGCTTATTTACCACATCCACAGAATCAGAGAGTAATAGTACCCCTTCACTGGCATAGTCAAGTCGACCTACTGGCATAAAGTGTTTATATTTTGCATCTAAAGTATCAAAAATAATCTTTCGACCTTGAGGATCATTTTTGGTTACTAATTCACCTTTAGGCTTGTTGTAAACAATCACCGTGTACATTTTGTTTTTTTCATATTTGATAAGTTTTTTGTCAACAAGTACTTTACTTTTGTCAGTAACTTTTGTCGCCATATCTGATACAACTTTGCCATCAACGCTTACACGTCCCTCTTGTATTAATCTATCCGCTTCACGCCGTGAATATTTACTGTTGTGAGAGATAAACTTATTGAGTCGTGTTGGTTCATCAGTTTTATCATGTTTCATATTTGTCCTTATTTAATACCTGCTTCAATTAAATCATGAATATGTAAAAGACCAATAAGTCTTTCATCATTATCTACGACTATAAGCATCTGTATTTTATAATCCTCAACCATTTGTAATGCATCGCTTGCTAGGATGTTTTTATCATTGGTTTTTTTAGGATTTTTTGTTGCAATCTCTTCTACATTGCATTCAACACTAAAATCTTTATTCATTAGTGCTCGACGTAAATCACCATCACTTAAAAGTGCAATGACTTTTTTTTCGTCGTCAACAACGACTACATTTCCTAGTCGTCCTTCACTCATAGTCAGGATGGCATCTTTTAATTTCGTTTCACGTGAAACAACGGGAAGGTTCTCTTTTCGCAATAAATCGTCAACTTTTATAAAGAGTTTTTTCCCTAAACTTCCACCTGGGTGAAAAGAAGCGAAATCCTCTTTTTGAAAATCTCTTTTTTTCATCAATGCCACTGCAAGTACATCACCCATTGCCATAGTTAATGTTGTTGATGATGTTGGTGCCGTTTCTAAAGGACATGCTTCTTTTGTAACATTTATATTAAAAAAGATATCTGCATAAGTACCTAAAGTAGAGTTTTTGTCTTTTGCCATAGCAATTAAAGGAATATCAAAACGCTTTAAATGAGGTAGAATTTGGATAAGTTCTTCACTTTCACCTGAGTAAGAAATCCCAAGAACAATATCATCTTTTCCAATCATTCCTAAGTCACCATGCATGGCTTCAGTTGGATGAAGGAAAAAGGAGCTTGTTCCTGTACTAGCAAGTGTTGCAGCAATTTTACTTGCTACTAAGCCAGACTTACCAACACCTGTGATGATAAGTTTGCCTTTTGATGGGATAATAAGCTCTACAGCTTTTTTTAATTCGTTTTCATCAAAATTAGCAGAAGCGAGCTCTAGCTCTTTTGCTTCTGTTAATAAAACCTCTTTGGCTAGTGCCTTATAATCCATAATTTATCCTTATTGAACAAATAGTGTTGGTACAATCATTGGGTATTTTTTATATTTTCTAATACAGTGTTTTCTTACTACTTTTCGAATTTCATCTTCAAAGACTTTATTGTTCTTAAAAATACCTGGTCGCGCATTTTGTAAGAATGTACTTAATAAGTCTTCAATCTCTTTTGAGAAGAATCTGTCTTGTTTATCTGGAACTAAACCAAATGAAGTTACACGTGCTCGTGTTGCTAATGTTCTATCATTTTCATTAACTTGTGCAACAATCATAACAACACCTTCGTTTGCCATATTTTGTCGATCCATTACAATATCATCAGCAATTTTGTTGTTAAGTTGGTTATCAATATAAACTTTACCTGTTTTAACAGATTTTACTTTTTTAAGATATTTTGGAGTTACTTCAATTTGCTCACCATCAGTCATGATATAAGTATTTCTTTCTAAAACACCACAATCAATACCTGTTTTAGCATGTCTAACTGCATGGTTATATTCACCATGAATTGGCATAAAGAATTTTGGTTTAACTAATCGTAACATTAGTTTTTGTTCTTCTTGAGCAGCGTGTCCAGAAACATGAATTTCACTAAAGTCTTGGTAGGCAACTTTTGCACCAGCTTTTAATAAGTGGTTAATAATCTTAGAAACACTTCCTTCATTTCCAGGAATAGCTCGCGCTGATAAAATGATTTGATCACCTGGCTTAATTTTAATGTGTCTATGCTCATGAATTGACATTCTGTAAAGTGCAGACATTGCTTCACCTTGACTTCCTGTTGTGATGATTAATACCTCTTTGTCTTGGTATTTATTTACTTCATGGGCATCAATGAATTGGTCTTTTGGAAATTTTATGTATCCTAAGCTCATAGCTAAGTCTAAGTTTTTCTCCATAGATCTTCCAATCACACACACTTTTCTTCCATATTTAATACCGTGTTCAATTGCTTGTGAAACTCTGTGAATGTTAGACGAGAATGTTGACATAATAACTCGACCTTGTGCTTTTGAGAAAAGATTATCAAAAGTAGGTGCAACAGTTTTCTCTGATTTTGTGAATCCTGGTGCATGTGAGTTTGTTGAGTCAGACATAAGAAGTAAAACACCCTCTTCTCCATAATGAGCAAATCGGTGTAAATCTGTTGGGAAACCATCAATTGGTGTATGGTCAATTTTAAAGTCACCTGTATGGATAATTGTTCCAGCTTCTGTTTTGATTGCTAATGAAGATGAATCAATAATTGAGTGTGTAATATGAATCCACTCAATTTCAAATTCTCCAATTTTAATAGGAACTCTTTTTTCAACTGCTCTAAAGAAACTTCGGTGTTGTTTGATTTTGTGTTCATCAAATTTTGAACCAATCATCTCTAATGGTAGCGATGTTCCGTATACTGGAAATTGCATCTCTTTAAATAGGTATGGCATTGCACCAATATGATCTTCGTGACCATGAGTGATTACGATACCAGCAATTTTATTTTTGATTTCTCGAATGTAGGTTAAATCAGGAATTAAAATATCAACTCCGTGCATGTTTTCGTCAGGAAAACTCATACCCACATCTACAATGATTGCAGAAGTATCAGTTTCAATAACCATCATATTTCCACCAATTTCACCTAAACCACCAAGTGGTGTAATTCTTACTTTTGCACTACTTCCAAGGTTAAGTTTGTAGTGAGGATTGAGTCTATCTTTATGAGATTTCTCATTGATGATATGTGCTTTTTTTAAATCACTTACCCATCCATGTCCACTTGAAAATGGTAGTTTTTGTTTTGGTTTTCTTGGACGTTTTTGTTTTTGAGAAGCTTTTTCAGAATTATTCTCTGCTGGTTTACCGTCGGTATCTGGTTTATTAGCAGGTTTTTTATTTTGAGGCCGTCTACGTTGCTGTTTTTTAGGTTGAGTTTTTGTCTCTTCTGAAGTTGTTTCAGTTGGCTGTTTTTTCTCTGTAGCTACTTCAGTTGCTTGTTTTACTTCTGAAGTTGATTCAGTTTTCTTCGTTTCTTCCATATATTAATGCCCTTTTGTATAATTGGCTATACAAAGATGCACTAACTTCATGAGGTCTTACATTTTCCGCAATATCAAACTCTTCAAAGAGCGTTTTTAACACCTCTTTTGGAAGTTTTGATGAAAGGTTTTTATTTAGTTTTTTTCGCGGCTGCATGAATGCTGCTTTCAAAAAATCTTTAAATCCCTTATCAATAGTTTTACCAAGGTCTTTTTTAATAAAAAGAATAGACGACATAACTTTAGGAGGAGGATCAAAAGATTCTGGTGGAACATCAAATAGTATCCGTGAATCTTTTGATAAAAGTTCCGCAATCACTGCCAGTGATGAGTACTCTTTCTCTTTTGGTTTTGCTGAGAATTTTTTTGCTACTTCTTTTTGAATCATAACAATAATATGCTCGCAATTGTCGTCTTCTAACGCTCGTAAAATGATATTGGTTGCAATATAGTATGGTAAGTTTGCGATTAAATCGTAGTTACCATCATATAAACTCTTTTGCTTGTCCCAAGCTTCTAAAACATCAGTGTGGATCAGTTCTAGCTGTTTAGAGTCTAATTCATTTGCAAATTTTGACTGTAAGATACTAATTAAATCTGTATCTACCTCATAAGCTCGTACATTTTTGTACTTGACTAATTGTTTTGTCAAATCACCTAAGCCAGGCCCAATCTCAACCACAGTTCTATCTGCTTTGGGCATCGATTCGATGATCTTTAATAAAACACTTTCATCTTTCAGAAAGTTTTGTCCGTATTTCTTTTTTGCTTTTACATTTTCCATAAAGCCAAGAGTATATCTGCTTTTAACTTACATTTAGATAACATATTTCTCATATTACATGATATAAGCATTATTTTGTTTAATTTATATTAGTTAAGGACATAATTTGAGTAATTTTGCCAAAAGAATCATCCCCTGTTTAGATGTAAAGGATGGACGAGTTGTAAAAGGTGTAAATTTTGTAGGACTTCGTGATGCAGGAAACCCTGTAGAAGTTGCAAAACGATATAACAGTGAAGGTGCTGATGAAATCACTTTTTTAGATATTACTGCAAGTCATGAAAACCGAGATACTATAGTTGATATTGTTAAAGATGTCGCACGTGAAGTATTTATCCCTTTAACTGTTGGTGGTGGAATTCGAAATCTAAATGATATTTATAAACTACTCAATGTAGGTTGTGATAAAGTTTCTATTAATTCATCTGCTGTTGTAAATCCAAGTTTTATTGATGAAGGAGCTAAACGTTTTGGTAGTCAATGTATTGTGGTTGCAATTGATGTGAAAAGAGTTGAAGATGGATCGTATCACGTATTTGTTAAAGGTGGACGAGAAGATACTGGACT
The DNA here is from genome assembly GCA_001655195.1 of Arcobacter sp. EP1. Taxonomy (GTDB): domain Bacteria; phylum Campylobacterota; class Campylobacteria; order Campylobacterales; family Arcobacteraceae; genus Arcobacter_A. Next base: position 112,150 of record LPNY01000042.1, read on the forward strand.
TGATGCAGTGCAATGGGCAAAAGAGGTTTATGATCGAGGTGCTGGAGAGATTCTTTTAACCTCTATGGATACCGATGGAGCAAAAACTGGTTTTGAACTAAATATTACTGAACAAATTTCATCAATTCTTGATATCCCTGTGATTGCATCAGGAGGGGCTGGAACAATGAAACATATGAAAGAAGCTTTTGAACATGGAGCAAGTGCTGCATTAGCGGCTTCAATTTTTCACTTCAAAGAGATTGATATCATGGATTTAAAACACTATCTAAGAGAGAATAATATTCCTGTAAGGATTTAAAATGAAAACAACTAATCCTCTATCAAAAAAAATAGCGTTGCTTGTTTTACCAGCAACGCTTTTTTCGTTTGAGGTAAATTTCACAAAAGAGTTTACAAAAGAGTTAATGCCTGATACGTTAGGTACAAACTTGACTGTCCGTATTGAATCAAAAAATGAGAAAATGATTTCTAACCGATTAACTAATTTTAATGATGTTATTAAAGTAGATAATACAGTAGAAAGAAAACTAGGAAAATACACAGTACGACCAAGTTATAAGTATTCATCAAACAATACACCAAAAATTATTGGTTATATTGGTGAGTTACAATATAAAGTAAATGCAAGCGATGCTAAAAGTGTTAATAACTTTATTAATAAAGTAAATGAACTCAAAGAGAGTCGTGATACTTCTATTATAGTTGATGGTTTATCTTGGAAAGTTAAAGATACAACTTACAATGTTGCTCTAGACATTTTACGTTTGGAAGCAATCTCTTGGGGTCAAGATTATGCAAAAAATATCTCAGAAGATCTTCAAAAAAACTGTCAAGTAAAACGAGTGAATATTAATGGATTAAATCGACCAAACTATTCACGAATGATGAATGCAGAAATTGCAATGGATTCAAAATCTTTACGAAAAGGTATTCCTGTTCCTGAAGCTAACCATCAAAAGATTTCTATTCAACCTAATTATACATTGGAGTGTAAATGATTGTTTGTGCCGGAGAAATTGAGAGCTTTAAATTTGCTCAACCTATAGGAATTGGATTAGTCAATTCTAGTATTAATTTAACACGTCAATGTCTTTTTAATAAGCCTGATTTTTTACTTTTTGTTGGAACAGCGGGAAGTTATGGAAATCATGAAATTCTTGATATCGTAGAATCAAAACGCGCTGCAAATTTAGAGTTGTCGTTTTTAAAAAATGACTCATACACGCCCATTGACAATGTTTTGGAATCTGAAAACAAGTTTGTGAAAAACGACACAATTGTTAATAGCTCTAATTATATCACCACAAATTTTGAGTTGGGACAGCAATATAATCAGTACGGAATTGGTATTGAGAATATGGAATTCTTTTCAGTGTTAAGTGTTGCGAAAGAGTTTGAGATTCCAGTTGCTGGAATTTTTTGTGTGACCAATTTTACTAATGAAAATGCTCATGAGGATTTTAAGTTAAATCATAAAGAAGCGATGGAGAAGTTGACTCACTATTTGGTCGAGAAGCAGATTATTAAGTAGAGGTGTTTGTTTAATATCTTTTCTTAAATTGATGAGTTTATTTGAGAATATATTTTAATTTATTCTCTAGTATGGTTTTATAATTCTGTCAAATATTTATATTTGATTTTGGATTATTGTAGTAGAAATGGTTTAAAGGTTTCGTATTTATTTTTATGGGACTTTGAACTGAACGCCCTACGCAAATGCAAATAAATTTGCATATATTGCTTCGGGTTCAACCTTTAAAAAAGCAAATAAATTTGCTTTTTCTTAACAAGGTTTCACGTGAAACATTGTTTCATATAAAGTGAGTTTTTTCAAAAAAAACTCTTTTTTGAGCCATTATGGATAAAGTATGGCTCTCTATTTCAACCTTTTTATTAAGGCAAAAATCTTGATTTAATAAAGAAGTTTATAAAGGATACAATTGCAATCAATATACGATTATACGCTGGATGAGTTGAAAGAAAAACTCAAACCAGCCTTTAGAGCAAAACAAGTTTATAATTGGCTTTATAAAAAATATGTTACTTCATATGAAGAGATGAAAAATATTCCAAAGGATTTAAAGGCAAATCTTGAAGAAAATTATGCCATCGATATTTTAAATATTGTCAAAAAAGAACAGAGTAGTGATGGAAGTATTAAATACCTTTTTTCACTTCATGATGGGCATACGGTTGAAGCTGTTTTACTCTTGATGAAAAAAAAGAAAATAGCTGATGATGGAAAGATTGAACGAAGTGAAAAATATACTGTTTGTATTTCAACCCAAGTGGGTTGTAAAGTGGGATGTACATTTTGTTTGACAGCCAAAGGTGGATTTGTTAGAAATCTAACTGTTGGTGAAATTGTTAATCAAATTGTCCAAATCAAAAGAGACAATGAAATCGATGAAAACAAATCACTCAATATTGTTTATATGGGTATGGGTGAACCACTGGATAATTTTGATAACTTTGTGCACTCGGTTAAAGTCTTTTCTCAAGAAGAGGGGCTTTCAATTAATAGAAGACGGCAGACGGTTTCCACCTCTGGAATCTCATCTAAAATTGAAAAACTAGGACAACAAGATTTAGGGATTCAACTAGCTATTTCATTGCATGCAGTTGATGATGATTTACGAAGTGAATTAATTCCTATGAATAAAGCTTATAATATTCAATCTATTATAGATGCAGTGAGAAGTTTTCCTGTTGATGCTAGAAAGAAAGTGATGTTTGAATATCTGGTTATCAAAGACAAAAATGATGATCTTACTTCAGCTGATAAACTACTCAAAATGCTCAATGGAATCAAAGCTAAAGTTAACTTGATTTACTTTAACCCATATCCAGGAACAACTTATCAAAGACCGGAAAGCAAAAGTATGATAAAATTCCAAAACTATTTAACAAGCAAAGGTTTACTTTGTACTATCAGAGAATCTAAAGGTCTAGATATCTCAGCAGCCTGTGGACAATTAAAAGAAAAGGAAAACAATGGAAGCTCTTGATTTAGCGATGCTTATATTTATAGCAGGGGTTGCTATTGTATCAGCGATAGGTTTTTTTAAAAGTTATAAGAATAAAGATTAATAAGGAAGATTATGGCAATTACACGATTTGCTCCTAGCCCAACTGGGTATTTACATATTGGTGGTTTACGAACTGCACTTTATAGTTATTTGTGGGCACGAAAAACAGGTGGAAAATTTCGATTACGAATTGAAGATACAGATACCTCTCGAAACAATGAAGAAGCAATGAAAGCAATCATTAAAGCTTTTGATTGGGTTGGATTAAACTATGATGATGAAGTAGAATATCAATCACAACGTTTGGATCTTTACAAAAAATATATCCAACAATTACTTGATGAAGGTAAAGCGTATCGTTGTTATATGAGTCGAGAAGAACTGGATGCTTTACGTGAAGAACAAATGGCAAATAAACAAACGCCTCGTTATGATGAAACATGGCGACCTGAAGAAGGAAAAACTTTACCAACAATTCCTGAAGGTGTAGAACCCGTTATTAGAATTAAAGCACCTCAAGAGGGAGTACTTTCTTTTATTGATGGTGTAAAATCTATCATGAATTTTGATTGTAGTGAAGTAGATGATTTTGTTATTGCTAGAAGTAACGGAATGCCAACTTATAACTTTGTTGTTGCTATTGATGATGCGCTCATGGAAATGACTGATGTAATTAGAGGTGATGACCACCTAACAAATACACCAAAACAAATGCTGATTTATGAAGCGCTTGGATTTGATATTCCGAAGTTTTATCATGTTCCAATGATTAATAATCCACAAGGAAAAAAACTCTCTAAACGAGATGGAGCATTAGATGTTATGGAGTATAAAAATCAAGGATATCTTCCTGAAGCTCTATTAAATTTTCTTGTTCGTTTAGGTTGGTCAAATGGAGATCAAGAGATTTTTTCAATGGATGAGATGTTAGAACTTTTTGACCCTACCAATATTAATAAGTCTGCATCATCATACAACGAAGAGAAATTACTATGGCTAAACGCACATTACATTAAAAATGTTTCAAATGAACGATTAGCACAAGAGTTAGAATTTTTTGATTGTCATTTAGAAGGACATGATAAAAAAGAGATGCTTTTAGATTTATCAAAAGAGCGAGCGCAAACAATTGTTGAATTACGAGATGCTATTAACAAGATTTTAGATGTACCAACTGAGTATGAAGCGAAGGGTTCTAAAAAATTTGTTAAAGAAGAGACTCCAAAATTTTTAGAGTGTTATTTATCTGTATTAGAAGAGAACAAAGAGTCATTACATTTAGCGTGTGATTATGAAATTGTTACAAAACCATTCATTGAAAAATTTGAGTTAAAATTCCCTCAACTTTTCCAACCCATCCGTATTGCATTAACAGGAGGAACTCAAGCACCATCTGTTTATGACATAATGGCGATTCTAGGGTTTAATGAAGTTTATAAGAGAATTTCAACTGCCTTAGAGAAAAATTTTGGAAAATAACGTAAAAGTGTCTTGATTATTGCAAAATAATAGGGCATAATATATGCGCTAATATAAAGGAAACAGAAAATGAACATTTACGTAGGGAACTTATCATACCAAATGGGAGATAGTGAGTTAGAAGAAGTTTTTGCTAAATTTGGTGCAGTTAAAAGTGCTAAAGTAATTACAGACAGAGAAACTGGTAGATCTAAAGGTTTTGGATTTATTGAGATGGAAACTGCTGATGCAGGAAATGATGCAATCGAAGCGTTAAATGGAAATGAGTGTGGCGGTAGAACACTTAGAGTAAATGAAGCGCGACCAAGAGAAGAGCGTCCAAGAAGACAATACTAATCCTTTATTAAAATCTAAAAAAGGCCCTTCAAAGAAGAGCCTTTAGGATTTTATTCTTAATAAAGGAGAACAAATATGAAAGGTAGGTCTTTCATATTGTGTTTTGAAAAAAATCTCTTAAGAGAATTATACAACTCTTATATGTAGTGAGTGTGTAGTCTTTTTAACTACACTTTCTCTTGCTACATACCAATACCCCAATCTATTTTTTATTGATATTATATCTAATGTGATAAATGACACTGTGCCATTTTACGCATTACTTCACTCCCTACTCCATTGATACACATAAATTGATACACATAATAGGAATAAGTCCTCCTAAAATTGCAAAAAGCGTCATTAGTTTTGGACGTAGTCGTAAAACTGCACTTTTATAAGGTGATATTTCATAACGCAAAATAAATAAGAATAAAAATTATTACAAAGGTCAATAGAATAATATAAATAAGTCTTTATCGCTGATACTAAATATTCACTCTGCCCTGCTCACTTTACTTGCATAACAACTTGAGGTGATGATAAATCAGGCAGTGCATCCAAACTTGTATTTTTCACAGCTAAAATGAACCTATTGTTAAAACAATGATACTAATTTGAGAACTTATTCGTTTTGCTCCTACTTCGATTGGTTTAAATTGAGATAGATTGGAAAACGTAGTATTTACTCTTTATTTAAAACAGCTGTTTTAGGAAGTGTTAGTCGTGATTTTTTATTTTGTAAAGGTTTAACTTGTTCAAACATATTAGGAAGCAGTTTTTGGTTTTTTGCTCTTTTTGAAGAGAGAGAATTTCATAGGAGTAAATTGAAAAAAGTGATTGCCCTTTTTTGATGGACATAAATTGTTCATTGGCATTGATATTTATGATAAATCCATTAAAACACGTCACAATATCATAAATTTTTGACTCATTTATCGTAGTATGTCCATAAAAGCTTTTTAAGGTACCTATTTGCTCTTTTTGTACTTTGACGAGCTTTTTATTGAAGAGTTGTGAAACTTCAAGAATTTGTGCATTTGATACTGTAAATACCGTGAATAGGAGTCTCAGTAATAGTCGCATTAGCTTTTTACAGTGAAATAGAGTGATTTTGCATAATTTGTAAAATGTTTCTCTAATGCTTTAAGACTTTGTAGTTCAAAATCAATAATTGTATTGAGATTTTTTATGGTCTTATTGGAGTTAATTTTATTGAGCGCATTATAGGTTTCAATATTTTTAAATACGCTCTTTTTTTGAAATCATTGTTTTTTGTAAAAGTTCATATTATTGGTAAAATTTTTAGTTGTGAATTAAATCGATGTTTCAAATCAAAAAGTTGATGTGCAATTTGTGAAGCTTGCTCTTTTTCTTTTTCAGATTTGATATTTTCACTTTTATAAACAGATAATTTTATTTTGGTTAGCTTGGGTATTTTCATACAAAGATATATTGGCTATTTCAATCTGTTGTATATTCTTTTGTTTATGATTTAAAAAGAAGTGTAGTATTTGTGCCTCTTTTTCCAATTGGCTTTTTACTCCTTGGTTATAATTTGTAATTCCTCAGGATAAAAATAAAGGCTTTCATTTATTTTAATAGAGGGTTGGGTGATATTAATGAGAGTATATATTTAAAATGGGGTCATCTTCTAATAATGTATTTTCATGTGTGTGTATTAATCCTAAAATTTAAGCTTATGATAACATAAATTTTGCAAAACTTTCTACACAGAGACTACACATAATACGGTTAAAATTTCTTTATAAAATTTAAAGGAGAAGTAATGAAATCCATAGTAAAATTTATTGCAGGAGTTTCTTTATTGGGTGCTGTAGCATTAAATGCAACACCACATACTCTTGACACAAGCCATTCAGGTGTTGGTTTTTCAGTTAAGCATTTAATGATTACAAATGTTAAAGGTGAATTCAAAGAGTTTAGTGGAGAGATTGACTTCGACCACAAAACAAAAAGTTTTAATACCTTCAAAGGGGTTGTTAAAACAACTTCAGTGGATACAGGAATTGTCAAAAGAGATAACCACTTACGTAGTGAAGACTTCTTTTTAGCAAAGAAATATCCTGAAATGACCTTCGTAATGAAATCCTATGAATCAGATGGTGATGAAGGCGTAATGATAGGTGATTTAACAATTCGTGGAGTCACAAAAAAAGTTAAATTTGAAGTAGAAGATATAGGTACCATTAAAGACTTTCAAGGTAACAATCGTGTAGGGTTTACTATTGAAGGAAAAATAAATCGTATGGACTTCGGACTTAAGTGGAATAAAGCTATTGAACTTGGTGGTGTAGCTGTTGGTGAAAAAGTTAAAATCATCATTGACATTGAAGCTGTCGAAAAATAGTCCAAATCTAAATGAAAGGAAATTAGATGAAAAAAATAGTTATGTTAGTTGCAGCTATGCTTTTTACAGTATCTTTAGCATATGCAGATAACCATGGAAATATGGGTAAATCTGAAATGTCTGGTACAAAAAGTATGAAATCTGGATCATGTGGCGCTGGTAAATGTGGTGGCGACATGAAGAAAAAAGGTGAAATGAAGTCAGGTTCGTGTGGCACTGGTAAATGTGGTGGCGACATGAAGAAAAAAGCTGATGAAAAGTCCAAAAAACCTAGTGGCTCTTGTGGCGCTGGTAAATGTGGATGATAAGTAGTACATAGGTTATGTACACACCTTTCATATTGGGCGCGCCTAATATGACTTATCAAGTTTTAAATTTAGAGCTTACAGGGAAGAGGAGCAATCCTTTTCCCTTTTTTTATGTTATCAATTTCTATAACATTTCATAAGTTATAATCTTTTTGATTTTAATCTAGGAGAAACAATGAAAAAGCAAATATGTATTTTTGGAAAATGTGCTGTTAATAAGTAGCAATTCTCTTACTTATTAACAGCACAGTGTTTTAAGTTTGTTCTTTGTATAAAAGAAAGCAAATATTGCAGCACTATAAATCATAACAAACATTCCTACAAACAGATAAATATAATCAAGTTCCCAATACTTTACAATTAAAAATGCTACTATAAATTTCGCAAAAATCTGACGGTACAGTCCAATATAAAAAATCATCTTCGGTTGTTTAATAGCTTGAAGTGTTGAAACACTCACAAAGAGTGTAATATAAGCAAAAAATATCCACACTTCAACCACTAAATAGTTCACACTATAAGAAATTACATTAGCATTATCATCAAACATACTTGAGATTAATTCACCAAAAAGAAGTAAAAATACAATTCCAAAAGCAGAAATCATAAACCCATATTTGAGTGCTGTTTTAACGATGAGGTAAACCCTGTCATATTGCCGCGCTCCATAGTTGTTTGAAACCAGTGTGAGTACAGCAGTACTTAGTCCCAATGCAGGCAAAAGCATCAGCTGTTCAACCCTAAATCCAATCCCATATCCTGCTACTGCTTGGTAACCATAGTGGCTAACAAAATAGGTTAATAAAATTGATCCAAATCCCATAGTAAGCATATTTAAACTAGCAGGTGTACCTTGTTTGATAAAGGCTTGATAGATACGTTTATTGGGTAAAAAGTAAACCAGTCGATTAAAATGAACAATTTTAGTCTCAAGAACTTTTGAAAGCATATAAAACATATTAATAATTTGAATAAGTATTGTGGCAACTGCAATTCCTTTGATACCCATAGCTGGAATAAAAGCAAATCCGTAAATAAAGAGTGGATTGAGCACTAAGTTTGCAAAGAATCCAAAGATAAGCGTATTGCGGTAGGTCTTAGTATTTCCTTTTGCAACTAGGATTGCATTAAGGGCAAAATTCCCCATAAAAAATACGGCACCAGCTAAAATAGTATTCATATACTCTAAACAGATGGCTAAATACTCTTTAGAAGCCCCTAGAAGCTCAAAAAGCATAGGAGCAAAGGCAAAGCCTAACATTGAGAGAAAAAGCCCTAATAGGGGTATAAAAACCAATCCTTTATGTGCATAAATAGACGCTAACAGATGTTTTTTGCGTCCAAAGGCATTTCCAATGAGTGCTGTAATGGCTGATGAAAATCCATATCCAAATCCAATAATCAGAAAAAATATCATAAATGACAGTGACATAGCTGCAATGGCTTGGGTTGAAATAAGCCCCGCATAAAAAGTATCCACAACATTATACATGGTATTAAAAAACATTCCAGTACTTGCAGGAATCGCTATTTGTTTTAATAAACTTGGAATATCGTCAGTGAGTAAGTGTTCGCCAGATCGTCTCAAAAAAGTTCCTTTTTGCAGTTTGTGCGTAAGAAGAAGTAGATAAGGAGTCTAAAAACTGAGTTTAGACCCCTGAAAGTATTATTAGTTATTAATCTTCAATTCTAATCATCACTGGAGAGGCAGTAACTGCTCCTGCTTCTTCAATGGTTTTAAGTGCTTCAACAATATCTTTTTCAACACACTTATGGGTTGATAAAAGAAGATGTGCACAAGTTTCATTTAGTGGTTTTTGAATCATTTTTTCAATAGAGATGTTTTTATCCCCTAAAATTTTAGAGACTCTTGCTAAAACCCCTACTTTATCCTCAACACGAAGTCGTAGGTAGTATTTGGTAATAATATTATCTTTTGGCATAAGTTTTAAATCTTCACCGTGAGCTTTTTCAAATCCTAACATTGGTGAACCTTTACCTCGTCGTGCAATATCAACAATATTTGCAATAACAGCAGATGCCGTTGCATCACCACCAGCACCTGGTCCGTAATACATTGTTTCCCCTACTTTATCTCCAATAACAGAAACACCATTCATAACTCCATCAACTTTAGAGATCATTTCGCTGTTTGGAATAAATACAGGATGAACACGTAGTTCAATTTCATCTGCAACTTTTTTTGCAATGGTTAAAAGTTTAATTGAGTAGTTAAATTCATTGGCAAAATCAATATCTTCAGGAGCAATATTTTCAATCCCCTCAATTAAGATATCTTCAGGTTTAGCATCAATACCGTAAGCAATCGAACCTAAAATTAAAAGTTTATGTGCCGCATCAAATCCACCAACATCAAAAGTAGGATCTGCTTCTGCATAACCTAATTCTTGAGACTCTTGCAAAATAGTATCGTAGTCAACCCCTTCGTTAATCATTTTAGTAAGCATGTAGTTACATGTACCATTCATGATTCCTCGAATAGATTGAATATGGTTTGCTGTTAACCCTTCTCTTAATGCATTAATAATTGGAATACCACCGGCAACTGCCGCTTCATATTCAAAAGGTGTATCTCCTGCTAAATCTTGTAATTCATATCGATGATATGCAAGTAGCGCTTTGTTTGCCGTCACTACAGCTTTACCTTTTTCAAGGGCTTTTTTTACCACTTCATAGGGTTTTTCAATTCCACCCATAAGCTCTACAACAATATCAATAGAGTCATCATTTAAGACTCTATCAATATCGTCTGTTAACTCAATGCTTACCCCTCTGTCTTTTGAAAGGTTATTAACAACACCAATCGTAGGAACGAGTTCGCAACCAGCTCGTGCAGTGATAATATCTTTGTTATCTTTTAAAATATTTGCAACACTAGCTCCAACAGTTCCAACTCCAATAATTCCTATTTTTAACATCTAATTTCCTATTTTTCTAAAGTTTTTAAGTATTTCTTGATATTTTTTGCCGCTTGTCTAATTCGCTTTTCATTTTCAATTAAAGCGATTCGTACGTACTGGTTACCGTAATGACCAAATCCAATACCTGGACTGACAGCAACTTTTGCTTCTGTTAAAAGTTGTTTTGAGAATTCCATACTTCCAAGGTGCTGTGCACATTCTGGAATTTTTGCCCAAATAAACATAGAAGCATTTGGTGTATTCATTTTCCATCCTGCATCTCCGAAGGCTTCAATCATTACATCTCGTCGCTTGTTGTATTTTTCAATGTGCTCTTGAACACAATCTTGTGGTCCATCAAGTGCTACAGTCGCTGCCACTTGAATTGGGGTAAACATACCATAATCAAGCCACGATTTGATTCGTTTAAGTGCACCAATAAGTTTATCATTTCCTACCATGAATCCAACTCTCCATCCTGCCATGTTGTATGATTTACTTAAAGTAAATGATTCAACAGCAACATCAAGTGCACCCTCTGCTTGGAAAATTGATGGGGTTTTGTATCCATCAAATGTGATGTCTGCATAAGCAATATCAGAGATGATATAAAATCGCTCTTTTTTTGCTGTATCTACAAGTCGTTGGTAAAACTCTGGTCTAACTGTTGCACACGATGGATTGTGTGGGAAGTTTACTAGTACATATTTTACTTTTGGAATTGATTCATCAAGTGTTTTTTGAAGTCGTTCAAAGAAAAGATCTTCATCAACACGGTAATCATCGCCAAATGGTAACTCAAAATTATGAATTGCTGCACCTGCAAGCATAAAGGCATATGAGTGAATCGGATAGGTTGGGTCAGGTACTACTGCCACATCTCCCACATTAACAATCGCTTGAACTAAGTGAACATATCCCTCTTTTGAACCCATAGTTGCAACCGCATGTTTATCAGGGTCTAACCCTGTAACACCATATTTTCTTTTGTACCAGTTACAAATAGCAAGTCGTAGTTTATAAATACCTGCACTTGCACTGTATCCGTGGTTTTTAGATTTGTCAGCAGTCTCTTTTAATTTATCAATAATATGTTGTGGTGCTGGACCATCTGGGTTACCCATTGAAAAATCAATAATATCTTCGCCCGCTCGTCTCGCTTCCATTTTTATGTTGTTTACTTCTGCAAAAACATAGTTAGGAAGTCGTTTCATTCTTTCGAATTCTATTTCTGGAAACACGTTTTACTCCTTAATGTGTACACTCAATCCCCGTTTAATATTGATGAGTGTATATAAATCTGAAATTTTAATATATTTTGTATTTTCTGGCATAGGAAGTTTAATGTTTCTATGCACTTTATCCTCGTTTACGACCTTTAGTATATTCAAATGTTTATCATAAAAAACGATATTTGGAAACCATTTATTTAAAACCCTGCTTGCCACATAGAGTGTTGATGCTGGGTCAACCTTTACAAAGTAAGGTTTCAGTGGTTTTTTAAATGCAACTCTTTCATTGTTGGTAACATAAGTTGCATCCTTTAAGTTTGCAAAGTTAGTATCAATAGCATAACTCCATTTGTTACCCTCTTTACTGATATCAACCATTCGACAATCTTTTTTTAGTAGTTCATTTGAAAGTACTAAAGGGTCGATGGCGGCTTCTGTTTTGAGCTTTATTGTCCAAATTAGACTGCTATTGCCGTCAAATTGGGTGTTTTTTGTAAAGTAATAATAATATCCCAAAGATTTCAGTGTATCTTTGAGGATTTTCAGAGATTTCATTGGATTGTTATTGATATGAAATTCGATTAACATCTCTTGCGGTGTATCAAACCCCAGTTTTAAAAGTCCATTCTCTTGAAGTTTTTTAATAATAGAGATAAAGTTTAAACTCTCACTGTATTGATAGTTTTGTCGATTTTTAAAAATAAAATTAATTAAATTTTTATGAGTGTTATACTCTTCTTCTCCAATAAGATTTTTGATTTTATCGTGCAGTAAATCTTGTGATGGAACAGTTTGTTCCATGTTAGTTCCCACTTCAACTGGTTCAATAACCTCTGGCGTAACCTCATTGGCAAAAAGTGATAATCCTAATAACAGTGATACTATCAGTTGTTTAAACATTTTTTTCTCTTTAGTTCTTTAGTGTGTACATTAAAATTCCAGCAGCAACGGATACATTGAGCGAATCAAAATCATTTTCCATGCCAATTGAAACTTTTAAATCCAATTTTTTAATTATTTTATTTGATAAACCTGCACCTTCGTTCCCTACGAAAAGTGCAACTTTATCCTCTTTTTCAATTTTCCCATATTTTTTTAAATCAGTACCATCCATAGTTGCACCAATAAGGGCGAAACCTTGCTGTTTTAGTTCATTTGCGATATCTAAGGTATTATGAGTTTTTGCAAAAGGAATATCAATCATTGCACCTGAACTAGTACGTATAATTGCTGATTCTCTTAAGGTTTTTACCCCACCTGCAATAACGCCATCAATTCCCAATGAATGAGCTGATCGTAAAATTGCTCCAATATTCCCTACATCAGTAAGTTCATCTAAGATAACAATAAAGTTCATCTTTTTGAACTCTTCAAGAGGTGTATATTCAAAAGTTTCAAGTTTTAGGAAGTATCCTTGATGGTTCCCGCCTTTTGCAAGCGCTTGAGCTTTTTGATTATCTAATTTGTTTATTTTTTTTCCCAATTTTAAAAATTTTGAAAATACTTTTTTGTCAATCTCTTTAGAAAAAAATACTTCTTCAATTAATTCGGGGTGATTTTCGAGTACGTAAAATACTACTTGTTTTCCATATATTATCATGGGCTAGATTTTAGCTAAAAGTTCTTGATAAACCTCTTTGGTTTTTAAGCCTTTCATTTTTGCTAGGAGTTTTGCTTTTATTTTTGGTGCAATGTCCAATTCTTCAATATCCGATATAGCTAGCGGTTGTCCCTCAAAATGGGTTGGTTCAATGATAATAACCCACTCCCCTTTTATATTTTCATTTTTAAATTTCTCATAGATATTTTGAGCACTATCTTTATAGGTTTTTTGAAACTTTTTTGACAGCTCTTTGGCTAAAAAAATGGTTCGTTCTTTATCGATTTTTGAAATCTCTTCAAGGGTTTTTAGTAATCGATGAGGTGACTCATAGAGGATGCTTAAAACTGAGCTTTGCATCACTTGAGTTAGTTTACTTTGTCTCTCTTTACCTTTGTGGGCTAAAAATCCAAAAAAAGTAAACTCTGTATGGTCAAATCCGCTCATAGCAAAAGCGGTTAAAACTGCATTTGCACCAGGGAGAACATCATACTCTAAATCGTTATCAATGCAGTATTGAACAAGCGTTGCCCCAGGGTCTGAAACGCATGGCATACCTGCATCACTAACATAAACAATATTTTTATTAAAATCTTCAGGTGTTAGGGTACTTAATACTTGTTTTTCATTGTGAGAATGAAAAGATTTAAAATCAGAACAAGAAAAAGTTAGATTATTTTTTTCACTTAAGAGTGAGAGAAGTTTTTTAGTAACTCGTGTGTCTTCACACAAGATAAGTTCTGCGTCCAATAGGACGTTCAAAGAACGTTTAGAGATATCCTCTAAGTTTCCTATTGGAGTTGGAACAAGTGTTAACAAGACGTGAGTCTTATTTAGCCATACCGTATTTAGCTTTGAATTTCTCAACTCTACCAGCAGCATCAACAATTTTTTGCTCTCCAGTAAAGAATGGGTGACAAGCGTTACAAATGTCAATTTTCATAGTTTCAACATTTGATTTCGTTTCAAACGAGTTTCCACAAGCACAAGATACTGTACAAGCTTTGTAATCTGGGTGAATATCTTTTTTCACTTCAATTTCCTTATAGTTATTAATGTCTAACAAAAGGTCGAGTCTATGTCGCCCTTTATTAAACTCTTTGTTAAATTGGATTGGGATTATATCGAAAAATACTTAAGTATATCTGAATTTAAGTTTTTTATTATGTTTGATGTTTGACGACCATTAAATTGATTTCGATTAAAGGTTGATTGCCGTTTGGCTAGGCGTGCGGTGTTTGTTGATATTTTTTCTTGTAACTCTTTTTTATTTAAACGACCATCTAGATAGAGTAGGGTTTCAGCAATTCCAATTGAACTCATAGCATTGGGCTTTCGTCCATACTTTTTTTCTAAATAGATTACTTCATCAATGATACCCTCGTTGATCATAATATTGGTGCGTAAACTTATACGTTCTCGTAGTTCTTCTCTGTCCCATACAATTTCAAAAAGCTCTAAATCTGGTGCAATAGGTGTTGGGGGATTCGCTTTAAAATAATTAGTTGGGGTTAATCCTGACTTTTTATAAATGGAGTAAGCTTTTGTTATACGATAGGTATCGTTACTGGCAATCTTTTCCATGTGGGTTTCATCAAGTTTGAAAAGTAGGGCATGAATCTCATCCAAAGGTTTATCTAAAACTACATCTTCCCCTACCCCTTTACTTATTCCTTCAATTAAAATTTTAAGATAAAAACCGGTACCACCAACAATAATAAGGTTTTTATTGTTTTTTAGAGCATAATCTTTAGCTCTTTCATAACAGGTCAAAAACTCAACCACATCAAATTTTTCGTTTGGGTAGACTTCATCAATTCCAAAGTGCGTAATACCAGCACGTTCTTCAACGGTTGGTTTTGCAGAAGCGATATCAATCTCTTTATAGACTGACAGTGAATCTAGGGAAAGAATAATAGCGTTAGCTTTTTGTGCCATCTCAATGGAGAGTGCCGTTTTACCCGAAGCAGTAGAACCAATAATTGCGATTTGTTTCATAAAAGGGATTACTTAAGCTGTTTCATTCCTATAAAAGGAAAAAGAATTGCACTAGGAGGGAATAATAAAAAGGCCGCAACCCAAATTATTTTAACTTTTGGTGTTTTAAACTCATTTTTTAACACCATAATAAACATAATAATCCATAACACAAAACCAATAGCGTAAGTCACCATTGCCATTTCAGAGTTTTCAACCATCTTTGTTCCTATTTTTTGTTTTATTGTAGTCAAAATTTCGTTACATATGAATAAATTGATGCCTATCAAGGTTGAAAATCTTATTTTGAGTATAATTCTCAAAATTATAATTAAATTTATTAAAAAAGGACTCAAATGGATGGTTATTCTATTTCTTTGATTGTGCATCTTTTTAGTGCAATCATTTTTATTGGTTTTGTATTTGCAGATGTTATTGTATTTCCTGTTTTGTTAAAAAAATTCTCTGTGAGTGAATATGAAGAGATTAAAACAGTTATTTCAAGTCGAGCAGTGAAGATTTTCCCTCTCTCACTTTTAGCACTATTTTTAACAGGGGGTTATATGTTTTCAAAACATATTAACTCTGAATTAGGTTTCTTTAGCAGCTCTTTACAGCAACTTCTTTGGTTAAAGTTCATCTTAGCTTCTTTTGTCATCGCAGGGGTGGTTTATTCTTTGACATGTAAGCTTAGAAAAGTACCCCCAGCGCCTATTATGAAACAGTTCCACAAGTTTGTATTGGTTATAGGTATTGCGATTATATTTTTAGCAAAATATATGTTTGTCGCCTAAACAAACAAGGGTAAATAAGCTATTTAATTAAGAACTTTTAAAAAAGATATAAACAAATAAAAGTTTATATCTTTTTTGCTATACTTCCCCATGGAAAAATTACTCAAACGTATTAACGATTTTAATGAACTAGTGATGTTCAAACACTCTATCTTTTCACTGCCATTTATTTTTATAGCTATGGTTGTTGCAGCCAATGGATGGTTTGGTTGGAAACTTCTTTTTTTAGGCGTATTAGCAGCACTAACTGCACGAAACTTTGCCATGGGCTTTAACCGATATTTAGACAGAGATATTGATGCTTTAAATCCCCGAACTAAAAACCGACCCAATGTTGATGGGCGTATTTCGCCAAAAGCGATGTTGGTTTTCACATTAGCAAATGCCTTAGGGTTTATTGTTGTTGCCTATTTTGTTAATGATTTAGCCCTTTATTTAGCCCTGCCAATTCTATTGGTTGTTGGTTCATACTCTTATTTTAAACGATTCTCTTTTTTAGCTCATATTATTTTAGGAATATCTTTAGGTTTAGCGCCAATTGCGGGTGTTGTTGCTGTGAGTGAAACCATAACTTTGTGGTCAGTACTTTTGAGTTTAGGAGTTATGTTTTGGGTTGCTGGTTTTGATTTACTCTACTCTCTTCAAGATATTGATGTGGATAAAAAGCTTGGTTTACACTCGGTGCCTAGTCGTTTTGGGGCGCAAAAAACGATGCTGTTTTCAAAAGTTCTACATCTACTAACGGTAATCTTCTGGTTACTTTTTATTATCATGTCAAATAGTGGTTTCTTTGGATATCTAGCTGTAGTAGTTAGTGCTGTTATGCTGGCATATGAACACTATTTAGTGAATAAAGATTTCCGTAAAATTGATAAGGCATTCTTTATCGTGAATGGTTACCTTGGGATTTTATTTTTTATTCTTATTGTGATTGATGTCTTATAATGTTTGAAACCAATAACTCTTGGGAAACCATTGTTAAAAAATCTTTGAGTCAGCTTGATGATGATTATTTGAGTTTTTTGTTAGAAGACAAAACTTACTTTCCTAACAGCGATAATTTTTTAAATGCTTTTAAAACATTACCATTAGAGAAAACAAAATATATCCTTTTTGGTCAAGATCCGTACCCTCGTGAAAAAAGTGCTATAGGGTACGCATTTATTGATGGGGATGTTAAAAATCTATGGAATGAAAAAAATGGTTTGAGTAAAGAGGTCAACAAAGCGACTTCTTTACGAAACTTTATGAAAATGTTATTAGTTGCTAATGGAAATCTAAAAGAGAACAACACAACAAAAGAAGCCATCGCTAAAATCAACAAAGAGCCCTATATTGACTCCATTCTCTCTTTACGGGATAACTTTGAGCACAATGGGGTTTTATTGCTTAATACGGCGCTTATTTTTACAGTAAAAGAGGATTCTAAAAAGCATGTAAAACAGTGGCAGCCTTTTATCAAAAAATTGTTAGAGCAAATCAAAGAAGAAGATATCACACTTATTTTGTTTGGAAGCATGGCAAAAGAGCTACAAAAGATTGAAACAGTGAAGCATTTTAAAACCTTTGAATGCGAACATCCATACAATACTAGCTTTATTTTGAACAAAAATGTGCAAAAGTTTTTCTCTTTAATGAAACTTTTAGAAAAGAGTTGCTAATATTCCAGTCCTTTAAATGCGTCTGTGGCTCAACTGGATAGAGCACTGGGTTTCGGCCCCGGGGGTTGAGGGTTCGAATCCTTCCAGGCGTACCATTTATAAGTCCTATGTTAAGGGCTTTATAGGCTTTCTCAAAAAAAACTATTCATTTTTCTTGTATCACCTTGCGTCATTATATATTATTTTAAATTGAATATTCAAACCAACAACAGTAATGTCATTATTTCTTTCTTCTTTTCTTGATAAGTCTGCATTTGAAATTGATTCATTATCTTCTTGTTTTAATACTTTTTCATGGTTTTATTAAAATAGCTTTTACAAGCATGTTTACAAATTCTCTCGGAACTCCATGACCTGTACAATCAATAACCATTAGTAGATATTCATTTTTATTTTTAAGTTCTTAAAATAAATATTCTCACAAACTACAGATTGTTGAATTTGTTTTTATGTCCTATCAAATAGTATCCACATCACAATCAGTTTTTAGCTACTTTGTTTATTCTAATCAATTAGCTTCAGGAGTAAATGGTACAACTGTTCTTTTTCATTTTTATCTAACTTCTCAAAACATTTCTCTTCATAAGAGAAGATATCTCTCATTCCTTTTTCAAAAATGTCTTGACCATAATTAGTTAATTTAATAAGTTTTTTTCTCTTATCAAACTCTCCTTCTTCCATTAGGATAAAACCTTTTAGTTCTAGCTTTTTAAGAACTTTTGTAAGTCCACCAGAAGTAAATAAAAGTCCTTCGCTAATCTGCTTTGCATAAAGGCAATTATTATGAGCAAATCTTAGTGTTGCTAAAACATCAAACTCACTATTTAATAAGTCATACTTATCCTCATGTACTCTACATTTTCCATAAAACATATTTTTATGAAATGTATAAAATGGTTTTGTTAGCTTTATTACATCGTTATAAGTTGATGGTGATTGTGTTTTATGTCTTTCTATAACTTCTAAAATCTGCTCTTTATTCATATTTTCTCTTTTAAACTCTTAATTCATCAATACTATATTTTCCTGCACCTTGAAAGAAGATTGCAAGACAAGCTAAAATGTAAAACATTTGCAATTCAATTGCCCAAGCTCCATGCTTAGTTACTGCAAAAACATCTCCAGCGTGAACCATCACAATTGCTCCAATCATTGTTGCAATAATTAATACAGAAGCAATTTTTACCCTAAAACCGATAATTAACATCAAAGGTGCAATAATTTCACCCAGATATGCACCGTAAGCCATAAATGTGGGGAATCCATTTTTAACCATCATTGCCTCGATAAAACCAATACCATGAGTTAGTTTTGCATAACCATGAAATAGCATTAAAAAACCTACGGTAAAACTTAAAATAAATTTTCCTAAATCTTCATTTTGAGTAATCACTTTTTATTCCCTTGTTTTTTATAAATTGTTTTTCCATCAAATACAGTAAGTTCAACTTTTGTATCACCTATTGAATCTGGATTAATAGTAAAAATATCTTGATTTAATACAATAAAATCTGCTGTTTTTCCTTTACTAATCGTTCCACTTTCATTCTCAATTCCTAGTGCAATTGCACCATTAATCGTGTACATCTCTAATGCTTTTTCAATACTTACAGCTTCTTCTTTCCAAACAGTTTCATTACCACGCCTTCCATAAGGGTCTTTTCTTGTCACAAATGACTCTAAAGCTGTAAATGGATTAACTGCTTCTACAACTGGCCAATCAGTTCCGTATGTAGGTTTTGTTTTCTCATCAATTAATGTTTTAGTAGCACAATACGCATTTGCTCTTTTTTCACCAAACAACATTTTCATGCCATCGTGAATTGGACTTGGAAACCAGAAAAAAGGTGAAAAGTTTGCAACCGCATTAAGCTCTCTAAATCTCTTAATGTCATTTGTATGAACCATACAAGCGTGTGCTAATTCATGTTGTAACTTACTGTTTTTATTAGTATCTCTTGTATATTCAATAGCATTTAGCACTTGCCTTACAGCCATATCGCCAGATGAGTGAGTCATAACTGAAAAACCGTTTTCATCTGCCCATTGAACTACCTTATTTAATTCCTCTTGATTAAATTCAAGAATACCAAAGTTATTGCCATGAGAATGATCTTTTTCTAAATATGGTTCAATTAAAGCTGCTGTTTTTGTTGGAGGAATTCCATCAATTGATAATTTGATAAAATTAGTTTTTATATAAGGCGTTTCAAGAGACTTCATTTTTAAAAGTCTTTGCTTTTTTGCTTCTAAACTCTCACCTTCTTTTTTCCAACCAAATACAACTCCAACCCTTAAATTTAATGAGTTGTTTTTCTCAGCTCTTAAATAAGTATTTATTTCTGGCTCATAAGCATATGAATCTTTTATACCAATAATTCCATTTGAATGTAAAATATTTTTTGCAGCAACTAAAGCTTTATCCATTTCAACTGAGGTATGAGAAGGCTTAATACTTCTATAAAGCTTTTGAGCATCTTCTTTTAGTAAACCATTTGGTTTTCCATTTTGATCTTTGCCAATCAATTCACCATATTTAATAATTGCTTCTTCATCAATATTAGATACCTCAATTACTTTTGAGTTTACCCAAGCATTATGATTACTAAAATCTGTTAAAACTAAATAGTGATCTTTAGATACTTCATCTAAATATTTATAATGAACCTTGTCTAATAGTTCAGCTCCCCATCTAACACCTGTTATCCAGCTTCCTTTAGGAGCTTTAGATACACACTTTCTCATTTTAACTTGGATTTCTTTTATACTTGAAGTTTGTGGGAAATTACATTTAAAAAGTAAATCTGTTCCAGCACCAATTGGGTGCAAATGACTATCGTATAATGCAGGAATTACTCTTTTACCTTGTAAATCTATAATTTTTGTATCTTTATTAGTAAACTTAAGAGCCTCATTTTTTTTACCAATAAATTTAAACTTTTTATCTTTTACTAAAAAAGTATCGACGTAAAGTTTATCTTTATCACCTGTAAATACTTTAGCATTAATATAAAGTGTATTTGCAAATACTCCTTGAACCAAAAACACTATTGCCACCAAAAACTTAAATATTGTATTTTTATTCATATTTCCTACCTTTTAAAATTACTTTACTGGAAAGCTATTGGAAAGTATACTAATAGAAAATCGAAAAAAAATCGAAATTTTTTAATTAACTAATATAATTCTATAGTTTAATAATGAGATGAAAAAATGAATTTGGGAAAAGATACCATGACAATCTTACAAAATATTAGGTGTAGCTGATTAAAAAATTGGTATGTTATTTCGGCCCCGGGGGTTGAGGGTTCGAATCCTTCCAGGCGTACCATTTACAAAGCCCGATATAAAAGCTTTTTCAAGTTTTTATATCGGGCTTTTTTTATGTCTTCAAAATTGGCAACGTTAGTATAAATGCCACTCCATCCTTTTGATTTTTAACTTCGAGCAAACCTTTTGAGTGCTCTTCGACAATAATTTTACTCATATATAGCCCCAGTCCAGTACCATTTTTTTTCTGTTTGGTAGAAAAGTACGGTTCAAAGATACGCGAAATGATTTTGTTATCGATATTGTTTCCATTGTTAAAGATAGTTGTGATGATATTGTTATTCTCTAGGGTCACTTCTATGAGAATATTCTTCTCCTCGTTCTTGATTTCAGTTAATGCCTCTTTTGCATTGTTCAAAATATTGATAAAGACTTGCATCAGTTCTCTACTGGATATAAAAACCTCTTTTTCAGTATGCACTTTCATATTTAGGTTTATATCATTATTTTTAAAACTTGAGGAGATTATTTTAAGGGAGTCATTGAGAACTTTACTAATAAGAATAGCCTCTTTTCCTGAATCGGGCTTAAAAAAGTTTCTGAAGTCATTAATAGTTTCAGACAGATGTTGTGTGGTCTCTAAGAGTTGATGGGAATTATTTTTTAGAACCTTTGAATCAAGTATATCTAACTCAATATCTGCAAGAGTGTTATTAGCAATCATAGAGATAGTTGTTAGAGGTTGTCGCCATTGATGAGCAATCATACTAATCATTTCTCCCATGGCTGCAGAACGTGATTGTAAAACCATCAATTCATCTTTCTTTTTAAGTTCAGTAATATCCATAGCCGAAGAGATAATAACCCGTTCATTGTTGATAATACCTAGTGGAGCAGAACTAAATTTCCAATAGAGTAGTTTGTCATCCTTTGTTTTGATAGTTGAAACCCCATGGTCAAGACTTTTGTTTTGATGATACATCTCATCTACTGAGCGTTTAATTTCACACTCTTTTGCTCCATAGGCTTTTTGTGCCCATTTTTCGATTGTATCTATCTCTTCAAAATGGTAACCAGTTAGGGCTTTCCAACTTTTATTTATTTTAATTACTGTGCCGTTAACATTGTGCACCATGATGGGGTTTGGAGATTCATTAAATATCTTTGCTAACTCTTTTGAACGTATGTTCAGTGCATTTTTTAGCTTTTCATTTTTACTCATATGGTTATTTAATCGGCTAATGGCAAAGTAAGCAATACTAATAAATAAAACAAAACCTAAAACGTTAACATAGTAACTGATTTTGTGTTGCTTAGTGATAATAGAATTTGATTTTTCATTGAAGCTTTGTGCTTTATTTTGAGCATATTGGTAGAGTTTTTCAACAGCTTTATCCATTTTTAGAACGTGTTTTGCTCCTTTTTGTTGGGTGATTTTGATGGCCTTTTTATATTTTTTTTGTTTGGCTAAATGAATAACTTCATCACGAATAACTTTCCAATCCCTAAAAAGAGTATAAGCCTCACTATTTAAAGCTTGCCCCTTATCCCCCAATATATTCTTTTTGATGATGTCAAAGGCATTGAAAATAATCATTTCATTTGTATTTACATCGTGAATTAACCCTTTTAAAGTCATTTCAGAAGGAGACAAAACCACATCTTTCATATCTCGATGTATTTTATAGATATTCAATTGGATGTTAAGTGCGGTGTTAGATACTTTTAAAGGATGATTATAAAGTTTATTAAAGAGTGCATTTTGAGTATCGATTAAATAGTGGCTATAGGAGTTTGAAATGATGGCAATAATTGTCAGTAAAATAAAGGCCAAGGTTAATATTCGTATCTCTTTTTTTATCACGTCAAACCTTTTAGTAGGGACATTATGATTTAATAATCACTTTACATTATAACACATATAAAAGTATTTAATGCTTTTATTAAGTGATAGTGCTAAGCCTTAAAGATGATTCTAAAACAAGCACCTGTGCAATTGGTATCATCCAGAGTATATGTTTCATTGACCACATTTAAAGAAGCATTGTGGTGTTCTGTTAGAATTTGATAAACCATAGATAATCCAATCCCCGTTCCAACACTTTTGTGTTTTGTGGTAAAGTAGGGCTCAAAAATACGACTCATAATGGTATCATCAACGCCTCCACCATTATCTTTAAAAGTTAACAGTAAGCCTGTAGGAGTCTTTTGTGTGGAGATAAAGATAACTTTCTTTTCTAACTCTTTCTCATTGATAGCATCTTTAGCATTGTTGATGATATTAATAAATACTTGAATAAGTTGATTACTAAATCCATCAATAGTTAAATCATCTTCTAAATCACTTTTAACTTCAATGCCATGGTTATGTAACGAAGAGTCTAAAATAGATAGACTCTTTTTAATAGCACCACAAATTGAGACTTTTTCTTTATCATTACTGTTCTTAATAAAGTTTCTAAAGTCATCAATTGTATTTGAAAGATACTGGGTTTGTTGGGTGATATTACTCATATTTTGAGCAATTTCGTTGGCATTAATATCACCCACACTACTGCGTAGATGTAATCCACTTGCAATGGTTGAAATAACACTAAGGGGCTGTCTCCATTGATGGGCAATATTTCCCATCATTTCTCCCATAGAAGCAAGTTTGGATTGGGATTCAATAAGTTTTCTTTCAGTGATATCTTGTGCAATGCCTATGTAGCCATAGATTTCATTATTTTCATTTTTTAAAGCGCTCACCGAGAGGTACACAGGAATATGTTTGCCCTCTTTGGTAATATAAGTCCATTCGTGTTCATTTTTTAAGCCTAGATTTGTTTTTATAACAAAAGTTTCAAAGCTCGGTTTCACATTTTGGTTTAACTGCTCTTGGAATTCATGAGCACGTTTGATAACTTCAGGTTTTAAGTGAAGAATTTCAGGGGTTTGTTTATCCACAAGCTCTTTAGCACTGTATCCAAGTAGTCGTTCAGTCTCTTTGTTAACTTGTTTAATAAGCCCTTTTTTATTGGTTCGTATCATTAGATAACCTGAGTGATCAAAAATAGTTGTCTGAAGCTCTAGCGCTTTGTAGAGCTGCTCTTCATTTTTCTTTAAAATTGAGCGTGATGCTTTTAGGGTGTCAATCATGGTATTCATAGAACTTGATAGAGAATCCATCTCTAAACTTGACTGCTGAGGAATTTTACCTAGAGGAATACCATCTTTATCACTGCGTTGAATTTCATCAATAATATTTGCAAGAGGTCTAAAAATGAAACTACGTAAAACAATAAATAAAGAAAGAATGAGTAAAATAGAGATAACAATAGTATGCTTAAGGGTTGTTTTGATGATATTTGTTAACTCTTCGTTCATGGTTGAATCTGTAATATAGATACTGATTTTTCCAAGTTTTTTACCATCTAAAACAATATCAAACATATCGCTATAAAAGATATTTTCTAACTGCTTATTAATTGCTGTATCTTTAATATCATAATCAATAACTTGTTCATTTGAGTCTTTGAGTTTTCCACTAATATAAGCTTTTTTACCCAAAATTCTACCCATATTATAATCTTCAACAATGATAGCAAAGATATCTCGCTGTTTAATCTCATTGGCAATGAGTTTATCGTACTCATTAATCGCATAAGAGGCAATAAGATTAGTAATATTACTTTGTAGGGATAGTACAATTGTTCGTGAATCTTCCTTCATATTTTCTATAATTTTACTTTTGGTATGCACATAATTATATCCCGCGTTTATGGACATAATTAGTGTAACCGTTACAATGATAGCTAACCCTAAGGTTAGATATAAGGAGTATTTACGTGACATGACTAAGGGTTTTTCTTTCCTAATACATTTCGTTGGATAACAGGAAGTTTTTCTTCAATATTATCGGTTGAAATAATCAAAATAGGTTGTTGTAAATCTTTTTTGACTTTTTTACCCTGTAGATGTTCATGTAGCGCTAAAGCTGCCTTTTCTCCCATTAAAAAAGGTTGTTGCATGGCTGCTCCAATAATTGTTTCTTTAGGGATTAAATCTAAAAACTCAGGTTCTGCATCAAAGGAGATAAGAAATATCTCATTACTTTTCCCACTATCCTTGATAGCATCAATTGCTCCTTGATAGATATGGGAAGTTTGAATCCAAATGGCTCGCAGGTTTGGATAGTTTGATATCATCTCTTTTGTATAGTTATAGGTCTCTTTTTTATCCCAAGTTACAAACTGTTTAATATCAGCACTTTTAATACCTGCTTCATCTAATGCTTGCATAAAACCGGCTGTTCTTGCTTGACCATTTAGTCGTTTTTGTGGAATAGCAATCAGTCCAACAGAACCATCTTGCCACCCTTTTTGTATCATTTTTTTAGCTAATACTTTACCAATACCGTAAGCACCTGCTTTGTTATTTGATGAAACATAGGCAACGTATTCTCCTGCATCAGTACCAATATCTGCAATGACAACGGGAATATTTGCGTTTTGGGCAAGTTTGAGTATCGTCACACATGCAGAAGAGTTTGTAGGTGAAACAATGATTCCATCTACTCTATCTTGTATGGCTTTTATGGTTTGTTCTAACTCTTTTTTGGGTTGATTCTCCCCGTTATAAATCTTGAAATTATATCCCTGTTCTTGTGCAACATTTTTTATACCATTTGCCATAATCTCCCAAAAGGGTATGGTAATATCTGAAACAATATATGCGATGGTTTTTTGATTGGCGTGAAGGGTTGAAAAAAAGAGAAAAAGTATAATCATAAGTTTCTGTAGTGACATATAATACTCCTAATGATAGCAATAATTTATTACTATATCACTATTCAACTTTTAAACAAATTTTAAGGACAATATAAGGTCGTTTTTTAAGAAAAAAAAGTTATTATTTCATTTTGTTACGATTATGTTGTAGGTTAATTTTTTTATTTAATTTCTTTTTTAATGGAAGTGTCATACAATTATTTTATGAAGCATTCATAAAATCTTTATTTTGTACTTTCTTTTAGGCACTCAATAAAAGCTTTATGGCGTTATGTAAATAAGATTTCGATTAAATTTTTTATTATTTATTAGTATGATAAGTAGTTAATATGAAAGAAATGGTGCTGTTATGTTTTTATATAAATTCAAGATTCTTTTAATTACTTTTTTCCTATCTAGTGTTATAAATCTTCAAGCAACAGAACCCATAACCTTACAACTCTCTTGGAAACACCAGTTTGAATATGCAGGGTTTTATGCAGCACATGAGCAAGGTTTTTATAAAGAAGCTGGTTTAGAAGTCACCTTCAAAGAGATGAGTTTTGAACTCAAAGATAGTGTCATCAAAGATGTGCTTAGTGGCAAAATAACCTACGCAATTGATTATTCCAGTATTATTAAAAGCTACATGGATGGTAACCCAATAGTTTTTGTGGCAAATTTTCTTAAACAATCTCCCTTAGTTATCGCTGCCCAAGAAGATATCCATATGCCAAGTGATTTGGTAGGTAAACGTTTTATGGGTGGAAGTGATGCTTTAAAAAATACTTCTATTTTATTGATGTTAAAAAAGTTTGGTATTAATAAACAGAGTTTCATTGATGTTCCACAAACCTTTAAAATGGATGATTTTATTAATAAAAAAGTGGATGCTACAACAATCTTTCTCACCAATCAAGCCTATACCTTAGAACAATTAGGTTACAAATATACGATTTTAAGTCCTGAGCGATATGGGGCAGAATTTTATGTGGACAATGTTTTTACTTCACTCAAAGAGTTAGAACAAAATCCTCATCGTGTAAAAGCTTTTAAAGAAGCCAGTATCAAAGGGTGGAAATATGCTTTAGAAAATAAAGATGAGATTATCCAACTTATTTTAGATAAATATAATACACAAAAGAAAACCAAAGAACAGTATGTCTATGAAGCCAACCAGATAGAAAACCTCATGTTAACGTCTATATATCCTATAGGAAGTATTAGTGAAGAGCGGGTAAAACGAATTGCAGATAGTTATAAACAGCTAGGTATTATTGATAAAAATCGTATCATTGATTTTGATAAGTTTATTTTTGAAAAAGAACAACAAGGAACACTTCTATCCCAAGAACACCAAAACTATCTATTGCAAAAAAAACGAATCAAACTCTGTATTGATCCCAATTGGATGCCCTTTGAAAGAATAGAAAGTGGAGAACATATTGGGTTAAGTAGAGACTATTTTAAACTCTTTGAAAAGTACCTGACAATTCCTATTGAGTTAGTCCAAACACGTTCATGGATAGGGACCTTAGATGCTATCAAATCAAAAGAGTGTGATATTATCTCTTTAGCTATGCAGACACCCAATCGAGATAAGTTTTTGGATTTTACCAAACCCTATGTCTCTGTTCCGTTAGTGCTTGCAACTAAACCTGATGTACCTTTTATTGATGACTTAAATCGTCTAAAAGATAAGTATATTGGAATAACACGTGGACATGCCTATGCAGAGCTTTTTAAGAAAAAATATCAAAACTTTCATATTGTAGGGGTGGAGAGTATAGATGAAGGACTCTCAAGAGTTGCCTCTGGAGAACTTTTTGGTTTTATTGATACCCTCTCATCCATTGGGTACCAATTTCAAAAAAAATATACAGGTGAACTCAAAATTGCCAGTAAATTTGATGAAAAACTTTATCTTAGTGTCGCCGTACGAAAAGATGAACCGTTACTTGGAGCCATTTTTAACCGTCTTATTGATGATTTAGATAAAACCGTTCATCAATCTATTTTAAATCGCCATATTGCTATTTCATATGAAAAAGGTACAGACTATCAACTGCCTCTTCAAATTGTGGGTGTCTTTTTTGTGATTTTTTGCTTTATTATGTACTGGAACCGTCGTTTACATAATGAAAAAATAAAAACAGAAAATGCCTTACATGAACTGCGTGAGGCTGAAAAACTCTTAGAAGAAAAAAATATGGAACTCACCAAGATTTCTATAACTGATAAATTAACTGGTATTTATAACCGTGGAAAATTGGATGATAACTTGAGTAAAGAGTTATCTAGAAGTGAACGAAACAACGATATATTTGCTGTGATTATGTTAGATATTGACCACTTTAAAGAGGTTAATGATAACTTTGGACATCAAGTGGGTGATGAGGTATTGGTGAGCATTGCAAAGATTTTAAATAAAAATGTTCGAAAAATTGATACCCTTGGACGTTGGGGTGGTGAAGAATTTGTTATTATTTGTCCTCATACTAACAAAGAGGGTGCCATGAAAAAAGCAAAACTATTACGAGAGCTTATTGATGATTACTATTTTGAGCAAGTAGGGCATAAAACAGCCAGTTTTGGTGTAGCGCTTTATCGCAAAGGGGATACAGAAAAGTCAATTATTAACCGCGTGGATACAGCCATGTACAAAGCTAAAAATAGTGGGCGAAATAGAGTGTCTTTTGAGACTAATTAAAAAATTCTATGGTGTTTTTACCCTGTTTTTTTGCTTGATACATGGCTGTATCAGCTTGTTTGATAATATCTTTAACACTAATAGACGCATCACTAAAGAGCGTTATTCCAATACTTGGTGTTGAGATATTTTTGTGACCATCAATTTCAATGATACTGTTTAATGAGAGTTTGATTTTTTCTGCTAGATGCATCATATTCTCTTTTGCTTCTTCTTTATTACCAATACAATCAGCTAGAACAATAAACTCATCGCCCCCAATACGTGAAACCGTATCCTCATCACGGATAGTTGTTTTGAGTTTTTTAGCCACTTGAATGAGCAGTTTATCTCCAATATCATGACCTAAAGTATCATTAATTTCTTTGAAGTTATCTAGGTCAATAAAGACTAATCCACCCACAATATTGTGTCGTACCACTTTAGTAATAGCGTGTTCAATCCTATCTAAGAGCAAGAGTCGGTTTGGAAGACCCGTTAGGTTATCATGGGTTGCTTGGTATTCCAGAACCTTTTGTTTATCTTTTTGTTCACTGATATCAAGGTATTGGGCTAAATAGTGGGAAATAACACCTTTGTTATCTTTGATTGCTGTTATGGTTGAACGAAGAGGTAGGGTCTGTTTACTTTTTTTAGTGTTGTAGATTTCCCCGGTCCATGAGCCCTTTGTTTGTATCTCTTGCCAAAGCGCATTGTAAAACTTTTTGTCATGGTATTTTGATTTAAACATATTAGGGTTTTTGCCTATTAAATCTTTTTTTGCATATCCCATTACATTACAAAAGGCTTGGTTAGCATTGATGATAGAGACATTTTCATCGGTGATTATCATCGGTTCATTGGTCTCAAAAGCATAAGATGCAATACGTAGTTCATTGGCTTGTTTACGCCGTGTTTTTTCATAATCAATTCGTTCTAAAGTATGGGTCATGTCATTAATCATGTTGTCAAACAGAATCTCAATCTCTTTATCAAAAAAGTGATGTTCGTTAGAGTACAGGACGAGTACAGCAACAATTTTCCCAAATTTTCGTATTGGAAATGCAGCTGCGGAGTGAATATCGTACTCTTTTGCAATATCGCTTAAAATAGAACTTTTGTTGGTTTTAAAAGAGTCAACAATAATATTTCTTTTATGTTTTAGCACTTCTGAAATAAGGTTGGTTTTTTCACTCTCTTCTTGTAGTTTTTGACTTACTATATCTTTGAGTGGGGTTTGCGTACTGATTAGTTTGATTGTATTTTTTTTATTGACTTTATAAATAAATCCAAAAGACATATTGGCATTTTCTGAAATAAGCTCACAGATTTTATTAAATAGGACTTTTTCTTTATCAATTTTGATTAAAAACTTATTGGTTGAGTTGAGCAGTTTATAAACATTTTGTTGTTTGGTGATTTTAATAAGACTCTTTTGTTCATTAAAGATAATATTTCGCAGTAAAAATAGCAGTGAAATCATCGTAACAAAAGAGACAAACAAAAAGGTTAAACTAAAGAATTGCTCGATGTAAGCATTATTTTCAGCTTCTCTTGCATCTTGAAATATTTTTCCTGAGACATAGTTATAAATCTCTTCAAGTTTATCAATACGTGATGTTGAAAGTTCCCACCAGCTCTCCACTTTGAGGGCTTCATTGACTTTATGTTCTACTAGGGTTACTCGAATAGCATTTAGCTTATTGATTAAAGGTAGGGGGATTTTTTTGTTGTAAAAGTTCACTTCATCCAGTGGAGCTTTAAGTAAAAACTGTTTTAAATTGATATTTTGAATAGCATAATTTTGTAATAACATTCTTCGTACGGGATTGCTTTGGAATTTCTTTGAAACCATGAGTGCTGTTAAGGCCCGTTCAATTCCTGCTTTTTCTTTTGCCACGAGTAAATTATTTAAATAGGAAAATTTACGACTAAATTCAGCAGAAAACCGAACAGGAGCAATGGTAAAAATTGTCTCCAATAAGTTTTCGTTGATTGCATTATATGCTTCTATTGATTTCAGTGATGAGATTGTGCCTTTGTGAATACTTTCACGTAAATTCTCTAGGGCAAAAAATGAGGCTTGTACTTTTTTGACATCATCTGTCATATTTTTATCGGTAAAATTAGTATTTAAAATAGTATCAAGATAGATTGTATAAGCTTTATCAGTCTGCTTTCTTTGATTTTCAAGTTGTGTTTGGTATTTTCCTGCACTTAAAACGGTTACAGAATAACCCCGCTCTTTTTGTACTGAATGGATGAGTTTTTGTGTTGCTTGAATATAGCGAATATTGTTTTGTATGGTGTCCACTTCACTAAGAGTTTCAATTTTTTCATAAACAAGTTTGGAACTAAAATATAACATCCCAATAGCAGGAAGGGTAAAGACTAAAATGATCTTAAGAAACAGGGCATTTTTAAACAATCTTAACTCCTTGTCGTTATTTTTTCAAAAATTAGAAAAATCTACAATAATTATATGCCTTATAATCTTAAATAATACCTATTATTATCAACTTTACTAAACAAATCATAAAATTATTATTTTATGAAACACTCATTTTTACTCATTAAGAGGATTCAATAACTTAAAGCAATATTTAAAAAAAATCGTAATTAAAAAGTATCTTGAAGTGGTTCTCAAATAGTGTTAAGATAGAGAACTCTTTGCAAAAGGAGCGCATATGTTAGTATTACAAATAAGTGATATTGGAAAAATCCTCAAACAAGTAGGATACAAAACCTTTTTTCAAGAGCTGATGCAAACTTTAGAATCAGATTTTAAAGATTGGGATAAATTTGATAAATCCCCGCGTTTAGCTACCCATGTCAAAGATGGCGTCATTGAACTCATGCCAGTATCCAA
The DNA here is from genome assembly GCA_001655195.1 of Arcobacter sp. EP1. Classification (GTDB taxonomy): domain Bacteria; phylum Campylobacterota; class Campylobacteria; order Campylobacterales; family Arcobacteraceae; genus Arcobacter_A. The sequence continues at coordinate 143,416 of LPNY01000042.1, forward strand.
CGAAGAACTCTATAGTTTTAAATACGTCAATGGACATCCTAAAAACCCAAAAAGCAATAAGTTTACTGTCATGGCAACAGGGCAACTCTCACAGGTTAAAACAGGTGAACCACTACTATTTAGTGAAATGACTATTTTAACGGCACTTCGAACAGCTGCAACATCAGCACTAGCCGCCAAATATTTAGCCCACCCTAAAGCAGAGGTGTTAGCTTTTATAGGAACAGGGGCACAAAGTGAGTTTCAGTATCTTGCGTTTTCTCAAATTTTTAATATAAAAACCCTACGATATTATGATATTGATGACAATGCAATGAAAAAGTTTGCAACTAATATGCAAAAATTTGATGTGCAATTAGTGCCTTGTAACAGCGCCAAAGAGGCAGTACTAGGTGCTCAACTTATCACCACCATGACCGCAGATAAACGAAACCAAACTATTTTAACAAAAGATATGATAACCCAGCCTGTGTTTATCAACGGTGTTGGTGGAGATTGTCCAGGAAAAACCGAGTTAGAAAAAGAGCTTGTGGAATCCAGTACCGTCGTTGTGGAGTTTTTAGAACAATCCAAAATCGAAGGGGAAATCCAACAACTAAGGGATGATTACGTCTGTACAGAACTACATGAGGTCTTCAATAAACAAAAAACAATCAATGTCCAAACCCATGGTACAGTGATTTATGACTCCGTTGGATTTGCTTTGGAAGACTACAGTGTATTGCGTTATGTGTATGGGCTTGCTAAAAAACTAAATGTTGGAACCCATTTAGAGCTCATTCCTAATTTAGAGGATGTTAAAAACCTCTACTCTTTAATTGATGACAAAAAAGAGGGGCACCAAAAATGAAAAATCATACAAAAGATGTAAAATTAGTAGAAGTTTACTCGGACATTGCAGGCAGAAATATTGGCGCTGGTTTTGGGATAGATGCTTTGATGAAAGCTTGTGAACAAGAGGGCTCGCGTTATTTTAAACAGTACAATGCTGAGGTGATTTTACACGAAAACAATGCCTTTGAAGAGAACTCGCCTTATGAGAGTGCCAAATACATTGATAAAATATACAAAGTCATAAAACGTGTAGCCTACCGCATCAAATCCCTACGACAAAATAATCTTTTTCCTATAGTGCTTTCAGGAGACCATGCTAGTTGTGCAGGGGTGATGCATGGTATCAAAATGGCACACCCCAATGATGAAATCGGAGTTATTTATATTGATGCCCACGCGGATATTCATACACCCTATACTTCACCGTCAGGAAACCTTCATGGTATGCCTTTAGGTATTGCGTGTGGTTTGGATAATAAAGCCTTTAAAATCAATCAATTAAGCAATGATGAAATCATCTATTGGGAACGGCTCAAACAGCTTTCAGGTCTCACTCAAGCTATTCACCCTAGCAATGTCGTTTTTTGTGGTTTACGTGATTTTGAAAAAGCAGAAGCGGGGCTCATTCAAGAGTATGGTATTAAAAAATACAGTGCTCAAAATATTACTTATCATGGTATTAAAACAATAGTAGATAAAATATTTATGGATTTAGACCATTGCAAACATATTTATGTCTCATTTGATGTTGACAGTATAGATCCCCTATATGTCCCAGGAACTGGTACTCCTGCAGCAAAAGGATTAAGTTTTGAACAAGCCTTACAGCTCAATATGCAACTTGTAAAAAATGAAAAGGTCTGTTGTTGGGAAATTGCAGAGATAAATCCACTCTTTGATAGCAGTAATCAAAGTGCAAAATACCTATTTTCAATACTGGAACAGGTCACCAAAATGTTAATCAAAAACTACTAAAATCCTAGTCTTTAAATTTGTTTCGTATCTTTAAAAATTCATTTAAATGTTCAAAGAAGATATCCACTAACTTTGGATCAAAGTGTTTGCCACGTTCTTCTTTAAAGAGCTCAAAAATACGCTCGTCTTGCCACGCTTTTTTATAGACTCTGTCACTGCCTAAAGCATCAAATACATCCGCAATTGCAGTAATTCGTCCATAGATATGAATATCTTCACCTTTGAGTCCTCGTGGGTAACCACTACCATCATATTTTTCGTGGTGCTCATAGGCAACAATTGCCGCCATTTTAAGTAAATCTCGTTTAGAGGATTTGAGCATATTGTATCCAAGTACCGCGTGTTCTTGCATGATTTTTCGTTCAGTATCTGTAAATGTTGCAGGTTTATTTAAAATAGAATCTGCAATTCCTACTTTTCCAATATCATGCATAGGGGAAGCTTGTTTTAGTAGGTCTGCTTCTTTTTCTTCCATTCCGTAATATATCGCAAAAAGTTTAGAGTACTCAGCAACTCTTCGTACATGGTTCCCTGTCTCTTCACTACGTCTTTCACCAATGGCACCCATAGTAAATACAACCTCTTTTTGAGTCTCTTCGATTTCGCTCATGAGCTCTTCGATTTGGGTGGTTGCTTTTTTAACTTTTGATTCTAGGTGGTTTCGGTAAACATCTAATTGTTCATTGAGTTCCCTAACTTGTTTATGGTCTGTGATGTCTTCACGTATGGCACTGTATCCTAAGAGTTGCTTATCCCCATCATACATAGGAGAAACCATTGCTTTGACGATATAATAACTTCCATCTTTTCGTAGATTTTTAACTTCACCTTCCCAGATTTTACCATCACGTATGGTGTCCCACATCTGTTTAAAAGCACTTTTAGGCATATCAGGATGTCTCACAATATTGTGAGCACTTCCCACCAATTCTTCAATACTGTATCCAGAGATATCCGAAAAAGCTTGGCTAGCATAGGTAATCACCCCATGAATATCCGTCTTTGACGCGATAACATTTTTATCATATGAGGCTAAAATATTTTGTAGTTCACTATTTTTTGTACGAATATCATAGTGCATTTCCGTTGCAGTAATAATATTTTGATTAATGGATTGTGCCATGACCCCAAACTCATCACGGCTATCTATATCGATGGGTTGTACAACTTTTTTGTGATTAGACAAAAATTCAAAAAAGCTACTTAATCCCTGCTCTATTTTATAAAGGGGTCTAAAGATAGTTCGTTCAAAGTAGCTACCAAAATAAAAAATCAGCGCGATAATAATAATAGCCGCAAACAATGAGATGTAATAAATAGTTTGGATAGTATCATGAATTGCAGAAGTTGTTTTACTACGTACTTTTTTAAAGTAGCTCTCCAAATCTCGCATGGCTTTTAGAGCTGGTTCATCGTTTATACGTACGATTTTATCGATATCTTTAACGCCTTGCCCATTATTTTTCAGAGTCAAGATTTTATTAATATTGTTTTTGTATTCTGTGAAGACAGTTTCAATTTTTTGCAGTTGAACTACCTCAAAATTGATGACCTCTAACGCAAGGTAGGCTTCTTTATTTTTAACAAAGGTATTATATTTTATTTGAAATTTATCATAATGGGCACTGTTCCCACGTATTAAATAGTTTTTAAACTGGTGAATAGCACCACCATAACCAAAGTCAGATTTAATTTGTGAAAGTATTGACATCTTTGTTTTGATATCTTCGTTGTAGTTGTCCCATTTGTATTTAACGTCATTAGAATAAATCAGCAGAATAATATGAAGAATAACATACATCGTTCCGGCGATTGTTGCAATACTATAAAGTCTGTTTTTAATACTTGTATTTTTCTTCACATAATAATCCTGAAACTGAAAATTATTATTCTCAGCAAGCCAAAAAAGTCACTTTTTTTGAGCACCATAATAGCATAAAATTGTCACAGTTCTGTAATAAATCTCAAAAATAACAATAAAATTAGTAAAAGAGTAACATATTTTCGCAGATGAAAGGTATCTGTCACAAAGAAATAATTTTTTAATTATTTACTGATAAAATATACTATTATTAAATTGTGACACTTATTTGAAACTCTATTCCCTTTTGTGAGGTGTGTTTATGTTCAAAACTTAACATGTTGGCACGAATATCTCCTTTTAGCTCTTTGTTGATTAAGGTTTTAGTGATATACAAAGGTTGGTTATAAATAGTATTCGTAAACAGATCATGCAAAATATCACAACTAACTTCTCCTTGGTTACTAACAAAGTGCAAATAGTTTTGATGCTCTTTTGTGTACATTTTTACACAAATAAGTTTTCTTTTTTTCTTTGATAGTACAAGCTTGGTACAAAGGTATTGAAGAAGATGCATGAATATTTGCATATAAATATCTTTGTGTCCAACCACATGGATTTTTTCAAGCTCAACATCCAATACAATAGTATGGGATTGAAAATCCAGTTTGAGTAAATCATAAACACAATAAAAAGCCTCATTGAGTAAAAAAACCTCTTTTTCTTTTTTAGGGTGAAAAAGAATACGAAAGTTATCAATAGTTTGTGAAAGCTCACAAGCATGTGTTCCAATAGATTTAAGGGTGGTGTTCAATTCACTCTCTTTTAAAGTTCCTTGTTCTTGATACAGACTCAAACTACTACTTAGCGTAGTAATAGCACAAAGGGGTTGTCGCCACTGGTGGGCTAGGTGACCTAACATGGAACCCATGACTTGCATACGGATTTGGTAGGATAGGGTGCGTTGTTGGGTGTTTATAGCGTTATCCAGTTGGATGATTTGATTTCTTAGGTTTTTATTTTCTTCTTTTATATCATAAAACCTTTTTTTGAAAAAAAGATGAAAAAGGGTGTCGATTAGGATACCACTGATGAGTGCTGTTAGTAAAATTGTGTTGTTGTGGTAGAGGTATGCTGTGAAAGCAAAGAGAAGGGTAAACATGGTATGCACCTTTAAAAAAATATTTTTTTGCATTATCCAGAACTAAAGTATATTATTCACCATAGTGAATAGCAAAATAATTCTAACAATTATAATCTTAGATAAAACTTTCACTATAGGGAATTATATGTTATTACATCTCGAAGTAGATGCAAAAGAGATAAATGCTTTTCATAAAAAAATTGTAGAAAATATAAAACGAATACGAAAAGAAAAAAAGGTAACGCAAACAGATTTAGCTTTGAGTATCGGGCATAAATCAGTGAGTACCATCGGTAAAATAGAAGCAAATTTAGAAGATAAACATTACAACATAGAACAATTATACAAAATAGCAAAAGTATTAGATGTGGATGTAAAAGAATTTTTTTAATACATCTCTCTTGATTATCCTTCGGCTATATCGCTTTTACTTTCTTTGTGAGCAATAGAAAGTAACAAAGAAACTCCCAACGGCTTCAAAGGTCTTCGACTCCCAAAAATCTTTTTATTTCCAAAACGCGTGAAGTTTGCCTTATGATTTTTTATCATAAGTTGTCCCAACTTCCGTTGCAGAACTCACTAAAATGACCGTTATAGGTCATTTCTTAACGCTCAAACGGGCTTCACGTGGATTACGTGAAGAAATAAAAAGATTGTTGCTTTTGCAGATGTTGGATGAAAGAGGATAGTGATATTGATTTTTTAAATTCCACTTAGATAAAAACTTAGAAATTTTCAAAATAATAGTTTCTATAATGCAAACTATGACAGCGTACAGTTATTAATTGTCTTTTATAATAGATTGTTGGATAAAATGTCTATTTTAATTTCAAATATTTTTTAAGGTACTTAATGAACAATAATATTTTACAATATGAAAGTATAGTTTGGGCTACGGCTGATTTACTAAGAGGTGCAGGGATTAAGGAGAGTGATTTTCCTAAGTTTATGATGCCGTTTTTTGCACTTATCATGGTAGAGAGTAGGCTTCTTAGAATGAAAAAAGAGCTTGAAGATGAGCTTAAGGCTGATAGTGTTGAACTTAGTGATGAGGAATTTATTGAAGAGCTTGAAGATAAAGGTCAAGGATATAATAGATATTTATTTCATCATCAAAAAAAATTAACTGATATTTGTAAAAATGATAAGACTTTTGAGATAGATTTTTTTGCTTATCTTGCTGGGTTTGATGCTGAGACAAAAGATTTACTTGGTGTTGAAAAAGGGACTGAGGATGAAAAGTATCTTGATATATCTGGTATGTGTGGAGTTCTAAAAAAGAAAAAAATACTTTTTGCTTATGTAAAAGAGTGGAGTGAGATAGATTTAATCCCTTTTAACAATAGTGAGATAACAACCCTAGAAGAGCATATCAAAAGAAAATGGGCAGATATATCAGCTGAAACAGCAGGGGAGCAATATACTCCTGATGATGTGATAGCATTAATCTCTGAAATAGTAGCCTCAAAAGTAGATGAGAGTGATAGATTTTTAACTATCTACGATCCAACTTGTGGTGGCGGAAATATGCTTTATGGTGTAGAAGATAGAATACAAGAGAAGTTTAAAAGACCTACTGCAACTTATGGTATGGACTGGAATGACGCTCTTTATGCTTTAGCAAAGATTGAGAGTAGATTTAGGGAAGATTCTCATATAGAACATGATAATACACTTCTTTCATCAAAGTTTTATGATAAGAGTTTTGATGTAGTGGTTGCCAACCCTCCATATGGTGTAGACTGGAAAGGTTATGAAAAAGATGTAAAAGATGATAAGTCAGGACAATTTTTTGATTATCCATCTACCTCTGATGGTCAACTTTTATTTTTACAACATATTATTAATAAACTTGATATCACCGGTATAGGAGTAGTAGTTCATAATGGTTCTACTCTTTTTAGTGGTGAAGCTGGGAAAAGTGAAAGTAATATACGTAAATGGATGTTCGATAATGACTATGTAGAAGCTATTATCCAACTTCCAACAGATGAGTTTTTCAATACACCAATTCACACTTATCTTTGGATACTTAACAAAAATAAAAAACAAACTAATAAAGTAATGCTTATAAATGCAAGTGAAAAGTTTGTACCTCAAATACCATCAAAAGGTAAAAAAAGAAAAAAAATCAATAAAGAAAATATATTGAATATAGTGAAAACTTTATCCGATTTCGATTCAAATGAATATTCAAAAGTTTTTGATAAAGAGTATTTCTATTATAATAAACAAGCTATTAGGTTAACAAATTTAGACTATAAAGATAGAAGTTTTGAAGATATATTAGCTGACAAAAGATCTATTAAGTTTGATTTTTCAAAGATAGTTCAAGGTGATATTATCATTGAAAGCCAACTTATCACAGAGTTTGATAAAGATAAGTGTTTTGACCTAAAAGATTACAATGAAAAGGTTATCAAACCTCTTTTAAAAGAATTAGACTATAAAGAAAAAGACTTAAAAGTATATTGGGGTAAAACGAATCCAGAAATATGGTATTTTGATGAAGTTAAAGAGACTTTAATTAAAGAGCATAAAAATGAAAAAACAGAATTGGGGTGTGGAAAGATAGTGATAAAAAGCTCATATAAAAAAGCTACTAAGACTTTACCCAATAGAATTGAAATAATTTTTGAATTAACACCTGATTATCAAAATGATGATGAAATTATTCCTTATGATAAAGATGAAAAAGAAAATAAAAAAAACATAGAAAAGTTTATGGATAAATACATTTTTAAACCATTTATTTATCTTGATAATGTAATAGGTAATGAAATAAATTTTAATAAAGTATTCTATAAACCTGAGACTTTAAGACCATTAGAAACTATATTAAGTGATATTAATAGTTTAGATAAAGAGTTAAAAAAACTTGAGAATGAGTTAGGTTTATGATATTTCAAAAATATGTAAATCACATTAATAGTGAAATAGAATATTTAAAGTTTATTCCTAAAAATTGGACTATTAGACGATTAAAGGATTTTTCTTTCATTGTAAGAGGAGGTTCTCCTAGACCTGCAGGTGACCCAAAATTTTACGGAGGAAAGATACCTTTTTTAAAGGTTGGAGATTTAACTTCAAATGAAAATGTATATCTAAATACATTTCGATATACAATAACAGAACAAGGTTTACATAAAACTAGACTTGTTAAAGAGAATACTTTATTATTAAGTAATAGTGGTGCAACATTGGGCATTCCTAAAATATGTACATTTCCAACAACATTTAATGATGGTATTGCAGCTTTTTTGTACACTAAAAAAATAAATTTAGTATTTCTATTTTTTTATTTAAAAACTAAAACAAAATATTTTCTAGAAAATTCTGCAATGGGACAAGGGCAACCAAACTTAAATACCCAAATAATTGGTAATACTTTTATTTCATTACCAAGTGAAGATATACAAATTAAAATAATTAACTATCTTGAACTTCAAACTAAACAAATAGATGGTGAAATAGAATTATTAGAACAAAAAATTAAAAACTATAAAGAATTAAAAGAAATTCTTATTAATAAAACAATTTTACTAGGAATTAATGAGAATGTAGAGTTAAAGCCAACTAATATAGAGGGTATCAATTGTATTCCTAAATATTGGGAAATAAAAAGATTAAAAGATATTGGATATCTATATAGTGGATTAAATGGTAAAAATAGTAATGATTTTAATCAAAAAGATAATATATTAAATAAACCATTTATTCCATTTACTAACATTGCTAATAACAAATACTTAGATAACAGAGATTTTAAACAAGTAATTATTAATAAAGGTGATAATCAGAACAAAGTAAAACAAAATGATTTATTTTTTTTAATGAGCTCTGAAGGATATGAGGATATTGGTAAAAGCTCACTTTTAATTGATACTGTAGGAGAGGTATATTTAAATAGCTTTTGTAAAGGTTTTAGAATAACTGAAAAAGAGGTTTTTGCTAAATATATAAATTATTTATTATTATCAAAAAGTTTTAGAAAGTTAATTATAATTCAAGGCAAAGGGTTTACAAGAATCAATTTAAAAATGGACAAAATTCAATCCTTACCAGTTATTTTACCTCCAAAAGATGAACAAATCGAAATAGCTAATTATTTGGATGAAAAAACATTAAAAATAGATACTATTATTGAAACAATAGAAGAAAAAATAAAAGTATTAAAAGAGTTTAGAAAAACACTAATTAATGATGTGGTAACTGGTAAAGTAAAGGTTGAAGATGAATGAGTTACATTTACAAGATAAGTTTTTAATCCCATTTTTTACAACAAATCATGGTGTAGGGTTAGGATATAGAGAAGTTAAGCCAAATACAGTTAGAAATAATCTTATTATTGAAGCTGATTTATTGGAGTTTTTAAAAGAGACGAAGCTCAATAAAGAGAACTTTTCTAAGTTATTACGAAAATATAACCGTGATGAAAAAAAGCTAATAAAAGAGTTTGTAGTTTTTTTAGAAGAGAAGATGAAAAACCCAAGAAATATGGCTATCTTTATCAATCAAAATAAAACAGTTACTTTTGAGGGATTGAAGTTTCATCTTTTTTATGTGAGTGATACAGAAACTTATGGAAATGAACTTTTTGAGGAGAATATTTTTAGTATAGTTCAAGAACTTCCTTATAGGGTAGATTTTGAAGGTAAAAAGCTTTTTGCCTTTCGACCTGATTTAAGTTTTTTTGTAAATGGTATCTATCTTGGATATAGTGAATTAAAATCAAACTATAATAATCAAAATGCTAAGAAAAATGGTCGAGGTAAGGTTATAAAAGATTATCGTGAAGCTTGTTTTGCATTTTTTGAACATATTGAGTTTAATGAGTATTTAACAGAATCACAAAAATTTGAGCTAAGAAAAGAGTATCTTAAGATATTTGAAAAGGCTATCCATATCTCAACTACAGATATAAGAGATACTTACTTTATAAGAGGGATAGCAAATTACTTCGATGAGTTAAAACAGATATATAGTAGCGGTAGGCTTGATTTTGAAAGCTATCGTACAAAAGTTGAGAGTGAATTTAAAGCATATCCTTTATCAAATAGTGAGATGGAAAAAAGAGATAAGTTAGATGAAGTATTTAAAGCTCATTATTCAAAAGGGATGATTGAAAAAGAGATACTTTATTATAACTTTATTGAAAAAGAAGTGGTAGTTAAGAATAAGAAAAAAGAGTTTAAAAATGAAAGAGGACGACTTATAAGCCCACGACCAAAACAAAAATTTGGTGTAGATAAAATCATGGCTAGGATTGATGAGTTTTTAGAGCATGAGGGTGAGGATGATTATTTTATCAATAAATTAAGAGCACAATTAAAAGATGTGAGTAAAGATATAGCTGATGACCTTATAAAAAAAAGGCAAAGCTATCAAAACAATAAAAATGCTTATTCATTACTTTTACAATATGCCGCAGGATTTGGAAAGAGTAATATTATAGGTTGGAATGCTTTACAACTAAAAGATTTAAAAAAAGAAAATGAATATGTTTACGATAAAGTGATGATAATAGTTGATAGGGTTCAACTAAGAGACCAGCTTGATACAAAGATGTTCAATATGAATATTGATAATAAAATGTATATAGAAGCACACGATAAAAAAAGCTTTCAAAAAGCACTATCTAGTGATACAAGAATAGTAATAGTAAATCTTCAAAAATTTAATGAGATACGAAATATGCTTGATAGCGAAGTTTTAGATAAATTATCAAAACTAAGAATAGTATTTTTAATTGATGAGATACATAGGTCAAATAGTGGGCTTCAACATGAAGAGATGATAAGTTTATTTGATGTACTTCAAGATAGTTTCGATAAAGATGAGAACTATAATAAAACAAGAGAAAAAAAGAACTTAATTGTAGGTTTTACAGCAACTCCAAGTGATAATACACTTTCAAGGTTTGGGGAGTTTAGTGGATATGCTGAAAATGAAAAGATATGGCGACCATTTGATAGCTATACTATGAAAGAAGCTATTGAGGATGGATTTATTTTAAATCCATTAAAAGGGATAGTTCCTGTTTCTGCAAAGATGTATTATGAGATGCCTGATGAAAAGACAGAGGGTACTGAAGATTTATCTGGTAAAGAGTATAAACTTCCAGGGAATAAAAAAGTTTATGAAGATGAGGAGAGAATAGAAGCAATCTCTGAATATGTAGCAAGGCTTTTAGTTCAAGATGTATATAAAAAGATAAGAGGTACAGCTAAAGCGATGCTTGCTGTTTATTCTATAAAGAGTGCCATAAAGTATAAAGAGTATGTAAGTGAATATTTTAATAAATATACAGAAGATAAAAAGTATGATAAATATAAAGAAGCTCCAATTTATATAGTATTTAGTTCTAATCAAGATGAAGTAAAAGCAACTACTTTAAATGGTGGACTAAGTGAAGAGAAAGTATTACAAAACTTTGCTTTAGAGAAAAATGGTTTGATAATTGTTGTAGATAAACTGCAAACTGGATTTGATGAACCAAAGCTTCATACACTATTTTTAGATAAAGAGATAAATGGTATCAATGCTATTCAAACTATAAGTAGGGTAAATAGAAAAGCAAAATTTAAAGAGGATTGTAAAATAGTTGATTTTTCTTATAGAAATGTCAATGTAAATAATATCAAAAATGCTTTTGAACATTTTAGTGATGTGGTTGTAAGTGACTTTGACCCTCATGGGGAATTAAAGCTTTTAGAACATATTTTTGAGGAGTTAAAAGAGCATTTAATCTATGAAAAGTATTTTGAGTTTTTTGTTGAGATTCATAAAGATATAGAAGCCAATGTACATAAATTTATGTCGTTAGAACAAAGCTTTGAAAACTATATAAAATCTAATGAAAAAAATGCAGAACAGTTAAAAAAATCTATAGGGAAGTATTTTAAGACACTTAATCTTATTGACTTTGTAATTAGTTTTGATAAAAAGTATAAAGAGAAACTATTTTTAGACTTCTTTAGAAAGTACAATACGATTTATAATATGGTAAATAAATCTGATGATACAAAAGATGATGTGGAGGTTTACTTTGATAATCAAATAGGAATAGTTGAACCGCCTGAATTTAAAGAGAAGAAAAAGAAAACACCTACAAGTGGAGCTGATGGAGATGGAAGTGGTTCAAAAAATAAATATAATATCTTAGATTTGATAGAACAAAGAAATGAAGAAGAGGAAGCTATAGGACAACTTATAGAAGAGTTTGAAAAGAAAATAGATATGTTTTTTGAATATATCAAAGAGCAAAAAGAGGGTGCAAATCTAATAGCTAAAATCAAATCAGGCTTTGATGAAAATGAGATATATGAAGACTTCGAAAAAGTATATAAAAAGTTTGTAAGAAGAAAGAAAAAAGAGCTTGGAGAGTTCTTTATAAATGAGACTAAAAATATGGTTGAGAAGCTTTGTGATGATTTTGAAATATATTTAAAAGATGAAGAGAGATTTAGTTCTAATAGCAGTAGTTATGATACTGAAGAAGTATTAAAATTAAAAAACAAAGTTGAAAAAACAGAAGATGAAATAAAACAAATTTTTGAAGAATCTTTTTCAGATAAAAAAGTAGTTATTCCAATTCATCAAAATGATGAACATCTAATGATGATGAAGACAACTATTCATGCTAATTTGAATGGTGAATCAAAATCTATAAGGCATATTAAATTAAGAGAACTTCTTTCAAAGCTATATAGTCGGGGACTTGAAGGAACAGGAGTATATTCATTGACTTTTTTACCACTGGTTGGAAAGTACTTAGGAGTCTTATTGGCTGGGTATTTTTTGTATAAGGACTATGAAGACTTATCAACAATACAACTTACTCCTGAACAAAGTTTATGTTTACTTATTTTAAATGAATATACCTTTCAACAAAAAATTGATGGTAGTGCAACTTTTGAAGAGATAACTTGTTCAATAGAAAACCGACGTAATGTATTTGCATTAGAAAAATTTGATATTATTACTGTCTTGAAATCTCTAGTTGATATAAAATTAGTTAGTCAAAAAGATGGTTTGTGGATAGTAAAAGAATATATAGATAGAGAATTTTAAAATGTAAATGTCTTTATCATACTCTTGTCAACATTTGCAGAAGCTGAGTGTTTTTATGTTGTTTACGTAACCTCCGTGAGGACTGTTTGAACGTTAAGAAATGACCTAGTAGGTCATTTTAGTGATGTTCCGCAACGAAGTAAACAATTTAAAATAAACGAAGGAACCCAAGGCTTCGAAGCCGTTGACGTTTTTGCCTACTTATTTGCGACAAAAAGTAGGATAGAGTAAAGACCCTTTAGGTCTTTATGATATAAGGCGAAGAGGTTTACCTCTTCAAGACAAACAAAAGATTCTAAAAGGCGAAAGCCTTACCTTTTTAACCTAAAACCCAAAAACTAATTTCTAAACAAAAACCTCAATAAACCTAAAAAACGAGATAATTACGTATAAACTTCCCAAAACAGGAGGTAAAACCATGAATAAAAAAATTATAAACCTATTTGATGCCCTCTGGCAAGACTACACTACCGTTACTCCAACTGCATTTAAAATCCATGAACTTTTTGGCTCAAAAGAGCAGGATACTATTGTCAATGACCACATTGCTTTACGCACCTTTGATTTACAAAAAGTTGATTTGGAAAAACTGGCTTTACATTTTAAAGCATTGGGTTACGTAGAGTGTGAAGAGTACTATTTTAAAGAGAAAAAACTTTTGGCGAAACATTATGAACACCCTGATGTGATGGCACCTAAAGTTTTTATTTCTCAACTACTTTTAGATGAGTTCTCGCTTGTTTTACGTGAACTGATTAAAAAGTTTATGAAACCAGTTGATGAAAATGCTGTTTACTCCCAAGGATTCTTACATTCTGGACGTCATTGGGATATTGATACGAAAACTTATGAGTTATTGCGCCGTGAAAGTGAATATGCCGCTTGGCTTTATGTGTGGGGATTTCGAGCGAACCATTTTACAGTGAGTGTGAATCATCTAAAAACCTTTGATACATTAGCTGAGGTCAACGAGGCGTTAAAAATGGCTGGTTTTGCACTCAATGGTGCAGGTGGTGAAATAAAAGGCTCACAGGATGTTTTTTTAGAACAGTCTTCGACACTAGCTGATGAGGTTTTAGTTCAGTTTAGTGACAGGGATATGATGGTTCCTAGTTGTTTTTATGAATTTGCCCTGCGTTATGTGACACCTGAGGGAAAACTATTTAGTGGGTTTGTGGAAGATTCTGCCAATAAAATATTTGAAAGCACGCATAAAAAGGCATAAAGAAGTATTACTTAAAATACTTCTTTACTGTTTTTTCGATCTCTTTTGGGGTTCTAACACCACGTTCGTGACCCTTGATAACACCATCATCTAAATAGAGCATCATTGGTACTGCTTGAATGTTAAAACGTTCGGCTAACTCTTTTTGGGCGTCAATATCGATTTTATAAATAGTTACTTGGTCTTTTTTGCTTGCATCGTATTTTGTTAAGCTTTTACCTAAAGCCTTACAAGCGAATCACCAAGTAGCATGAAAGTCTAAAATGACTTTTTTATTGGCTACTTTTTCATCAAAGTTCTGTACAGTTAACTCTTCGAAAGCAAATACAGAACTGATAACAAAAAGAAGTGCCATGACAATTTTTTTCATGGTTTGTCCTTTTAAATGGTTAAGTTATCTTACACAAGATGTGTGTATAAATTGTTTAGTGGGATTATGCTAAGATGATTTATGCAAAAAGAATTGATAAGTGAACATGGCTTTTTAAAGTTTGTACAAGAGTTTAATCACCTTTTAAAAGTAGAAAAACCCCACTGGGTCAAAGAAAAAGAGATCGCCGCTGCTTTTGGTGACCGTAGTGAAAATGCTGAATACATTAGTGCAAAAGAGATGATACGAAACTTGGATAAGCGCTTACGTTTTTTAGATAAAATTATCAATAATTCTACTGTAGTAGAAACTCAAAAACTCAATCACAACAACGTCAATTTTGGCTCAAAAGTTACACTTATTGATTGTGATAGCCAAGAGGAAAAAGAGTTTATCATTCTAGGAACTTTTGAGAGTAATCCAAGTGCTAATATTATTTCTAATAAATCCCCACTAGGACGGGCAATGTTAGGAAAAAGTGTGGGTGAAGAGTTTGATTTTACGATTAATAACACCTGCTATGTTTACGAGGTTTTAGGGGTGTGTGAGGCTAAATTAGACTAAAAACTACTGTTTTCTTTTATGGATTAAATACAACTTCTTTAAAAAACTGCAAATATAAATCAATAAATAAATTATTTTTTTATAGATTCTTTCCAACGTTGCAAAAACTGCTCACGGTTTAGAACATGTGCTCCTAAATCTATCTTGTATTGTAAACTAGCATGCCCTAAATTCCAAAAATCATAATGGTTCTTTTCTAAATACTGTCCGAGTAAAACTAACTGTAGTTTACCCCAGTTGTTGTAGGTTTTTTCTTTGGTGAAAAATCCAGTCAAACTGGTATAAGTGGCACCTATTTTATAGCCCACTTCACCTGCAATGAGTCTGTTGGTTTTAGTATCGTACAGTTCGATACTCATGATTTGAAATTGGTCACTGTTTTGTTGACTTAAATTTATGAGAATAGTTTTATACTCTTCAACTACCCATGAGGTTTCATGATAGTTTTCAATAGCATCCAGTACGGCTTTGAGATTGTGATTAAGTCTGAATTCATAAGTTTTGGTTTTGAGTAGTTTTTTGACCTTTTTTGAGATGTGCAGGTTACTAAAATCCAATACCGCATAATCAAACTGAATCTCTGGCAGTAACACTAACTTGTCTTGCATGTCGTACATGGTGGTAGTAATAAAACCAGCGGTTGCTAGTTTTTGGTAAAACTGTGGTGAGAAGTCATCACTCCAGTAGTAGTTTAGCTCTTTGTTAGGATAGATGTACTCTTCAATAAGTGCTTGATTACTAATGGTTTCATCATCTAAATAATAAATCGTGTCATCCTTCATTGTACCTCGAGTCTGTTCTATAGTGTTACAAGAAGGATTTTATACAAAAAGAGTTTAGTTTTTGATAATCTTTACGTGGTTTTTTGTATCAATGAGCGAAATTAGTTGGGCTTCTTTTATTTTGATACTGCCATCACTTTTTACTCTGCCTTTTGAGACATATTGAAAGGTATAGTCTTTTTTCTTTTTGATATTGAGATATTTTTCTTTATTGATGTGGATTTTCCCATCGGCTAGTTGGTTACTAATACTCTGTTTTAAAACATCGATGATATGGTATTTATCCCGTTTATATTTGGTGTCTTTATTGGTATGTTGCAACGTCGAATCATCGTTATAGTAGACCACCTCTTTTTTTCCTAAAAAGAATTTTGCTAAGCTGGAGGTTACTTTGATTTTTAGGTAGTTTTGTTTGATAGTATTGATGTCTTGGATAATACCCAGTTTTAAATCACCATAATAAATAGAGTAATTAGCAAAGCTAAAACTAACAGCCAGTAGTAGGGTTAGAACTATTTTCATAAAATCTCCTTTATTGAAAAACAGTATAAAAACAAATCGCGTAACAATTGTGAAAAGCAGGC
Organism: Arcobacter sp. EP1; assembly: GCA_001655195.1. GTDB lineage: Bacteria > Campylobacterota > Campylobacteria > Campylobacterales > Arcobacteraceae > Arcobacter_A. The sequence goes on from LPNY01000042.1 coordinate 159,768, forward strand.
GTAAAAAAATTAAACCCAATATTATACTATATTTTACTAGGGTTTTGCAAGTTATACGATAAATTAATGTCGTTTAGTCCCATAGTAAGGAAAGAGTTGAATACTCTTTCGTAGCATTAGGTAACACGAAAAATTAAATATAAAACTCTTTAAATGCGGTTTTTTAAAGACAAAGTCGACAGCTTCGGGCAAGGTATATGATATTTATATGATTTTTTGAGCAGATTTCATAAACAAAATTTGGATATACTATCTCAAATTTTGTAGAAAGGATTACCATAATGGGAAAAATTACAGAACAAGATATTATAGATAGTATAGCTGATGCATGTCAATATATTTCGTTTTACCATCCAGAAGATTTCGTAAAAGGAATGGTTGAAGCGTATGAAAATGAGAAGTCAGAGTCGGCTAAAAATGCCATTGGGCAAATTTTAATTAACTCTAAAATGTGTGCAATGGGTCACCGACCTTTATGTCAAGATACAGGGAGTGTAAATATCTTTATTAAAGTTGGTCTAAAAGCTGATTTAGATATTTCAAGAGATTTAGAAGATATTTTAAATGCAGGTGTTGCAAAAGGGTATACAGATCCAGATAATACTCTACGATACTCTGTTGTTGCAGATCCTGCGGGAAAACGTGTTAATACAAAAGATAACACACCAGCAGTTATTCACTATACAGTTGATGCAAATTCAGATAAAATTGATATCACAGTTGCAGCAAAAGGTGGAGGAAGTGAAAACAAATCAAAATTTGCAGTACTTAATCCATCAGACTCAATTTATGACTGGGTTATGAAAAATGTTGAGAGCATGGGAGCTGGATGGTGTCCTCCAGGAATCCTTGGAATTGGTATTGGTGGTAACCCTGAAAAATCAATGTTATTAGCAAAAGAGTCTCTAATGGGTCATGTTGATATTCATGAACTAAAAGAGCGAGGTCCTCAAAACGACTTAGAAGAGTTACGACTAAGACTTTACGAAGATATCAATAAAATTGGTATTGGAGCACAAGGTTTAGGTGGATTAACAACGGTTCTAGATGTTAAAATCTTAGATTATCCATGTCATGCGGCTTCACTACCAGTTGCGATGATTCCTAACTGTGCGGCAACTCGACATATCCATTTTGAACTAGATGGAAACGGTGCTGCGACATTCCAAAAACCTGATTTAGATATCTGGCCAGATTTAGAAATCCCAATGGATACAGTTAAAAAAGTAAACATCGAAGATTTAACAAAAGAGAAATTACAAGATTATAAATCAGGTGATACATTACTATTATCTGGAAAAATCTTAACAGCACGAGACGCAGCGCATAAAAAAATCGTTGAGTACAAAAATGCTGGTAAACCACTACCAAATGGTGTTAGCTTAGAAGATAGATTTATCTACTACGTTGGACCAGTTGATCCAGTTGGTGATGAAGTAGTAGGACCTGCAGGACCAACAACATCAACACGAATGGACAAATTTACTAAAGATATGATGGAAATCGGTATCATGGGTATGATTGGTAAAGCTGAAAGAAAGCAACCAACAATTGATTTAATCAAAGAGTATAAATCAATGTACCTTATTGCTACTGGTGGAGCGGCATATTTAATTGCTCAATCAATTAAAGGTGCTAAAACATTAGCATTCGAAGAGATGGGTATGGAAGCTATTTACGAATTTGAAGTAAAAGATATGCCTGTAACGGTTGCAGTTGATACTGAGGGTAACTCAATTCATACAACTGGACCTGCTCAATGGCGAGCAATCTAATAAACTAAGGTAACTTTACCTTTACTACTGCAAGGGTTTTATGCCTTTGTAGTAGTCTTTTTATCTCTCTTTTTTACTTTTACTTTTGATATTTTATACGAGGTAGTTTAAGTTGTCATTTTCCATAGGCAGTCGTATCTCAAAACATGCTCCTAGATGTTTCTTTTTGTTCACAAGGATTTCATGGTTGTAAACTTTGATACTCCCTTTAAAGTGTTTTCGAATGATTTCTGCCACCATATAGAGACCAATACCAGTACCTTGGCTTTGATGTTTAGTTGTAAAGTATGGTTCAAAGACTTTTTCTATAATATCTTCAGGGATACCCCCTGCTGTATCACTAATCGTTACAACTACTTCATTTCCTTGCATTTGGTTAGCAATATGGATGTACCGTGTTTTGTTACCATTTAATAGTAGTTGATCTTTAGCATTGTTGAGGATATTTAAAAGTGCTTGTACCAACTCACTACTAAATCCTCTGAGCGTAATATTTTTATCAATCTCATCAATTTGTAGGCTAATATCTTTGCTCGAAAGTGAGGTTTGTATGAGGCTGATATTATTAGCAATGAGATCATGCAGAGTGAACACTTCTGCTTCTTTATCTTTTTGGAAAAAGGTTCTAAAGTCATCAATGGTTTGGGACATATAGTTTGCATGTTCAATTATCTGTTCCGTGGTTCGGTCAAAATCGCTATCCGTTAGGGTATCCATCTCTTTTTGTAATTGCATTCCTGATGTCGCAGATGTAATAGCACTAAGAGGTTGTCGCCATTGATGGGCGATGTTACTCATCATCTCACCTAGGGCTGCCATTTTTGACTGTTGGGAGAGTAGTTTCTCTTTTTCTTGGTTTTTATTGATCTCTTCTTTTACACGTTTTTCGAGGTTCTCATTGAGTTGTTCAATCTCTTTTTGTTTTTTTAGATTGACAAGCATGAATTTTACCAACACCAAGGTGACAAAAATAGCTGTGGCAACCACAAGAAAAATAGAAGAAAGGGCATTTTTCTTGATTTGATTGATTTTAGCATTGTGGGATTTGATTGGAATTGAGAGTCTAATTCCTCCACGAATATCCCCATCGGTGTAACCTTGTTCTGCATGACACTTTAAACAGGCTTTGGTAACTGTAAGTGAGCCCATAAAATTAAAGAGGTCTTTATTGGTATCCGTTGTGTAATAAAATTTGGTTGATTTATTATTTTCAAAAAAATGTAGAGCCTCTTCTTCAAATTTGTCCGCTTTGTTATTAGGGTTTATGGGATTTAAACTGGTGATTTTAAAATAAAAATTTCGTTGTTTATTGGAAATCTCTGAAATTTGTCGGGTCATCCATGCGGGATTGATTTTGATGAGCAGTTCGTTATCTTTGCTATAGGTATGATTATCAATTAAATATGGATTTGGTTCAATAGAATCATTTTTCTTTACGTAAACCCCTCCAAATTGGGCATTCCATTGTCGTGTCATAACGACATTTTCAAAATGAGAAGTTGCTTCTTGTACGAGTATGGTTTCAACAGCGGCTATTTGACGATTTTTATTATCGATAATTTGAAATATAATGAAACTTGTGAGAATGGTAGCCACAATTAGAATGATGAGAATAATATTAAATTCTTTTTTCATTATTTTTACTTTCATAGATTATTAAATACTTTATTATCAATATTTGTATAGATATTATTTCATTATTTTCTTAAATTATAGCTTTTGACTTTTTTAGATACAGACTTATCATAACAAAAGTAAAGAATTTGGGATGTGACCAATATCAAAGTAGGGTAGATTTTTGATAAAAAATAGTAAGTTTGACTATTATTAAACAATTTCACACTATTTTAATTTCGATTAACATTGAATGATATATAATTGAAAAGAATATGCTTACGGATGGGGAATAAGCTATGAAATTTTTGAAATATTTTGTTTTGGCAACCGTTATTGTTTTAGGGATAGTCTTTTATAATTTTCATGATAGTGCCTTTGAAAAGCAAAATCAATATGTCTCGTCAAACAGTTGTATTCAATGCCACTCTTCACATAATAAAGCTGTTAAAGACTCCTTGCACTCTAAAATTTTTCATCCTTTTACCAGTAAAGAACAAATTGTTGCTGATTTTGAAAATAAACCTGATTTTGTCAATTTTAATGTGGATGAAATAGATGCGGTTATTGGTGGAAAATGGGAACAGGTTTTTGCAAAAGAGATTAATGGAGAACTTTATCCTCTTCCTGCAAAGTGGATGAACCTCACTAAAGAGTGGGTACCCTACAAGGTTAAACAGTGGCAAGACACACCCCTAACACAAAAGTGTAACGGATGTCATACCGTAGGGCTCAATAAAAAAACAGGAGATTTTGTCGAGTACAGTGTCTCCTGCGAATCCTGTCATGGTCCTGGACAACAGCATGTGAATCATCAAAAAATGCAAAAAAATATGGAGTGTAAACTCTGCCATAGTAAAACAGAACATCCTAAAAAAGATATTATCGTCTCCTATAAGTCTGCAACATGTGGGCAGTGTCACAATCGTGGAACAGAAAAAGTCAATAAATATCACACTGCCGCACAATTTAATTTTCCCGTAGAGTATTTACCGGGACAAAATATTAGTAAAAACTTTCAAGCAACAACCCCTGAAAATGATAAAAAAGGTAAAAACTGGTGGGGTAATGGAGTTTCAAAAAACCGTCATCAAGAGTATGCTGATTTTGCGAAGTCTGACCATGCTAAATCATTGACTACTTTGCGTGAAAAAGTTAATAAAATGTGTCAAAACCCCGTTGATGGGTCCTGTCTTAAGTGTCACAGTGCAGATTATCGTATGGCAAAAGAAGAAGAGAAACCAAGCGTAGAAGAGGCAAAACTGGGTATCACTTGTATTGTGTGTCATGATCCCCATGCATTACAAGCAGATGGGAAAAAACGAACACCTGCAACCAGTTGTAATGAGTGTCATTTAAAAAGTATGACAAAAAAAGCAGCCATCACTCAAAAAGACCATATCCCCTGTGATAGTACTAAGGTAACATGTGCAGATTGTCACATGCCACGTATTGTTAAAACTGGGGGAAAATTCTCTTTGCGAAGTCATGCTTTTAAAATCATCCCTCCAGAAGCGACTAAAAAATACGGTATGCCAAACTCTTGTCAAAATGGTTCGTGTCATCAAGACAAAAGCAATGAATGGGCAATTGAAGAGTTCCATAAATATTATGATGGCTATAAACAAACACTTAGTGATTATATAAAGAATAAGTAGATGAAGTTTCCTTTTTATAAACGAATTTGGTTTAAACTGGCATTAACGATTATTGTAGGCTTATCATTAGCTTTTTATATTAGTTACTATTTTAGTACTCAATATAGCCATGATATTGTTGTTCAAAATACAAAAAAAGAGTTTAACACGGCCATTAAGATTATCAATAATTTTATTCGTGTTGTGGGTGAAACCTCTCAGGTTTGGGCAAAACATACTGTGATTGATAATCAATTAGATGAACTTATTTTACATGCATCTCCTGAAATGTTACATAAGCAGTTAGTTATTGATAAAGAGGCAGTTTCCGCAGATACAATTTTGTTACTTGATAAAGAGGCAACCATTATTGGAAATGTAGGAAGTGTTCAAATGATGGGAAATACATTGAAGTATAATGCACTTGTTAAAGAGACCTTCGAAACAAAAACAGCAATGACAATGATAATGAGAGAAAGAGAGAGTTTTATTATCTATTCTTCTTCTCCGATGATAAAAGATAACAATGTGATTGGAATGTTACTGATTGGGTATTATATTAATGATGCATTTTTAGAGAATGTTAAAAAAAATATTGATTTGGATGTGGCGCTTGTTGGTAATTCAGCAATTATGAGTTCAACCAACTGGGCAGGTGAGGGTAGTTTAGATGTTTTACCAATAGAGTTTATTCGTTACCAAACTCTTTTAGAAGATGAAAATAACTTAATGGTGATTACCTACAATGATAATGAGTTTTTAGTGAGTGCTAGAAAGTTAGATTATCTTGATTCTTCAATTTCTGGTTCAATTTTAGTGGGGATTCCTAGTAAAAATTACGAAAGTATCAAACTGGATATTTTACAAAAAGCAGCACTCTTTTTTGGATTGCTTTTTTTGATTTCCCTTATTGTTGTTTTTATGATTGCACGGCGTTCAACCCAAGCAATACTTTTGCTGAGTGAAGCAACAAACAGCGTATCAGAAGGTAATTTAGATGTTAAAATTGATTTAAAAAGTCGAGATGAATTTGAACAGTTAGGTAATAACTTTAATGGAATGATTCAAAATATTAAAAATAAAGATGCCCTTATTCAAGAACATACTTTGAACTTAGAGACTTTAGTGAATCGTCGTACCCAGCAATTGCAAGAAGTAAATATGAAATTAGAAGGGCAAAATTTAGCGTTAGAAATTTCAAATAAAAGTTTTGAACAACTGATTAATGCAACAATAGAGTCTATTGTATTGTTAGAGAATGGAAAAATTATCGATATCAATACCAGTGGGTTAAAACTGTTTCATTTTTCAAAAAAAGAAGAAGCTTTAGGTTTGATGATTGATGATTTTGTCAGTGATAAATCCATGTCAAAAATAAAAGAAAATACCAGTTTAGATATGACAAGTGAATATGAAGTTGTTATGTTAAATAGACATGCAGAAGAGTTTTTTGCTTTACTAAAAGAACAAAACGTACAGCGGAATAATCAAACAATACGTATTATGACACTGGTTGATTTAACGGAGCTAAAAACAAAAGATAAACTTATCGCTAACCAAGCTAAAATGTCTGCAATGGGTGAAATGATAGAGAATATCGCACATCAATGGCGCCAACCCTTAAGTGTAATTTCAACCAATGCTAGTTCAATTACTGCCTATAAACAATTTGATAAACTCACTGATGAGGTGTTAGAACAATCAATGAATAATATTGTAACAACTAGTAAATACCTCTCTTCTACAATTGATGATTTTAGAAATTTTTTTAGAACCGATAAAGAGAAAGTTACATTTAATATTGCGGAGATAATCCAGACAAATCTTGATTTAGTATACGCGTCACTAAAACAAGAAAATATCAACCTTCATGCAAATATTGATAAAGAAGTCACATTTTATGGGTATAAAAATGAGTTTATTCAAGCAATTATTAATATTATGAATAATGCAAAAGATGCCATGCAAACTATTAATAATAGTGATGATAGACACCTGTTTGTTGATGTGAAAAAAGAAAATAATAAACTAATTATCCTTATTAAGGACTCTGGTGGTGGAATACCAGAAAAAATAATTGAAAAAATATTTGAACCGTATTTCACAACAAAACACCAAAGTCACGGTACAGGACTTGGTTTATATATGACACACCAAATTATTGTTCTAAATATGGATGGAAAACTAAACGTAAAAAATGTACAATATAAGTTTAGAAACAAAACTTACAAGGGCGCAGAGTTTATCATAACTTTGTTCGATGGATGATTATTATGGATATAGAGATTTTAAAAGATATCACTGTTTTATATGTAGAAGATGAACTTGATTTAAAAGATGTTACCGAAAACTTTTTATCAAATATTATTGGTAGAGTTGTCTCTCATGATAATGGACTAGATGCGCTAAACTGTTTTAACGAAGATAGCTTTGATATTGTAGTGACTGATATAAATATGCCAAAACTCAACGGGGTTGAACTCATCAAAGAGATTAAAAAAGTCAATCCTTCTATTCCTATTATTGTTACCACTGCTTATAACAATGAACAGCAACTCAAAGAGCTTTATGATGCAGGTATGGATGAATATATCATGAAACCAATTGATTTAATGCAACTGGTTGAAAAAATCATTGAAGCAGCTAAAAAAAACTAAATACCTTTATTCGCTTTGATAGAAGAACGCAATGCTAATGCTTTTGGATAAGGATTCAGAAATTTTTGTTTCTTTAAATAATCTATTTTAAACCTGATGGTATAAATTTCAATTAATTTTATTACAACAATAAGTGGTATTAACTCTTTTTTAAACTCTTTAAGTGCTTCATGTAGATGTGTTTTTTCTTCTTTAGTAATCTCTTTTTTGAAATAACCTGCAATATGCTGAAGTACATTATATGTTTTTTTAATAGTGCTTTTTTTACAGATTGCTTTTAAGAAACCCTCTTTATAATTTTTTATAACCATACAAAATGGTTTTTTTTCTCGATTTGCAACAATATTTCCTAAGGCTTTATAGTCACTGGTTGATTTGCTATAAATAAGATATTTATATTGTGTATGAAACTGAACTAATGTTTTTTGAGATGGGGAGTTTTCTAAAAATATATGTAAATCTTCATACGCAAAAACTTGCATAAAGAAATTTTCACGTATCCAGTCATCATTTAAACGTCCTTCTTCTTCAATAGGAAGATAGGGAAATCTTTTTTGTATCTGCTTTGCAAAGATACCAATACCTTTTTTTTGCGAAAATTTTGAGTTTTCTTCATAAACTTTAACTCTTTCTAATCCACAGCTTGGTGATTTTGATTTTAAAATAAAACCACATAGGTTTTCATTATCCATATGATTAGTATAGGTTTTAGATACTGCTTTGAGTTCTTGTGTGATATCTTTGTGTGTTTGGGATGTAATAGCGATGGTTTTATCATTTTTAGTCTCAAGATGGATGGTTTCTCGAGGGCTTCCAAAAAGTTTATCTTCTGGACAATAAGCAACCATCTCAAAATAGTTATTCAATACATCAAGCACAAATCTATCTTTTGCATGACCACCATCATAACGGCACATTTTACCAATAAGACAAGCAGAGACTCCCAGTTTCATGACGTATCCTTTTTTATATTATAATTTAAAAAAATACCACTTATTCTTAAAATTTTTGATTAGTCTAAAACTATCTTGATCTATTAAAAGAGGTCATTCTTTGGTATTTGCATTTCTATAAATAAAAAGTGTGATTGAGTAAGTGCTTTGATAGATAATTGACTCTCTTTAGTAATCTCCATTGCATCGCCACTATTTAATACAATACCATTTACTGATAATTCTCCTTCAATTTGTGCAAAGTAGAGCTGTCGATGTTCTTTGATTGTATAGTCTAAGCTAAGATTTTCATCAAGCTCACTAACAAATAAGTTGACATCTTGATGTATTTTTACTTTTGCTGTACCTTCGTTACTGGAGACAATATTAAGTAATCTGTTTTTGCGTTCTGATTCAATAAATTTATGAGAACCATAAATACGTGGAAGTCCATTTTTAGGAGGTAAAATCCAAATTTGAAGGAGTCGTAAGTCTTCGCTTTTATGATGATTATGTTCACTATGATGGATTCCATCACCTGCACTCATATATTGTACTTCTCCACGTTTTAGTGTTTCCGCATTTCCCATAGAATCTCTGTGGGTAATCTCTCCTCTAACGACATAAGAGATGATTTCCATATTGGCATGGGGGTGGGTGTCAAAACCACCTTGAGGGTGTACAATATCATCATTAAGTACGCGCAAAACTCCAAACTGAATGTTGTCCATATTACGATATTCGGCGAAACTAAAATGAAATTGTGACTCTAACCACCCCAAATTCGAGGTTCCCATATTCTCTTTTAATAGTTTTTTTAACATGTTGGTCTCCTCTTTATTTAAAATTGTTTATTTAGGACACTTACAAACTGCGAAAGAATTTTTTCACTACTGCTTTTGTCTAAAGGTTTTTGATAGGTGGTTATGATTTCTCGTGGCATTACAATCGCACCAAGGTTTGTAAACTGATTTCGCATAGCTTGGGTTACGTTTGAGCCCCCACCACCACTATGGGTTGCAAGTTGGATGGTTTTGAGCGTAAAAAGTTTTCTAAAATCATCACCAGAACGGGAAATCCATGCTACAAAATTAACTAAAACAGGAGGCAGTGAAAAATTATACTCTGGGCTAATAACTACATAAGCGTGGGCTTGTTCCATTGGTGGAATTAAATCCAGTGCTTTTTTGGGAATACCATCCTTTGATTCTTTATCACTATCATACATGGGAAGCGCTAATTCCACTAAATTGATAATTTGATTCTTTATTCCTAAGCTTGTGAGTTGTTCTTGTACAACATTTGCTAATTTCATATTTTCATTGAGGCTTGCTACAAATATTAAAACCATAATTTACTCCTTGAATATTATTGTATCCATGGCTTGATTACCATACATATATTTATTGTGTAATGATTCTCCCTGATGTTTTTTTGAAGCACCAAGGGCAACAAAGATAGGTAAAAAATGCTCTAACGTAGGGTGGTTTTGCCGTACATAGGGAGCATCTTTTTCAAAATTTATTAAACTGTTTATCTCTTTATTTTCTAACTTTTCCACAACCCAGTCTCTAAAAGCAACAGCATAGTTAACGGGTTTTTGGTTTTTGTCATGCCAATTCATATCTCGTAGATTATGTGTCATAGCACCACTTGCAACAATGAGTGTATCCTCTCTTAAACTACTTAACGCTTCTCCTATGTTCATTAGCTCTTTAGCACTAAAATTTAAAGGTAATGAGAGCTGTACAATAGGAATATCTGCTTTTGGATACATAAGTTTAAGTGGTGACCATACTCCATGGTCATATCCACTTCGTGTCTCTTCTTCATAGATATTAATATTCGCATTATTTAAAAGAGTAACGACCTTTTTAACTTTATTTATATCATTATTTGCCGGATACTCTTGTTCATAAAGTTTTTCTGGAAAATTATAAAAATCATAAATAATAAAAGGATCTTCATTCGTTAAAATTCTTAACTCATTTGTGCTCCAGTGCGCTGATATTATTAGAATCGTTTTAGGCGTATCAAATCTTGTTGGAAGTTCTTTTAAAAACTGTGTTGTTGTATTATTTTCAATAGTTAATGTTGGGCTTCCATGGGAGATAAATAGTGTTGGTAACATCTTTTCGCTCATCCTTTTATTTAATAACTACTTTTAGCACATTGAGTGAATCAATGCGCAAGGTCTCCTTTTAAATTAATCATTTAAAAGGCACCGTTTAGTAGTAAATCCTAAAGAGCTTTACGAGTAAAGCTTGAAGGGGCTTAACGAATTACTTCGCTAAAATACCTTCAATTTCAATATCAAGTTTTACTGTCTCACCAACAGCAACCCCACCTGCTTCTAAAATTGAATTATATTTTAGTCCATAATCCATACGATTTATTTTTCCTCTCAAAGCTAAACCTACTCGAGTATTTCCCCATGGGTCTTTGATTGAACCATTGTTTTCAAAGTCTAAAACAACATTTTTTGAAACACCTCTCATTGTTAGTACTCCGTACGCTTTATCCTCTTGGATTTTATCTAAGACAAAAGTTAAATTAGGATGTTGTTTAGCATCAAAAAAATCTGCTGATTTTAAGTGTCCGTCACGTTTGGCATTATCAGTATCAATAGAGGATACTTTGATTTCACCTTTTAAACTTTTTAGGGTGTTACTTTTTTCATCATATTTGAAGCTTCCGTTAAACTCATTGAAGTTTCCTTTTACATTTGAAATCATCATATGTTTTACTTTGAAACCTACATTTGAGTGACTTTTATCTATATTATATGTTCCACCAAAAAGTGCACCTGCTGCTAAAATTGAAGCCAATCCTAATTTTACAATTCTCATTTTATTTCCTTTAAAATTATATATTACTAGTTAGTACTATATGAACAAAAAAAAGCTTTTTTTATTTGCTCTTAATTTGCTTTATAGACTTTGTTTAACAAATCAAATAGTGTATCCAGTTCATCATCACTTAATACTTCCATATTATTATGAAGGTTTTTTGCATGTTCTGGAAAGACTCTCTCAATCACTTCTTTGCCTTTATCTTCAAGTTGTAAAATTGAAGCACGCTTATCTTCTGGGTCTGCAATTGCTGTTATCCAACCATCTCGTTTGAGATTTTTGACCACAACAGTGATATTTCCAGGAGTACTCATAGTGAGTTTTGTGATTGAACCAATATTTAAATTGCCACGATGGTAAAGTACTTCAAGTACTTTAAACTGGTTAAATGTTAAGTTATTATCTGATAAATAGTTAAGGGTCTTTTGTTGTAGTTTTTGAGTGACTCTTTCTAATCGAACCACAGTTCGCATTGCTTTGTCTGTTCTATAACCGTAAGACTTTAAACTTTTTGTATTCATGATATAACTCCTGATGAAATTATAGTACTAATTAGTAGTAGTTGTCAAGAGGTCAAAGTAAAAATAGTACTAATTAGTACTAAAATTGCCATAAAAAAAGCCCTAAACTCGCTATAGAATAGGGCTTTAAAGAAATTTGAGAATTTTTATAAATTATGCGGTTTTATTTGTCATTAAAGTTTTTGATAATCTCTCTTGCTTCCTCAAGGGCTTTTTCACTTGAGTCTTTATCAAAGGTTAATGCAACTGCCATTCGTCTTCCAACATGTGATTGTGGTTTTCCAAATACACGTGCATATGAAGTAGCGGTAAAGGCTTTTTCATTTATTTCAACGATTGGATTAAAGGTATCTTCTTTTGCTTTATAGGCAGCACTCGCACCTGCACCATAATCAATATAATCTAATGGTAATCCAAGTACGGCTCGAATATGCAAGGCAAATTCACTTTGAGATTGGGTAATCATTGTTACCATTCCAGTATCATGTGGTCGTGGGCTTACTTCTGAGAAGTAAACTTCGTCACCTTGAACAAACATTTCAACACCAAAAATACCTCGACCACCTAGTCCATCAGTTACTGTTTTTGCAATTTCTTGTGCATTTTTCTTTGCCGTTTCACTCATGTTCATTGGTTGCCAAGAGAAGATATAGTCTCCATCTTGTTGAATGTGTCCAATAGGTTCACAAAATACAGTTTGTTGCTCATTTCGTACAGTTAACATCGTAATTTCATAATCAAATTTTACAAACGCTTCTACGATAAGTTCACTGGCATCACCTCGAGCTTCTTTTGCAATTTCCCATGACTTTGCTAAGTCAGCTTCCGATTTTGCAACACTTTGCCCATGTCCTGAAGAACTCATAACTGGTTTAATCACACATGGGAATCCCATATTTTGTGCGGCACTTTGTAATCCTTCAAAAGTTGTTACAAACTCATAGGGTCCCGTTTTTACTTTTAACTCTTCAGCTGCAAACTGTCGAATGTTTTTTCGGTTCATTGTTTTATTCACTGCATCAGCATTTGGAATTACATGGAAACCTTCGTTTTCAGCTTCAAAAAGTGCTTCAATATTTATTGCTTCTACTTCAGGCAAGATATAAGTTGGTTTTTCTCTTCGAATAACATCCAAAATCTCATTTTTGTTTTTCATGTTGATTGTGTATGCTTTGTTGGCAACTAACTGTGCTGGTGCATTGTTGTATGAGTCAACTGCAATGGTTTCAATACCTAAACGTTGTGCCTCAATAACTACCTCTTTACCTAACTCCCCACTTCCAAGAAGCATTACTTTAATGGAATCCGATTTTAATGGTGCTGTGAAATTCATTTTATCCCTTTATTTTATAAAAAAGTATCCTATCATACTTTTCTAGATTTTCATTTTTTATCATTGTTTTTAAGATGTCTAAATATTTTGTGCCAATACCTGAATAGTTTATAAGTGTTTGGCTAAGTTCCAAGCCACTTAAACTTTTACCGTGCTGTTTTAAATTATCTCGTTTGTCTTGAAATGATTTAAAGGCTTTGTTTCTATTAAGATTTAACATATATGCAGTAACGGCTTCTTGTAGTGAGCCAAAAACTCGAATAAAATATTTTGCATTTTTAGGGCGCTTTTTGGGAATAATTCCAATTTTTTCATCATAGGTCCAGTGCCCAAATATATTGTGCGCCTCTTTTGTAAAGCGGCTTCTTCCTAAATCACTCTCAACCGCAGCTTGCGCTAAAGCTAAAGAGGCCGGTACCACATCAATTTTTTTAAGATATTCTTCTTTGTCATAGAGTTTTTTAATATCATATTTCCATTTTATTTTTAAAAGTTTGTTTTTATATGAACGGTTTTTTTTATCCCGTAAATCTTTTTTAAAAAGTGATAGTACATGGTTTCGCTCTTTTAGAATATTTATATTCTCTTGTTCTATAAGTTCATAGAGATAGTTAAAAAAGAAATCTTTCTTTTTTTCTATCCCTTGAATTTGGTAGTAACTTTGAGGTAAATTGGAAGCATAAAGATTTCCAATAATAAAGCCTATTAATAGAAGTACTTTTAACATAAGTTTGCCGTAAATACCTTTTTAACTGAACCTTTAAAGAAAAGGGTCTCTTCTTTTTTTGTAAGCGTTAACTCTTCATTACTTGTTGGATAAACAAAAGTGCTATCTTCAACGAGTCCTAAATTGTTTGCCCGTAAAAAACAAGCAACCATACCCGTTCCACAAGCTTGTGTTTCATGTTCTACGCCACGCTCATAAGTTCGTACATAAACTTTACCCTCTTTAACTGTTGCAAAATTAACGTTAGCATTATGTTCATATCTCATCTTTGCACATAAGTCATGGTTATAATCTTCTAGATCATCCACCAGTGTTACTAAATGTGGAACACCCGTATCAACGAACCACCATGTAAATCCCTCTTGTTCAAAGGCTTCTTTTAATACAACTGGTGGGGTCATTTGTGTTTGTACTACATCACCGTTTACTTCACAGGCAATAGTTCCAGCACCTGTCATAAATGACAGGGAAGCAGGAGCTAAATTATTGGTATAGGCGTAATGAGCACAGGCTCGTGTCCCATTTCCACACATTGCTGCATCACTACCATCACTGTTATAAAAAAGCCACTCAAAGTTATGTTCTGCGTGCGGAATAAGTACAATCAATCCATCTGCACCTATGCCTTCTGTTCTATTACATAATTTTTGTGCAAGGCTTGAATAGTCCTCTTTTACCAAGGTGTGGAAGATTACAAAGTCATTTCCACTTGCACTATATTTTGTATATGTCATAAAATCTCCTTAATCACTCTTTCTACTTCTTTTTGTAGACTTTTTAGATTACTTGAATTATCAATCAAATAATCCGCTCTATTTTTTTTCTCTTCGATGTCCATTTGATTTGAGATTTTTAGTTTTGCTTCATCTTCGTCAATGGCATCTCGATTCATCAGTCGTTGTACTTGTAAATCTCGTGGGGTATAAACCACTAAACATTTATCGATTGGGTAATGCATCTTTTCAAAAAACAGAGGGATATCAATAAAGTAGGGTTTTCCTGCTTCTTCAAAGATTACGGACTCTTTTTCAATTTCCTGACGAATGAGTGGGTGAATAAACGCTTCTAGTTTAAGTTTTTCTTGTTCATTAGCAAAAATGATTTTCCCTAACTCTTTTCGAATTACTTTGCCCTCTTTAACATACTGGCTTCCAAACATGTTAGCAATTTCGCCACTATGCATATCCAGTAGTTTGTGAGCAATTTTGTCTGCATCAATTGTTAAAAAACCGTGTAGTTTTAAAAGGCTACAGGCTGTACTTTTTCCCGTTGCAATTCCACCGGTGAGTGCAATAGCATGTTTAAATGTTTCATTATTCATGCGCGCATTTTATCTAAATTTGGATTTAACCAAAGTTATGTAGCAAAAATTTCTATATAAGAGTAGAGTTTAAGTGAATAAAGGCAGGCAAAGCTTATCGCTTTGCAATACCTGTAAGTTTTCTATGAATGTGTGAAGCAAATACAAATGAAGCGTGGTGTACTTCAGTTGAGTAGTAGTTAACATCATCAAGTAAATCAGATACTTGTAATACAATATCTGCTGTTGGATGGTATTTCTTTGAAGCAATGATTGCTGTTTTATGACCAAAACTAAATGGCATTGCAATCCAGAACTTTTCACCTACTCTTTGTAAGTCTGCTTTTAGAGTCTCTTCATTTCTATGAAAACTCTTTGATGGGAATGTAATAATTCCATCATTTTTTAAAACTCGCTCAATATTTGCTAATAGAAGATCATCTACAGCAACATCTGTTAAAATAATAACATCAATATCTTTTTCATTGTGAGCAGTTAAAAGTGAAGTATCACCAAATGTAGCTTGGGCTTTGTGTTTCTCAACTTCTTGTTTTAATTCATCATCAACGGTTCCAATAACTAAAATCTTTTCAGGCTCTTTATGGGTACATAAAGGTACATGAACCATCATTTCGTTAAAGGCGTAATTTGCGTTTTCTAAGCTTGACATCTAAATACGTCCTTTTAATAAATTTTCGATATAATACCAAAAAATTTTTAAAGTATATGAAAAATTCTAAGTACAAAGAAAATTTATAAGTAAATTTAATTTGAAAAAGAATATTTGTGACACAAAGGTAAGAAATGAGTACAGTAAGCTACAAAGATGCTGGTGTAGATATTGATGCTGGAAATCAGTTTGTTGAAAACATTAAACCCCATGTAAAATCAACAATGATTCCTGGAGTTTTAGGTGGAATTGGTTCTTTTGCTGGGGCATTTGAACTGCCAACAGGGTATAAACAACCGGTAATTTTATCAGGAACAGATGGAGTTGGTACAAAACTAAAGTTAGCAATTGATGCAAAACAGTTTGACACGGTTGGTATTGATTTAGTAGCAATGTGTACAAACGATCTTTTATGTAACTTTGGTGAGCCACTGTTTTTCCTCGATTACTATGCAACGGCGAAGTTAGAAGTTAATGAAGCAACAGATGTTGTAAAAGGGATTGCTGAAGGGTGTATTCGTTCTGAGTGTGCACTTGTTGGTGGTGAAACTGCTGAAATGCCAGGTATGTACAAAGAGGGTGATTTTGATTTAGCTGGTTTCTGTGTAGGTATTGCAGAAAAAGAAGAGTTAAACCGAATTGAAAGAATTGCCGCAGGTGATACCCTGATTGCTTTACCATCTTCTGGTATTCACTCAAATGGATTCTCACTTGTTAGAAAGCTTCTTTTAGAGAAACTTGAAATGACACTTGAAGATGAGTTCGATGGAAAACTATTAAAAGATGTTTTATTAGAACCTACAAGAATTTACGTAAAAGAGTTCAAAGCAAACAAAGAGAACATCAATGCCTTAGCTCATATCACTGGTGGGGGAATTACTGAAAACTTACCACGAGTATTACCTGATAATTTAAAAGCAGTGGTAAAAAGAGACTCAATCAAAGTTTTACCAATCTTTGAATACATGGGACAATTTGTAGAAACAGAAGAGATGTACCGAACATTTAATATGGGTGTTGGTATGATTCTTGTTGTAAATCCTGCAAATGTTGATGCTGTATTAGCAAACACTGATGGTTATGTTATTGGTGAAATCGCAGAGGGTGAAAAAGGTGTAGAGTTTATCTAATCTTTTAGATTGATACACACTAAAAAGAGAAGGACTTTGGTTCTTCTCTTTTTTTATGCCCAATAAAAGTTTATGCGGTGTATAAACTATTTAATCGTATCAGATTTAAATCGGTTTCGTCCCTCTTTTTTTGCTTTATACAGAAGTCCATCAGTTATTTTAAACATTTCATCAGCGTTGAGCAAATGACTATCTTCAAAGAGTACAATACCTGCTGAAAGGGTTAAAAAGTCAGAGACTTTACTATTTTTATGTAGTATTTTTAGTTTTTCAATATCTTGAATAAATCGTTGTGTAAAGTTTTCTAGTTCCACAATATCTTGATGTTGACATAAAAGAATAAACTCTTCTCCACCCACTCTAAATGCATAATCATATGAACGGTTAGTATATTTGTCAATGACCTTTGCAACGGCTTTAAGAGCTTTATCTCCATCATGGTGACCATAGGTATCGTTGTACTGTTTAAAGAAATCAATATCCAACATAATCATACTGAGATTTTTTTTGTCCCGTTTTGCTCGTCTGACCTCTTTTTCAAAGATGGTCTCAAAATAGTTTCGGTTGTTTAATCCTGTCAAAGAATCAATAATAGCAACCTCTTCGATTTTTTTCTTATCTGTAATATTGGTCAAAATGATATTAAAAGAGCGCAGTTTAAAATTTGAATCTAACTCAGGGAAAATTTCAATGTTAAACCACAGTTTGACGTTATTGATGGTGATATACACTTCTGATGTGAACTCTTTAGCTGAAAAAATGATATTTTCAAAAGTTTTAAACTGTGTTGCATCGGTAAAAAAGTGTTCATTTTTGGTATGAATAATATCCTCTTTTTTTACTTGAAGTGTCCGACACAAGGCGTTACTTATTTCCATGACATCTTTATTAAGACTAATTCTAGCCATTAAAATATTTTGGTCAATCAAATAGAGTTGTTTATTGTTTTGTTTATTGATTTTAAGAAGGCTATTGATGATATATAAAATAATCAACCCTGATAAAAGAACAGTGGTAATAATAACCCCTATAACATAATCGACCCCATTGTCTTTGATGGAACTGGTATAAAAGTGGTTAGCTTTGTTAAAGGCAAATGTTTTTAAGGTTTCAATCTTTTCATACAAATCTTTAATATGTTTTGCCCCTTCACCTTTAGTAATGGCGATGGCTTCCTCACGTTTATTATCATAGATTTTAACTAAAACTTTTTCACGTATTTGTTTCCACTCTTTAAACGCATTATAGGAAGTATCAATGTTTTCTTTATCTCCTAAATAATACTGATAGATAGCACCAAAACTTTTAAGAGCTTTATCCTCTTCTTGTTGGATTTCTTGTACTAGTTTTAAAATCTCTAATGAGTTTTTTGAAAGTACAATATCTTTCATATCACGATGCATAGTGATAATGTTAGTTTGGATGCTTGCCACGGCATTACTAACAGTAAATGGATGCGTATACATTTTTTGTGTGTTAACGGAGAGCTGATTCATCTTTAAAATTGTAAAATAGGCACTTAAAAGTGCTATGATAAGTATCAGCAAAAAACTAAAAAATAACTTTTTGATGTTCATAAATTGGTTCCCTAATCCCATAAAATAAAAGATCAAAGTATAACAAATAGTTATTTAATAACCTCCATGGTTATTAAACTTAATATTTTCTTAATTTCTTATTTTTGACTCTTTATTGTCATATCAATCTCACATAACTAAGATAGATTTAAATCATTGAAACAACATTGAAGGAGAGAGGCATGTTTAAAAATAGTAGCATTAAAGCAAAAGTGTTAGCTATTGCATTGTTAGGACTATTTCTACTAGCATCAGTGGTGGGATTTATTTCTGTAAATAATGCAAGTGAAGCCCTAATGAAAAAAAGTTATGGGTTACTAACTTCTGCACGGGATGGAAAAACCCAACAGTTAATGAACTTTTTTGCACAAAAAGTTGCAAGTATTAATACCTTGGTAACTACAAAGGATGTTATTGAGTTAGCCTATGATATGGACAGCATTGAAGGTATGATGAATATTAACGCTGAGGGTAAGTTTCCCATTGAGGAAGAGCATGTAAAAAACGTAACCAAACCCCATGAAACGTTTTTTGCAAATTATATGAAAGCCAATGATTACGCAAATATTTATCTTGTTAATATTCGAACAGCACAAATCATGTATGCAGTTGAAAAAAATTTGGATTATGGTGAGAACCTAATTACAGGCGAACTAAAGAGCAGTGGTATTGGTGAAGTTTTTGAAAAAACCCTCAAAAATAAACGAGCAACTTTTGTGGATATGCGACCCTATGCTCCTGATAATAATGAACCAAGAATGTTCTTAGGTGCTCCTGTTTTTGAAGATGAAGAGTTAACAGGAATTTTAGTATTTAAACTGAGCGATAAAGCTATTAATAGTGTGATGGGATTTAGAAAAGGGTATGCCCAAACCCAAGAGGACTATTTAGTAGGAATGGATTATTTGATGCGAAGTGATAGTTTTCTTAATCCAAAAACGCACAGTATCAAAGCCTCTTTTGCAAATCCTAAAAAAGGAAATGTTAAAACACAAGCGGCAATAAGTGCCCTAAAAGGAAAAGCGGATACTAAAATTATGACCAACTATAATGGAACATCTGTACTCTCAGCATATGGGAAAATAAAAATTGGTAAAGATTTAACGTGGGCAATTCTTTCTGAAATTGATGAATCAGAAGTATTAGCAGCACCTAATAGTATTCGAAACCAAAGTGTTATCATCGCAACCATCTTTTTAATAATCATTGCTTTTGTGGTCTATTTTGTAATTAATAAAACAGTGATTACGCCACTGAATAAATTTCAAAATGGTCTCATAGAGTTTTTTAAATATCTTAATAAAGAGAGTGATACCGTAACGTTACTTTCAAGCAATACCCATGATGAAATTGGAGTGATGTCTCAAGTTGTTAATGAAAATATTACAAAAACCCAAGCCCTCATCCAAGAAGATACAGAACTAATCAATGATGTAAAACGTGTGGTTTCGCTGGTTAAAGAGGGGAAAATCAAACAAGAAGTACTAAAAAGTACAAGCAATACAAATCTTGAAGAGTTAAAAACTATTTTTAATGAGATGTTAGAAGTGATGTCGCGTGATGTAGCTGTGGATTTAAATCGTATTGATAATGCGTTGACAAGTTTCCAACAGCTGGATTTTACGCACCGTATTGAAAATGCTATGGGTAAAACTTCATTAGGTCTAAATGCCTTGGCAGATATTATTAATGATATGCTTGTTGAGAATAAATCCAATGGATTATCATTAGCTAATAGTAGTGAAGTATTATTGGATAATGTTAAAAATCTTAACCAAAACTCCAATGAATCTGCTGCTGCTTTAGAAGAGACTGCAGCAGCCCTTGAAGAGGTGACCAGTAATATTGTTAACAATACACAAAATGTTATCTGTATGGCACAGTACGCTAAAGAGTTAGAGAATTCTTCAAGTGAAGGTAAAGCTTTAGCTCAAGAAACCACCAATGCTATGAATGATATTGATGAACAAGTTAGTGCTATCAATGAAGCAATTTCTGTGATTGACCAAATTGCTTTCCAAACCAATATTCTATCCCTTAATGCGGCTGTTGAAGCAGCAACAGCAGGAGAAGCTGGTAAAGGGTTTGCTGTTGTTGCCCAAGAGGTACGAAATTTAGCATCACGAAGTGCTGAAGCTGCCAATGAGATTAAATCGTTAGTGGAGAGTGCAACAACAAAAGCAAATGATGGAAAAACTATCGCTTCAAAAATGATTGAAGGGTACAGTGGGCTTAATGATAATATTGCTAAAACTATTGATTTGATTTCCGATGTTGAAACTGCTAGTAAAGAGCAAAAGTCTGGGATTGAACAAATCAATGATGCTATTAATTCATTGGATCATAAAACCCAACAAAATGCCTCTATTTCAAATCGTACTCAAGAAGTTGCTAATGAAACAGATAACATTGCAAAACTTATTTTAGAGAGTGCACAAGAAAAAAAGTTTAATGAATAGATTTTGAGAATGTATGATAGTTTAACCACCTTTGGTGATTAAACTTCATATGTTTATGCCCGTTTAGCTCCGGACATTAAGAGTGCTGCTAAAATTAAGAAACTTCCTGTTATACGGTTTTGTATTTTCATGGCTTTAACATCCTTAATCAAAAATCGAAGCCGTGTTGCTAAACTTGAATATCCTGTCATAACAATAATATCAACCGCACAAAGTGTGCCTGCTATAATTAAAAACTGTAACCACATTGACTCATTTGGATTTAAAAACTGAGGAATAAATGCCACAAGAAAAACCGTCGCTTTTGGGTTAGTTAGATTAATAAACGTTGCTGTAACAAAAGCTTTTTTTGCACTATAACTGTTGATATGCTCCGCTTCGTCAATGATTTCAACTTTTTCAAATATTTTGCTCAAACCTAAATAGATGAGGTATAAAACCCCAACCCATTTAATAATAGTAAATAACATCACCGATTTAGCAATAATTGCCCCTAAACCAATCACAACCACAAAAGTTTGTGCTAAAAGCCCCAGTTGTAAACCCATGATTGCCGCATAGGATTTTCGTAATCCATATTTAATGCCATAGTTCATTGAAACCACTGCACCAGCTCCTGGTGAAACAGAGATGGCAATTGAAGCTAATAGTAGAGTGATCCATACTTCTAAGCTCATAATATATTCCTTGTAGGTTCTATTTTTAAGTAACCAGTGGTTACTTTAATTTTCTTCCAAAGCTTCAATAGAAGCCATGATTTGTGCGCTGAGTTCTTCGGTTATAATGCCTTGCCATGTTTCAATTTGATTATCAAGTTGTTTGTGACAAACTTCAATCATTGCTGGGTTGAAAAACTCTTCATCATTAATAGCATTAATAGTAGGTTCTAATTCAAACTTTTTTTCTTTGATAAGCTCAAGGTGTTCGTTGACGAAATTTTGTACTGCATCTATAGCTGCTTGTTTTTGTAACTCTTTTTCAATCACTTCCTCAGCATAATTAAAATCTTGTAAATCACTAAAGAGTTCATACAGTGCCCCTAAGGCTTGCTGAAAATCTATATCATAACTCATTGCTTCAGTTTTTGTTTGGCTGATTAAATTTCCAAGGGCAACTTGGTAGTACATCTCATATTTTGCCATGGTAATTGTTAGTTTCTCTTTTGAGAACTCGTCTTTTAAATTCATTGATAGTCTTTAATTTTTGAGAAATTATATCAAAAAGAGTTTGAAGGCGAGAAATTGAGCAAAAAAAGGAGAAATCCCTTTTCTTACTCAAAGAGGTTTTCTTAGTTTCTAAGAAACAAAGATTTTGTTGTTATTTCTTTTTCGTGCTTTTTTTAACTGATTTTTTAGGGGACGCTTTTGTTGGAACTTTTTTTACTGGTTTTTTCTTTGCAACACTCTTTTTTGGTGTTGCTTTTTTCTTAGTCAGTTTTTTAGCCGTTTTTTTGGCAACTTTTTTAGCCACTTTTAGTTTTTTTGGTTTT
>LPNY01000042.1:182456-195242 GCA_001655195.1 Arcobacter sp. EP1
CAGTTTTTTAATAACCTTTTTTGCTACTTTTTTAACGTTTTTCTTTTTAGCCACTTTTTTAGAGGCTTTTAACGCAACTTTTCTTACCTGTTTTTTCTTTAAGACTTTTGCCATTTTCATTCCTTTAATATTTAGAAATACTACTATTTATAGAAAATAGTAATAAAATATGACTATTATATATAATAAAATTAAAGTTGTCAAGGAATTTGTTTAAAAGATGATAAATTTGTAGTTGTGAAAAAATAGACGTGACGCTTGCCAATTGTTAATGCTTTAATGATGGTTTTGATTTGTCTAACCTCTTCATAATATTCTTTTGGATAAAATATTACGCTTTATAGAAATGACAATTAAATTAAAATCATACAATTAAGCAATGAAAGAGAAAAGGAACGTAGATGTTATTAACGCCAGGACCAACTCCTGTACCAGAGTTTGTTAGAAAAGCGATGGCGGATGTTACTATTCATCATAGAACACCAGAGTTTGAAGCAATTTTTGAAAGAACCCGTAATTTATTATTAGAGATTTTTGATATGCCTGAAGCTGTTATGTTAGCTTCGAGTGGGACGGGAGCAATGGAAGCGTGTGTGACAAACTTGACACACAAAAAAGCATTGACAGTAAACTCAGGAAAATTTGGTGAGCGATTCGGAAAGATTTGTGAAGCTTTTAATATCCCATTTAGTGAAATCAAAAATGAGTGGAATACACCAGTTGACGTTAACGCTATTGTTGAAACTATCAAAAATGACAGTGACATCGATGCAATTTTTATTCAGCTTTGTGAAAGTGCTGGAGGGTTACGACACCCTGTTGAACAAATTGCGGCAGAAGTAAAAAAACTCAACAAAGATATCATGATAGTGGCTGATGGAATCACGGCAATTGGAGTTGAGAAAGTAGATACAACAAACCTTGATGCAGTTATTACAGGAAGTCAAAAGGCGTTGATGTTGCCACCAGGGTTATCAATGATTGGACTTTCAAATGCAGCAGTTGAAAAAATCAATAGCCGACCAACGGGGTATTATTTAAACCTTGCAAGTGAAATCAAAAAACAAAAAACAAATACGACAGCTTATACTGCGGCAACAACACTAATCATCGGATTGGGTGAGATTCTTTCTCATATCAAAAACAACGGTGGATTTGATGCGTTGTATGCAAAAACAGCATTACGAGCACGTGCAACACGAGATGCAATGCAAGCAATTGGGTGTGAGATTTATCCAGCTAACCCAGCAAATGCCATGACAACCGTGTACACAGAACATGCACCAGAGATTAGAAAGATTTTAAAAACAAAGTACAATGTGAATATTGCAGGTGGTCAAGACCATATTAAAAAATTGATTTTTAGAATCAACCACATGGGACTTGTGGAAGATTATGAAGCGTCATGGGTAGTTAATGCTATTGAGCTTGCAATGGATGAGTTAGGGTTACGTCCATTTGATGGAGCTGCAAACAAAGCATTTGCTCAAACTATGTTTAAAGGGAACGAATGATTTTAGAACATGAGATTCCAAAAGGAAGCCGACTTTATTTTGGTAAAACTGCCAAGAAAAAACGAGCAATCGAAAATCTTATTAGTTCAGTTTTAGATGAAAATGATTTTGAGGAGATTGTAACACCAAACTTCTCTTACTCTCAACATCAAGCTATTGCTGATAATAAAAAACTCATAACTTTTTCAGATGAGCAAAACTATCAAGTATCACTACGGGCAGATAGTACACTGGATGTGGTACGTATTATTACTAAACGATTAGGGCGAACAACGAGCCATAAAAAATGGTTTTATGTACAACCGGTATTTAGTTATGCTTCAAAAGAGGATTACCAAATTGGGTGTGAATGGATTAACCATAATAATATCACTGATATTTTAAATTTGACGGCAACGGTTTTAGGTGCTTTAGAAGTTAAGCCAGTATTACAGCTTTCAAATATCAATATTCCAAAACTTGTTGCACAAGAGTTAAGTATTGATATCAAACTTTTTAAACAAGGTGAGATTGGTCAACTGTTTGAGTTAAATTGTGCGTGGTTAAATCAGCTGATTCAAGTAAAATCAATTGAGGATTTAACAGCAGCAATTGATATTGTTCCTGCTTCTATTAAAGCAGAGTTAGAAAAACTTTTAAAGACATCACAAGAGGTTCAATACGACAACATGGTTATTGCACCTTTATATCATGGAAGTTTAAAGTATTATGATGATGTATATTACAGAGTCATTCAAGATAATTATACGATATGCAAGGGTGGACAGTACAGTTCGGATGGAATCTGTTCATTAGGGTTTGCATTTTATACAGATAGTTTATTAAAAATTTTAGAGGATTAAGATGAGTAAAGCAGATTTAATTGTAGGTATACAATGGGGTGATGAAGGAAAAGGTAAGATGGTTGATATGCTTGCCCAAAATTATGATATGGTTTGTAGAAGCCAAGGGGGTCATAATGCAGGTCATACAATCTGGGTTGATGGAGTACGATATGCACTTCATTTAATTCCTTCTGGGGTATTAAATCCAGAAGCAATTAATATTATTGGTAATGGAGTTGTTTTATCTCCTGAGTCAATTATCAAAGAGATGGTTCAATTTGATTCTTTAGAGGGTCGACTGTTTATCTCTGATAAAGCGCACTTAAATTTACCATACCATGCACTAATTGATCAAGCAAAAGAGCGATTAAAAGGTGACAAAGCTATTGGAACAACTGGTAAGGGAATTGGACCTGCATATGCAGAGAAAATCAGTCGTTCAGGATTTAGAGTAGGTGAGTTATTAAATCCTACAAAATTAACAGATGCTATTATTGAGTATTTTGAGCAAAATAGAGCAATCTTTGATGTTTTAGAAATTGAAACACCAAACAAAGAAGAAATGACTGCATTATTAGAAGAGTATAAAGCAGCCCTAGCTCCATATATTGCAAACACAACAAATATGGTGTGGCAAGCAATTGATGAGGGGAAAAGAATCCTTTTAGAGGGTGCTCAAGGAACCTTACTTGATATTGACCATGGAACATACCCATATGTAACATCATCTAGTACAGTTAGTGCTGGAGCGTGTACAGGGTTAGGAATTTCTCCAAAAGATATTGGGGTTGTTACTGGAATTGTAAAAGCTTACACAACACGTGTTGGAAATGGACCATTCCCTTCTGAAGACTTTACAGATGCTGGTGAAACTATGGCAGATGTTGGAAAAGAAGTAGGAACAACAACAGGTCGAGGACGACGATGTGGTTGGTTTGATGCAGTTGCTGTTAAACATGCAGGACGACTTAATGGTTGTGACCAGTTATCACTAATGAAACTAGATGTTTTAGATGGGTTTGAAACAATCAAAATTTGTAGTGCCTATGAAGTAAATGGTGAAACTATTAATTATATGCCATCAGATTTAGATGATGTTAAACCAGTATACGAAGAGATTGCTGGTTGGGATAGTGTTGTTGGATGTCGAGATTATGAGGCACTTCCAGAAAATGCAAAGAAATATATTGAAAGAATTGAAGAATTAACTGGTGTAAAAGTTGGAATTGTATCAACATCACCAGAGCGAGACGATACTATTATTAGAGGATAAGCCAATGCGAATGAAGTTACATCATACTAAATATATTTCACAAAGAATCTCACGAGATTTAGTAAACTGTGAATTTGTAGAGATTAGAAAAACAAAAGATGAAATTTCAGCAGAGATTGAAAAAATCTTAGATGCTGATATTGAAAAAGAGCATGATTTAGATGAAAAAGTTGGTGAAATTCTTGATGCACAAGAAGAGGAAATTGAGTTATTAAACGCTGATTACCGACAACTTTTTTGGATGACAAAAAAACGAATGGCAAATGAGTTTGGTGTTATTTTAAATAATGAAGATAGATTTAGTGATATGGCACACCAAGTCTTAGATTATCTATGGGAAGAGGATTACATCCACTACACATGTTCAGATAATCAAGTAAAAAATGTTATTTTTGCATCAATTGACGAATTCTTAAAAGGATTCGAATTAGCAGATGATGCAGTTACAAGTAAAATTAAAAACTATAAACGAAAACTTATTCCTGGAACAGAGGATTATGATTTAGTTTATGAACGATTATATGAAGAAGAATTAATAAAACGAGGGTTAATGTAAAATGCAAAAAGTTTGGATATATTTAGAAAATGGTACTTTTTTAGAGGCGAACTCTTTTGGTGCTACGGGTACAAGTGTTGGTGAGATTGTATTTAATACATCATTAACTGGGTATCAAGAAATTATCACAGATCCTAGTTATGCTGGACAATTTGTAACATTCACAATGCCAGAGATTGGAAATGTTGGAGTAAACGCAGATGATATGGAAAGCGCAACTGCACACTGTAAAGGTGTATTAGTGCGAAACTATCATCATGAGTACTCAAACTACCGAGGTGAAGGTGATTTAGATGCTTTATTAAAAGAGCATAACGTTGTAGGTATTTGTGATATTGATACACGATATTTAACAAAAATGTTACGAGATGAAGGGGCAATGATGATGATTGCTTCAACTGAGATTTCCAATAAAGATGAGCTGGCTAAACAGTTAGCTGCATCTCCACGAATCGAAGACATCAACTACATCGAGCAAGTATCAACAAAAGAGATTTACGTTCACAAAAGTGGTGCGTGGAATCATGAAGCAAAAGCATACAACAAAGCAGTAATGAGTGATAAAAAAATCGTTGTTGTTGACTTTGGTGTAAAACGAAACATCTTAAATGAGTTAGTTGAATCAGGACTTGAAGTTGAAGTTGTACCTTCAAACTTTAATGCAGATGATTTAATTGCACGATTTGAAGCAAAAGAGATTGGTGGAATCTTCCTTTCAAATGGACCAGGTGATCCATTGACTTTAACAAAAGAGAAAGAACAAGTTCAAAAACTAATCACTGCAAATATCCCTATGTTTGCTATTTGTTTAGGTCACCAAATGTTATCAATCGCTCACGGATTCGATACATACAAACTTAAATTTGGACAACATGGTGGTAACCACCCAGTAGCAAATACTGAAAATGTAGTAGAAATTACTGCACAAAACCATAACTACAATGTACCAGATGAGATTATGGAAATTGCACAAGTAACACATAAAAATCTGTTTGATAATACAATTGAGGGTGTGAAGTACAATAATAAAGAGATTTTCTCAGTACAGCATCACCCAGAGGCGTCTCCGGGGCCGCATGAGTCGAAATACATTTTCGACGAATTCGCCAAGATTGTAAAATAAGTTAGCTTATTTTCGCAATCTCTGCGTTGAAAGGCTGAAATCCCTCGTCACGTACTGCGTGTACGCTCCTCAAGATTTCACCCTTTTTCCTTGTGACCTTACAAAAAACACTTACTTCTTTTACAATCTTATTCTAGATTATTATAGAAATTTTAAACCAAGCAACCCAAGCAATTGTAAATGAAGTAAAAAGTATAAAAATTATAAAGTAAGGTTCTAACCAAGTCCACATTTCTTTAAATATTGATTTTGGCATTACTTCAAATCTTTTAATTTTAGATTTTACATGAAAGAAAATTGCAGTTGATGCAATAATTCCAGATAATATTTCAAACATAGCTCCAAGCTTAACTATGTAGGAGACTAGTTCTGCATTCTCTGTAATTTTATTGATAATAAGATAAGAAAGACCACCAGAAATGGCAAGTGTTATTTTGATAAAAAACTCAAAATTATAGTAGATCCTTTCATTGTGATATTGCAATTGAGTCCAAGTATCTGGTTTGAAATTTTGTTTTTTATGTTTATTGTTATCAGTCATTTAAATTCCTATAGATGAAAATATAATTTTAGTATAAAAGCTAGAAAATAATGTTTAAGTGGTAATTAAATGCCATTAACTAAAATCTTAACAGCTAGCAATATCAAAATCCCTCCTCCCAAATACTCTGCCTTACTCTCTAAAAATCCTCCAAGGGCTTTTCCAATATAAACTGCAATCACACATAAGAAAAAGGTAATTAGAGTGATTAAAGTAACAGCATACAATATATCTATGCTTTGAAAGGAAAATGTGATACCAACTGCTAAGGCGTCAATAGAGGTTGCAATTGCTAAGATAAACAGCGTTTTGTTTTTTAGGTTCTCAACTTCTTCTTCAATTTCATCTTGCATTCCCTCTTTTATCATACGATATCCTAGATAAACTAAAATTACAAAAGCAATATAGTGGTCAAAACTATCTACGTATTCTGCGAAAGTAGAGCCAAGGAAGTAGCCAATGACAGGCATAAGCCCTTGGAAGATTCCAAAGAATAGGGCTACTTTTATGGTATCAGAAAATGAAATTGTTTTAAATTTTGCACCCGTTGCAATTGATACAGCAACACTATCCATAGCAAGAGCAATGGCAATAAGTATAAGTTCCAAATAGTTTCCTAAATTTTTTGAGAATTATAACGAGACTATTATAAAAGAGTCGTGGTATAATAGGTGTATTTTTAAATAAAAGAGGTTAGATGAAAGCTTTTGAATTTTATGCTAAGTTAAGTACTGAAGATAAACAATACCTAGAAAGTAATTCAAAATATATTGAAATACCTCAAGACGTAACACTGTTTTATCAAGGGGATATTTGTAAGGATATATTACTTTTAGAAAAAGGAAGTGTGAAGTTAGTTATACATGGACAACTAAATGAAGTACTTCCTTTATATGAAATACATGAAGGTGAACAGTGTATTATTAATACTTCTAGTACACTTTCTGGTAGTGAGACGATAGCCACTGCACAAACTATTACTCCTATAGAGGGTTGGTTAGTTCCTCAAAAGGTTTCTCGAGAGTTAATGATTCGATCAAGTCATTATCAAGAGTATATCTTTTCACTTTTTTCTTTAAAATTTAATGCCCTAACAACACTTATCGAAGATATAAAGTTTAAAAGACTCGACCAAAGGGTTTTAGACTATTTAAAATCACAAGAAAACAATATCATAGAAATTACGCATGAAACGTTAGCCAATGAACTCTCAACTTCAAGAGTAGTAATAAGTCGTATCTTAAAAGATTTAGAAAATAGAGCCTTTATCAAACTTCATAGAAAAAAGATAGAACTTTTGGACTAATGTAACCAATGTTACTGAAAAAGATTTTTGAATCCATTATGATTACACTATAAAACATAACAAAGGATTCAAAATGAATAAGAACTTAGGAAAAATTGACAGAAGTTTACGGGTATTAGTAGGATTAGCTATTATTCTTTATGGGGTAATGAGTAGCTCATTATTAGGGTTAATTGGAATGGTTCCCTTACTAACAGGCGTAATTGGTTGGTGTCCATTGTATTGTCCATTAAAAATAAATACGTGTAGTCAAAAAGAGTGTAGTACGAAGTAAAGTGTTAAATTCATCTTCTTTTGAAGATGAATTTATGGTTTGTTATAAAATAAACTTTATAAGTAGTTGATAAACTCCAGATGCCGCAACTCCCGCTGCAATACCTGCAACGAGATCATCACCCATAACTCCCCAGCCACCTTCTACTTTTTCATCAATTCGTCCGATGATTGAAGGTTTCCAAATATCAAAAAGTCTAAAGAATACAAAGGCTAAACCACCCATGATTAAAAACTGGTTCATATCGTTTGGATTGGGTACACAAATAGACAGCGCAATCCACATACCAGCTAGTTCATCGATAACAATTTCTTTGCTATCATGCTCACCTACTTCTTTTTCATATTCATTGATATGTTTAACCGCAATAACAGTGATTAGAATAGAAAGTAAAAGTAGTGTCGTAACATCAATATAAAGCAACAATAACAGCCCTAGAACGAGCGCAACGATACTACCCATAGTACCAGGTGCTTTTGGGCTAAGACCACTGTAAAATAGTGTTAAAAATAGTTTTCGCAAATTGTTACCTTATTTCTTTTTTTCAATACCGAGTTTTTTACGTTTTTCCCATAGAGATTTACGTGAAATCCCCAGTTTTTTTGAAAGCTCAGTATCAGGGTATTTTGATTGGAATGATAAAACCATTAGTTTTACATAGTCATTAATGGTCATGATATTATTATTGATTGTTACCATGTCAGAGTTTAAGAACTCCACTTTTTTATACGGAAATTCATTCTCTTTTTCTAAAGAACTTAAAATACAATTTTTGGTTGGTATCATGTTACACAAGTTATCTTTTGCACTCTTTTTGAGTGTATGATAATCAGTTAGATAATACAGAACTTTATCATCATTGGCTAACTCTTTTTGCCAGTTATCGCTTGATAGGGAAATAAATCGAATAGGCATGTTTAGTTTATAAGATAAGTCAAATGCTAGTTTATCTGTGCATTTTTGTGAATTTGTTTCAACGAGCACTGGAAGTGAGTGAGAAAGGTTCGTATCACTTGTCTCAATATTTTTAAAGATGAAATCTAAATATTGTCGCATAGTATTAAGCTCTTCTCTCATCTCTCGACACTCTTTAAAGTGATAAAGCTTTCGTACTAACTCATCCATGATAAATGGTTTCATGATGTAATCTTTTGCACCCTCTTTAATAGGATCCGTTACTGTTTCATCAGAGATATAAGATACTAACAGAAGAACAATAGATTGTGGGGTATATTGTTTAATTACTTTTTTAACCATTTGTGAAGGAAGTGAAGTTGATAAAAGAACTATATCGTAGTTCTTTGTTAGGTTATCATTTGCTGTTTCCACAAAATCACAGTTGTGACCATCATCTAAAAGTCGTGAAACTACTTTTTGTGCTAAGTAAATTTCATTTTCAATTATAAGTATATTCATGCATTCTTCCAATCGTAATATTTAAGAGTTGCGCTACTTTGCACTGCAACTCCTTCACTTCGTCCTAAGAAACCTAATTTTTCAGCAGTTGTTGCTTTCACATTGATAAATTGCGGTTCAATGTGTAACAGTTTTGCCATCGTATATTTGATATCCATTTTATGCGGATTGATTTTTGGTCGTTGAGCAATGATAGTTAAATCCACGTTTACTATCTCATATCCAACATTATAGATAAATGTAACAATCTCCTCTAAGAGTTTTTTTGAATCAGCACCTTTATAAGCGGCATCAGTATCTGGGAAAAATTCACCAATATCACCTGCGCCACAAGCCCCTAACAGGGCATCAATAACTGAGTGTATGAGAACATCGCCATCACTGTGGGCTTTGAAACCATAAGGAACATCAAGACTAACGCCTCCTAAAACCATAGGTTTATTATCTTCAAAGGCGTGAATATCAAGCCCTGTTCCTGTAAAGAAGTTTGTACTTGGTGCTTTTAAACAAGGAATTTCTTGTAAATCTTTATTATAGGTTAGCTTTTTACTTTGACTTGAGCCCTCGACATAGGTTACTTTTTTGCCCAATGCTTTTATAGCTGAGCTATCATCGGTATATTCTATTGTTGTATTTAAGGCTTGTTTTAAAATATTTGTATTGGATAGTTGTGGAGTTTGTATGAGTTTAACGTTATCTCGGTTGATGGTCTCTTCGTTGTAAATTACGGTGTCACTGACATTTAAAACAGGAACGACGCAGTCTGCATTGTTTTTTTGTTCAATGAGTCTTTGGATTACCTCTTGTGGCACACATGATCGGGCAACATCAGTTACCATAACATGTTCTGTTGTTACTTCTTGCAAAGCATTGTTCATAGACTCTTGTCGAGTTTGACCACCTTGGACAAATGTAACATCAGTGGTAAAGTTTTGCATATAGGATAATTCGTTTTTTGAGGCCGCGACAATGATTTTGTCAAAATGTGAGTAAGTGTTAAGTTGTTGTGCTACGAAAAGCCATAATGGCTTATCTTCGACTCGTAACCACTGTTTTTTTGCATGTAAGCCAAAGCGTGTGGAGTTCCCTGCACACAGAATCACCAAAGTAACATTAGACAAACAGTCTCCTTATTTGTGTAAAAAAGTTACAGATTATAATCTAACGTTACTTATGTTAACTTTAAGAATTATCACTAATTCTTGTCTTGATATTCTCCACTGCTTTTTTAAGACTATCAGGGTCTAGTCCATATGCTTTTGCTTTCGCTAAGGCATTTTCAACTTGTAAATCACCCAGTGGATTTGTAATATCACATAAAATTTTAATAATTTCAAGAATTTGAACTTTCTTTTGATATTCAGGTGGACACTTATCTGATTCTCCAACAAAACCAATTGCAAAGATTAGATTGTGGCTTAGTTTCCAGTGTTTAAAGATATTTGCTGTAATTTTTGCACACGATACGCCTGCAAAAAGTGTCTCTACTTGTGTAGTATCACGTTCAGAGTTAACTGCAACTTTGAATTGTTCTACTTTTCCACTCTCATCAACAAGTTGAGAAATGATAAATTTCCCAGTCTCTTGTAAGAATGCTGGTAAAAGTAACTCTTCTTTGAGTTCAAAGTCCATAGGACCAACCCAAGTATTAACAACCGTTGATGCCAAGTTTGCTGTCATCAAGAAGTCGTCCGTTGAAACGCCATACGCTGAAAGATCCGTTTTGATTAAATCTTGAACAACTGAACCTAATGCAATAGAGATTGTAAAGTTTACCCCTAGTAAGTTGATAGCTCGACTAGGCGTTTCTACTTCACTTCTAAATCCAAACATTGCAGAGTTAGCAACACGTAGTAGTGTTGTAATAATCAATGGATCTTGCTCGATAATCTTTAGTAAATCCAGTGGTTCTTTCTCTGGCTGTTTTCTAAACTCTTCTAGTTCAATGACACTTTTTGGCAGTGGTGGTAGCGAGTCTATTTTATCAATGATTAGTTCTTTCATATAACCTTCCTATTTTATGTTTATCAGTATGTTTTTATTTGTTGTGAGAGCTTTATCTAAAAGCTCGGCCGATTCATGTAATATGATTGAAGTTTTATCTTGGACAACTGCTATGGTTAACTTCATATCGATATCTTTTCCCTCTTTTTTTATTTTAAAATTAAATACTTTTTTTGTAACACTATTAAAATCATTCCCATAACCTAAAATAATACCAACACGTCCTGCACCCATATAGTATAAATAATCGTTTGCTTCTAATATGGATTTGATTTTTTGAGTAATTGAACGTAAATATTTATTTCCAACTTCAAATCCGTATTTTTTATTCATGCCTTGAAGTGAACCAACAAGAATCTCTATAAAGGTAATATTTTTATCTTTGGTTGTATCTAAATCAAGTTTGAGCTTGTTCATATTCTCTAATCCCGTCACTTCATCGATATACATTAGTGAGTTCTTAGAGTAGCTAGCGAGTATATTACTCACATTTTTCTTAATAAAGTTTTTATTTTCATTTAAAATATATTTAAATGCATTTTCATAAACCGCAGGGAAAATAAACTGCAATACATACTCTCTCATCATTGGAATTGCATAAAGTTTATATCCATTATCTACAATGGTTGCTTGCTCTTTAGTTAGCCCTTTGATTCGTACAACACATAGACCATAGAAAATTCTATTGGCAATGATATTAGCAATTTTATTGTTAATATCCTCGTAGTCAATATTCTCTTCGTATAAAATCTCTGCGGTGATATTGGCAATGGATTCATTAATAGAGTATTTTAGTTCCAAGTCTCGATACTCTAAATAAGACTTAGAGAGTTTTTTCCCTAAAGAAACCAGTTGTTCAGGGGTAAACCACGTCTCATTTAAATTTAAATCTTTGGCATAATACTCCCCAAGAGAAATAAGAATATTTCGGTTGATAAAGTAGTATTCATTTTGTAAAATCTCTAAACCATTCATGTTAATAAAGATGGCATAAAGGTTTTTTGCTCGTTCGATATGTTGTATATCTTTGATAGAGGCATAATAGTGAGCAATACTTAAATAGAGTTTTGAGAACATGGATAAAAGATGAGAACCACCTTTGTTGTGCTCAATATAGTTTAATGTATCGTCAATAAAAGGCAAGAGATTCTCTTTTGTTTTATTGTTAATAAAATAGTTGATTACAATATCGGTAGTTTTGAGTTTATAAAACTCATAATAGTCATTTGGAATGAGTTTGGAATTAATTAGTGTCTCACCAATATGCAGATACTTATAATCATCAATATCATCAGCAAAGAGTAACAGTGCATGAATTGTTTTGAGATTATTAATATCAAAATTCTCAGCAGATTGAATAAAGTCATCAATAACACTGTGATGATTAATCTCTTTAATAATTGAACTTTCCCCTAATGCATATTTAATAGATAAAGCATTTAAGAGTTTGTTTTTAAAGGTCTCTAGTGTCTCTTCTCCTTCAATAACATGCATGTTTGGAAAGTTTTCACTAAATAGACGCAGACATTTTTGGAAAGATCTTGTATTAAAGTAATCTTTGTCTTTAAAATTGAACTTCAACTTTTGAAGCATGGTCATGAGTAAAAAGGCGGAGTTATTTAAAAAGATTGAGTAGGCATTCTCTTTTTGGTTTGGATGTCCTCCAAAGTCCGTATCTTTAGAGAGCATAAACCCATCAGTTTGTTTTTCTAAAAGTAAATAATATTCGTCAATGAGGTAATAAAGCTCTTTATCTTTTGCATCAATAAATGGTAAGTGAGAGAAGTAGTATAAAATTCTTCCTAGAATATTATTTAACTCTTTCATTGATTGCTCTTCTAAAGCAATAGTAAACTTTACCATATTGATAGACTCAGTGATGAGCTCAACAATTGGCGTAATAGTTTTTTTTCGTTTTAAGTCTGTTGAGTTAATAACACACAGGCGGTTAAAAG
>LPNY01000042.1:195330-305908 GCA_001655195.1 Arcobacter sp. EP1
AAATCGAAAGAGTGAAGAGACTTTTGTAAAGTCATAATCATTATAAGTAATAAAGATATTAAATTTTTCACCCAATGAAAGCAGGTTAATAACTGAAACAATCTCTTTAAAGAAAATAGCTGAACCATTAGAGGTTAAGTTGTTTAGACGTTTTTTAACATTGGTCAACAGATGGGATTTATAGGTAGAACTTCCTTTTAGAAGTACTGAAATATCTGTGGGTATTGGTTTGTTTAAATAGTATAAATCATTGATATAGTTAATAAGAGTAATGTATTGACTCTCTTCAGAGTCTGTGAGGTGATTTGTGGATTTGATGATCTCATGTTTTTTTAATACAGTCATTAAATCTTGGTTGTCTTGCAAACTTACTAACTCTTCATTTCCCATTAGTGAAAAGCTAGAATTTTTAAATGCATCTTCATCAATTATCATGTAGCCACCCAAATTTCTTGATTTAATTTTGTTAAATTCTTATAAATTATATTCAAAAGTAACTTATATACTTAATAAATTCAATTTAGGTTACTAAATTAAGCAGTTATAAAATAAATTTGATATAATCTTCTCAAAAATATTTATAGGAAATACAATGAGAGATTGGTTAGACAATCATAAAGATGATGAAGTAAGAACGCAGATGTATTATGCCAAGCGTGGTATTATCACACCTGACATGGAATATGTAGCAAAAGTTGAAAAAATTGATCCTGAATTAGTTCGAAGTGAAATTGCACGTGGACGATTAATTATTCCAGCGAATGTAAATCATAAACATTTAACACCTATGGCAATTGGTATTGCATCAAGCTGTAAAATCAATGCAAACATTGGTTCTTCTGCATTAGCATCAGATATTTCTGGAGAAATTGAAAAAGTTGATGTATGTTTAAAACATGGTGCAGATACAATTATGGATTTAAGTACAGGTGGTGACTTAGACTCAATTAGAGAAGCGGTAGTTGAGCACTCAACAGTTCCTATTGGGACAGTGCCAATGTATCAAATTTTACACGATTGTAATGACAAAATTGAAGATTTAACCATTGAAAACATGCTAGCAGTATTAGAAAAACAAGCACAACAAGGTGTTTCATATTTTACTATTCATGCTGGTTTCCTTTTACAATTTATGCCGCACGTAGCAAAAAGAAAAATGGGAATCGTATCTCGAGGTGGTTCACTTATGGCTGCATGGATGATGCACTACCATAAAGAGAATCCTTTCTATGATGCATATGATGAAATTTTAGACATTTGTCGAAAATATGATGTTTCTCTTTCTCTTGGTGATTCACTAAGACCAGGATGTTTAGCGGATGCCTCTGATGAAGCACAACTTTCTGAGCTTAAAATTTTAGGTGAATTAACACTTAAGGCATGGGAAAAAGATGTTCAAGTTATGATTGAAGGACCAGGTCATGTTCCTTTAAATCAAATTGAAAGAAACATGAAGTTAGAGCGAGAGTACTGTCATGAAGCACCATTCTATATTCTAGGACCATTAACAACTGATATTGCTGCTGGGTATGATCATATCTCTTCTGCAATTGGAGCAGCTGTTGGTGGATGGCATGGAGCTTCTATGTTATGTTACGTTACACCAAAAGAGCATTTAGGATTACCAAATGCTGAAGATGTACGAGAAGGTATCATTGCATATAAAATTGCAGCGCACTCAGCTGATATTGCTCGAGGACGAAAAGATGCTCAAAAAATTGATGATGAAATGTCAGATGCTCGATATGCCTTTGATTGGAATAAACAGTTTGAATTATGTTTAGACCCAGAGCGAGCAAAAGAGTATCATGATGAAACTCTTCCTCAAGATGTATTTAAAGAAGCAGAATTTTGTTCAATGTGTGGACCAAAGTTTTGTTCATATAAAATTACACAAAAAATTGTAGATGAGCACGGTGAAGACATGGCAGCAGGCGTAGCGTCAGCTTAAACTGTTGAAAATATAAAAAAGGTCAAGTTTTTACTTGACCTTTTTTTATGTAAAATTTTTAAACAAGAAATAAAAAAGGTAAAGAAAACTTTACTTTTTGAAACAAAGTTTCACAAGTTAGTAGATTTTTTTAATTAACGTTTTTAATTAAGACAAAAATTATCCTATTTCAAATATAATACAAAAAATTAATTTTTTACAAGGAAATGTATATGGCAACAGTAGCTGATATAAAGAAAGAATTAGAATCTGTTCTTTATCCAGGATTTCAAAAATCAATCGTTGAGTTTGGCTTCGTAAAAGATGTTGATCTTGTAGACAGCGAGAGCTGTGTTATCCATTTGGATATCACTTCAAGTGCTCCTGAAGTAGAACAACAATTACGTACTCAAATCACTGATAAATTATCAAAAATTGGTATTTTAACAGTAAATATTAATGTAAAAAAGCCTGAAGCACCACAACAACAAAGTAACAGCACAAGTGGAAGCAACATTGCACCACAAATTAAAAACTTTGTAATGGTAAGTTCAGGTAAAGGTGGAGTTGGTAAATCAACAACTACAGTTAACCTAGCAGTAGCTGCAGCAATGCAAGGTAAAAAAGTAGGTATTTTAGATGCAGATATCTATGGACCAAATATCCCTCGTATGATGGGATTAAATGGAAAAGAAGTTGAAGTTGTAGGAAACAAAGCTAAACCATTTAAAATCTATGGTGTTGATGTTATGTCAATGGGTTCTTTAATGGAAGAGGGTCAAGCGCTTATCTGGCGAGGGGCTATGATTATGAAAGCAATCCAACAATTACTACGAGATATTTTATGGGAAGAGTTAGATATTCTTTTCATTGATATGCCTCCAGGAACAGGTGATGCTCAATTAACTTTAGCACAAAGTGTACCAGTTACTTGTGGTATTAATGTTACAACTCCACAACATGTAGCACTTGATGATTCTAGACGTTCTTTAGATATGTTCAAAAAACTTCATATTCCAATTGGTGGAATTGTAGAAAACATGAGTGGATTTATCTGTCCTGAGTGTAATACTGAATCAGATATTTTTGGAATGGGAACGTGTCACGAATTAGCAGAGCAGTATAATACTTCTGTTATTGGTCACTTACCAATTGAACCAGCAATTAGAGAGGGTGGAGATGCCGGTAAACCAGTTGTTTACTTCCAACCAGAATCTGAATCAGCTAAACGATATATGACAGCTGCAGCAAGTTTAATCACATATGTTGATTCTGTTGCAGACCAAGCATCAAATGAAGCAATCCAGCCAACAACACCTCCTGGTGTTAGCGCTTGTTCTTCTCACTAAGCTATAGGTTATAGCAAAACAAAAAGTTTAGAAGACTTTTAAAAAACTTGAGGTCAGACCTCCAAACAGGCTTTCTCCCTTCTTTGGGTAGCAAGAATAGATGTAAAATTTGTGTGTAATTTCTTCCTTATCTATTCTTGGCCTGACCTTTTTTTATTTCCAACTTTAGAAAAAATCACTATTTTAAACCATTGATATTAGCGCAGCTTACGTCAGCTAAATTCAAAATTGAAACTTGAATTAGCTTTGTCTAGTCCTGCGTTTAAATTTTGAATTAATCTAACACAATCTGTACTTTTCAAACAGCAATTTTTTCTAAAGTTGGAAATATCCTCACAGATGATTTATGAATCTGTTATAATAAATCTATAAATTTATTTCTACGAGGCAATTATATGGACTTAGAAAATATACAATCAGTAATCAAAAATTTCTCAAATGAACGAGACTGGGACCAGTTTCACAATCCTAAAAACCTTGCTATGGCACTATCTGTTGAAACAGCAGAGCTGGTTGAGATTTTTCAATGGTTAACCCATGAACAAGCTGATAATTTGCCTGCTGAAAAACAGACTCATTTAAAAGAAGAGGTTGCTGATGTTGCTGTGTATTTATTACGTATTTGCATGGCTTATGATATTAATTTAGAAGAAGCTATTTTAGAAAAAATGGAAAAAAATGCAAAAAAATACCCTCTTTTTGATGAAAAGGGAGAGAAAATTTCCTATGGAAAGAAAAAATAGTCAAATTTTTTTATTAGTCAATTTTTCTTAACTATTGATTTAAAGCCACTGTATTGGCAAATATAAAAAAGTAAAATAATTATGACTTATAATAGTAAAATAAGTATTATAAGATAAAGTTATTATCTTTTATTCTTACATAAAGTGTTTGGGGTTATAATTTTTATAGAAACGTAAAATTTTTTCTAAAGGAGATGTTATGTTTTTAGATAAAATTGCACTATTTGTTTTTGTAGGACTAGTTATTTTTATGGTATTAAGCTACGGAGTAAAGATTTTACGAAAGAAAAAACACTAGGTAGTCACTAGGACTACTTAGTTCGTGAGTTTTTTTCATCAATTCCTGAAAGTCCAAACCGTCGTGCTAACTCCTGTTTTACTCTATCAGGTGAGATATTCTTGCTTGCTAATGCAACAAGCATATGGTAAACAATATCAGCCGCTTCATAAACAGCTTCTTCATTGTCAGAATCTTTTATTGCAAAAGTAAACTCTCCAGCTTCTTCTACAATCTTTTTAAGCATAGAGTTCTCTTCTCCTTGAAGAAGTTTTGCTGTGTATGATTTATTAGGATCATCGTTTTTACGTTCACAAATTGTGTGGTATAACGTATCAATAACACCATAAGCAGCAGTTGTATCAACCTCTTGTTTATGAATTTCTTCATTGGATTCTAAATTGGTAAAGAAACATGATTTTCGTCCTGTATGGCACGCAACACCCTCCTGATCAACTTTTAAAAGTAAGGTATCATTATCACAGTCAATTAAAACATCTTTAACAGTTTGCAGATGACCCGAGCTCTCACCTTTTTTCCAAAGTCTCTGTTTAGTTCGGCTAAAGTAGTGAGCTTGTTTGGTGCTAAGTGTTAGTTCTAACGCTTCTTTGTCCATGTAGGCCATCATTAAAACTTCGTTGCTTGTTGCATCTTGTGTTACAACTGGAAGTAATCCATTGATCTTTTCCCAATCAATTTTTTCGATACTCATTGTAGAATCCTATTTTGTAGAGTTAAAAGAGGAGAGAAACTCCCCTTTTAGTTATTGGCTGATTACTGCGTCTCTTGACTTGCTTTTAGTATCAACCCAGATGTTTGGTGTAGAACCACCAGGTGTTAAGAAGATTTTTGCATCTTTATTTGTTTTAAGTGCTTCATTGAATTTACCTTGAACTTCAATTTGTTGCATCTTAAGAAGGTTTGGAGTTAAAGATTGTGCAATTGCTTTATTTGCCGCTGCTTGTGCTTTTGCTTCAATCGTTACAGCATCTGCTCGACCTTTTGCTTCAATTCTATTTGCTTCAGCATCACCAGTCGCTTTTGCAGCTCTTTTTTCAGCTTCTTGTTTAGTTCTTAAAACTTCATATCTAACTCGCTCAGACTCTTGGTTAGCAATTTGAACTCGCTCAATTTGATCTTTGATTTTTTGAGGAAGTACAATCTCTCTTAACTGAACTGATTGTAAAAGAACTGGTTTATCTTCAAGTGAATCAATATCAGCTTGAATACCATTTTGAATCTTAACAGCAATTTCATTTCTTTTTGTTGGTAATTCTTCCGCTGTGTAATTACCTACAACGTTTCGTACAACATCTCTTACAACTGGGTTGATAATTTTATCTTCCCATGAAAGTCCCCAGTTAGCAATAGTATTTGGTGCACCATCTGCTGTTAATCTATATTGAACAGTTAGCTCAATAGAAACTGGTAATCCTCGTGCATCAAGGATAGAAATAGCAGGGTTAATTCTAATACCTGCATCAAAACCGCTCATCTCTTCAACAGTTTTATAGTTCATTAATCTTACTTTTGTATCAACTAAGATAACTTTTTGAAAAACTGGAATATAAAGATGAAAACCAGGTCTTAATGGATCTGCATCATATTTACCTGTTGTTACTTTAATACCTACTTGACCTGATTCTACAATAACAAAAGGTTTGAAAACAAACATAATTGCTACTACAATAATTACAGCGTATAAAATACCTGCTTTTTTACCTAAGTTTTTGAAAAACTCAGGTGGCTCGAAAGGAGGTTGATAGT
Organism: Arcobacter sp. EP1; assembly: GCA_001655195.1. Classification (GTDB taxonomy): domain Bacteria; phylum Campylobacterota; class Campylobacteria; order Campylobacterales; family Arcobacteraceae; genus Arcobacter_A. Next base: position 201,397 of record LPNY01000042.1, read on the forward strand.
TTCCACCACCTCCACCATTACCGCCAGAGTTTCCTCCACCGTTTTGTTGTCTATTTTTAAAATAATCGTTATCTATTGGCATAAATTTCCTTAATTGTTTACATTATGTTAAATTGTGTCATTATCTCATTATAATGAATCACAGTAGAATAAAGTGACTTTACTCTACTGTAACCCAAAAAGGCTGGTTAGCCTTTTTTAGTTAATGTACGTTAAATCTTTTAAATACTTTTCGTTTTTACCTGCAACTACATCAAAGTATGCTGTTTGAAGTGCTTCTGTTATTGGACCTCTCTCTCCTGCTCCAATAATTCGTGCATCAATATCTCGAATAGGTGTTACTTCAACAGCCGTTCCTGTAAAGAATGCTTCATCTGCAATATAAACTTCTTCTCGCGTAAGTCTTCTTCGAATCACTGTATATCCTAAGTCTTCAGCTAATTCAATCACTGTCTTTTGAGTAATTGATTCTAACGAGTTATCATTTGGTGGTGTAATAATAATTCCATCTCGTACAATAAAGAAACAAGCTCCAGATGCTTCAGCAATATAACCTTGGTCATCTCTAAGTAATGCTTCATCATATCCGCACTCAACAGCTTCACCTTTTGCCATTTGAGAGTTTAAGTAGTTTGCCACTGCTTTTGCTTTTCCCATACCAGAAGTATTTGAGTTTCGCGTCATTGAAGCAATCTTAACTCGAACGCCTTTTCTTAAGCCCTCGTCACCTAAATATGCTCCCCATTCCCATGCAGAAATAGATACATTTACAGGTGCTTCTTTATGGTAAAGTCCCATAACACCATAACCTAAATAAACAAGTGGTCGAATATACGCACCTTCAGTCAATTCATTTTTTTGTAATAATTCAATTTGTGCTTTGTTTAATTCATCTTCTGTAAATGGTACATCAATGAGTGTCATTTTTGCAGAGTTAATTAATCTTTTTGTATGCTCTTGAAGTTTAAAAATTGCACATCGTCCATCATGTGTTTTATATGCTTTTGTTCCTTCAATGGCACCATTTCCATAGTGTAATGTGTGGCTGAGTACGTGAACTTTTGCATCATGCCAATCAACAAAGTTTCCATCCATCCAGATGTATTTTGCTTCAGTCATCTATTTTTCCTATTATTGGACAATAGCTATGCTTTGTCCCTTGATTTTTTTAGCTAATAGTTTATCCAAGATTGCTTTAAAAAAAAGTGAAGATATCTAAATTCATAAAAATGAGGATTTTTTTATAAGTTAAATTTATAAATTAAATTAATAAATTAAAAATTATTTAAATTATTTACATAACTTTATGATAAAGTATTTTTAAAGAAATAGGGAAAGGGGAAATGTACATGAAGAAAATGATTAAACTATCATTAATAAGTTTGATAGCTTCAGCATCAATTGTCGGCGCTGATTCATCAGATATGACGAGTTTAACAAATACTTTGTTAAATAAGCTAGAGATGCCAGAAGATAGTCCAGATTGGTTAAAACGTACTTCAATAAAAGTTCAAGTAGAAGAGGACTTTAAACCAACGTGGGAAATTGAGACAGTTCAACCAATTTACCAATCTTCAAAAGAAGATATGATGTTTTGGCAGTTTAACGCGAATACATCAGATGAAGTAGAGACTTACAATTTTGGGGTAGGGTACCGAAATATCGTTAATCCAGAATTGATGTTAGGGGTTAACAGTTTTTATGATTATCAAGAGAAATATGAGCATCGTAGATGGAGTATAGGAGTAGAGGCTTTAGGGAAACAATATGAGTTTAGAGCTAACCGATACATGGCACTTTCAAATAAAAAAGAGGTGCAAACAGGTATTTTTGAAGAGGTACTTGATGGATGGGATGCCGAAATTGGGGGGAAACTGATTCCAAACTCTGAATTAAAAACGTACTATTCATATGCTCTTTGGGAAGGTATTGATGCGGATGATTTAAAACAACAATCTTTTCGTATAGAGTACCCATTAAACGATACTATTACTTTTGAAGCTACATATACTAATGATAATAATGAACAAGCTTCAAATATTGATAGAAACCGTCTATCTGCTCAACTTTCAATTAGTCTAGGTAAGAAAACAATAAGTAGTAAAAACTTAGAAAGAAGTGATGACTTACATGACAAGTTGTTAATTCCTGTTAAAAGAGAGAATAAGATTGTTGTGGAAAGAAAATCTGGATTATTAGTATCAGTTAAGAGAGGAACGTAAGATGTTAAAAAAAGTTATATTATTTATATGTAGTTTAGTATTAACCATGACTGCGGCAGAAGGACCAATAGCTCATACTGAAGTTACAGAATTTGGAGTAACAATCAAAAAAATAGAATTAAAAAAAACAGATGGTAGTTACTATACGATGTTTGAAGGGAATCAAATAGTTGATATTGCTTCGGCAGAACCAGGTGCAGTTGCAGGATCTGTATTAGAAGAAAAAGTTCTTCCAGATGGAGAGTATACACATGTACGGATTACAGTGAGTAATTCTTTTACTGTAAAAGCTTGTGAGGATTTAGGAACAACTGCAAATTGTACTGCTGGCCAACAAAATCCAGGTAGAAGTGGAAATGCTTGGGATATAGCAGCAACAGTCGCAAATGCTGCCCCTGTAAGTGTAACTATTACTCCTTTACAAACAGACTTAGTTACGTCAGATATGGCATTCCCTGTAACTGTGACTAATGGTATTTGTTCCTTAACAAATGGATTCTCATTAAGTTTTGATTTAAGTAATATTTTTACTTATGGAAATGTTGGAGCTAATGGTTGTAATGGGGGAGCAGCAGCTTGTATTTATTTAACTGCAGCACCTACAATAACATTAACTGCAAATTAGATAAAGGTAGGTTTTCCTACCTTTATCATAAAACTCATCAAAATTAAGCTATAATTCGGAAAATAAATTGATTTATTGAAAGTAAAAGTAGAATTATAGATGAATAAAACTCCATTTAAGCCTATACCTTGTGGACAAACCCTTCCCATAAATAATATCCATGCTGTATCTGTAAGTATGCCTACTATGAAAGATGTTATAGGGTATGAAGAGTTTGATGAAAGTGTCTTAGAAAAAATCAAAAGTGGTTACCCACGATTTATACTGCACCCTTATTTGAAAATTTTATCTCAATATATTACTGAAAAATATAACATTAATAATGAGTATGAGGTAGTACTCCTTAGCTCACAAAAAGCAGTAGATATTGTGAGTGATACGTACTTTATTCATAATAAAATTGAAATCAATGAACCTTTTGGAGTGATTTTAGTCCTTCGAGGTACCTGTCAACTTCAAAAAGTATTGACTTATATTCAACATGTTGGCTGTAACCTCTCTTCTCGATTGGCTGAAGTTTATCTTTATGAAAAAGGTTTGATTGATACCCTTCATGATGAAGCTCTTGAAAGTGAAAAAAGCGCAGAAGATACTCTTCTTTCGACTCTTGCCACAGCTTATAATCAACCCAAAGAAAATATTGTTTTAGCTCCTTCTGGGATGAATGCTGTTTATGCAGTATTAAAAGGACTCAAATCAATTCAAGCTCATAATGGGCGACCCATTATTGTGCAATTTGGGTGGCTCTATTTGGATACTATGAATATTGTTTCTCATCATTTTGAACAAAGCAAAACCTTTTTGGATATTACTAATCTAGATGTTTTAGAAGAGTATTTAAAAACGGCTGGTTTTCAAGTATCTGCGGTGGTGACTGAAGTACCAACAAATCCATTGTTACAATGTGTGGATGTAAAGCGACTTAAAAAATTGTGTGATATGTATAATATCCCCTTAGTAATTGATTCAACCATTGCAACACCCTATGCTGTTGATTTAAAACCTTATGCTGATATTTATGTGGAATCGTTGACAAAATATGCCTGTGGAAATGCGGATGTTCTTATGGGGTGTTTTGTTCTCAATGAAAATAGTAAGTTATCAAACATGCCTGTTGAGTTTGCTAAACATGCGGATAAGGTTTATATCAAAGATATTCAACGCTTAGCTTTTCAAGTACAAGATTATGAACAACGCATGAAAACTATTAGTGCAAACAGTAAAAAACTTATTGAGTATTTTGAAAACTGTTCTTATGTGGACAAAGTATTTCATTGTATGCAAGAATCAAACCATGAGAACTATAGCAGTCTCATGCGTTACGAAGATGCCTATGCAGGTTTAGTTTCAGTAACTTTTTCAAAACCATTTCATCAAGTTTATGATCAACTTAACTTTGCAAAGGGTCCTAGTCTAGGGACAGAGTTTACGCTGCTTATGCCCTACGTCTATTTGGCACATTATGACTATATTACCTGCGAACAGGGGCAAAAGTTTTTGAAACAAAATGGCATTCCTATAGACTTATTGCGAATCTCTGTTGGTTGTGAAGACATTAAGTCAATTATTGCTGAGTTTGAGAGAGTCAAAAACTTGCTATAACTATCTACATACTACTTTAAACTTTTTTGGCTATGATGAAACTCATATGAAATTAAAGGGATAAACATGAGTCAACAAGCATTTTGGAATGAGAAATTTTCGCGAGAAGGTTATCTTTACGGAAAAGAACCCAATGCTTTTTTGTCAAACTGTTATAATAACTTTATAAAATCTGAAAGAATCCTGTGTTTAGGTGAAGGAGAAGGTAGAAATGCAATCTTCTTAGCTAAAAAAGGATACGAAGTTGCAGCTATTGATGCCTCTGATATTGGACTTAAAAAGCTAGAGTCTTTTGCCCAACAAGAGCATGTTAGTGTAACCACACGATGTCAAGATTTAAATGAGTGGGTACCAAATAAAAAGTATGGTGCTATTGTTTTTTCTTATTTACATCTTTTAGATAATGAAAAGCAGTCTTTATTTACGAAAATTGAGACGTCTTTAATTCACCAAGGTTTTTTTATTGCTGAGGTTTTTTCAAAAAATCAATTAAATTACAGCAGTGGTGGGCCAAAAGATGCTGAACTTTTATACTCTATTGAAGATTTTAAAAAAGCTTTTAAGCACTGCATTATTCATAAACTTGAAGAAGTGGAAGTGGAACTGGATGAAGGAAAAGGGCACAAGGGATTAGCTAGTGTGATTCGTATTATTGCCCAGCGCAACTAGTACAAATTAATTAACATAATGCTATTTGAGCCTTCTCTTTTTTTGTTAGTTTACTAAAAATTAAATCATAAGATTCATCAATCATATCTTGTAAGTTTTCTAGAGGTATTGAATCATCTAAAATAACAGTGTTCCAGTGTTTTTTATTCATATGATACCCAGGAATAACACTTTCATAAATATCGCGCAAAGCTACCGCATTATTAGGCTCACACTTTAAATTCAGCCGTAAAGGCGTGTCGTTCAGACTCAATAGGGCAAACATTTTATTGGCTATTCGAAATACCATAACATCTTCACCAAATGGAAAATCAAACTTAGCTGAGGGTTTTTTTAGTAGTATTGCTTCAATGGTTTCTTGTGTCATGCTAATCCTTTTAGTCTCAGGGTAGTGCAAATGCTTAACACAATTTTAACGCAACTTTTATTATACTCGCGTACATTATAAACCAAATAATCATATGAAGATAGAACATGCAAGAAAAACTAAACCAAATTATTGAAAACCAAGTATTAATTATCGATGGGGCAATGGGTACCCAACTACAAATTGCGGATATTAAACCTGAGCAATGGATATGTGACGGAGAAGACTTAGAGGGGTGTAATGAACTTCTTAATGCAACAGCTCCTGATGTTTTACGTAACATTCATGATGCCTATGCAAAAGCTGGAGCAAACCTGATTACCACCAATACCTTTGGTACGATGCCATGGGTTTTAGATGAGTATGGAATTCCTGAACAAGCTTATGAATTATCACGTCTTGGAGCAGCTTTAGTAAAAGAGAGCTGTGATAAGTTTCAAAGCGAAGAACAACCACGATTTGTTTTAGGTTCAATTGGTCCAGGAACAAAACTACCATCACTTGGTCATATTAAATATGACGAAATGTATGAAGGTTATAAAATAGTTGCTAACGGGTTAGCTGATGGTGGCTGTGATATTTTTCTATTAGAGACGTGTCAAGACCCACTACAAATTAAAGCAGCTCTTCATGCACTTAATGATACTCACCCTGAAATTCCAGTCATGGTTTCAGTAACCATTGAGTTAACAGGAACAATGTTAATAGGAACCGATGCCTTAACTATTGCTGCAATCATGGAACCTTTTAATATTCTCTCACTTGGGTTTAACTGTGGAACAGGACCAAAACAGGTTCTTAAACATGTTAAAACACTTAGTGAAGTGTGTAAATTCCCAATTTCAGTTCATGCTAATGCTGGGCTTCCACAAAACAAAGGGGGAGTGACTTACTACCCTATGGGACCAGATGAGTTTACAGCTTTACAAAAAGAGTTCTTAGAGATTAACGGAGTGGCATTTTTAGGTGGATGTTGTGGGACAACACCTGCACATATTGAAGCTTTAGCAAAAGAAGTTGCTTTACTAAAACCAAAAAAACCGTCTGGATTTTTAAAAGCTTCATTAGCCAGTCTATTTAATACTGTACCATTAAAACAAGACCCTGCACCACTGCTGATAGGTGAGCGTTCAAATGCAACTGGTTCTAAAGCTTTTAGAGAACTTTTAAAAGCCAATGATTATGAAGGAACACTTAGTGTTGGACAACAGCAAGTACGAGCTGGTGCACATATTATTGATGTATCTGTTGGTTTTGCAGGTCGAGATGAACGAGAAGATATGGATAAGGTTGTTGAACTTTATTCTCAAAAGATTTCATTACCTCTTATGCCAGATTCTACGCAAATTCTAGCACTTGAAGCTGCTTTAAAACAGATAGGTGGTCGACCCATTATCAACTCTGTTAACCTTGAAGATGGGGAAGAAAAGTTTGACAACGTTTGTAAATTAGCCAAAAAATTCGGTGCCGCGTTAGTTTGTTTAGTGATTGATGAAGTAGGAATGGCAAAAACAAAAGAGGACAAACTTCGAGTTGCAGAACGAATCTATGATTTATGTGTAAATCGACACGGCTTTAATCCAGAAGATTTAGTTTTTGATATGTTAACCTTTACCATTGGTTCAGGAGATGATGAATACCGAACTGCGGGAATTGAAACTTTAGAAGCCATTCGCGAGTTCCAAATAAGACATCCAGAAGTGGGTACCACTTTAGGTCTATCAAATATCTCTTTTGGACTTGATATCAAAGCACGGATTTTCCTAAACTCAATCTACTTAGACCATTGTGTGAAAGCAGGATTAACCAGTGCTATTGTAAATGTAAAACATATTGTACCCTTGAATAAAATCTCTGAAGAAGATAAAAAAGCATGTGATGATTTGATTTTTAACAATCAAGAAGATGGTGATCCCTTATTTGCCTTTATTGACCACTTCTCAAACGTAGCAGATGTACGAGAAACAAATGATGAAGAGTATCAAAAGTTAACAAGTATTGAAAAGGTAAAAAAACTTCTTTTAGATGGTGACAAAGATAGAATGCTTCCGTTAGTTGAAGAACTACGGCATGAAATAAAACCAGAGATAATAGTAAATGAATGGTTAATCGATGGTATGAAAGTTATAGGGGAGCTTTTTGGTTCAGGTCAAATGCAGTTACCATTTGTACTTCAAAGTGCAGAAACTATGAAAGCAACAGTTGATGCTTTAAATCCATATCTACCTAAAGAAGAGAAAGCCAGTGAAACAGTACTCGTGCTTGGAACCGTAAAAGGTGATGTACATGATGTTGGTAAAAACTTAGTTGATATTATTCTGTCAAATAATGGATTTAAAGTTATCAATATAGGTATCAAAGCTGATATCAATGACTTTGTAATTGCAGTAAAAGAGAACAACGCCCAAGCCATTGGTATGAGTGGACTGTTAGTAAAAAGTACTGCGGTGATGAAAGAGAACCTTGAAGAGCTAAAAAAACAAGGTATTGATGTACCTGTTCTTTTAGGGGGTGCGGCACTAACAAAATCATTTATTAACGACTATTGTCGACCAATCTATGATGGACCAATTTTTTACTGTCGAGATGCTTTTGATGGAGTTGTTTCGATGCAACGTGTGGAAGAGGGTGATTTAGAAAATACTGCTCTTGCGGCAGATTTAGTTGATGAAGAAGTGGTTACTAAAAAAGAGAAAAAAGAGGTAATTATTCCACCTTACGAAGAGATTGAATTACCTGAGCCTACTGCTTTTACCTTTCCACCATTGTGGGGGAAAGTGTCTCAAAATAGTGCTCATATCAATAAAGATTTGATTTTCTCATGGATAAATCATCGTGTTTTATTTAGACAGCGATGGGGATACAAAAAGGGTAAAATGAAAGCTGATGAGTTTATGGCTCATGAAGAAGATGTAGTTAAACCACTTTATGAAGAACTCAAAGAGGAGTTCTTTGCAAAAGATATCTATGACCCTATTGCAATTTATGGATACTTCCCGTGTGTTTCTCACGATAACAAACTTTATATTTTTGATGAATCATACGCTTTTCACAGTGTTGCAGAAGCACAAAATGTACCATCACTGGATAAAGCTATTAAAGTTTTAGAGTTTCCACGACAAAGCAAAGCTCCACACCGATGTTTAGCAGATTTCTTTGCCAATGATAGACTGGATGTAGTTGCCTTTTCATTAGCGAGCTCTGGAACAAAACTCACCCCTTATGAAAATGAGCTGTATAAAAATAGTGAATTTAGTAAATATCATCAAATCCATGGGTTAGGTGTTGAATTAGCAGAAGGATTAGCCGAAGTTATTCACAAACAAGTACGACTAGATTTAGATATCGTGCCACGTGAGGGACATACTTTAAATGATGTTCAAATGAAACAGTATGTAGGATGTCGATACTCTCCAGGATATGCCGCGTGTCCAGATTTAGAGATGAGTGCTGATATTTTTGATTTATTGAAACCTGAAGAGTTTGGAATAACGTTAAGTGAGACGTTCCAAATGGATCCAGAGCAATCGACGTGTGCAATAATCGTACCGCATCATAAAGCAAACTACTACAACATCTAGTAGAAAGGAATAGCCACTTTTGGCTGATTTCTGCGTTCAGCTTCAAAAATCAAGATAGTCACTTACTTTAGTAAGCTCCTACCTTGATTTTCTTGCTTGCCTTGAACTAAACCAAAATTGACTATTCTTTAAATTCTCTCATCTAGTTTATTAAACATTAGACTTATAAGAAATAAAAAATGGATAGCTTTTTCTTTTGAAATATCAATGTTTTCATGAGCTTTTGGGTTTCTTATTCCTGTTATTGCACCAGCAAAAATTTCCATGTAGCCTTGTTGAATATTTTTTTCTGATTCACTTTGTTGATTAGATAGTTTAATTATTGGATTATTTGGAGAAAAAGCTTTTTTCATAAGCTTACTACCATCTAACTCTTCATTTGTTTTGTTTTTATATATTTTTTTAACTTCACTATTAAATTCTTTTAAACCAGATTCAATAGCATCTGCGTAGTGTCCGTCAAGAAACTTTTGTTTTGATACGTCAACTAAACAATTATTTAGCAATGACCAGTTTATATCACTAATAGTTTTTTCATTTCTTGATTCCTCTTTCCAAGGTAATTTTTCACCACATTGTGAACAAAAGTCCGGAAACTTAGGTGTTTTCACAGGTTTCCCATTAAGTATGTGTGTTTGTATAGAGTTACCAATTGAATTTTGACAAGTTGGACAGTTTGTAATGAAGGGTTCTCCACATTTCTCACAATACGGAGTATGATTATGCTCTGTATATGAATAATACACATGTTTCTTTTTACAAGCTTTTACAAAAATCTGCTTTTCCATATACTACCTTTTTATAAATTAAATTATTTTACTCTCATCATTTTTAAAATATAGTTATTCATACTCAACAACTTCCACATCTTCAATCTTGAGTTCTTCACAAACATCACTTAACGCCAAAAGAATAACAACCCTATGGTTCCCAGTTGAATTTAGAAAGTATTGGTTATTTCCATCTTCATCTTTGATGAGGGTAAGGGATAGTTTAGTTTTACTATAGTCCTCTAATAAAAACTCTGGGTTATTGATGATGGCTTTGAGTGCATTGTCCATATTTTCTGCACTATTGATAATATCTAGGGGTGTTTTGTTATGATAGTTTGGATTGTTTACCCCTCGTATATCTTTTGCAAGGATTGTATCATTGGTGGTTATGAATTCTTTGTTTGTATCTTTTATCATATTACTATTTAGTGGTTTTAGGGCTAATTGTTTGCAGTTATCCTCAAAAAACTTTTTTAGTTCTGCTGTAGTATCAAATTCTTCGATGATTTCTAATAGTTCATCTTTTCTCATTATATTCCCCTAATAATCATATTTTATTGATGAAAAGTTTATCATTTTTTCTATTATTTCAAAAGAAGTATTGTTCGAAAAACCATAAAACGCAGTTTTTTACAATAAATATTTTTTTATTTCCTTTATACTGTTAAAAAATATGAAGGTTTTATATGTCATTTACACTTTTATTAGCAATGTTCTCGTTGAGTCTTGTTATGTCAATTTCTCCAGGTCCAGTTAATATTATGATAGTGACCTCTGGAATCAATCATGGGTTTACAAGAACATTTTCATTTATTTCTGGGGCAACTATCGGTTTTACGCTACTTTTAATTATGATTGCTTTTGGTCTTTCAAAAGTTTATGAACAATACTCAAGTACTTTTTCCATTCTCGAAGTATTAGGGGCTCTTTTTATTTGTTATATGGGGTATAAAATTGCAACCTCAAAAGGCTCTTTAGAGGTTAATGAAGATGAAAAAAAGTATCTGAAATTTCATGAAGGTTTTTTATTACAGTGGCTTAATCCAAAAGCTTGGGTTGCATGTATATCTGGGGTTGCAATGTTTTCTCAAAGTCAAAGTACATTGGTTGTATTTATTACTATTTACTTTTTTGTCTGTTATGCCTCTTTGTCTTTTTGGGGAGTTTTGGGTCAAAAAGCAACCTACTTTTTAAATACAGATAAACGACTAAGGTATTTTAATATTTTTATGGGAACGATTTTGATTCTTTCTGCCTCTTTTATTGTCATATCAAATTTGTAGAAATTGGCATAACATTTATAAAATTGCCTCTTCTAAAATAGTGTGTTCTATTTTATAATACATGTATAAAAAATATTAAGGAATTAACAATGAGTTTAACATACGATTTTTATAACCCTACAACAATCCATTTTGGAAAGGGACAAGTAGCATCACTGCCAAAACATTTAACAAAAGAGAATAAAATCTTAGTTGTTTATGGTGGTGGATCTATTAAAAACAATGGTGTATATAATGAAATAGCAACTGCTTTAGAAGGTTATGATTGGTTAGAGTTTAGCGGAGTGGAAGCAAACCCAACCTATGAAACAATGAACAAAGCAGTTGAATTAGTACGAAAAGAGAAAGTTGATTTTGTATTAGCTGTTGGTGGTGGTTCAGTGATTGATGGTTGTAAATATTTAGTTGCCGCTTCTTTATATGATGGTGATGGTTGGGACTTTTTAGATGGAAGTGCTGAAGTTGAAAAAGCTCTACCTTTAGGTGTTGTTTTAACTCTACCTGCAACAGGAAGTGAATCAAATATGGCATCGGTATTATCTCGACGGGAGACAGATGAGAAACGATTCTTTTTCTCACCTTGTGTTTTTCCAAAGTTTGCAGTTTTAGATGCAAGTTTTATGCAAACACTTTCAGATAGACAGTTAGCAAATGGTTTAGTGGATGCTTTTGTTCATATTTGTGAGCAGTATTTAACACTACCTAACAGTTCACTGGTTCACGATGGTTATGCAGAAACACTTCTAAAAGGATTAGTAAAACTAGCAAATGATTGGGAAAACCGAAATGAGCCACTATGGCAAGAAAACTTGATGTTACTTGCTAACCAAGCGCTTAATGGATTTATTGGTTCAGGCGTAGCTCAAGATTGGGCGACACACTTTATTGGACATGAGTTAACAGCCTTTTATGGTATTGACCATGCGCAAAGTTTAGCCGTAGTTCAACCTCAACTTCTTCGAGTTATGAGTAGTGAAAAAAATGAAAAGCTAGAACAACTTGGACGAAATGTTTTTGGTGTTAGTGGTGATGCTGAAGATACGATTGTATTACTTGAAAACCTTTATCAAAGTGTCGGAATTTCAACAAACTTAAATGACTATGCAAATGTGGATGATAAAGTTTTAGATAATATTATCCCTGCATTAGAAGCGCACGGCATGAGTGCTATTGGTGAAAATGGAACGATTACCTTAGAGGTTTCTAAACAGATTTTAACAATGACACAAAAATAGCTAAAGAATAATTATATAATTGGAAAAACATCAAAAGAGGGTTTTGCTTCTTTTGGTGGATATCCAAAAAAACTTTTAAAGTCTCTGCTAAATTGTGAACTGCTCTCGTAACCTATGGCATAAGCAGTATCATTAACTTGATAGTTTTGTCGTGTTAATAGTTCTTTTGCTTTATTCAACCGTATTTTTTTGATGTATTGCAGTGGTGTATGCGAGGTGATTTTTTTAAAGTGAGTATGAAATGAAGATGTACTCATATCCTCTTCTCTTGCCAATGTTGGTATATCTAAATGGTTACCAAAATTTTCATGAATTGTGCGTAAACTTCGCGCAATTTTTGCTTCTATTTTAGTATTTAAAAACATCTTATGCAAAAAGTAAGCGTGTTCTCCTGTAGCTATTCGATAATATAACTCTTTTAGTAATGATTCCCCAAGAATTTGTGACTCTTGTTTAGAACGAAGTGCATTTAGGATACGCTCAATAGAGGTTTCAATTTCAGGGGTTACCTTATCTGAAAAGAGACCAAGTTGACTTTGTTTGCACTGCTTTGCGCTGTCACTTCCAAGTCTATCGATGATTTCATACATGAGCTTTTTATCAATCGTAATCATCATACACATAAAAGGTTCTTCTTTTGATGCTATTGTTTCACATTCAAAAGGTATGGTTGTTGGAACAACAAGGTATTCTGACGCATTATAATTAAACACCTCTTCTCCAAGATAACCAATTTTACCCCCTTGTAGAACTAAAATAAGACATAAATCATAAAGTAATGGAGCTCTAGGAACGGCTTGGCTGGATTTAAAAAGGGCAATATCTTTGATAAAAGTTTGATGATAACCATCTTTTGGTAATAAGTTGTTAGCTTGACTTAGAATTACTTGCGTCATAGAAGTCCTCAGTTTTTATTTCTATTATACAACATTAAAAAGAAAGGAAAATGACATATTCTTTAAAAGATATGTCAATTTATATAAGTTTATAAAAGAGCATTAACTTTTTCTTCAAGCTCTTCAATTTGAATAGGTTTATTGAGAAAATCCATTGCTCCCTCACCAATACAATCGTAAGTGAGATTTCTATCATCAATAGAAGAGATCATTATAATTTGTGCATCTGGAAAATCAGCAATAATTTTTTTCACTGCACCCAAGCCATCAAGATTTGGCATATTGATATCCATAGTTACTATATCAGGTGTGTGTTCTTGATATTTTTCATAAGCAATTAGACCATCATCTGCTAATGCAATAACCTCATGTTCTAGTTTTTCAAGCATCCCTTGAAGTTGCATCTGAATGAGTTTTGAGTCATCAACTACTAATATTTTTGCCATTTAACTATCCTTTTGCTTTGAGGTACTAAAAATTATCATCATATTTCCTTCTTTGAGGGTTAGTTTAATTTTACATACATAGAAATTTTTGTTATTAAATAGTTTACTCTCTCCGCTTAGTTCTAAAGGTGGTGAGAAGGTAAGTCGCGTATCACTATGAATATCTGCCATTGCATTTCCAATAACAATATTTAAAAACTCACTGACAGTTTCAATACTCAGTTCATCTTCCATATCAGTACTGTATTCAAGATAGGGAAATTGGTGAAGTAATTTTTTGGCTAAACTTTTTTGAAAACTAAAAAGTAGACTTGCATTAACTGGCCCTGAAAGCGAGGACATAAAGTTTATACTATTAAGATTGAGTGAGTCTTGAATTTGCACTATTTCAATATCAAGAACATCAAGTGAGAACTCATTTTTCAGTAGTTCATATGTTTTTAATACAAATGGTTTTGCTACTTCAATGTTTTTGCACTCTTCACAGTTTTTAAACTCTATCATATGACTTCCAGTTTACAAGTTATTTAAATTTTAATGAATTAAAACTTACAGATGTGTTAACATTTGGCTTTAGATTAAAATACAAATAAATATATGTGTTGCAAGTTTTATCTCTTTTTATTTATAATCTATAATATGATTTATAATAAGGATTATTATGTCTGCTTTTTTCAAAACTAACTTGCTTGTATTATTGCTCTGTTTAGGTTTAGTTGCTAGTGAAATTGATGACTTTAAGATGATGACAGAAAACTATCCTCCTTATAATATGAAAGTAGATGGTCAACTTCAAGGGATCTCTATTGATTTATGGGCCAAAATGTTGCCTATGATTGGTTCTAAAAAAGGCATTAAAGATATTGAACTTTTACCCTGGGCAAGAGCTTATGATATTGTTCAAAAAGAGAAAAATACAGCACTTTTTGCCATGTTTCGAACTCCTGCACGCGAAAAAATGTTTAAATGGGTTGGTCCAATTGATAGCTCTGTTATTGGGCTCATCGCACGAAAAGATAAAAATATTGTAATAAATAGCCTACAAGAGGTTAAAAAATATAAAATTGGTACTGTTAAAGATGATGTTGCAGAATTATTGCTCATTGAAAAAGGAGTAGATAAAAAAGAGTTAGATTCTCTTTCTGGTACTAACTCAATCCTAAAATCGATACGAAAACTGAACTATGGAAGAATTGACTTGTTTGCTTATATAAATAACATCAAAGAGTGGAGCATAGAAGGTGTTAATCCTAATGATTATGAAGTAGTGTATGTTTTACAACGTCAAGAGTTACATTTTGCTTTACATAAACAAAGCAGTGATCTATTAATCAAAAAATTACAAATGGCATTAGATGAATTAAAAACCTCTGGCATTTATGATGAAATATTAAAAAAGTATAAATAGTAATGAAACTTGCCTATAAAATCGTTTTACCTTTAGTATTACTTATTACGGTATTGATTTTAGTGGTAACTAATAAATCCTTTAACTCCCAAGAGATGATGATTGAAAAAGCGCAAGCTGAACGCTATGAAAAAATTCATGACCAGTTTGAAAAAAACCGTGATAATATTTTGGCAACTCAAAAAAAAGAGATAGCATTTATTGCCGAACTAGCAAGTGAAATATCTGTCAACTATCTTTATGATTTTGATTTTGATGCCTTAAGAAAACCATTATCAAAACTGCTCTCCCATGATGGAATTAAAGCAATTATGGTTATAGAAGCCTCTAAGGAAAATCCTGTTCTAAAAGTAGGTGTATTTGATAAAGGGTATAAAAAAATTGCTCGCGACGTAATTTGGAAAGAGAGTTCTTTACGATTAGGTCATGTTGAAGTTTATTACGATAACAGTGCTATTCATGAATATTTTGAAGCTTCAGAAAAAGAGCTGATTTCTCAAATTGAAAAAAGTAAAATGATTCAAGATAAAGAGTTGAAAAATATCTTGCAGCGACAAATTTTATTTGATTTAGTGATTACTTTTATTATTGTCGCACTGTTACTGGTTATGATTTATAAAGAGGTTATCTCACCGTTGGGTAAATTAAAAGAGGGGCTCGATGCCTTTTTTGAATTTTTACAGGGAAAATCATCCCATACTAAACAAATTGAAATTAATACCAAAGATGAGTTTGGGAAAATGAGCCGTTCTATTAATGAAAATATTCAAGTCTGTGCAAAAATGCATGAAGAGATTTATGAACTTAATAGTAATCTTGAAGCAAAGGTGCGAGAACGTGCGCAGCAACTTCTTGAAAAGAGTGAAAAGATTCGCCAACTTTTAGATAATTCTGCGGAAGGCTTTCTCTCTTTTGATGAAACCTTGATGGTAGATAAAGAGTACTCAAAAGAGTGTGAAAATATTTTTAAAATGAGCATCGAGGGTAAATCGATTGTCGATTTATTGCACGATACAATCGATGAAGAGGATAAAAAACTCTTTGTCAAAATGGTACGAGATATTTTTGATCCAACAATACCAAAACGAAGAAAAGATGTACTATTGCGTCTTTTCTCAAAAGAGTTTGATATTTATGAAAAGAGTATTCGAGTTGATTATAAAATTATTGGTGATAAAAAGATCATGTTGATTTTAAATGATATTACCCAACAAAAGATGCTAGAAGAAAAAATAGAGTTAGAGAAAAAACGTCTAAAAATGGTAGTGAGTGTCGTAAGTAATCTCGAAGAGTTTCATGAAATGATTGAAGAGTTTATTCTCTTTTCTCATAACCGAGAAAACTCAGCAGTCAATGAGAATAACTTCTTAACAGTATTGACTCAATACTACAGAAGAATTCATACCTTTAAAGGAAATTTTGCCCAAAAAGAGTTAGTAAATATCGTGCCAAAACTGCATTCTTTAGAGTCAAAACTTAACGCACTTCTAAAAAATCCACAACGCCAATATAAAGATTTTAAAAAACTACTCCAAGAAAATGACCTACGTTCGTGGTTAAATGAAGATATTCAAGTCTTAAAAGATGTCTTAGATGAGCGAATTTTAGAAAATCGTCATGAAATAGCAGTTTCAGCACCACTCATTGAGATGGTAGAAAAAAAGTTAAAAGTACTTGTGTCTCACCCTAAAAAAGAGCGTAATGTAACCTATGAAGAGATTTTAGAAGATGTCTCTAAAATGAAAAGACGATCATTAAGAGAATTGTTAAGCTCTTATCCAAAATCAGTTGAACAGTTGTCTTTTCGTCTGTCAAAACCTGTTTATCCAATGCAAATTTTAGGAGATGATTTATATGTCTCTTATGGTATTAAATCTTTTATAAAAAGTTTAGTGCATCTTTTTAGAAATAGTATTGACCATGGTATTGAGACCTTAGAAGAGCGTTTAAACAGTGGAAAGAATGAAAAAGGAATGATTAGTTGTGTGCTTAGTTGTACCAAAGAAAACCTAGTTATTGAGATTGTTGACGATGGAAAAGGTATCCAGTTAGATAAAGTTAAAACAAAAGCATTAATCCAAGGACAAACAAAAGAGAGCTTAGAAAAGATGTCTGATAATGAAGTATTATCACTAATTTTCTTAGATAGTTTTTCAACCAAAGAAGAGGTTACTGATCTTTCAGGTCGTGGTATGGGATTAAGCGCTGTTAAACAAGAGCTTGATACTTTAGAAGGTACCGTTGATATAAAAACACAAATGGGAGTAGGGACTACGTTTACCTTTACTATACCACTTTCAAAAGTTACTTAGTCTATTTTTTTGTAAGGTCATAAAAGTCATCTGTTGGGAAAGTAGGGAGATAATATCGATGACTTCTATGATAATCTTAAAATGAGAAGTTTTTAAGAGTAATCTAAATAAAGATTAAAAAGAGTATAGGAAAAAAAAGTAGAAAAAAAGTCGTAAATTTAACTTAGAAGATAAAACTGCCATGAAAATCATATTAGGGAAAACAACCGACTTATAGAAGTGGAGAACAAATATAATTCGCATGTTTCCATGGACAGTTTTATCTTTTAAATTAAACTCTCCCTCAAAAGAGGGAGAAAGTGTTTTAGAAAGAGTAAACTAATGTGATGTTAAGTTGATTGTAGTCTGATGCACCATCAACTTCATTTACCACTGTGTATCCTAAGTTTGCTTTTAAGTCTTTATTTACAGGATATCCTAACCATAATGTAGTTTCATCCATATCTTTTTTAGTTGTACCGTCTAAGTATTCAGTTGTACCATAAAGTAATGTAGAACTTAAGTCACCAAATGATTTACTAACTCCTACGTACATCGTTTCTGCACCTTTATTATAGATGTAATCACCCTCTTCAAATGGATCAATGGTTTCACCTGAACTTGTCCATCCTGGAAAATCTTTATCATCATCAACTTTGATATATCCAACATATGGAGTAAATCCTGCAATAGTAGTACTTGCTGTTAAGTGTAATAAGTTAGAGTCTTTTACTCCACTAACATCTTCTTTACTTACTGCGTAGTGTGCTCCAACTTTTGCATTGTCAAATGTTAAGTTTACTTTCGCACCCATGATATCTCTTACATCTGGTGCAATCCAGTCATATGCAGTTGCCGAAATCATATCGTTAAACTTGTGAGATAATGCTAGTTGATAAATACCGTCATTTTTGTTTGTTTTTGTCATTGGTCTATAATCTCTTGAATAAACTCGACCATGTCTTCCTGCCCAGATTGCTTCTAAAGAAGTATCTCCAAATTTTGCATCAAGTTTTACTGCATCATTTGTTTTATTTACCCAGTGTGATGAGATAAACTGTCGACCAGCTTTGATAGTTACATCTTTAGTTGGCGTGTAAGTTAAGAATAACTCTTCAAAGTCAGTTGCGTTATCACTTCCATCTTTTTCCCAGAATCTTCCACTTGCATCACCATTACCTTTTCCTGTAGCTTCTGTATCACTATCTTCAAAAAGTGTTCTATATGCTCTGAATTTTGCAGTTAAACTTAAATCATTCCAAGTCCCTGATTCATATTTAAGTGCAAAAGAACCAACTCCATAACCAGAGTCTCTGTCCCCATCACTGTCTCTTTTATCGAAGTTTCTTTGCTCATGAGTTGCAGTTACTTCACCACTTACTTTTCCACTTTTTAAGGCTTCACCTAAACTATTTGCTTGCGCACAACTTAGTGTTGACAGTGTCGCGATAACTGCCAAGCTTAAATTTAATTTTTTCATTGTATCTCCTTATTTACATACAGTTAAAAAGCTAAACGACAACCATTTAACTTTTTGATGACGAAAGCTTAACGCAGAAGAATCGAAAAAAAATCGAAAAAGAAAATATTTTTTTTCGACTATTTTTACACTAAATTATGCCTCATGGGAAAAAAATCGAAAAAAAATATAATTTCTTGAAATTTCAACAAATTTGTAAAAAATGTAGGGTCATTTGTAAAAATTGTTATTCAAAAAAATTCTTTATCTTCTTATAATTTCGCCACAAAAATTTAAAAAAGGAATTAAAATATGGAATTTTCATATCATAACCCAACCGCAATTGAGTTTGGAAAAGGCAAAATCGAAGCAATTACTAACTTAATCCCAAAGGATAATAAAGTATTAGTTGTTTATGGTGGTGGTTCAATTAAAAATAATGGAGCTTACGACCAAGTAGTAAAAGCGTTAGAAAATCACGAATGGTTAGAGTTTTCAGGAGTTGAACCAAATCCAACAGTTGAAACAATGAATAAAGCAGTTGAAGTAATAAAAAATGAAAAAGTTGATTTTATTTTAGCCGTTGGTGGTGGTTCAGTAATTGATGGCTGTAAATATTTAGCAGCAGCTGCACTTTATGATGGAGATGCATGGGACTTTTTAGATGGAAGTGCAGAAGTTGAAAAAGCGATGCCTTTAGGTGTTGTTTTAACACTTGCAGCAACAGGAAGTGAGTCAAACAATTTAGCAGTAGTTTCAAGAAAATCGACAGATGAAAAGAGATTATACTTCTCAAACCACTCTTATCCACAATTTGCAATCTTAGATGCAAGTTTCATGAGTACATTAAGTGATAGACAACTTTCAAATGGTTTAGTGGATGCTTTTGTACATATTTCTGAGCAATATTTAACAAAAACAAATACAACTTTAGTAAATGATGGTTATGCTGAGACTCTATATAGAGGTTTAGTAAAATTAGCAAACCGATGGGATGAGCGAAGAACTTACCTTTGGCAAGAAAACTTAATGCATATTTGTAACCAAGCACTTAATTTCCAATTGGGAGCAGGGGTTGTTCAAGATTGGTCAACGCATTTAATAGGACATGAGTTAACTGCTTTTTATGGATTAGACCATGGGCGGTCGTTAACTGTTGTATTACCACATCTTTTACGAGAGATGATGGATGACAAAGGCGAAAAAATAGCTCAAATGGGTGAAAATGTATTTGGGATCAAAGATGATAATGAAGCTGTTATTCAAAAAATTGAAGCAGTATTTCATAGTATTGATGTTGCTACAAAATTAAATGAATATGATATTGATGATAAAGTTATTGAGAATGTGCAGTCTGCATTTAAGTCTCATGGTTACTTAGAAATAGGCGAAAATGGTACTGTGACGTTAGATAAAGTTGCAAATATTTTAACACGATCTATGGTGGCATAATACTTTTTTACAAAGGGGCTAGTCCTCTTTGTAAAAGTAGTTCTTTCTTTTTTTATAAATCGACTTTTTTTCTATTTTTTTTCAATAAGTTATTTTTTCAAAATAACATCTTTTTAAGGAGAACAAAGAGAATGAAAAACGTGACTTTCTCAAAAAAATTATTATTATTTGTATTACTTGTTTTATTTACATCACTTGGTATTAATGTTACCTTGACTGCAATAAAGAGTTTTGATAGTTCAAAAAAAGCTTCTAGTAATTATATAAAAGAGGTAACACAAAAAAATGCATTGCTTATACAAGAGTCATTAAATGATTCTTTAGGCATTTCAAAGCAGTTAACAACGGCAATTATCTCAATGAAAGAGAATAATTTACAGAATAAAGACGTTATTATTAGTATGATGAGTAACATAACTTTGAATAATACGTTTATAAAAGGGGTGTTTATTGATATTGATTCAAATAAACTTTTTCCCAATGATACATCATTAAAAGACCTCTCTACTCATGATGACATTGGACGATTTGCTCCTTATGTTATACGCACAAAAGATACAATAGATATTGAACCTTTGCCAGTTGAAACAACAAAAGATAGACGATGGTATACCCAAACTAAACTTCATGGCAAAGAGTTTATTCTTGAGCCTTACTTTTACGAAATAGAGGGAAAAAAAGAGTTAATCACAGCATTAGTTGTTCCCGTTTATGAAAAAGGAACTTTTATTGGTGTGATAGGAATTGACCTTCTTTTTGAAAGCATTAATCAACGTATTGATAACCTTAAACTGTATGAAACAGGTTATGCATTTTTGACAACAAGTTCTGGGAAAATAATTGCACATAAAAAGAGACAAGTAATTGGGAAAAATATTGCAGAACTAACAAAAGATAAAAAATTATTAGCTATTATTGAGAGTGTAAAAAAAGGAAAAGATTATGAAACAGATGCCTCTTTTGCAAAAAAAGGCGTCTTGAATCATTACTATATCAATAGTTTTGAGGTGGGAAAAAGTGGCATAAACTGGGGGTATGGAGTTAGTGTTCCTATTGATGAATACATAGCAACAGCAAAAGAGATTCGATTTTTTAATATTTTAGCGGGATTAGCAACTTTAATATTAGTCTCTCTTGTGATTTTCTTTTTTTCAAAAAAACTTGAGAAAAATTTAAGAAATATTACCACAGGGCTTAACTCTTTTTTTGATTTTTTAAATAGAAAAACTACGAGTAGTCAACATATTCAAATTAGTAGTAATGATGAATTTGGACAAATGGCACAGACGATAAATAATAATGTTGATCAAGTTGAACAGGCATTAAAAGAGGATAATGATATTATTCATGAAGTGCAATTGATAGTTCAAAATGTAAAAGAGGGAACCCTTTCTAAAAGAATTCACAAGCAGACAAATAATCCGTCATTAACAGAACTAAAGATTGCTTTTAATGAAATGTTAGATGTATTGATGAATGATATCTCAAGTGATACAAAAAAACTCACCCTTGCTCTTGAAAAGTTTTCATTCTTGGATTTTACAAAAAGAGTGGATGATGATGGTCAAACTGCACAAGGGTTAAACAATCTTGCAATGACGATTACAGAAATGCTTATTGAAAATAAATCCAATGGTTTAACGCTACAAAATAGTTCTGAAGTTTTAATGAATAATGTAACAATCTTGAATAACTCATCAAATCAAGCTGCCGCAAGTTTAGAAGAAACCGCCGCTGCAATTGAACAAATAGCCGCTAATATAAACAGTAATAATGAAAATGTTATTAAAATGGCGCAATATGCACAAGAGTTAAAAAAATCAGCTTCTAGTGGAAATGCGTTGGCAAATGATACTACAATAGCAATGGAAAAGATTGATGAAGAGGTTAATGCAATTAGTGAAGCTATCTCTATTATTGACCAAATTGCATTTCAAACAAATATTTTATCTTTAAATGCCGCAGTAGAGGCGGCCACTGCTGGAGAAGCAGGCAAAGGGTTTGCCGTGGTTGCACAAGAAGTACGAAATTTAGCTTCACGAAGTGCAGAGGCAGCTAGTGAAATTAAAATTTTGGTTGAAAGTGCTACTTCAAAAGCAAATGATGGTAAAGAGATTGCTAATAAAATGATTGAAGGTTATAGTTCTTTAAATGAAAACGTGACAGAGACTTTAGCTCTTATAAGTAATGTTGAAATAGCATCAAAGGAACAACAATCAGGAATTGAACAAATCACGAATGTGGTAAATGAGTTAGATAAACAAACTCAAGAGAATGCGGCTGTTGCTAATAATACACAAACTATTGCAATGCAAACATTGACAATATCTGAAACCATTGTCAATAATGCGAACCAAAAAGAGTTTATAGGCAAAGACCAAGTAAAAGCAAAAATATTAGATGAATAAACTTAAAGTGGTTTTACTTCTTTAGGTGGATAACCAAAATAATTTTTAAAATCTCGGCTAAATTGAGATGCCCCATCATAACCTAAGGCATTGGCAGTATCAACTACTTGGTAGTTGTGTCGTGATAATAACTCTTTTGCTTTATTGAGTTTTATTTTTTTAATATATTGTAGTGGAGTAAAGGAAGTGATTTTTTTAAAATGTGTATGAAAAGAAGAGACACTCATCTGTTCTTTTCGTGCAAGGGTAGGAATATCTAATGCTTTATCATAGTTATCATGGATTGTTTTTAATGCCCGTGCAATTTTTGCTTCATGATTGTTTTCCAAAAACATTTTATGTAAAAAATCGGCATTGTCTCCAATCGCTATACGATAGTAAAGCTCTTTTAAAACTAAGTCTCCTAGAATTTTTGATTCCTCTGTAGATTCTAAAATATCTAAGAGTTTTTTTGTTGTGTTTTCTATATCTTGAGTTACTCTATCGCTAAAAATACCTAAAGAGTTTTCTTTTTTCTCATAAGAGGCTTTTTTTGAGACCATATCGATAATTTCAAACATCATCTCTTTATTAATTGAGATGATCAGACAGATAAATGGCTCCTCTTTTGAAGCATAGGTTTCACACTCCAAAGGAAGAGTAGTTGGTACAACCAAATAGTTATCACAATCAAAAACCAGTTGTGTACTGGAGAGATTTGCTATTTTTTTACCCTGAAGTACGAGTATTAAACAAACATCGTAAATAAGGGGTGCTTTAGGTTCATATTGTGTGGTTTTATAAATTTTTACCTCAGGTATATTAGTTGGGTGAATACCATCTGTTTGGGATAGAAAGTTTCGATTGATTAAAATATTTTTGTTCATGTGTAGTTACTTTTTTAGTCCTGTTCTTTTTTATAAGCTACATAAAAAAAACTTTATTTTTAGTAAAGAGATGTATATTCGATTTTTTTTCGATTTTTTGTTGATACGATTTCAGTATAAACTTTAAAAAGGATAAGAGATGAACAATTCAAGAAGAGATTTTCTTAAAAAAGGTGCAATCGGAACAGCAGCGGTTGCAGCAAGTGGTACGGTAAGTGGTGCTGTTGCAAAAGAGTTTGCTAACCGAACAAAGAAAATTCCTCATGCTTCGCATTTTGGACCATTCCATGCACATGTTAGAGATGGAAAAGTAGTAGACATTACTCCTCAATTAGATTCAGATGCTAACCCAACTGTAATGGTAAAAGGTTTAGCTGATAGAATGATTACTCCTAATAGAGTGAAATACCCAGTAGTAAGAAAAAGTTATTTAGAAGGTAAAGGACGAGGTGACTTACGTGGTAAAGAAGAATTCGTTCGTGTTTCATGGGAAGAGGCTTTAGATTTAACTGCAAAAGCAATTAAAAAAGCACAAGCAAAAGGTGGAAACAAAGCACTTTATAACTCTGCATACTCTGGTTGGGCACATCCTGGTGCATTTAAACCAAATGCGTTAGCTGGAAGATTCTTTAATCAAATTGGTGGTGCTGTTGGTACTGCTGGTGAATATTCAAATGGAGCAGCAGGTCCTACAAACCCAGTGATTGTTGGGGATATGGAAGTTTATTCTATTCAAACAGCACATGAGCAAATTATTGAAAACACTGAAGTGATGATTCTTTGGGGAGCTGATTTATATAAAACTAACCGAATTGGTTGGGCAGTTCCAAACCATAGAAATATTGATGCTTATGAAGAGTATAAAAAAGCGGGTATTAAATTTATCTCAATTGACCCAATTTATACTAATTCTGCACAAGAGTTTGATGCAGATTGGATTAAAATCAGACCAGGTTCAGATGTTGCATTTATGATGGGTATGATGCACTATTTATACAAATCTAAAAAATATGACGCTAAATTTATCAAAAAATATACACATGGATTTGATAAGTTCTTACCATATTTATTAGGTAAAGTTGATGGTGTTGAAAAAACTCCTGAGTGGGCATCTAAACTTTCTGAAGTTCCAGTTAAAACAATTAAAAAGTTAGCAGATATTATGGTTTCAAAAAGAACATTTATCGCTGGTAACTGGGCAATGCAAAGAGCTGAAAATGGTGAACAAGTAGACTGGACAATTATTACATTAGCATCTATGATTGGTCAAATTGGACTTCCAGGTGGTGGTTTTGGATTCTCAATGCATTATGCTGGTGGTGGTGATGCCTCTTCTGGTAAAGTAACTGTTGGTGGAATGTCTCAAGGTGGAGGGAATAAAGTTAATATTAACATTCCAGCTTCTAGAATGAGTGATTTAATTAATAAGCCAGGTGAAACAGTTACCTTTAAAGGTGGAAAAGTAACCTATCCAAAAATTGAGTTAATGTTATGTACAGGGTCTTCTCCAATTGGACATCAACCTGATGTTAATGAGTTAGTTGAAGCGATGAGAACATTAGATACTATTGTAACCGTTGATCCATGGTGGACACCAACGGCAAAAATGTCGGATATCGTTTTACCTGCAACAAATACAATGGAAAGAGATGATATTACTTCGGGTATGTCTTACTCACAAGATAGAATTTTTGCAATGAAAAAAGTAGTCGATGCACGTTACGAATCAAAAGATGATTACGTAATCTTTGCAGAACTTGCTAAAAGATTTGGTAAAGAGAAGAAATTTACACGAGGTAAAACAGCATTACAATGGATTGAGAAATTCTATAAAAGATCATATGCAAATAAAGAGATGGGTATTAGTTTTAAAGAGTTCTGGGAAAAAGGTGTTGTTAAATATGATATCCCTGATAGTGCACGAAAATATGTACGACATGAAGCATTTAGAAAAGATCCTGTTAAAAATCCACTTAAGACTGAAACTGGAAAAATTCAAATCTTCTCTGATAAATTTGCTAGCTTTGGATATGAAGACTTTAAAGGTCACCCAATTTGGAGAGAACCATCAGAGTGGTTAGGAAACAAAAAATTAGTTTCTAAGTTCCCGTTACACTTAGTTTCTCCACACCCAACATACCGAGTTCACTCTCAGTTAGATAATACATGGGTACAAAATGTGCATAAAGTACAAGGAAGAGAACCAATTAGAATCTCACCTGAAGATGCTAAGAAGTTTGGTGTAAAAGATGGTGAAGTTGTAGAAGTTTACAATGATAGAGGTTCTTTACTAGCTGGTGTTGTGGTTACCAATACAATTAGACCAGGTGTTGTTGCAATTGAAGAGGGTGCTTGGTACTCACCTGAAGATGCAACTAAAAAAGGTACACGATGTAACTCTGGTCAAGCTAACTTATTAACGTCATCACGACCAACGTCATCAATGGCACGAGCAACAACAGCTAATACGTGTTTAGTATCAATTAAAAAAGCTGGAACGGTTAAACCAAATATGGCATATCAACCACCAGTAATTGTAGGAGCTTAATAATGTTACGATTAATACAAAGCGTGGCTCTTTGTATCGGTTTACTTGGGTTTTTTACCCAAGTAAATGCTAAAGAGCTATACGTATTTCAAGATGCACAATTGAAAGCAAAAGATGGTAAAAGTGCAAAGGTTTATTTAGGTGTACCTGTAAAAGTTAAAAAAGATATGGGTAAAGAGTCAAAAGTAGTTATTCACGGCTTTTTAGATGGTGATAATCTTTATTCAACAAAATCAAAAGAGTTATTAATTGCAAAGTTAGATAAAGGCTTTAAAGTTATCAAAAAATCAGCTTCTCAAGTAGAGTTAGTAGGTTCAATTGATAATGAATTATTAACTGAAAATGCAGCAGAAATCTGGGAAGAACATGAAGAATTTTATTTTGATATGTGTTCAGTGTGTCATGCGGCACCTCAAGTTCCACACCACACAATGATTGAGTGGGAAGCACTGTTTACGCCAATGGTAGGTTTTGCAAAACTTGATAAAGAAGAAGCAAGTTATCTGTTACGATATATTAAATCAAATGCTTCAAATGGTTTAGTTAAAGTTGAACACTAGGCTTGTTATACGGTTATCATAATAGTATAATAAACTTATAGCTTACAAGGAGGTTGTCATGCAAGATCTTTTTTTAGAAAAGTTAAAAAGTTTGACAATTCTTTATGCAGAAGATGAAGAAGGCATTAGACGTAATATTGCTGACTCATTAAAATATTATGCAAAAGATGTTTATGAAGCCAGTAATGGACAAGAAGCATATGAAATCTACAGTGAAAAACAACCTGATATTATTTTAAGTGATATTCATATGCCTATTCTTGATGGAATAGCGTTTATTAAAAAAATACGATTAGAGAACCGTGATATCCCAGTTGTCATGATAACAGCACATACGGATAAAAAGTATTTGCTTGAAGCAGTTGAACTGCATATGGAAAAATATATTGTCAAACCTGTTGATTTAGATGAGTTATTTGAGATTTTAGAAAAATGTGTCAATGTGATAGAGATTAATAATCAAGTTATTTTAAAAGTTGATAAAGATTATATTTATGATTATGATAGAAAAGAGTTACTCTATAAAGATGAATCCATTATTTTAAATAAAAAAGAGATGGCTTTTATTGAAATATTAATTTCAAATCAAAATAGAGTGGTCACCTATGAAGAGCTCCAAGAGTATGTTTGGGGTGATGATGTTATGACCGATAGTGCCTTGCGTTCTTTGGTGCGAAATTTACGAAAAAAACTACCAACAGATATGATATTTAATTTATCAGGGGTAGGGTACCGTCTTGTTTAGATTTTTTTTACTTATATTAATGTTGTTTTATTCTTTGCAGGCAAGTTCAATTGAGCCTGCAAAGTTTAAAGAAGATGATGCAACACAACGTAAAGCAAAACCCCTACACCCACAATCTCACATTAAAGTTTTTCTTCCTAGTATTCCTTACTCATATATTGCAAAAAACACCAATGCAGGACTTATACGTTCCCATGATAATGAGCAAGGCTGGGTTTATGATTTAGCAAAGTCACATCAACGACTGGATGATTTTACTTATATCTTTGAGATACGAAAAAATATGCGTTTTCAAGATGGTAGTGCTTTTACCATTGATTCAGTGATTAAAAATTTGAATTATTTTAAAGCTTCCCCTTTTTTATATACCAATATTGATAATGTTGATTTTAGTGTTACAAAACTTGATGAGTATCGTATAAAAATAGTTTTAAAACAAAAATATGAGATGTTTTTTTTAGATTTAGCACGAATCTATTTTTATACTGATAATTATTTGGATAAGTTTAAACCCAAAGGTGCTCAAACAGGATCAGCCAATCGAGCACCAGGGGCTTTTGGTATGGGTCCTTATATTCTAAAAAGTGGTTATGCTATTGGTAAAAAGCAGACCCCAAAGTTAGAATTGATTGCTAACCCTTATTATTGGGATAAACGATACCCCAAAATAGAACATATAACTGTTTTTACCCAGTTAAATATGAAAGATGCCATGAATGATGTGGTGAATTATGAAGGTAAACTTGATATTTCTCCTATCCCTTTTAATAAAAAAATCGATGTTTTGATGTCCCCTTATTCTAAACTGGTTATTAAAGAGTCAACCAATAATTTTTTAATTTTTTTTAATTTGATTAATGGCAATGAAAAACTAAAAGATGTCAATGTACGGCAAGCTCTCAATCAAGCCCTCAATCAAGAAAACCTTTTAAATTTTGTTTATAAAAAAGAGGGGAAAATATCCCCTTTTTCAACGTCAATTAATTATGATATTGTTGAAACCATTGCTAAGAAAAAAGCTTATAGCCCAAAATATTTAAGTGAGAGAGAGAAACATCATCTTTTAAACAATTTGACTCTTAATATTTTTACCCAAGATAGGTTTATGTTTTTATGGAAAGGTATTGAGTTTCAGCTGAAAAAATATGGAGTTAAATTAAACTATACAGTAACCACCAGTGAAAAAGATATCTATGGTCAACTTCTGGCAACAAAAGCTTCAAAAAATAGTCATGCTTGGGATTTGCTCATTTGGGGTGACGATGACTGGTATTATCAAAATCCTTGGACGGTCTTTTTTATCTATGAAAATGATAGTCCATGGTCAACAATTCAAAATGATGCGTTAATGCATCACTATATTCAAAAACTATTTACAACTAATATTAAGACACAACGTTATGAAACTATCGTTTCAAGAATTTTATATCGTGCTAGAGATATGGCATACACATTACGTGTACCATCTCCTAATAAAGTTATTGCAGTTAATAAAGAGGTGATTTATAACCCTTACGAAGGGGGAATGATCCCTTTATGGGAGATTGAAATCACAAAAGATCACTGGTCTTTACGAAAACAAAAAAGTTATCCAAAAGTATTACAAAAAGCAGTGAAACCGCAAAGAGAGACTTCCAATGAAATATATCAATAAATTTAATATCAAATGGAAACTGGGCATATTGTTTGTCATTTTATGTTTTTCAATTTTTATTTTAGGGTTTACCTCCATTCAAATTAGTGAAAATGCAAAAGGTGAACTTAAAGCCGTACACACTAAGTCTCAAGCTGTGCTTCTGTTGGAAAAAGAGGTGATATCTCCTTTGTATCGTTTACGAGAACTGACACAATCTTTAGTGATGGCCCCTAACCAAACCCTGAGAGTCTCAATACGAGAGAAGTTACAAAAAACAGTTTATCAATTAGACAATGCTTTTGTAAAATATGAGATAAGCTACCAAGAAATATATTTTATGTGGATTAGTTATAAAGAGTTAATCCAAACGACGCAAAGTTATCTTGATGATGATTTTGAAGAGGGCGCATATGTTAATGTCACAACGGCTAGTAAAGAGCAGTTTGACTTGATACTAAATAAACTTCTTTCAATTCAAAGTCAATCATTAAATAATGCAAAAACTGCTTATACAAATGCCGTTGAAAACTCAAAAGAATTAAAAATTGAAATCATTAGTTATTTGGCGGTGATTTTACTCTTTGCAATTATTGTTGGATGGTTTGTATCTAGTAATATTGTGAACTCAATCAACACTGTACAAGAGGGACTAACTCAGTTTTTTATGTATTTAAATCATAAAAAAAGTCGTGCTGATAAAATCGTACTGCACTCTCGTGATGAGTTTGCTCAAATGGCAAAAAGTATTAATCAAAATGTGGAACTGGTTCAAAACAATATTGAAAAAAATGAATTAATGATTAAAGATGCCACCAAAGTTTTAGAAAATATTAAAAGTGGAAACCTAGGAACCCGATTAACCAAAGAGTCTAATAGTGATGCTCTAAATGAACTCAAACTTATGATGAATAATATGATTGATAATTTAGAGTTTAAAATTCAAAGTGAGATTGATAAACGCTTAGAGCAAGAACAGATGCTAATACAGCAAAGTAAACTAGCTGCCATGGGTGAAATGATTGGAAATATTGCTCACCAATGGCGTCAACCTTTGGCCCAAATCTCGGCAATCTTTATGAATATGAAAGTCACCTACAAATTTAATAATTTTGATAAAACCTACTTAGAAGATAAAATACACGAAGCTAATACTTTAACAAACTATATGTCCCAAACTATTTCTGATTTTCAGAACTTTTTTAATCCACAAGCAGAAAAAGAGTGTTTTAGTATTGAAAAAGCGTGTAAGGATGCTTATTTTATTGTTGAATCATCTATGAAGTATCACAATATCAACTTAGAATTTAATGTGCTAGATGATATTGATGTGTACGGTTATAAAAATGAGTATTCCCAAGTAATCCTCAATATTCTAAGTAACGCAAAAGAGGTGTTGTTAGAGCGAAAAGTTGAAAATCCATATATCAATATTGAAATCAAAAGTGGTGAAAATTTTGCCATTGTTAAAATAGAAGATAATGGTGGTGGGATTAATGAAGAGATTCTTGATAAGATTTTCGAGCCTTATTTTACAACACGTCATAAAACACAAGGTACAGGAATAGGTCTGTATATGTCTAAAAATATTATTGAACGAAACATGAATGGTTTTATTAATGTCTACAATAACAATAAAGGTGCTTGTTTTACAATCAAAGTTGCAAAGAAAAGCTAACGCCTACTTTGCAAGTTGAATTTTTGTCATACCCTCATCGGTTGTATAGGTATAAGTGGCTACCTTTTCTTCATCAATAGAGTAGTCATAAACCAGTTTTGTGAGTTTCTCTTTTTCAAAATCTAATTTTTGGATGGTTATACCAAGTTTACGCATTTGGTGTTTGTCTCGAATCCAAACCTCTTGGGAAAAATAGTAAGGCTTCCCTATTTTCCAACCATACCCTAATGGAAAAGTTATTCCATTATTTAAATATGCATCATGTTTTTTGTCATAAACTTTGATGACGCCTGCTGGATAAAAAGTAAAGAGTTCAATATTATTTTGACTGGTTCTTTTGTAAACCTGTAACTGCTTTTTTAAATAAGGGTGGTACCAAGAAAAAGGTCCTTTAAGTTCAAGGGAAGTTTTCAGTGTGGTATCAACTTCATGAAATGTCTTAGCACGTTTTCCATCCCACTTTACTCCCAACCAAAGCTCAAAAGGGATAAAGTAAGTCATGTTTTTTTTATTTAAAAGATTGTTTTTATTCCACGCATCATTTGCAAAAAGTGAGGCGATAAATAATGAGATAATTAAAATATAGCGCATAAGAGACTCCTTAGATAAGCTATTTTAATTATATTCAATTCTTAAAAAAATGGCAATGCGTATTAACTACCTATTAATATTATTAAGATAAAATACTACTATTATAATAAGAAGGAAGAAGTTTGTTAGATAAAATTTTGAATTATTGTTTTAACATGTCTAAACAACCCGTACTTTTAAAAGATCTTTTAATAGCGAATCGACAATTTAATGAAAAACTACAAGTAGACAATGTAAAACTAGGTTATCGTCTAAAGATTGGACGAGCTTATTTAGTCTATATTGTTTTAGTATCAATTGCCGCAATACCTATTGCTATTATTACCCATAAAGCATTTGCTAGTGTTGATACACACGCTTCTATTATCGCGTCAATCCTATTTACAGCTATTATTTTTATCTGTTTTAATTTTTTTAGAATTTATTTAAAAGATCAAATGGCACAGAAAGTGATACGTGCTGCGTGGAAAAATCATTTCCCTTATTTTGCTTATGATGAATATAAAATTAAAGTGGAAAAGATTTTTGAATCTGCAATGAAAGCAGAAGTTCCACGAAAAGATTTAGAAAAATATCTTTTAGATAACCTTGTAGAAGAGGATTAATCCTCTTTCTACCCTTTATAACTCTCAAATCTCTCTTTAGTATAAGATAACACATAGTACAATTAATTATATGATTTTTGAAAAATTTGAAAATGGTCAAAGTCAAAGTGTAGGTGCCGAGTTAGAACTACGTTTACTTTGTAAGAATAACCTATCTTTGAAAAATGAATTTTCATATGTTTATGAAAATATTGATGACCAATATAAAAACAATTTGGCTTCAGAATTTTTAGCTTCGATGATTGAAATCAATACCCCAATTTTTTACAATGCCCATGATACTGCAAATTATTTCAAAAATTCTGTGGCTAAAATTAATGATTGTTTAGTAGGACAAGATATTATCACAGGTACTAGCGGTGCTTATTGTTTAAAAAATGAAGACATAGCTATTAGTAATAATGAACGTTATAAACAACTCTTTGATGAACACCAAGTATTACTCAATGATTTTCATATTTGTGGACTGCATGTGCATATTGGTTTTGAGAATTTTGATGAAGCCTTAAAAGCATTTAATTTCTCTATTAAGTTTTTGCCATTTTTAGTAGCACTTTCTGCTTCTTCTCCATTTTTTAATGAAGAGTTGACAGGGATTCACTCTTATCGTACCAAAATGTTTGATAGGTTACCCAAAGCTTCTATCCCAGAATACTTTAATTCTTACGAGGAGATGAAAAGTCTTTTTGATACTTTGTGTGATACGGGTGTTATTAAGAGTGAAAAAGATGTTTGGTGGGATATTCGAATACAACCAAATTTTAAAACCATCGAGTTCCGTGTTTGTGATGCGGTAGCAGATTTTAAACGTTTAGAGGTTATTATTGCTTTGGTTCGTGCTATTTGTAAATACTCAAAAATACGGGAAGTAAAAAAACTTCCTATGCAAATACTCAAACAAAATATGTGGTCAGCAACACGATACTCTATGGATGCGGATTTTATTAACTATACAGGGAAAACAAGCATTCGTGAAGCCATGCGAATACTTGTTAAAGATTTAATTGATAATAATCTTCTAGACTCGAAAGATTTAGTTTTAGAGTATATTGAAAAAGAATCAATTGCTCAAGATATGATAAAAAAATATCACGAGAAAAATGACTTATTAGAAGTAGAAAGACTGGGTCTTTTTACCACTTCAAATTAATATTAAACAAAGAACAATTTAGGAGAATATATGAAAGGTGTAGTTGCTGCTGGTGACCCACGAAGTGCCCAAGCGGGTGCAGACATTTTAAAAGAGGGTGGAAATGCCTATGATGCTGCTCTTGCAGTGATGTTAGCAGCCCCTATTTGTGAACCACTTTTTACCTCATTAGGAGGGGGTGGTTTTTTACTGGGACTTGAAAAAGATAAAAAACCTGAACTCTATGATTTTTTTGTAGAGGTTCCTAAAAAACGTATTGATGAACCAGAATTTTATCCGATTTATGTTGACTTTGGTGCAGCTGTTCAAGAGTTTCATATAGGTGCAGGCTCCATTGCCATTCCTGGAATGATAAAAGGAATAGAAGCAGTCTATAAAGATAAGTGTACTCTTCCCATGAGTAAAATTATAGAACCAGCTGTTAAATATGCACGAGAAGGTGTTTATTTATCAAAAATGCAAGCAGGGTTTGTAAAACTTTTAGAGCCAATCTTTACATCAACGAAATCAAGTATGGATGTATATGGTATGGAAGATGGTAACCTGATTGATGAAACACATCTTTACAAAAATCCACATTATGCTGACTTTTTAGAAGAGTTTGCAAAAGAGGGGGCGCGTCTTTTTTACGAGGGGCATGTTGCTGATGAAATTGAACAAATCACTAAAGAGCATGATGGTCTAATTTTAAAAGAGGATTTAAAAAATTATCAAATCATTAAACGAACTCCTATTGATTTTATGTATAAAGATTATGAGATAGTCACTAATCCACCTCCTAGTGGCGGTGGGATTCTCATTGCATTTACCATGAAACTTTTAGAGAAATATGATTTAAAAGATTTTCGATCCTATGAGCATGTCAAAGGTTTAATTGAAGCATTTAATACGACAAGTGATTTTAGAAAAGAGCATGTGGATGAGTTTTTGCATGATGAGAAACTCAAAGAGATTTTAGATAATGATAGATTAATTAAAAACTATTGTACAACCATGCATAGTCGACTGAATCTTTGGGGGAATACTACGCATCTATCTGTTATTGATGAAGAAGGAAATGCTGTATCTGTTACAACTACTAATGGTGAAGGATGTGGTCATGTGGTACCTAGTTCTGGAATTATGTTAAACAATATGATGGGAGAAGAGGATTTAAATCCTCATGGTTGGTTTGCTTGGGATGAAGGAATACGACTCCCTTCTATGATGGCTCCAACGGCTGTTTTAAAAAATGGAAAACCTAAACTTATTTTAGGAAGTGCGGGAAGCAACCGTATTCGCTCGGCAATTACAGGAACAATGATAAATAACTTAGAGTATGGAATGGATTTAAATGCAAGTATCAATGCTCCAAGAATTCATTTTGAAAAAGGGGTTGTTTGTATGGAACCAGACGTAAATGAGTTTATCAAAGCAGAACTTGCAAAACATTATGAGTTACAATACTTTGATGATTTAAATGTCTTTTTTGGTGGAGTTCAAGCTGTTGATGGTAACCTAAATGGTGGATGTGACAGCAGACGAGGTGCGGCTGTTGTTAAAGTAGAATAGATATAGCCTTCATTTTTTTCTCATTTTATAGTTGAATTTTTTAACGTAGATAATACTTATTGTAAAAAGATTTGACTGTAGCTGAAAGTGAGTTTTTTAATTTTCTGAATATAAACTACAATACATTACTAGAATCTGACTTAATCCATATTCCCCTATAAGATACACATAATAGAACATTTAAAAATTATTTTTATTTTTAATGAAACTAATTTATGACTTATGTATATTTAAAAATCTAATAAGTTACTTTATATAATTTTTTTAAATTAAAATAATAATATAGATAGTATAAAAAAGATTTAATAAAGAAAATAAATTATTTTTTATGAATTTATATTTACTTTATAAATAATAAATGATTTGTTTTGTTTATCCTACCAATAATACGGAGTTATATCTGACTTAGTGGATGATATAATTTGAATTGTATTATTAATAAAAATTATTTTTTATCTAATGTATATTATCAAATTTACTTATGCTAAATAAAAAGTTAAGTTTATTTTACTTATAGTTCATAAAACTTAAAAAATAATCTAATACTATAAGGAAAGAAATAATGAAGAAAATAAATTATTATTTTAGTTTCATTCTATTCGTTTTAAATATGACAGTAGTAAATACACCTCTGTTTTCTGCTGATTATTCGCTTAATAGTTCTTCAACAACTACCAATGATGGAAATACTCTTGATGGAGATGATTCATTAACTGTTACAAGTGAAGGTTCTCTCTCTACTGGTTCTGCGGGTGTTAATTCTATAGAAACTACTGGAAATAATAATACTATAAATAACTCTGGGACTATTAATATCACGGGTGGTGCTGGGGGAGATGCTATTAATGTGAGTTCAGGTACTAAAAATACAGTAATTAACTCAGGAACAATAACCATTAGCGGGGCAGGTAGTGATAATTATGGTATTTTTATTGATGCTGATTATACTACGGTAGAAAACTCAGGAACGATAACTGGCATAAATAAAGAAGCTATCTATTTAGAACAAAATAGCCACTATAGTACGATAACAAACTCAGGAACAATAACTACTTCAGGATCTTCATCAGATGGTATTACTGTTTATAGAAGTAATTATGTAACTGTGACAAACTCTGGTGATATTAGTACCACAGGAGATACGGCTCACGGTATATTTCTGGATATGGCAGAAAATTCTATTGTAAATAATTCTGGCACAATTAATACAACTGGAGATGATGCAAATGGAATGATGATTCTCAATAGGAATAACACTGTAACCAATGATGGAACAATAACAACTACTGGGGATGATGCATATGGTATTGAACTTCGTACAGATAATACACTGACAAATAATGGAACAGTAAGTACTTCGGGAAGTAATTCCTCTGCAATTTACTCATACAATAATAATACTATAACAAATAAGGGTACACTTGAAACAACAGGAACAGGGGCTCATACTGTCCGTTTATATAATAGAGCTACGTTTACAAATACAGGTTCAATAACTGCTACGGGTACTTCTTCTAATGCTTTTTATATATGGGATTCATCCAGTGATGGAGTAGAGAATGTAACCATAAATAACAGTGGGCTGATTTCCGCAACTGGTTCGTCAGGTTATGCAATCTATAATGCCAGTGGTAATGATGGTACAGATATCATACTAAATTTGCAAGCAGGTTCAAGAATACTGGGTGCAATTGATTTAGGTGATAATACAGATACCGTAAATATTTATGGAGGAAGCCCTTCTGCGAGTTTAACAATACAAAATGCAGAAACAATAAACTTATATACTTCAGGAATAAAAGTTGGAAATACCGTTACTACAGTTGATTCAACTTCTCAAAAAGCAGTGAGTGTTGGACTTACAACATTATCTAATTCAATTCATAACACTATTAATCAAAGAACTTTTATTTCTGAACTCAAACCAATAAAAGTTGCTTCATTAAAACTATCAGCTGATATGCTAAGTCAAAAACAAGAACCAGAAGTTTGGATAAAAACATTTGGAGGAATAAGAGACTTTGGAGGAACAGATAATACAACATCTTACGACCATAAACATTATGGAGTTAATATAGGATATGAATGGGATTATAAAGATTCACGAGTTGGTTTAACAGGTGGGGTTGCAAAATCAGAAGCTCAATCAGATTTAAAATCTTTTGAAAATGAATCAAAACATCTTTTTTTAGGTGTTTATAGAATTTTTAACTTAGACAGTGTAAAACTATTGACAACTGTTTTAACAGGTTTTAGTGATGATGAAAATAAGAGATATGTATATGATAATACAAATGGATTAGAAACAGCAACATCGGATACAAACACTTTTTTTATAAGCCCATCAATAAATTTATGGAGTGCATATAAATTTAAGAAAGATTATGAATTTAGACCTTCCTTTAATTTAGCGTATCACCTATCATATATAAAAGGTTATAATGAAGTAGGAACAACACAATCAAACTTAGAAATAGATGATAGAAAAGCGCATGAATTCACTTCAAAGATACAGTTAGCATTAGCACAAAAAATTGATATTGAAAAAGAAGTAGAATTTCGAACTGGGGTAAATGCAAGATATAGAGATGATGATAATGTAGATGCAACAATAAGTGGAACAAGTTTTGATTATTCTATTGATGGTGATGATTCTGTATATGGTTTATATGCGGGAGTTAACTTTCAAATATCGGTTAGAGATAATTTAGCATTTATATCAGATATAGAAGTAGGTAAATTCCAACATAATGAAGAATATATAAATATGAATTTTAAACTGAAATATCAATTTTAGTATTTTATCAAAAAGGTTATCGGAAATGGAGCTCTTTCTTCCCTTGAGGAGTTCGAGCCATTGCTTTAGTCAATATGGTATGGTAGTGATTAATGTAGAATAGATATTACGATTGACTATGTGAGTCTTTTTGAAGTTTAAGTGGTAAAGAGACTGTAAATTCTGCTCCCTTATAGTCTTTATTTTTATAACTAAAACTTTTGTTTTTAACGTTAAGACTTCCCTTTAGATGTTTGACAACAATCTCTTCACACATATAAAGTCCTATTCCCGTTCCTTGACTTTGATGTTTTGTTGTAAAGTAGGGTTCAAAAATTCTTGAAAGGATTTCTTCTTTTATCCCTTCTGCATTATCTAATATGTTAATAACAACACTATCCTCATTTGTAGAAGTGGTAATAAAAATAAATCGATTTTCTTTTCTTCTTAAAATAAGGGCATCTTTGGCATTATTTAATAGATTGATAAGAACTTGAAGCAATTCATTTTCTAAAGAATTTAAAGTACTATTTTCAATATCATCAATAATTTGAATATTATTTTCAATACATTGTGTTCGCATGAGGCTAAGCGCTTTTTCGATGGTTGGTTTTAATAAAAAATTTGTGATATCTTTATTAGATTTATAAAAGTTTCTAAAGTCTTCAATGGTTTGAGATAAATATTGAGCAGACTTATTAATAGCATCCATAGAGTGATTAAATTCATCGTCGGATAAAAGACCTAACTCCTTTTGGATTTTCATTCCCGTTGAAGCAGTTGAAATTGTTGAAAGGGGTTGTCTCCATTGGTGGGCAATATTTCCAAGCATTTCACCCATTGCTGCCATTTTACTTTGTTGATAAAGAAGTTCTTCTTTTTGGTGCTTTTCCAACTCTAACATTTTATTATCGGTAATATCTTGAATAACTCCACTGATGAGTTGTTTATTTAAATCAACTTGTCCTCGACAGTCTATCCAACGAATATCTCCATTTGGACGAATAATCCGGTAGTTACAATGATGCTCTTCTCCCGTTTCCATCGCCTTTTGTAGTGATGCTCCAAAACATGACCAATCATCAGGGTGCATAATTGTTTTCAAAAATTTAGGACCAATGTTTATAGGTTTTTCTTTGATACCAAATATTTTGAGAATTTGTTCTGACCAGGTGGCTTCCATAGTTTCTAAGTTTAATTCCCAGTCGCCAATTTTTGCCACTTCTTGTGCTTTTTTAAGCATAGTTTTCTGCTTGATATTTTCATTGATTTCATCTTTGAGTTGACGTTTATATCTGAAGAATTTTCGTTCCAAGATTTTTGCCACATAAAAAGAGATAATTAATAAAATAATGGTGATAATAAAACTTGAAATAATCATAGTGTGTAAGTAGTCTTTATATTTTGCTTCAAGGTAATTCTTTTTTTCTTTAAGTGTGCTTTGAATATCATCTAAATAAAAGCCCATAGAGACAAACCATTTCCATTTAGGAAAGGTTTTAACAAAAAAGAGTTTTGTTGTTTTTTGCCCTGTTTTTGGATGAATACTCAGTGCATTGGAGTAAAAAGCTTCTCGTTGGGGTATGATTTCTTGTAAATCTTTTAAAAGAGGTTTTAGCTTTAGAAGGTTTTTTTCTTCTTGAATATTTTTATAAAGAAGTCTCTCATTTGGATGAATTAAAAATGTTCCATCAAAACTTAACAAAATATGATGGCGATTATTTGCCATTTTAAGTGTGGAAAAGTACTCTAAAACAGATTCTTTGACCTTTTGTTCAAAATCCTTGAGGTATTCTCCTGTTCCAAAGATTAAATTATAGGGTTCAAATTTTTCCGCATAAACAATCTTTTTTTGCTGTGTTGTTACATCCTGTGGATCAAACAAGTAAAAGGTTGCAAACCCTTTTTGTTGTTTTTTAATGATATTTTGAACTACTTTAAATCGATTTACCCCATTTTTATCTTTGTTTTGGGAGATATCAACGCCCTCTTTATTAGGTAATATTGGGTGTAGAACATTTACCCCATTCCTATGATGAATAAAAATATGACCGCGACCATCATTAAAACGTATTTTTCGTAATGCATCTTTAATCATTTGTAAAATTTCTGTTTTTGTTTTGATGTTTTTATTTTGTTCATAGATGCTTTGTGCAATAACTTTTGCATTGGCAACTCTTTTTTGAAGGCTTGTCTTTAAATGTATTTCCATTTTATTGTATCGTGTTTCAATAAAATCAACAGCTGTCTGTACATTTTGTTTAATAAGAAGTTTTTGTTCTCGTACATATTCTGCTTGAATACGTTTTTTTTCATTTTTAAGAGTAGAGTTATAATCAATATAAAGTAGTAGGGTAATAAAAATACTTGCCAACATAATAATAAAGGGAGGAGTATATTTGATGATTTTTAAGATGTTTTTCTCATCATTTCTTACCATTTGTGACACCTTATATCTTTTAGATTATAACACAATTCATGTAAAGCTAAAATTTTAATTGTAGATGAATCTCAATAAAACGTAAAAGAGTATTCACAAACGCTTTTGCACATGCTTGACGACTCTGTTTTGAGTCACGACATCCCATATAGGGAAACTCTATTTGAATTCCGTTGATAACTCCGTTATCCAAAGAACCATAACGTATTGTATCGTAAGCGCCTTCAAAATAGTTGTCATCGCTGGCATAGGGTAGTTTAACTGATGGAATAGAATCATAACCTTGGTTACACATTAAACTTCCAAGAGAGTGTGGCCCTCTTAGTTGGTCTATAAAAGACTCTTGTGAAAAATTTGAGAGGGTTTTGATACTGGAATTAATTTGTGCTTCTTTGAGTGTTGATTCATGCTGTTTTAAAACGTCATTTTTTAGTAAGTATCCAAACTCCAAATAACCTTTAGGGTGAGATTGTCCGTGGATATCAATGTAGATGCCTTTACCAAACTGTTTTTGAACTTTTTTACGTGAACTTTGAATCAAAAAATGAAACTGATTGTAGATAGTTCCCGCTTTTTCACCTTCATAAGCCTCTTTTGTTTCACGATTGATATCTACCTTTTCTCTGGAAATTGTAGCAATAATTCCATAGGGAGTTTTTCCCGTTTGTTTATGAAACTCTTGGATAATTTCTTGGGTGAGTTCCAGTGTATAATCATCTTTATCAAAAACTCCAGAGGTTCTGGTTTGGATATCTTCTGGTTTTTCATCACCTCCATGGGGAGCACTTAAGATAATAGGAAGGTCACCCTCATAGTATTGAATGTAGTGGTTAGTCATTGGTTGAATCATATAGTGCTTTTGCCTTTCTATTTCGTTCTTGTTTGAGCTTCATATCGATGTATTTTGCGTCAATGTTTTGTTTGTTCTTAAATCCTAAGGTCTGTTTCTTTTTGATAGGTTTAATCTCATAAATCTCAAAACCTGCTTCCCACATGGAAAGACGAATTGGTGTTGAAACTGAATAGGTTGTAATAATCGCATTGTCATTACAAGCAGTATAAATATCACTAAAATACTCCACGGTCCAAAGTTCACTGTTTACTTCACTGGAAAAGGCATCTTGATAAACAACATCAATATTTTTTAATGATTTAATATAACTTCTCGCATCACCAATATGCAGGGATATTTTTAAGTGTTCATTTTCGTAGTAGTGTTGAGTACTTAAGCTTTTGATGATAGGTTTGAGATTATCAAATTCATTTGGGTATTCAAAGTTGATTAATGAATCAATTAACGCTTTATCTAATTCAGGTGAAAAAATTTCAAGCTCTACTTGGAGTCTCTCTTTTTGGCAGTAATAAAGGGTGCTAAGGGTGTTGTAACCTAGTCCAAAACAGATATCTAAGATACGTAATTTTTTTGTCTTTCTATGAAAGTTAAATGCTGGGATAACATGTTTTGTGAGGGATTCTTGTATGGCTCCCGTTTTAATATCGTGAAAGTTTTGATTGTACTTTACTGAATAAAGGGTATTAGAACCATCACTTGTGGTAACAAGAGTGTCCATATTTATAGCCCACTACCCCACATATGCAGTTTTTTTGCCGTGATGATAACATACTCATCAAAGAGGTCAATATGATTGATAGCAACAAAAGAGGTTTTATCCAGTAAACTTTTGATTTCATCCACATTATTATGTGAAATTTTTTCTAAGATAATAATATTTGCTGAGTTTTCAAGTGCTTTATACATCATTTTTATGATTTTACCTTTATTTGGGCAGTGTGATAGAATATCACTAAGAATAATATATTCAAATTCTCGTGCTGTTCCGCTAAGTTTTGCACTTGCTTCATTACTAAATTGGCGTGCATCTAACTCCCCATGTAAATCAGCCACTACCTCTTCAATAACAGGATTTAAAAAGTTAATCCCGTTATTAATATGAAGAATCTTAATATTTTCAAAAGGTTGAAATAAACCTTTAAAAAGAGTAAGTTCTTTTTGCACTTAGATTCCTAATTTTTTCATTTTCTTTTCAGATAAGAAAAGTTCTTTATTACTCATAACACCAATCTCTTGTTTGAGCATATCTTTTGCAATTTTTTTAGCATTTTTTAGTGAGTGCATTTTAAATGTACCACATTGGTAAACATTTAGTTCTGGAATATCACCTTCACTTTTTACTTCTAAAATATCTTTGAACGCTTTTTTCATAGCTTTGGCAACTTTTTTCTCACTAGG
Organism: Arcobacter sp. EP1; assembly: GCA_001655195.1. Taxonomy (GTDB): domain Bacteria; phylum Campylobacterota; class Campylobacteria; order Campylobacterales; family Arcobacteraceae; genus Arcobacter_A. The sequence goes on from LPNY01000042.1 coordinate 243,508, forward strand.
TTTTCCTAAAACGCTCATGTAAAAACCAGTTCGACATCCCATTGGAGAACAGTCAATAATCTCAACATCTTTAGAGTTTAAATGGGCTCTAATGAATCCAGCAAAAAGATGCTCTAATGTATGAATCCCTTTTCCATCCATTTTATCAACATTTGGTTGGTAAAATCGTAAATCAAAAACAGTGATAATATCTCCACTTGGAGAGGTCATCGTTTTTGCAACACGAACTGCAGGTGCATTCATCTTAGTATGGTCGACACAAAAAGAGTCTAATAATGGCATTGTATAATCCTTTTTTAATTTGCTTAGGATTTTATCCTAATTTTTTTGAATAGGGCTTTAGTTTTTAAACTAGCCTAAAATTTCCATATCATCTTTAAATTTTTCAGCACAAAATGGCTCGAAATTCTCTTTGTAGTGTTTATAATGAGCGGTTTTACCGTGTGCATCTAGATAATCTTGGTTTTCCCATGTCTCTACAACTACAAACTCGGTAGGTTTATTTGGAAGTTGATAAATATTATATAAAGTACATCCAGGTTCTGCCCGTGATGGTTCAATCATTGTAATGAGTAACTCTTTTAATTCATTGATAGACTCATCTTTTGCAATAAATACTACTTTTTTGGTAATTTCCATAAAATGTCCTTAGGTTTAAGTAACTGAGATTTTATCTAAATTTGATTAAAGTGGCGATTATGAACTATTATCATTTTTTGATATAATTGCATAATGAAATTGAATACAGATGATTTTAATATTTTTTCTCTTCACAACCGTTATATTCCTGCCATATTAATTATTGCAGTTTTTTCTTTTTTTGGTTATTTAAATGTAAAAGAGATTATGGTATCCATTAAAAATGATGGTTCTATCATTAATATGAGCGGAAAACAAAGAATGTTATCCCAAAAACTCGTTTTATTGTCCCAAAACTATTTTTATAATCCAACGAAGAAAAATAAAGATGAGTTGTTAGAAAATATTGAAAAAATAGAATCCTTTCATAATATTCTAATGAAAGAGATCCCCACAGAAAAACTTCGACAAACCTATGCTTCTTTAGACCATGAATTAGTTGTTTTTATCTCGTTAATCAAAGATGTGTATAGTTCCGGAGATAATAATATTTTAGAGAGCTTACATGATAAATCTAAAGAGCTGTTAGCATTATTTGATGATGCAGTAGTAGAGTACAAAAAAGTTAACGACTTAAAACTAGAGCGCCTAGAAGAGAATCAAAAGTATATTTTTATAACTATCCTAGTTCTGTTAATCTTAGAGGCTATTCTTATTTTTTATCCAGCAAGTAGACGTATAAAACAAGATACCGAAGACCTTGAAAATGCAATTCAATATAAAACAAAAGAGTTACAAAAGTCCATTGATATTATTAGTAATCATGTTATTTACTCTCGAACGAATTTAAATGGTGTTATTACTTACGCCAGTAGGGCCTTTAGTGAAGTTTCAGGTTTTACCAATGAAGAGTTAGTCGGTAAGCCTCATAACATAGTACGCCATCCTGATATGCCAAAAAGTGCATTTAAAGATATGTGGAACACGATAAAATCAGGAAAACATTGGCGAGGTGAAGTTAAAAATAGGAAAAAAGATGGCGGCTTTTATTGGGTTGATGCATTTATTACCCCTGAGTATGATAACCGAGGAAACCTTATCGGTTATGCAGGAGTTAGACATAATATCACTTCAAAAAAAGCAATTGAGTCTCTCAACCTTGATTTGAAGAAAAAAGTTAAAGATGAGGTTGAAAAAAACCGAGCCAAAGATGAAAAACTTCATGAACAAACCAAAATGATACAAATGAGTGAACTTCTTGGAAATATTGCTCACCATTGGCGTCAACCGTTAAGTGCTATTTCAACAGCATCAAGTGGCCTAATATTAAAAAAAGAGGTGGGTATATTAAATGATGATGAATACATTGATACTCTGAAAAAAATCATGGTTATTACCAAAGATTTATCTCGAACCATTGATGAGTTTACTGGGTTTGTAAATATTGATAAGCGACCAATCTCTTTTGAGCTGCAAAACCGTATGGAAGATACGCTAAGTCTTATCTCAAATACTTTAGATAATCATAATATTACTATCGTTACTGATTACGAAAAAGAGCCTTTACTTATCTTTGGAGTGCCTTCATTACTTTCTCAAGCTATTTTAAATATTTTGACTAACGCCAAAGATGTTATTTTAGAAAAACATATTGAGTCACCAAAAATTTCCATAAAAATAAAAAAAGATGTTAACTTGGCATTTCTTACCATCGAAGATAATGCAGGTGGTATCGATGATACTATTATTAATAAAATTTTTGAGCCTTACTTTACAACTAAACATCAAAGTCAAGGTACAGGAATGGGGTTACATTACACTTATAAACTTATTACCCAAGAGTTTCACGGGGAATTAGTTGTAGAAAATACATTACAAGGTGCGAAGTTTAGTATTCATATCCCCCTTAGGAGTATAGATGCTTAGTTTTGATTTTTTAATGACAAGTTTAATCTTGGTACTTATTCCAGGAACAGGTGTTATTTATACGGTTTCAATTGGTTTATTTGTTGGTAAAAAACAAAGCGTTGCAGCTGCTATTGGTTGCACTTTTGGGATTGTTCCTCATTTATTAGCAACTATTTTTGGATTAGCGACTATTTTACATACGAGTGCTGTTGCTTTTCAAGTTGTAAAATTTTTAGGAGTAGCCTATTTGCTCTATTTAGCTTGGGGTATGTATAAAGCAGGAGGAAGTTTATCTATATCCAACGAGAATCAAAGTGAAAGCTTATTCTCTATATCAATTCGTGCAGTTTTAATAAATATTTTAAACCCAAAACTCTCTATTTTCTTTTTAACTTTTTTGCCACAATTTATTGAACCTACCTCAAAAACGGTATTGACGGATATGATATATCTTAGTGTTATTTTTATGGTAATGACATTTGTGGTTTTTGCTTGTTATGGAGTATTTGCCAATAAAGCACGCATATTTATTACTGGTTCTCCCAAAATTATGGAACGTATTCAAAAAACTTTTGCAACTTTTTTTGTACTTTTTAGTGCAAAGTTGGCTTTTGCTGAACGATAGTGAATCTATTATTTAGATTTTTTAATTACTTTAAATAAAACAGTATTTATGTGGCATTATAATGTTAGTATGCATAATTAAAAACGATCTAGATTAGACTAAGATAGAGTCTATTGTAACGTGGGTAAATTGTTGAAAGGAAAATAATATGACGTCTATGATCAAATGGAATGATGAAAAAATGTCTATTGGAATTGCATCAATTGACGCAGAACATAAAAAATTACTTGACTTAATCAACAAGATCATTGAATCAATAGAACACAATCATCAAATGAATGATATTGATAAATTTATTGAAGCAGTGTTTGATTATGTGGAGTATCATTTTAAAAACGAAGAACAACTCTTTGTAAAATATAATATAAGTGAAAGTGCGGTGCTAAAACATCAAGAAGACCATCAAGAGTTTAAAAATATGGCTAACTCTTTGTATTATGATATCAAAGAGAATAAAAATGCAAAAAGTGAACATGGTATTGAACTTGTGACAAAACTCTATAACTTTTTAATAAATTGGCTATTACATCATATTGTAGTGGAAGATAAAAAAATCTTTTGTTAATATAGTTTCTATCAAATCCCCCTTTGCGTTGCTTAGACTCTATAAAGGAAGTCTTAAAATCCATAAGTAATAGAAAGTTTTCCATCTTCAAGGATAATATTTTTTACTCTGTTTCGATGAAAAGAATCATTGGGAATTGTATAAATTGGAAACTCTTCAAAGGCTTTGTTGACCATAGGATTCAGGGCTTTTAAAAAGGTGTTTGATAACTGTTTATTGAGTTTCATATTGGAAAAAGAGAGGGTGTGTATGGTTATCTCTTTTAGATAAATGGAACGATTTTTTGCATTAAATTTAGGAATACCAGAGAGAGCAAAACTTCCCTTTTGTTTGGGAGTAAAGAGTGTACTTAAATTCAAATCTACGGCGATATTCATACGTTTTGATGCTTTTTTCATGGTTATTTTAGGAGTATCAACAACGAGTTTTCCAAAAATGAAATCCTCCTCTAAAGGAAAAGAACTTTGCAAAGAGTCATTGAGTTCTGCTTCACTTAATGAAAATACAAAACTGGGGGTATTTGTTTTATTGGCACAGCCTACGAAAAAAAATGTTATTAGAAGTATTAAAAAATAGCGTAGATAAGTTTGCATGATAGATATCCTTTGTATGGGACAATTTTATCATGATAAATATTACAAAAGCATATTGATTTTATGTAGTCGTTTCTGCGAGTTGATGTTTTCTATCATAGAATTTTAATAAAGCCCAAGCAATAATAATTGCAGCAATTGTACGCACAACAATAATCAATGTAATATTTGCGCCAAAAATAGCAAAAAGAAGGGTATCTTCAATAATCGCATGGCAAATGAGTAAAAATGTGGTCACATAAAAAAGGTCACTTCGACTCATGGATTTTGATTGTGCTTCTTGGATAAGAATACCAGCTCCATAAGTAATACCTAAAAATACTCCCACTCCCAATGAAAAACCTTTGCTCACATTTTTCTTTGAATTTTTGATAAAAGACAAGGATTTAATAAAATCCATAATAAAAATAAGCGCAGTAATTAAAAGTATAATTTTGATAGTTAAGATAACTGCCTCACTAAGAGAGTTTTCAAGTAACATAAATATAGAGGCATGATTTTTTGCTTCAATGGTTTGATTAATAATAGTATCGCTAAAAAATGAGTGGGGTAAAAGGGTTGTTAAATACCCTACTAATAATCCTGCAATAATACGTAATGTATAGGAATAAAAAAGTGAAAACCCCAGTTTTTTGACAATGGCACCTTCAACAATGAGTGAGTGACAAATACCTAAATAAACGGCCAATACCGTCCACTCTTTAGGAGTTAAATCAAGGGGTGCAGCAAATGCAATTGCTGCGTATAAATTCAAAAACATCCCCGATATAATGGCTAAAGCACTTTCAATGGGTAAATCTAATAGGGCTGTTATAGGTTCAAATAAGAACGCTACATGGGAGAGTACATTATAATAAAACAGTACATCTGCTAAAATATAAATAGGAAGAATTAATTTAACAATAATCCATGCAGTCTTAAATGAAGTTTTTAGGGATGTTTTGTAATTCATTAGGGAAGTCTAACAAAAATAAATGAACTCAATGGGAACTTTTATTAAAAAAGTTTTTCAATATTGTTTTTCAGTTCTTGTGGTTTTGTTACAGAGGCAAAACGTTCAACAACTTTTCCCTCCTTATTCACTAAAAACTTTGTAAAGTTCCATTTTATACTTTGTGTACCTAAAAATCCTGAAGCCTCTTTTTTTAGATATTTATAGAGAGGATGCGTATTTTCTCCATTGACTTCAATTTTACTAAACATATCAAAAGTTACACCGTAAGTGAGTGAACAAAAGGATTCTATTTTTGCATTGTCTTCTGGTTCTTGATTTGAGAATTGGTTACAGGGAAAGCCTAAAACCATGAAATTTTGCTCTTTATAGGCTTTATAAAGTTCTTCTAATCCCTCATATTGGGGAGTAAAACCACATTTACTAGCTACATTAACAATGAGCAAAACTTTACCTTTATAGTGATTCATAGAGATTTTCTTTCCATCTATGGTGATTACTTCAAAATCGTAAATAGTCATGTAGGTTCCTTATAAGATGGCTAAAACTAATAATTACATTTCTTCTTTGAAGAAGTTATAAAAATAGAAAGTTAATTAGAGGAGGTAATTTTTGGGCAAAAAAAAAGAGGCTTCGCGGACCTCTTTTTTTGAAGAACAATGAAAATAAACGTTCGCATTCGTTTACTATGAAAAAATTATAACAAGTAATGAACAATGAAAAACTAATAAAGGGTTAATCAAAAGTTAACGTTACGCATTTTTGATTAATTTAGCAGAAAAAAGAGTTAAAAACTATGCAAATAAGAGAGTAGGAACATATCAATGCCATCATTAGGTTTTTTGATTGAGGCGTTTGAATAGTGATAATATCCCAAATCAAAAGAGTGCTCTTTTGTTTTGACCCCTAAGCCAAATCTATCTTCAAATTGAAAAGAGGTCGAAAATTTCTTTTTCTTTGTTGAGGTTTTAGAAAAAAATGATGTTCCAATCCCTCCATAGACAAAGGGTGTGACCTTTGTATTGGTTTTAAAGTAGTAGGCAAAAACTGGAGAAATATTAAGGGAATACAAGGATGAATCAACATCAAATTTATTGACTGATACGTCGTAAAATCCACTAACATATCCTGTATTACTCTCAAAATATCTTTTTTCAAATTTTCGCTGAATACCCAAACGGTATGTTGCGTTGTTTTGTTTGTCTTGACCATACCCAAAAGAGAAAGAGTGAATAATTTTTGGTGCTTTTTTTGTAGTAACTTGTTGTTGGGTTGTTTTAGATTTTGTTTTGGGAATAACAACCTCTTTAACTACGGGTTGTTTTATTTTTTCTATTTTAGGTTCTATTATTTGTTCTTTTATTGATACAAGTATATTACTACTGTAAATAATATCAGAATGTTTTTGTGTTAAATCAATACGGGCTTCATAAGCAAAGGGGTGAAACTTTTTGAGTCTTTGAGGCAGGCTTGATAGTTCACTCTTTAGGGTTTCTTTTTGATTAAAGCTTTTATAGGTAACAACATAAAATCCACGATGTGATTTTAAAATATAAAGGGGCTCTTTTACCTCTTTTAAATGGGTATCAATAAACGCATGGGCATTTTCTTCATTGGAAAGGGTAGAGAGAACAATTGTTTTACTATTGGGTATTGCTGAAAAAAGATGTAGGCTTAATGCCAAAATAAAAATAAATGGTTTTAACAATATGTATCTCTTTATAAATAGTTTAATAATCATAACAAAGCTACATAGAACGAAGAATTAATATATCTGATATTAAAAGATAATTTTTTCAAAAAAAGGGTAAAAAATAGGCTTTTAAACTATTTTTAAATATTGTCAAAAAATTCTTCAATAAATAGTAAACTCTAAAGAAGATAAAGTATAATGCACTGCAAGGAATTTTATGGATAAAACATATGTGTGGACATTCCCTAATCGCGTGTTTCACCTCTTATTAATAGTGTTAACTCTCTTTATGTTTTTTAGTGATGATGATAATATGCTTATTTACCATGTGATGGCAGGGTACTGTTTGGCATTAGTGCTTCTGTTTCGTATCGTATGGGGTTTCTTAGGTCCAAAATACTCAAAATTTAAAGATTTTCCACTGGAAAAAAATCAAGTTAAAATATTTATCGAAAAATTCTTTACTTCACCTTTTGCTTATGTGGGACACAATCCAATCGCTTCGTATTTTATGATTGCGATGATATTTATCTCTGTTTGTTTAATCATCTCAGGTATTGCAACTTATGGTGCAGAAGAACACAAAGGACTATTTGCAAGTTTGAGTTGGGGAGGTTTTGAAGATATTCATGAAACTTTTTCTAATCTACTTATTCTATTAGTTCTGGGGCATCTTTTAGGAATTATTATTGACAAAGTGATGCACAAAGAGCATGAAACCTTAAAATCAATCTTTACAGGTTATAAAGTAACTTACAGCGATGAAAGCGTTAAGTTAGCATGGTGGCAGAAACTTATTGCTATCGTATTTTTAGTGTTTTTTCTTTTTTTACTCTACTACTTTACAATTAATCCTCAAAATTTTCTAACAGCATAAAATAGCAATTTTGGAGAAGTTTTACATTTTCTAAATAGATATACTTGCAGAATATATTTTAAGGAACATGGTTAATGAAACAGATAAATGAAAAAGTAATTAAAACAATTTTAGAAAGAATTGAGTCTAATTTAGAGTATGTTAATATCACTGAACTTATTGAGTTGAGCGGTTTTTCCTATTTTCATTTTCACAGAATCTTTCATGCTTATGTTGGAGAAACACTCAAACAGTACTTAAAAAGAATACGTTTAGAAAAATCTGCTTACGAGTTACAGTACAAAAAAGTACCTATTACTCAAGTAGCCCTCAATGCTGGATTTAGTACACCTTCTTCATTTAATAAAGCCTTTAAAGAGTTCTTTAATACTACTCCTTCAAAATATAAAAAAATGACTATACGAAAAGAGGAGTTTACAATGATTAAACCAATTAAAACGGTTGATTTGGAGTCTATTGAGGTTTATAGTGTACGACATGTTGGTGCTTATACTGAAATAGGTAAAGCTTTTGAAAAACTAATGAAATGGGCATATACCAATAAAATTAAAAACAAAAAAAATCTTATGGGCAAAGGGCACTACTCTTATGGGATTAGTTATGATGACCCCAATGTTACTGAATTTTCAAAATTAAGAAGCGATGCGTGTATTGATGCCAGTGATGAGGTGACACAAGAAGAGGGCATAAACAAACAAACGATTTCAGGTGGCAGATATGCTGTTTTTTTACATAAAGGGGCGTATACTAATCTCAAAGAGACGTATAACGATATCTTTAGTTCATATGTGAGACAAAATGATGTTCAGCTTAGAAATGTTCCTGTTTTTGAACGATATTTAAATCGAGATCCTCGAAGAACAAAAGAGGAAAATTTAAAAACAGAGATTTATATTCCTATTGTTTGATTATTCTTTTTGTTTTACGATAAAGAGCCCGAAGGCTCTTTATTAGTTCATATCGGGTCTTGGTGTTTTATTTGTAATTACTGGAAGTTGTGGATATGATATTTTTGGTTTATCTCCTGTGAGCGACTTCAAGAATGTCGTGATTTGTTGTGCTTCTTTGTCATTTATCTTAACACCTAGTTGAACAGAACCCATCTCTTTAACTGCTGTTGTTAATGACCATACGTTTCCATTGTGAAAGTAGGGAGCTGTCTCTTCAATATTTCTCAGTGTTGGCGTTTTTACCATACCACTAGCATTTCCTTTGAAATCACCCTTAGCATAAGCATATTTTGCATGTATTTCAAACGGTTGCATCGTCCCACCAAGTCCTACTCCTGTATGACAGGCAACACACCCTTTATCAATAAATGTTTGAAGACCTTTTTTTTCATTTTTTGTTAATGCTTTTGGATTGTTAGTTAAAAAGTCATCAAATCGTGAAGGGGTAACGAGTGTTCTTTCAAATACTGCAATCGTATCTGCAATAAGTTTAAAGGTAATCTTGACGTCTTGTCCATAGGTTTCTTTAAACTCTTTGATATAACCTGGCATAGAAGTCACTCTTTTTTCTACTAATTCTTTTGGTGCTGCCATTTCTGGGCCTGCTTGAATAGGTCCTTGTGCTTGTGCTTCTAAGTGGGGATCTCTTCCATCCCAAAACTGTACATCATTGAGTACTGAATTGTACACTGTTGGCGAGTTTAGGTGATGTGGGTTTGGTGTCCACTTATGCCCAATAGCTGCACCTACGCCATCAACACCACCCATCGCGAGATTGTGACAGGTATTACATGAGATTAAGCCACTTTTTGATAATCTTGGCTCGAAGTAAAGCTTTTTGCCGAGTTCTACTTTACTAGAAGTGATTGGATTTTTAGGATCATCAACAAGTTTTAAAATCTCCAATTCACTTTTGGGTATGGGTTTTAACCCCGCCTCTTGCGCTTTCTTTACTAATGCCATATCACTTATCCCAAATGCTGACATACAGGTTAGTAGTGTACTACATACAACAATTTTCATCGTTCTCATACGAACTCCTTTGGTTAAATTTTCAAGAAAATCTTGAACACGATAATTATACTCTCAATAAAATATAATTATTATTAAATGATAAAAATTATCCATTAATAATTAAAGTTAAGTAAAGTAATCTCAGAAGAGTTAGAACTGATATAGTCAGTTTCTATTTAAGCATAAGCTTTAGTTAAGTTTAATGACTAAATAGTGACCATTTTAAGACTACAATCTTTACTAAATTACTATGACAAAAGAAAGTTTTAAGCTGTAAAGTTAAAAGTGGAAAAAGTTATAAATTTATTTTAAGAATTAATATCAGTATTAAAGTACTTGAATTGTTGGGTTTTGTATCGAAAAGAGGAATACCTCTTTACGCTATGTAACTTTTGCCTTACAGACGTCAGTAACTTATTGGGGGCTAAGCCATGCGGTAACGTAGCGAGCAAATTCTTTGACAAAAGTAAGAAATAACCACTGAAAGTAGCACAAGAGCGATTCAAGACGAAGTCTTGCGTGTGTAGTTTGTTTTTTGGGTACAAAAAAAGGGGATAGACTTTTGTCTAACCCCTTTTTAGTTTCGAAGGAAACGCTTATTAAGCGTTTGGTCCTTCTAACTCATCAGAATAGTCAGCAGCTGCCATTCTAACTAGTTGTCTATATCTGTATTGTGCATCAGATTTATTTTGTGCAAATAATCTATCTGCTTCTTCTGGATTTGCTTTTTTAAGGTTGATATATCTGTTTTCTTGCATTAAGAACTCTTCATATCTTGTCCAATCTGGTTTCTTACCAGAAATTTTAATTGGATTTTTACCTGCTTCAGCAAGTCTAGGATCAAATGTATAAATTGGCCAGTAACCACAATCAGTAGCTAATTGTCCTTGGTCAACTGATTTCATTAATCCACCTTTGATACCGTGTGCAATACAAGGAGAGTAACCAATAACTAATGATGGACCAGGGTATGCTTCTGCATCTTTAATCGCTTTCATTGTCTGTTTTTGAGATGCTCTTGAGTTGATTTGAGCAACATAGATGTTACCGTAAGTCATAGTGATATAACCTAAATCTTTCTTAGCACTTTGTTTACCATCATTTGTAAATTCTGCAATAGAACCAGCTCGTGCTGCTTTAGATGATTGTCCACCAGTGTTTGAGTAAACTTCTGTATCCATTACAAGAACGTTTACATTTTCACCTGTTGAAAGAACGTGGTCAAGTCCACCGTAACCGATGTCGTATGCCCAACCGTCACCACCGAAGATCCATTGAGATTTTCTAACGATGTATTTTTTAAGAGAAATTAAGTCTTTAACACCTGGCTCATCAGCATATTTTTCTAATACAGGAACTAATCTATCTCTAATATCTTGAGTTTTAGTACCTTCATTTCTATGCTCAATCCACTCTTTGAATAGTGTTACTAATGGGTTAGAAACTTTATCCATGTTGTTTGTCATGATAGTTTGAATTCTATTTCTGATTGTTTCATTTGCTGCATGCATACCGAAACCAAACTCAGCAGTATCTTCAAATAGTGAGTTAGCCCATGCTGGACCTTCACCCTTATCATTTTTAGTATATGGAGTAGATGGTGCAGAAGCTGCGTAGATTGAAGAACAACCAGTAGCATTTGCAATCATAGCTCTATCACCAAATAATTGAGTAATTAGTGTGATATATGGAGTTTCTCCACAACCTGGACAAGCAGAGTGGAATTCGAATAATGGTTTAGCAAACTGAGAACCTTTTAATGTGTCTTTAGAAACAACATAATCTTTGTACTCAACTTCGTTGAATAAGTAGTCAGCGTTTTCTTGCTCACCTTTTGCAATCTCTTGTTCTGTTGGAACCATTACAAGTGATTTTTCTTCTGTAGGACAGATATCAACACAAACATTACAACCAGTACAGTCTAGAACTGAAACTTGGATTTTATATTTGTAGTTACCTTTAATTCCTTTACCAGTACCATCAATTGCTTTATCTTTAACACCTTGAGGTGCATTTGCAATATCTTCATCATTTAATAAGAATGGTCTAATAACTGCGTGTGGACATTCAAATGCACACTGGTTACATTGGATACAGTTATCTTCAATCCACATAGGTGTAATATCTGAAATACCACGTTTTTCATATTTAGTTGATCCACCTTCAAGTGTACCGTCTTCTCGCTCTTCAAAAATAGAAACAGGAAGTTCGTTACCTTTAGCTGCATTTACAACTTTTGCAAAGTTTTCAACATAATCAGTACCTTGGTATTCAGAGTTAACAACTAATCCACCAACTTCTAAGTTAGACCATGCTGGATCTACTGCAACTTCTTCAAGTCCATCAGCACCATGCTCAATTGCTTCGAAGTTCATTTGTACAATCATATCACCCTTAGATGCATAAGATTTTTCAGCAAACTCTTTCATGTAACTTTTAGCTTCTTCAAATTCAATAACATTTGCAAGTTTAAAGAATGCAGATTGCATAATTGTATTTGTTCTAGTACCTAAACCTAAGTCTCTTGCAATTTTAGTTGCATTTAATACATAGAATTTAGCTTTTTTATCAGCTAATAATTTTTTAACTCTATCAGGAATTAATTCAGCAACTTCTTTAGCTGTATGAATTGAGTTCATTAAGAAGGTACCACCGTCTCTTAATCCATCAATTACTTCGTACTGCTCTAAGTAAACTTCTTTTGAACATGCTACAAACCCTGGGTTTGTTACAAGGTAAGTTGATCGAATTGGCTCTGGTGAGAATCTTAAGTGTGATCGTGTAAATCCACCTGATTTTTTTGAATCATATGCAAAGTATGCTTGTGCATATAAGTCAGTTTTTTCTCCAATAATCTTAACAGAGTTTTTATTTGCTCCAACAGTACCATCAGCACCAAGACCATAGAATAAACACTCTCTAACTTCATCAGAAGTAACAGATACGTTTTCACCAACTTCGATTGAAAGGTTTGTAACGTCATCATTAATACCAACAGTAAATCTGTTTTTAGGATTTGCAGATGCTAAGTTATCGTATACAGCAATAATATCATTTGGCTTAAAGTCTTTAGAAGATAAACCATATCGTCCACCAATAACTAGTGGTTGTTTTTCTTGATCATAGAATACGTTTCTTACGTCTAAGTACATTGGTTCACCTAAAGCCCCTGGCTCTTTAGTTCTATCAAGTACACAAATTCTTTCAACTGTTTCTGGTAATACGTCCATGAAGTATTTAGTAGAGAATGGTCGGTATAAGTGACAAACTAATAAACCAATTTTTCTACCTTCTGTTTTTTGTAAGAAGTCAATAGTCTCTTTAATAGCTTCATTTGCAGAACCCATACATACGATGATATCTGTTGCATCATCTGAACCATAATAAGTAAATGGAGCATAGTTTCTACCAGTAATTTTTGAGATTTCTTGCATATAGTCATTTACGATATCTGGCATTGCATCGTAGAACTTATTACAGGCTTCTCTCCCTTGGAAGTAGATATCATCATTTTGTGCAGAACCTCTAGTAACTGGTGATTCTGGGTTAAGTGAAGTATCTCTAAACTTTTGAATTGCATCATAGTCAACTAATCTATCAAACTCTTCATATGGCATTAACTCTACTTTGTTAATTTCATGCGAAGTTCTGAATCCATCAAAGAAGTGCATAAATGGAACTCTACCTTTAATAGCAGCTAAGTGAGCAACCCCACCTAAATCCATAACTTCTTGAACTGAACCAGTTGCAAGCATACAGTAACCTGTAGCACGCGCAGACATAACATCTTGGTGGTCACCAAAAATTGATAATGCGTGAGCAGCTAATGCACGTGCAGATACGTGAATAACACTTGGTAGTAATTGACCTGCCATTTTATACATATTAGGTATTTTTAATAATAAACCTTGAGATGCAGTATAAGTAGTCGTTAACGCACCCGCTTGTAACGAACCGTGAACTGTACCCGCAGCCCCTGCTTCTGATTGCATTTCAATAACTTTTGGAGTTGTTCCAAATAAGTTTAATTTACCTTGAGCAGCCCACTTTTCAGTGTTATCACCCATTTGAGATGATGGTGTAATTGGATAAACTCCAGCAACTTCAGTAAATGCATAAGATACATATGCAGCAGCTTCGTTCCCATCCATTGTGCTTAATATTTTTGACATAAATAATCCTCTTATAGTTATATGTGTGGTTGATAATATTTAAAGCAAACTTATAGAAATATAAAAGAGGATTAAATATAGAAATATTTAATAAATTTCTTCAATTATATACAAAAATTAATGTAAATATAAGGGTTGTTGACATATGTTCATAATATAATGTATAGTTATAATACATTAATCAAATGAACATATGTAAAATGTATTAAAAGCGTACATAATGTACACTTCTCATACAAACATAACTATGACATAATTAAAAATAAAAATAGGAATTTATAGAGCCGATTGAGGCTCTATTTTTTCTTGAATAAGTTTGGTAAAAGTTTAGGGGAGTTAGATTTTAAAATCTTGGATAATTTTGACGGCTTCTAGTGAATCAGTAGTAATAAAATTTGTGAGTGTTTCTAAGTCTTCTTTTTTTCCATAACCACATGTCACACCAACTGAATTTATACCCGCAGAACTTGCAGCAATGAGATCTAATTCTGTATCACCTACCATCCATATATTAGAGGTCTTTTCAATGTTCATTAAATCTAAGGTTCTCAAAATTGGTTCAGGATGAGGTTTAGGATGTTCTACATGTTCTCTACCTGTCACAAACTCAAAGTAATCCATGATTCCTAAATGCTCAAGTAAAGGTTCCGTGTAGGCTCCTGTTTTTGTAGTAACAATTGAGAGGCGTGCAAAACTGCTCGCTAATTCTAAAGCTTCTACCGCTTTATCTAAAAGTTCTGTTTGTGCTTTTGAAATAGTTTTGTATCTCTCTTTATAGGCTGCTACAAAATCCCAAACAACTTCTTGTTCAACGCCCAACTCTTGATACATAATATCTAAAGGGTGACCAATAAGTGAGGTGATATCTTCTTGTGTTCCTTGAAAATCAAATCCCATTTTTTCAAATGAGTGATAAAATGTTGAAACGATTGCATCGGTTGAGTCAATGAGTGTTCCATCTAAATCAAATAATATAATGTTTTCTTTCAAATATTTCCTTCTTTATTATTGCTAATAGTGTGCGTATTCTATCATGAGAAGCTTAGAGTTGCTCTTAGGTGGATATATTATACAGTTTGTATAAAGATAAAATTAAGGTTTTACCCAATCTTTTTCATTGTGCATGATACCTGTAAATGCAGGTTCAATGTTTTCTATCTCACTGTTAGCTACAGTGATACTGTTAGCAATATATAAAAACAAATAAGGAACATCACTTACTATTTGTCTAAAAATTGTTTTATAGATTTCTGAGAGTTTTTCTCTATCAATAGTTGTTGAGCCTTTGATGATGAGTTCATCTACTTTTTTGTTATTGTATCCCACTAAATTAAAAGCACCAATTTTTCGAGAATTACTGTGCCATAATGGATAAGCATCAGGCATCAAAGCTAATCCCCAACCAAGAAGCACGGTTTCAAAATTTCTAGGATGTACGACAGTGTTTAAAAATGCTTGCCATTCCATAACACGTATGGACATCTTGACCCCAATTTTTTCCAACTGGTATTGTAAAATTTGTGCAGCATTAATACGCGTTTCATTTCCTGTATTGGTAACCAGTTCAAAACTAAAAGGATTAGATTCATTATATCCTGCTTCTTTTAATAGTGCTTTTGCTTTTTGTACATTTTGAGTGATGGGTTTCACACTCTCATCATAGGCAAAGGTTCCTGGTAAAAAAGGACCATTACACACTTCGCCATGACCAAAGAACAAAATATCAACCATCTCTTTACGATCAATAGCAAGAGAGAGTGCTTGACGAACACGAAGGTCTTTAAACTTTTCATTATTAAGATTAAAGCCTAAATAGGTGTAACCAAAGTTTGGGCGTTCAATTATTTTATAATCTTTTTTAAACTGAGGACTAATTTGACGATCTATTTGTAAAGGAGTCAATCCTCCAATATCAAGCTTTTTTTGTTTGAGCATTAAAAACGAAGTGGTAGGATCAGGAAGAAACTTATAATGAATCTCTTCAATTTTTGGTTTACCCTCAAAATAGTTTGGGTTAGCATAAAGACGAATATCTTGACCTGTTTTAAATCCTTTGATTGTATAAGAACCTGTTCCAATTGGATTTTTGTTAAAACTACTTCGCATAAGATCTTTTTCATCTTTTAAAAGATGTTGAGGAAGTATTCCTACCATCCAAATCTCTAAAGCCTTAAAATAGGGTTTTTTATAAAGAACTTCTAAGGTGTACACATCAAGTTTTTTGACACTTTTAACCTCTTTGTAGTTAGATAAAATTGATGTAAAGACTTTTGGATTATGGATTTGTTCGTAGGTAAATACCACATCATCAGCTGTTAGTTTTTCGCCATCATGCCAAAGTACATTTTGTTTGAGTTTAATTATGAGTGTTGTATCATTTTTGAATTCATGGGATGAGGCTAAATCATTAACAATATTACCATCTTTGTCATATTTAAATAGACCATTAAAAAGCCAATCTGCGATTTCTGAACTGGCACTATCATTTGCTAATATGGGGTTAAGTCTACTTGGACTTGAACTCATTGATAAATTAAGTGTTGAAGCATAAGTTTGTGTTAACCATGAAACAGTGATAAAAAGTAATAGAAGTAATTTTTTCATGAGTTATTGTAATATTTTTTTATAAAAAAGGGCATAAAAAAAGGAGCCACTTTCGTAGCTCCTTTTGAATACAAGAATAAAGTTCTTGAAAATACCAATTATCTTTTTCGAGGAAACGTTCAAAGTTTCTAACGAAAATGTAACGATTAACGTTTTGAGAATTGAGTAGACTTTCTTGCTTTTTTCTTTCCGTATTTCTTTCTTTCAACAGATCTTGCATCTCTTGTTAATAATCCGTAAGGCTTTAAGATAGTTCTGAATTGCTCATCATAAGCAACTAATGCTCTAGAAATACCATGTCTAACAGCATCAGCTTGTGCAGAGTAACCACCACCTAAAGTTTTCACTACGATGTTTACAGAAGTTTCTTGTTTAGATACTTCTAATGGTTGCATAACTCTCTTTTTAATAGCTTCGTGTCCACCTAACCATGCGTCTAAAGATTGACCGTTAATAGTAAGTTGTCCGTTTCCGTTCTCTAGCCATACTTTAGCTATAGAAGTTTTTCTTCGTCCAGTTGCATATACTTTTGCCATTAGTCTTATCCTTTAATTTGCGCAGAGTGAGGGTGATCTGAACCTGCGTATACTTTTAATTTTTTTAACATTTCTTTACCAAGTTTTGTTTTTGGTAACATACCTCTAGTAGCTAATTTGAATAACTTCTCTGGGTTGTTATCTAACATATCTGACATTTTGTGAGTTTTAGTACTTCCAAAATAACCAGAGTGAGTATAATAGTTTTTATCTTCTAATTTAGCTCCAGTAAATCTTGCTTTTGAAGCATTTACGATAACTACGTAATCTCCACAGTCTACGTTAGGAGTAAAACAAGGTTTATGTTTACCTCTTAGGATAGTTGCAACTTCAGTAATAATTCTACCAAAAACTTTATCTGTTGCATCAATTACTACCCAATCTCTTTCGATTTCATTAGCGTGTGCCATTTGAGTAAATTTCATTTATTTCTCCGATTTGATTAATGAGGTGGAATAATAGTGTAGTAATACTTATATAGACCTTAAATTAAGTATTATTTAATATTTTATGATAAATTCAGAACCTTCATGAAGTTTTGACTTGATTTCCAGTCTAAATTTATGCAAAGTTAGAATATTCATAACAATATTTAATCCCAATCCCAAAGAATTATTCCATCCATTTTTAGATACGCGATAGAACTTCTGCGTGATTTTTGTTAGCTCAGCAGGTTCAATCCCAATACCTGAATCTTTTACATGTAGTGAGTTCTCTTTGATTTCAACGGTGATATCATCTTCTGAGTATTTAATAGCATTTTCAATGAGGTTAGAAATAGCAATACTCATCAAAGGTTCATCCACTTTTAGTTTACAATCAATTC
This sequence comes from Arcobacter sp. EP1, assembly GCA_001655195.1. Taxonomy (GTDB): domain Bacteria; phylum Campylobacterota; class Campylobacteria; order Campylobacterales; family Arcobacteraceae; genus Arcobacter_A. The sequence goes on from LPNY01000042.1 coordinate 261,402, forward strand.
CTACTAAATGAATCTCTTTATCTTTGTAGTTGCTTTGCAAATCTGAAATAACATCTTCACAGATTGCTTTGAGGGAGCATTTCGTTCGTGTGCCTACCTCTTTGCCCTCTTCAAGCTTTAGTGCAAGACGTAGCCTATCAATGAGGGCAGAGAGTTTATTAGCACTACCGTGGATTTTATTTAAAAATTTCTCTTTCATCGCAGGAGGCATATCATCATCATTTAAAATGGTTTCACTGTAGCCAGAAATTATGGCAATAGGATTTTTAAACTCATGGGAAATCGCTGAAATGATTTCATCTTTTTGTTTATTAGCTAATTTTAACTTGGCTGTTTGTTTGGCTTTTTGTTTATCTTTACGGCTAAGTCTTATGGCCACTTTTTTTAATAGTCGTGCAATTTTATCAAACTCTTGGGTGTAGCTAGATGAGATATAAGTTAACTGCTCTTTTCGTGTGAGTTGTAGTAAAAAGTTTAGGATATTATCGGTCTCTTTTTTAATACGTTTAGAGATTAAATAAGCAGCAAAAAAGGCACAAATCAAAAAGAGTGAAAAAATTGGAACAACTGTTAGGGTAAGTTTTATAAAGTTATCATTGATTTTATCAAGGTAGTCCGCCATTCGTATATAATAAAATTTGTCTTTGATTGCTACACGTTTTGCAACATAGAGTAGGTCTTTTTGAACAGTATTGGAGTAACGAATACTCGTACCCATTCCATCATATTTGGCATGGATAACCTCATATCGGTTAGCATGGTTTTCTAGGGTATCTTTGTTTTTATCACTCTCAGCTATTACTTTTCCTGTATCATCAATAATAGTAATTCTAAGACCAGTTTTTTCTTTTAGTAGGGTTACTACCGTTTCAATATTATCCATTGAATGAAGTACCACTGAAAGGGAATCGATATTTTGGCTAATATTTTTCTCAATTTGATCAATATAGATTGATTTTGACCAAAAATAGGTCGTAATTGTAATGAGAATTAAAACAGCAAAAAATATGCTAACAAAGGTTCGTAGAAAGAGTTGATGAATTTTTAGCAAAAGATATACCCCTCGCCACGGATAGATTTAATATACTCTTTATCTCCATTGGAATCAATCTTCGCTTTTAAACGTTTGATGGCAACATTTACTGTTTTAAGTTTTTTATCAAATGAGTCTTCCCAAACAGCTTCAAGTAAGTGTTCTCTTGAGAGTAAAATATCTTTGTTTTTTATAAACTCTAAAAGTAAATCATGTTCTAAGTGAGTGAGTTCAACAGCTTTGTCTTCAATAAAAAACGTTTTGTTAGAAGCTTTGTAAGTAATATCTCGAATCTTTAAAAGCTCTACTTCGTTGGAACTTCGTTTTATGACAGCTTTGACGCGAGCAGTGAGCTCTTTTAGGTTAAAAGGTTTGGTGATGTAATCATCCGCATGTTTTTCAAAACCTTCTAAAATATCTTTTTCTTTATCTTTAGCAGTAACATAAATAACAGGATTATTGTAACCTTTTGCTTTAATGGACTCAATGAATTCTGAGCCTTCAGCACCAGGAAGGTTTCTATCCATTAAAATTAAATCAACGGGCTCTTCATCCAGTACTTTGGTTACCTTTTGTGAGAGGGATAAAAAACCAATGGTTTCATATCCCGCTTTTTCTAGGGTATACTCAAGTAGTTCTAAAATATCCTCTTCATCTTCAACGATTAGAATCAGTTTTTTTGTTTTCATTTTCACTTTCACATATTTCACATGAGCCATCTTCATTACGTTCAAATTCAGATATTTTTTTACTTTTTCTATCATCTTCATACTCAATAACAGTATCTTTTGAGATTTTAATAACCCCTGGTGAGAATTTAATGGCTAAAATTCTAAAGATAAAGAAGATAAAGATAATGATAAGTAAAAATGCAATATCAAAATAGTCTTTATTTTTATAGGATGCCAAAATAATTACATCACGAATTAAAAAAATGATAAAAATATCAATAACAAAACGTAACCGAAGTTTCTCTTTTTTTATAAAGTCTGAGATCATCTTTACCACTTCCATGATAACAATAAACTCTAACATTAAAATAATTGCTTTATAAAACTCCAACTGTATAAAGATAATACCGACGAATATCACCGCCGCTATTAAGACTTCATAATTACTTCTAAAATATTTTCGTATGTTTGCTAATGCTCTTTTCATGCGAAATTATAGCATAACTTTAATCACATCATAAAAGATGTAATCGTTATGATTGTTCTATCTCTCCACCTTTTAATGCAAACAGAAGTAAGTTTGCAATTGAGGCTGCTCTATCAGCATTTTTTTCTAATCGTCTAAATGAACTTAACAAATCAAAATAGTCTTTTGAAAGCTCAAGATGTTTAGAAATGAGTTTTAAAATATTTTTTTCAACCATGGCATACAAGTCATCTGTTTTTGACTCTTCCACAATCACACGGTTATAGTTCTCTTCAGTGGTGTGTTCATCATAGTTTTCAATCATAGAAACTGTAATCTCTAAAGAAGATGTTGAAGCTTTGAGTAGTGGCACTGCATACTCTAAAATAGCTGCCGTACTTAAATCATCACTAAATGATTTTCTAAAAGTTTTAATAAAGGTTCGGGTATTTGCTCCTGCTCGAACTAATTCATTGGTGATTTTTAAAAAAGCTACCATCTCTCGTAAATCTTTTGCTTCTGGTGAATACAGCGCTAAAGTTGTCACGATTAGATTATCAATCTCATTGGATTTATGAGAGAGTTTTTTTACAGATACTTTAATGTCGTTAAGTTTCGCTACCTCACCATTTTTTAAAGCTTCTAGGGCATCTTTGTTAGCTTCTACGACATTTTTCCCAATATATGTTATCTCTTCTCGTATGGTTGCTACTTTTTCTTTGTATGGTTTTAACATTATCCGAACCTTCCTGTAATATAATCTTCTGTTTTTTTCTGTTTTGGATTAACAAAAATTGTCTCTGTCTCATCATACTCAATGAGTTTTCCTAAGTGGAAAAATGCTGTATAGTCTGCAACCCTTGCTGCTTGTTGCATGTTGTGTGTTACAGTGATAATGGTATATTTCTTTTTTAGTTCTAACATAAGTGCTTCAATCTTCTCGGTTGAAATTGGATCCAGTGCTGATGTTGGCTCATCCATTAAAATCACTTCAGGTTTAACTGCAATGGTTCGTGCAATACAAAGTCGTTGTTGTTGCCCACCTGAAAGCGAGGTTCCAGGATCATTGAGTTTATCTTTTACCTCTTCCCAAAGTCCTGCATCTCTTAATGATTTTTCAACCAGTTCATCACACGCTTTACCTTTTTTTACATGACCGTGTTTTAGTGGTGCATAAGATACGTTATCATAGATTGATTTTGGAAAAGGATTAGGTTGTTGAAAGACCATACCAACTCTTTTTCGTACACTTACTTCATCCACATCTTTATCATAAACATTTTTCATATCAATGACAACTGAACCATCAATTTTAACAATTGAGATTAAATCATTCATTCTGTTTAGACATCGTAAAAATGTTGATTTACCACATCCTGATGGACCAATTAGTGCAGTAATTTTGTTTTCATATAATGGCACTGTGATACCATGAAGTGCATGATTCTCTCCATACCATAGGTTTAATTCGTTAACGTCTACTTTTATATTGTTTTTTTCTTTTTTACTCATTTATATAGTTCTCCTATAATCTTTTTATTTCTAATAAATTTTTGCCCGTTCTTGTCTGTGTTCGTTCCTCACACATGGACTGTGGTTCCGCCTCTAAAAAAGTGAAGCAGTTCACTTTTTTTTAACGAGTCTCACCATTTAACTTCATATTTTTTTCGTAAATAAATTGCAAGGGTATTCAGTGAAATTAACACAGTTAATAACACCATAATCCCTGCGGCTGTTTTTTCAATATACATTCGTTCAGGCATACCTGCCCATGTAAATAGCTGTGCTGGCATAACAGTTGCCGCATCAGTTACCATTGAAGGTGCATCAGGAATAAAGGCAATCATACCAATGATAATCAGTGGTGCCGTCTCCCCCATAGCTTGAGCTAAACCAATAATTGAACCTGTTAAAATACCTGGGAATGCTAACGGTAATACATGATCTCGTGTTACTTCAATCTTTGTTAGTCCTAAACCATAACCTGCTTGTCGAATAGAATCAGGAACAGCTCGTAGTGCCGCTCGTGAACTCACAATTATAATAGGCAAGGTCATCAAGGCTAAGGTTAAACCCCCAACCAGAGGAGATGATCGTGGCATTCCAAAGAGGTTAATAAAAATAGCAAGCCCTAAAAGACCAAAAAGAATCGATGGAATAGCCGCAAGGTTATTAATATTCACTTCAATAATTTGAGTAAATTTATTATCATCAGCAAACTCTTCTAAGTAAATTGCAGTCATAACTCCAATGGGGAAAGCAAACAACATAGTAATACCCAAGGTTAAAATAGAACCCACAACTGCTGAACTTAAACCTGCAAACTCTGGAATCTTTGAATCTCCATTAGTAAAGAAGATTTTATTAAATTTCATATCTGTATTGCCAAAGGCTTTCATATCATCAATGAGTGCACGGTCTTTTCGTTTTAGTTTATAGTAGTGACCTTTTAAATATTGATCCACTTGGTCATCAGCTAATGCCCATACCATTTGTGTTGTTCCCATGAGTTGTGGGTTCTCTTCAATATGTCTTGGAATACCTCGTGTCCAAGCTCTTGAGACAACTCTTCGGTACTTTCTGTCAATTGACGCTCGTGGGTTAGTAATACTTTTTTCGTTGTAGGTCACTTCCACATGTAAATAGGCTTGTTTAAATGCAGGTGTTCCTTTTCCCACAATATCAATGAGAAAAAATGTCAAAAATGCAATTGAGAAGATTAACGAAGTTAACGTAAATGTTTTAAATCGTTTTGAACTTCTATGCCGTGCATTGAGCGTTGGGTCATAAAATGGATTTTTCTTTTGTTCTTTTTTTCTATTCTTAAAAATCATAATGTGTTCACTTTATATTTTTCTTTAAATTTTCTAATTAGCATTAATGAGACAATGTTAAGTACCAGTGTTACAATAAATAAAATAAGTCCCAATGCAAAAGCAGAGAGCGTCGCTGGTGAATCAAAGGCTTGATCTCCCACTAATGCATCAACAATTCTAACGGTAACTGTTGTCATATCTTCTAATGGATTAATAGAAAGATTTGGTCGTAATCCTGCTGCCATAACAACAATCATCGTCTCCCCTAAGGCTTTTGATAATCCTAATAGGGTCGCAGAAATAATCCCTGGAAGTGCAGAAGGAATTACAATATTTTTGATGGTTTCCCCTTGGGTCATTCCTAAGCCTAAAGAGGCTTTTCGTTGACTATCAGGAACAGCTCGTATAACATCATCTGATAATGATGAGATAACAGGAATAATCATAATTCCCATCACAAAACCAGAAGCAAGTGCCGAGTTAAAGGTTGCTTCAAGACCTACTGAAGCTGCAAGTTTAACAACCAAAGGTGCCACGGTAATTGCTGCAAAGAATCCATATACTACAGTTGGAATTCCTGCAAGTACCTCTAAAATAGGTTTTAAATAATCACGCGTTTTATGACTGGCATACTCACTCATGTAAATAGCACTTCCTAAACCAACAGGAACTGCAACAAGCATAGCAATCAGTGTAATCATAAAAGTACCGGCAAAAATTGGTACTGCACCAAATTTACTTCCTTCAACACCGGGTGACCATTCTGTTCCTGTGATGAAGTACCAAAAACTTCTTATTTGAAAGAACTCAATTGCCTCAAAAAGAATTGAGAAAAGAATTCCAAAAGTGGTAAGAATTGATATTATTGATGCTGTGATTAGCAGAAATTTGATAATATTTTCTTTGACTTGTGTCGTTTTGTTTTTTGATTCAAACATACTCAAAAGTAACCTTCTTTGCGTGTAAATTTTAAGAAAGTGTACTTCTAAATGGTTACAATATGGTTACACACTTGCTCCAATAGGCGTATTTATGGACTTTGATAGTTTTTTAATCTTGCCAAGAGCGTAGTCAAAATTCTCTTTTTTTGTCTTTTCATTTATCTCTATAATGGCACAAGAGACACTCAAAAAGTCAAACTTTCGTTGAATATTAAAACGATCATAAGAAAGAATAAAGCCTTGTTGTTTATCTTCTTTGCTATAGAGATTTTTAACACTCTCAATAAACTCTTCTTGGATTTCTTGAGCTATTACATAGATATTTTCATAAGTACAGTTTTGAAACCCAATAAAAAAATCATCCCCTCCAACATGAGCAATAAAGGTATTGTTGGGTAGTACTTTTTGGATGAGTTCAGAGAAAATCATAATTGCTCGATCACCTTGTCTAAACCCATAAGCATCATTAAAGGGTTTAAAATCATTAAAATCAAAATAGAGCATGTGAAAGGTCTCTTTTTTCTTTAGTTTTTTAAATGAACGATAGATGAACTCTTCTATTTGGTTATTACCTGGAAGTTTGGTCAATGGATTTTGGTTTTTAGCTATCTCAATATTTCGTTTGTGGGAGAGCGAAAGTAGTGAGTTAACATTAATAAAACCATGATACTTATTAGCTGTGGTGACAAAAATACCTTTTGAATTTTCACTGTTCATATTATAGGTTTCTAATGTTTTATCAATTCCCCAACTTGATTCCACACACAAAGCTGGTTTGATAAACTTGATTAAGTTTGAACTGTACGAAACATTTTTTGCTAATGAGAGCCCGTATTGTGAATAGGATATTTTTTTAATGTCAACTTCATAAATCACACCTTGTAGATGGTCATAGTTATCAACAATAGGTACGAAGGTATTGTGGGGATGATCTTTAAAATAGACAAATAGGTCGTGCAGTGAGGTATTGATATTGATTGCTTTGATGTACTCAATGTAACTTTCGTCAATTAAATTTTTATTCTCTTCTCTTCGGTCATTTTTAAGTAATTTGAGAATATTTTTATAAATAGGTTGAATCTCTTTTGTGATAATAGTTGGACGTTGTACTAAAAACCCTTGAATGAAATCAATACCAATATCTTTACAGGTATAAAATTCATCTTGGGCTTCAACGCCCTCTGCGACAACTTTCATACCCATAACATGCGCCATGTCAACAATAGAGGAACAAAAAAGTTTTTTCTTGGAGTCATTATGAATATTGGTAATAAAAAAACGATCAAGTTTGATAATATTGGCCTCGCTAAAATAGAGCAGTTTTAAACCCGATACTCCAATTCCAAAATCATCAATAGCAATACAAAAACCATCTTTTTTATATTTGTGTAACATTCGAGTCATGGCATTTTGTTCAATCATACTACCTTTTTCACTCAGTTCAAAACAGATAGCATCTTTTTTGAGATTATTCTCTTCAAGTATAGTAGCTGTTTGCCCTTTGGGGCTATTTTGTTCATAAATGATACGGTTATCTAAATTATAAAAGAGTTTGATATTCTCAAGATTAAGTTCAGTGAATTTTTTAATGGCTTTTCGGCGTAATTCAATATCCACTTGATAAAGAAGTTCATCTTCAAAAGCATAATCAAAAAGGTCTTGAATATTGTGAAAGCCTGTTGCAACATCAACATTTCGTAAGAGTGCCTCAACGGCATAAATTTTACCTGTAAACGTATGAATAATGGGTTGAAATGCAAAATCAAGTTTATTTATAATATCAATCCACTTTGAAATCATAAAAACCCTTTAGTAAGTAAGTTGTCAGTTCTTAATATGTTACTTAGATTTTTATCTCTTCGTTCGCAAAACAGATAAAAACCTAAGTAACACATCTAAAGAAGAAGCCTAAACTTCCCCTTGTAGGTGTTATTTTTTAGATAAATCGTCTAATGTTAACATTGTTCTTTTTGATACAGACTCTCTTAAAGCAGCTCTTTTTGCATCTGGAAGTGGGATTAAACCGATTTCACTTAAGATTCCATCTTTACCAATCATATTTTCAGACATGAACATATCTGTATATTTTTTGATAGCAGGTACGTTTTTAGCGTGAGAGTTTTTGATATAGAAGAACAGTGATCGAGAAATTGGGTATTTCCCAGAAGAGATTGCATCAGGTGTTGGTGCAACGTTATTTACTGTAGCTCCTACTAATTTATCGTCATTTTCAACAAGAAATGAGTATCCAAAGATTCCAAAAGCATTTTTGTTTTTAGTTAATTTTTGAACGATGATATTATCATTTTCACCTGATGGTACATAAACACCATCAGTTCTAACGATATGGTATTTTTTATATTTTTTGTTTGCTTTTTTGTCAAGCTTATAAAGGTCAGTATAAACAGGCATTTTTTTGAATGTCCCTTTCATAACCATATCTTCAAATGCATCTCTTGTTCCAGAAGATTTTGGTGGTCCATAAATGATGATTTCTCTGTTTGGTAATGATGCATCAATGTCAGACCATTTTTTGTATGGGTTTTTAACCAATGATTTACCATCTTTAGAAGGTACTTCAGCAGCTACTGCTAATGCTAATTGTTTTTTTGAAACATTAAAAGGTTTGTTTGTTTTATCTTGTGCGAATGCAATACCATCAAAACCAACTACGGCTTCTGTAATATTTGTAACACCATTTTTTTCACAAAGTTTAAACTCTTTAGATTTCATTCTTCGTGATGCGTTTGTAATATCTGGAGTATTCATACCGTTTCCAGCACAGAAAAGTTTCATACCACCACCTGAACCAGTTGATTCAACTACAGGAGTTGGGTATTTTGTAGTAGCTCCTAATTCTTCAGCTACTGCTGATGCGAATGGATAAACAGTTGAAGAACCAACCATTTTAATTTGATCTCTAGCAGATAGAGAAACCGTTAGGGCAGCAGATGCTAATAAAGCGATTGCAGATTTTTTAATTGTCATTGTTTGTCTCCATAAAAATTTTAGATATGGAAGTTTATAAACAATGGGTTACATTTTGGTTACTTACTTAGGATTTAATTTAAATCTGACCTGTTGACTTCTCTAGAACAATCCCTTTATTTAGGGTATACATGGTGGTGTTTAAATCATGTACAAAAATATGCAAATAACGATTATTGATATTTTTAGTAATACTAATTTTGGCATTAGAGGTCAAAATAAGACACCCTCTATCAAAAAAATGTTTATTGGAATTTTTCTCTATATGCGGTTCAATGGCTTTAATATCTTCTAGTTCAGAACAAACAACTATTGCATTTTTTATGTAGTCCGCCTGTAGAGGTAGAGTTAATAAAAAACCTAAAAAAAGTAAGGTTTGAAATAGCTTTTTCATAAGTGCTCCTTTTATAGGATACTTTATGGTATAAGAAACTCTCTTAAGTATTTGTGAAGTTTTTAAATTAGTCTAAATGGTGTAGTGAATAAAAACTAGGGATTATAATCCGCTAGCTTCTATCATCCGTGCTTGATGATCTGCAATGAGTGGGTCAATAATTTCTTCAAATAACCCATCATTCATGATGTATTCAAGTCGGTATAAAGTGAGGTTAATTCTATGATCTGAAACTCGGTTTTGAGGATAGTTATAGGTTCGAATACGACCACTTCTATCTCCTGTCCCTACCTGTTCTTTTCGATCAGCTCCCTCTTTTTCCATCTTCTCTTGCATCTCTAAATCATAAAGTCGAGCTTTGAGTACTTTCATCGCTTTTTCTTTATTTTTATGCTGAGATTTTTGGTCTTGGTTTGTTACCACAATACCTGATGGAAGGTGAGTAATTCTTACTGCTGAGTCTGTGGTATTAACTGACTGTCCACCACATCCTGAAGATCGCATAACGTCAATTTTTAAATCATTGGCATTGATTTCAATCTCTACATCATCAACTTCTGGCATAACAGCAACAGTAATAGCTGAAGTATGAACTCGACCTTGTGATTCAGTTGCAGGCACTCTTTGAACTCGGTGGGTACCACCTTCAAATTTCAGTTTACTAAAAACATGGTCACCTTTAAATAAAGCAACGATTTCTTTATAACCACCTGCTTCACTCTCATTTTGATTCATGATTTCAACTTTCCAACCATTGTTTTCTGCGTATCGTAAATAACCTCTAAATAGATCACCCACAAAGATTGCAGCTTCATCTCCACCTGTTCCAGCTCGAAGTTCCAAATAAATATTCTTATCATCATTTGGATCTGTTGGGATCATAAGTACTTTGATCTCTTCTTCAAGTTCAGGTTTTCGTGGTTCTAAATCTTTGAGTTCTTCTTTTGCAAGGTCACCAAGTTCATCATCATCAAGTAACATTTTATTCTCTTCAATGTCTTCAATAATTTGAATGTACTCTTTGGCTTTTGTTACGATTGGTTGGATACTTGACTGCTCTTTTGATAGATCAGTCATCCGTTTGATATCACCCATTACTTCTTGGGAGATCAACAAGTTGTTAATCTCCTCAAATCGGTCAATGAATGGTTGTAGTTTGTCTTGTAGCATACTGGTTAATATTTATAAAAATAAGACGGGGTTAGCGCTTAATTATATAGCGTTAACTTGAGTTTGTAGTCGACTCACTTTTCTCGCTGCAGTACCTTTTTTAAGGATACCCTTAGATACACAGTGGTGAATTGTTTTGTTAGCAGCTTTCATTGCTTCAACTGCTTTTTCTTTATCAGATGCTTCTACCGCTGATAATACTTCTTTTGTTACGTTTTTGATTCTTGTTTTGAAGAATCTATTTCGCTCAGTTCTAACTTTTGTTTGTCGTGCTCTTTTTTCAGCAGATTTATGATTTGCCATTTTATTTTAACCTCTTTGTAAAATTTTTAAGGGTAGAATAGTATCTAAATAACTTTAAAGTAAGTTTAAAATAAGTTTAATTTTAGGAAAAGTAAATGAAACTATTTGGTACAGATGGAGTAAGAGGAAAAGCTGGAGAGTTCTTAGATGCAATGACCACAATGAAGTTGGCAATGGCAGCGGGAATTTATTTTAGAAAGCACTCAACAACTAATAAGATTTTAGTAGGTAAAGATACACGCAGAAGTGGTTATATGATAGAAAATGCACTGGTTAGTGGTTTAACTGCTGTTGGATATGATGTTATTCAAATTGGTCCTATGCCTACTCCTGCTATTGCCTACTTGACTGAATCAATGCGATGTGATGCAGGTATTATGATTTCTGCTTCTCATAATCCTTTTGATGATAATGGAATTAAATTTTTTGACAATCATGGAGACAAATTGGGTGTAAGTTGTGAAAAAGAGATTGAAAAAATCTTTTTTGACAAAGATTTACGACAAGCAGGAGAAGTAACAGGGCAAGCAATTGGCTCATCAAAAAGAATTGATGATGTCATTGGACGATATATTGTCTCTATAAAAAGCTCTTTCCCAAAAGATTTAACGCTTCACGGTTTACGCATTGTACTTGATTGTGCCAATGGAGCAGCCTATAAAGTAGCACCAACAATTTTAGAAGAATTGGGAGCTGAAGTTTTTACCATAAATGCAAAACCAAATGGATTTAATATCAATGAAGATTGTGGGGCATTGCATCCAAAAAATGTTGGTAAAATTGTTACTAAAGTACGAGCTGATATTGGTATCGCCCTTGATGGTGATGCGGATCGATTAGTTGTTATTGATGAAACAGGGGAAGTGGTTCATGGAGATAAACTTCTTGGAGCTTTATGTGTGTACTTAAACCAAGAGGGAACTCTCAAAGGTGAGTCATGTGTTGCTACAGTTATGAGTAACAAAGCCCTAGAAGATTATCTTGAGCAGTTTGATTTAGGACTTAAACGAACTGATGTTGGTGATAAACATGTCTTAAAAACTATGAAAGATGATAGTATCAACTTTGGTGGTGAGCAAAGTGGACATATCATTTTCTCTGATGTGGCAAAAACAGGTGATGGATTAGCCTCAGCACTTCAAGTTTTAGCACTTATGCTTAAAAGTGGTAAAAAAGCCAGCGAAGTATTAAATGCCTTTGATCTTTACCCTCAAATCCTAACTAATATTAACGTGAGTCAAAAACTACCTTTAGATGAAATTGAAGGTTTAGATGAAATATTAGAGTCTGTTCGTGCTCGTGGAATGCGAGATTTAATTCGATATTCTGGAACGGAAAACAAACTTCGAGTTTTACTTGAAGGAAAAGATAAAACATTGGTAGAAACTACAATGAATGAACTGGTTGCTTTTTTTCAAAGTAAACTATAGTTTATTAAGTTAATCATGAAAAACAAAATAACCTTATCCCTTTTAGTTTTTATTAGCTTGGTCATTATTGACCAAGTTATTAAATATGGTTTTGTATTTTTGCATTGGCGTTACGATGGTTCAGTCATATCATTAATACTTACTTATAATTATGGTGTCGCTTTTTCAATGTTTAGTTTCTTAGAAGGGAATCTTAAATATATTCAAATTGCATTGTTAGTTGGGGTGATAATTTATCTTTATAATAACAGAGATATATGGTCTTACTATTACATGCCAATAACAATGATTTTTGCTGGTGGTATTTCAAATATCATTGACCGCTTTATCCATGGTGGTGTAGTCGATTATGTTTTTTGGCATTATAAATTTGAATTTGCAGTATTTAACTTGGCTGATGTTATTATTGACTTAGCTGTGGTGGGTATCATTTATCTACATTATAAAGAATCAAAAACTCAAAAACAGAAGTAGTATTTGGGACTTTATGGATTTTTAGCTATAATCCCCCAAATAAAAAAATAGTATATTTACTTAAACGGAGTAATTTAATGGGTCAAACTATTACAGAAAAAATTTTTAGTGAACACGTAGGGCGTGAAGTATTCGCAGGGGAAATTGTACGAAGTCCAATTGATATGGTAATTGGAAATGATATTACAACACCTATTTCTATCAAAGCATTTGAAGAGGGTGGTTTTGAAAAATTAGCAAATCCAGAAGGTTTTGCAATTGTACTAGACCACTTTATTCCAGCAAAAGATATCGCATCAGCAAACCAAGCAAAAATTTCGCGAGAGTTTGCCTATAAGCATGACTTAAAATATTTCTTTGATGAAAAAGATATGGGAATTGAGCATGCATTATTACCTGAAAAAGGGTTAGTATTACCAGGAGATGTTATCATTGGTGCAGATTCACATACCTGTACACATGGTGGATTAGGGGCATTTTCAACGGGTATGGGTTCAACTGATATCTCATTTGGAATGATTACTGGTGGAAACTGGTTTAAAATTCCAGAATCAATCAAAGTTGTATTAAGTGGTAAACCAACAGAGTTTGTATCAGGAAAAGATATTATTCTTGAAGTGATTCGAATCTTAGGTGTAGATGGTGCTTTATATAAAACACTAGAGTTTGTTGGTGATACAACACAACACTTAACGATGGATGATAGATTCTCAATTTGTAATATGGCAATTGAAGCAGGGGCTAAAAATGGAATCTTTGCTTATGATGAAATTACACAAGAGTTCTTAGATTCACGAGAATCGTTACGAGCTGAACCAAAAATTCACTACTCTGATGAAGATGCAGCATACTGTCAAGTAATTGAAATTGATGTTGAAAAATTAGAGCCAGTAATTGCCTATCCATTTTTACCAGATAATGGACACTCAATTTCTCAAGCAGTTGCTGATGAAATTCGAGTTGACCAAGTATTTATTGGGTCATGTACAAATGGTCGATTATCAGATTTTAAAGTTGCAGCAGAAATCTTAGATGGTAAAAAAGTAGCACGACATGTGCGACTTATTTTAACACCAGGTACACAGAAAATTCTAAGAGATGCAACAAAAGCTGGATACATTGATACTTTGGTTGATGCAGGAGCTGTTGTTTCAAATCCTACCTGTGGTGCCTGTTTAGGTGGATATATGGGAATCTTAGGTGACGATGAGGTATGTATTTCAACAACAAACAGAAACTTTGTTGGTCGAATGGGATCACGTTCATCTAAAATCTATTTAGCGAACTCAGCAGTTGCAGCAGCAAGTGCTATATCTGGATATATTACAGACCCACGAGGTTTATAAAATCTATGAAAGAAAAACCATCCTATGATATCCCGTGTGTGATTCTTTGTGGTGGTAAAAGCTCTCGAATGGGAGAAGACAAAGCGCTTCTTCCATTCGCTTCTTATTCTACACTTGTACAATACCAATATGAACGTTTAAAACCCTACTTTAAAAATATTTATCTTTCTTCAAAAGTCAATAAGTTTGATTTTATAGAGGATGAAACTTCTATTATTTATGATAGTGGAGAAGTTCACTCACCCTTAGTGGCTCTTAAGTCTATCTTAGAGGCAGTGCCATCTAAAAATGTTTTTATACTCACTGTTGACACCCCTTTTATCAAACCTGTTACAATTGGTAAACTCATCGATGCATCAAATGGTAATGATATCACCGTTGCAAAAACATTAAAGTTACACAATTTATGTGGTGTCTTTAATAAGTCATGCTTATATGAAATAGATAAGATGATAGCTAAAGACTTCCATAAAATAGGGGCTTTGCTGGACAATTTGAAAACTGAAGTAGTGACTTTTAATGACGATAATGAGTTTTTAAATTTAAATAAAAAATCTGACTATGAGAAAGCACTCTTTATTATAAGTTAATCTAATAATTATTATTACTCGTTTAAGAAATCTTTAAGTTTTATGTTATCTGCGTTTTGTTATCCTTCTTTACACAAATTTTACAAATAGGGATTCAACATGATGAATAAAGAACTCCAAGATTCTTTAGAAATTCTTGACTCAGAGCTTAAGAAGCAGGGAATATCACGACGTGATGCATTTAAAGTAGCAGGACTTGGTTCTGCAGCATTTTTAATGGGAGGAAGCGAAGCGCAAGCGGCAACATCGGCAGTTGCAAGTGACGCAAAAGCTAAAATTGTTATTGTTGGTGGTGGACTAGCAGGTATGTCTACCGCAGCACGTTTAACAAATAGTTTATCTAACCCAGATATTACTGTGATTGAACCTGCTTCTAACTCTGTTTCATACCAACCAGGAAATACATTAATTGGTGCAGGAATTTATACGAAGTCTGACATTATGTATAACACAAAAGATTTTGTTCCATCAGGAGTTAAAGTAATCAAAGACAAAGCAGTTGAATTTGACCCAGAGAACAACAAAGTTATGACAGCAAACGGTGAAACGGTATCATATGACTTTTTAATTATCGCAGCAGGTTTAAAACTTGATTTTGGAAGAATCAAAGGTTTAGAAGCTGTTGGTGAATTAACAACTTTAGGTGATGCTTCAAAACAAAAAGATGTTTTTGGTGATTCAGGAGTAACTTCTATTTATACAACTGATGGTGCGGTTGAAACATGGAAACAGATGCAAAAGTTTGTAGCCGATGCAAAATCTGGTAAAAAGGTAAAAGGAATCTTTACACACCCGAATACAGCTATTAAGTGTGGTGGAGCCCCAAAGAAAATCATGTACCTTACAAACTCACGACTTGAAGAAGCAGGTGCGAGAGCAAATGCTGAGTTAACTTTCTATCCAAATGGTGGAGCGATGTTTGGGGTAAAAGAGTACCACGATGCAATCGTAAACCAATTCAAAGCGCGGGATATGAAATGGCAATATAAACATAACTTAGTTGCCGTTGATGTTGCAAACAAAGTAGCTACTTTTGATAAACATTGGCAAGAAAAAGGTGAGTATGATGCAGATTTAGAAGAGTACGAAATGGTAACAAAACATGAAAATGTGGAAGTTCCATTTGACTTTATGCACATCACTCCACCAATGAAAGCACCAGATGAAATTGGTAACTCTGCTGTGGGTTCTGGAAAAGGTTATATCCCAGTAAATAAAGAGACACTACAACACGTAAAATATAAAAATATCTTCTCACTTGGAGATATTGCAGCTGTTCCAATGGGTAAAACAGGTGGATCAGTTAGAAAGCAGTACAAAGTACTCGTTGATAACTTAATTGCTACAATGGAAGGTAAACCATTAACTTCTAAATATGCAGGGTACACAGTATGTCCGTTGATTACGGATATTGGAAAAGTTATGCTTGCAGAGTTTAACTGGACAAAAAAACCAACACCATCGTTCCCTCTTGACCCAACACAAGAGCGATATATTTGGTGGTTAATGAAAGTTTATATGCTTAAACCAATGACACAATATGGAATGTTAGCTGGAAAAGCGTAAGCTATTAATTAATAACGAATAATGAATAGTGAATAATTTAAAGCCTCAAGCAAAAGCTTGGGGCTTTTTTATTTTTATGAAGGAATATATTTGAAGAAAGAACTTATTGTTGTTTTAGTTGTATTTTTGGTTTTAACATTAGGGATGCATCATAAAGAGTGGTTTTCAATGCCAATAGAACACTTATCAAACTTACCCCATGCAGGAGCATATGGTGTTGGATTTATCCACCCAGTTGTGTTTACATTAGCAGTGTATTTGATACTGTGGATTCCACGAGGGATTGCGAAAGCTTTTAAGAAGAAGTCTTAATAGTACATGCTACTTTGTGAGTTTTTTGGTTAGGGTGTTTTTGTATTCTGTCTTTATATCGCAAAGAGGAGTACCTCTTCTCTCTATGTAACTTTTAGCGTAAAAGTAACCAAAAACGTCAACGGCTTCAGCGCCATGGGTTCCCTCACTACAAGTTTTTTATTTCTAGCTTGCGGAACTCAAATAAAAATGTGCTTTATTAGCACCTTTTTCTTTTCAAACAGTCCTCAGCTTTTCCCAAAATAAAAAACTCTCCGTTCGGCGCTTGCAGAGGTTGACAAGATAGGGATAAGGACATTTACATATTTAAATACCATTATCTACAAACTGGTGCCACTCTCAATAAAGATTCAGAGCTGTCTTTCAAAAAGGGAAACAGTAACAACAAAAGAAATCCCAACCTAATAGCGGAGCTACTGGGAAAGCTAATGGTAGGTCATCACATGCCAAATGAATTAAGAGAATAAATCAATATAACAAATACAACGTCAGTAACTAAAAACACAATTTTTGACATAAAAAAAGGGTCAAGCCGAAGCTCAACCCTTTGATTATTTATGCAAATTTAAAATTATTTAGCTAGTGCTGCTTTTGATGCTGCTACTAATGAAACAAATGCTTCATAGTCATTCATAGCCATGTCAGCCAAGATTTTTCTATCTAATTCAATTCCAGCTAATTTAATACCGTTCATGAATCTTGAATAGTTGATATCATTTAATCTACAAGCTGCATTGATTCTGATGATCCACAGTTTTCTGATATCTCTTTTCTTTTGTCTTCTATCTCTATAAGCGTAGACCATAGAGTGTTCTAATTGTTCTTTCGCTTTTCTAAAATGTTTTCTTCGACCGCTAAAAAATCCTCTAGCAGCTTTTAATACTTTCTTATGTCTTCTTCTTCTAACTACACCAGTTTTTACTCTAGGCATTCTATTTTCCTTTACCGTATATCTTTTTTAATATTAGGTGTCGCTCTTTTCAATAAGAGTCGAACTTGTCCACGTTTTCTGTGGAGGGACTATGTATTTAGTATTTGTTACTAATTACGCTTTACAAAGCATTCTGTTAACTCGTGTTGCGTCAACGTCTGCTACTGTTTGTGGGTTTCTAAGATTTCTTTTTCTCTTTTGAGACATTTTAGTTAAGATGTGACTTCTGTAAGCTGATCCTCTTTTAATAGAACCATTTTTCTTAACTTTGAATCTTTTTAAAGCTCCACTGTTAGATTTCATCTTTGGCATGGTTTCTCCTTTTAAATTTGCATTTTTCTTACATACTAACAATTTAGTATTGAAAAAGTTTGAGATTTTACTTAAAGTTTGCTTTAAAATAGTTTAAGTGAGTGTTTGTAGGCTAAGAGAGGTATGAACCTCTCTTATAATAGAATATTAGTTTTTGTGATGTTCGTTTTTAGGAACAACGTACATGTTTACAAATCGTCCCTCTTGTTTTGGTGCAGCTTCTCGTGCTCCAATTTCTTCTAGCATTGGCCATACTCTTTCAAGTACTTCTGCTCCTGCTTCTGGATGAGCCATTTCACGACCTTTTAAGAATACTCGACATTTTACGTGGTACCCTTTTTCTAAGAATTCAATAGCGTGTTTAACTTTGTAGTTAATATCATTGTCTGCAATTTTAACCGAGAATTTAACCTCTTTAACAACGATAACTTTTTGTTTTTTCTTCGCTTCTTTTTTCTTTTTCTCTTGTTGGTATTTAAATTTACCATAGTCCATGATTTTTGCAACAGGTGGTTTCGCATCTGGAGCAATAAGAACTAAATCTAATCCTGCATCAAAAGCAGTTTTTAGTGCATCTTCTGTGCTAATAATTCCGTAGTTAGTACCATCATCACTTGTACATCTAATCTCTCTTGCAGTAATATCTTCATTCATTATTACTTCAGGTTTTTTGTTGTTTCGACTCAAACTTCACATCCTTTTTTAATATCGTTAATCATTTGAACAAACTCGTCTTTGCTCACATTTGACTGTTCTCTTTTTCTTCTATCCCTTAACGCAACAGTTTGACCTGCTACCTCTTCATCCCCAAGTACAACGATCATTGGAACTCGTTGTTTTTCAGCCATTCTAACACGTTTGTTAAGACTTTCATTCATATCAAAGATTTTTGAATCAATCTCACTATAAATTAGCTCTTTTTGTAACGCTTTTGCGTATTCCACATGTGGTTGGGCAATTGGTATAATAATTACTTCTGTTGGTGCAATTGCTAACGGAAACTCTCCAGCGTAGTGTTCTGTTAAAATCCCAATAAACCGCTCAAATGAACCAAGAATTGCACGGTGAATCATCACTGGTTGCTCTTTTTCACCTTCTGCGTTGATGAATTCCATTTCAAAAGAAGATGGTAAGTTCATATCAACTTGGATTGTACCACATTGCCATTTTCTTCCAATTGCATCAAGAATTTTAATATCAATTTTTGGTCCGTAGAATGCTCCACCACCTTCATCAATACCATATGCAAGGTTTTCAGAATCTAATGCATCCATGATACCTTGTGTTGTTTTTTCCCAGAAACTATCATCCCCAATAGCTTTTTCAGGTCGAGTTGACACTTCCATTTCATATTCAAATTCGAACAGTTTCATTAAACTATCAACGAATTCTAATACTTCAATAATAACATCTTTAACTTGTGTAGGTAAACAGAAGATATGTGCATCATCTTGTGTAAACTCTCGAACTCTAAACAGTCCGTGCATTGCACCACTAAGTTCATGTCTATGTACAACTCCATACTCAAAGAATTTTTTAGGTAAATCTTTGTATGAAACGAGATCATTTTTGTAAATTTGAATATGACCAACGCAGTTCATTGGTTTAATCCCATACTCTTGTCCATCAATCTCAGTAAAGTACATGTTCTCTTTGTAGTTTGCATAGTGACCAGATTTAACCCATTGATTTGCTTTTAAAATCTCTGGGGCTCGCACAGGTTCGTAACCTCTAACTCTATGCGCTTTGTATAATAGACGCTCTAATTTTCCTCGAAGTCGTGCTCCATTTGGTAACCATAATGGAAGTCCTGCTCCAATGTCATCATTAAAAGTGAAAAGTTCTAACTCAGTTCCTAATTTTCTATGGTCTCTTTTTTTAGCCTCTTCTAACATACGTACGTAATCATGAAGCTGTTTTTTATCAAAGAATGCAATCCCATAGATTCGTGTGATCATTTCATTTTTCTCATCACCACCTAAATAAGCTCCAGCAACTCGAATCAGTTTGTATGAACGAATCATCCGCGTATTTGGTAGGTGAGGTCCTCGACATAAATCTTCAAAATCACCCTGTTTGTACATGGTTAATGTGTCATCTTCGATACGTGAAAGTACCGCTTGTTTGAGCTCATCATCAGCAAATTTTCCTAAAATCTCTTCTCGTGATGCTTCATACCGTTCAATTGGAAGTTTAGCATTTGCTAACTCTTTCATTTTCTTTTCAATCTTTGGTAAGTCTTCATCATTAATTTTAGAATCTACTTTGAAGTCGTAATAAAAGCCCTCTTTAACAACAGGCCCAACAAAAAATTTAGCTTCAGGATATAAGGCTTTGATAGCCTGTGCCATAAGATGAGCACATGAATGTCGTAAAATCTCTAAAGATTCAGGGGAGTTATCAGCTTTAATTTCGTCTCCGTCTATACTTAAAGCTTCCGCAGTTTGAAGGTCGTATATTTGACCATCATTTAATACACCAATTGGTTCCAATAAATTCCTTTTTTTCGTGTTTTATAAAATTTTTCTTCATTTTATCTCATTTGGGCTTAAATTTAATGTTAATAATTATTTTTTAATATATTTTGGTTAAAATAGCTTATGATTTTAAACTTATCCAAGATAAAAACAGAAGCTTTATTACTTTTTTGCAAAGACCTAATTCTCTCATATAAAGATAGTGAAACTATACTTTTTGAGGAAAATGAGGATATAGAACACTATATTCAAGAAGTGACAGAGGAGTTTTTGGTACAAATTGAAAATGTTACTTTTCCTTCGGAACACTATTTATCAAACCGTAAACACTATCGTATCAAAGCGGTACTAGATGCGTATAATTATGTTAATCAAACCATTTCAAAAGAGCTGAAAGAGGATAGTCTGTTTAATCCTGCAATGTTATATTTTTCGCTGCTTGCTGTTTGGTTTAAAGAGTTAGATAAAGAGTCAAAATCAAAAGAGTATATCTATTTTTTACTCTATCCATATGCTAACGTGTACGATAAATTATTAATAAATATTGATGATGAAAAGTTCAAAGTGATGAATATTGCTATGATTGAGATAGCAGAACGTGTGATTTATAAGTTGGAAAAACTCTCATTTAAATAAAAAGAAGGTTTCCCCTCTTTTTATTAATTTAGAATCTATATCGAATATAAGCTCTAATATCTGTTGCTTCTTGAACCGCGCTATCAGATGCACTTGCCATGTCAATTGGCGCACCATTACTTCCAAAGAATGCATTACTTCCTGTATAGTCATATTTAATTTTAGTAAATCGAATTGAAGCTGATAATGCTTTTGTTAACTCTTTATTATAATAAGCTTCCCAAGCAGTACCACGAGCAGCAATTTTAGAACCAACCATGGTATCTTCACCATAAGTCATAGAACGCCAGTATTTACTCCCTTTGTTCCACTCTAAACCAAATCGTCCATTACTAAATCCATCAGGTACATTAATTCCAGCCCAAATTGAGTGACCCTTTTCACTCTTTGAACTTCCTAACATTCTTTCACCATTTTTAGGGTGGGTAATACTTTGTGCAAAACTAATAAAGAATTTTGAATTATCTAAATAATCATTGATTTCATTACCAATTCCATCAACAACTAGACCTGCCGTCATAAACTCCATATCCCCCCAGTTGTAAAACTGTCCTTGAGTTTTTCCTGCACCAACATCCGTAGCATCAGCATAACCAATCATATTCCACGCTTTTGAGTAGTTTGTATGAATTGAGTATTGACCATCATCATATGGAACAAAAATTAACCCTGCCATATCAACATTTTTTGTTTGTGTTGTATCTACGGCGTAATCTGTTCCCGATGAATCAAATCGCGGTAAAGCATTTGTTAACCCTCGACCTGCACAAAATTTAACCCACATACCTTCAACACCTGTTAGTTTATCTAAGTTAAATCGAGCACTTGCTCCATCAAACTCAACGTTCACTGTATGAGCTAAAGCAGATTGTCGTTGTTGGTCTTCTCTAAAGTTTGCAAGTAAACCATCAGTCGATGGACGTCGTCCAACTGATGCAGTCCACGCAATATCTTCGTTTCCAAAGAATGAGTCATTTTTGTATAACCAAAATGCTTGTTTTACATTAAGGGTATTATCTTCATTTGCATTTTCATTGGTAACCCAATCAAAGTTAGCATTTGCATTGGTACCATTGGTTCTTTGGTTACCATTTGCACCATCTCCATAGGCTTTCATGTAAGATAATCTTGCATAGAAAGATACATTATCTGTAGGAGCATATTTTCCATTTAACCAAAGTCTATTGGTAAGTAGACTGTTATTTTTAACCGTTGAACCATCTTTGAGTTTATAACTAATACTATCAACAGATGTTCTAAAATCAACATCAAATTTTAAGTTATCCCCAGCACCATGTGCTTTAACTTTGTTGATTTTTTTGCTGTTTTTAGCAACCTTTTTTTCCAGTTTAACAATACGTTTTTCATCAAGTTGCGTAATGTTTTTTTCTGCACTATTTGCTTCAATCTTGCTCTCTAAAGCTGCTAATTGAGCTTTGAGCATATCGATTTGTGCTTTTAAATCGTCATGTGTGAGTTTTGCCCCAAATAGTGAAGTACTTAGTGCGGTAATTGCTGAAAGTGCAATTATGTGTTTCTTCATTTTCTTCCCTTTAATAAATCTGTGTGATTAATTATATTCTTAAAGGAATTAACAAGTTCTTAATGTATTATTAAATTTTCTTATGATTAAAAAAGGCGAGGCTTATACTAAGCCTCGCCTTTATGGTATTTATAGAATTTGTTAAATTAGCAAGAAGGAACATTTCCTGAATCATTTGCATACTCATAAGAAAAATCAAAAATATGTTTTTGCCAAGACTCTTTTATAGAACCTTCTTTTAGTTTTGGACAGATAGTCATGATCTCTGCTTCAAACTTCCCAGACTCCATAATTGACTGCCATTCATCTTGTGAATGTTTCGCTGCAAACTTTGCTCCTGTGATTCCACAAGCCTTTTTCATTTTCTTAGAAAATAATTTTTGACCCTTGACTGGATCCGCGCTTACAGCAGTTGTTGCAATACCTAATGCTAGTGAACTAGCAAGTACGATTTTTAGTAATTTAGTCATAGTGACTCCCCTAATATTAATTTTGGTACAATTATAGCTTATGTAGATAAAAACATCTTAAAAATTTACGTTATTTTTGTGTAAAAATTGTGAATTTAAGTATAAAAAAAACTTATATTAAGTCTAGTTATAATTATTATTGGAAAATTTTATGAAATATTATATTTTAAAAGCTTTTGTTGAGTATTTGCAACAAGAGTGTCAGGTCATCAAATTTATTAAACGTGTTGAGAACAATACAATTTTTATTGAGTTTAATGATAAAAACCAAATCTATTTTGATATGACTAAAGGTAACTCTTTGGTTTATAAAAAAAATGAGAACTTATCAAAGAAGGATTTCTTTGCACCTTTTGATACGCTTTTACAAAAACGTTTTACAAATGCACGTATAAATGAAATAACCCTGCACAATGATGATAAGGTGATTCGTTTTTATGTACAATCAAAATCTTCTTATAAAAGTTTGACAACTATTTTGCAGTTTGAGTTTACAGGTAAACATACCAATATTGTAATTTTAGATGAGCAAACTATTGTTTTAGAGGCCCTACGGCATATTGATGGATTTAGTTCAAGCAGAATTGTACGCGTTGGAGAAAAACTAGATGAAATCCCCAAACAGAATTTTGTTCCTAAAATTGAATCCATTGATGATTTAAAAGCATTACTTTTTAATGTTTATGAAGAGAAAGAGGAGAAACTTTTAGCAAATATTAAAAAGCAAAAGATTATGCAACTTAGTAAACAAGCGCAAAAAATTAATAAACTTATGGCATCACTTCCAAATAAGGAAGCATTGGAAGAAGAGTCCTTAATACTTTATGAAAAAGCCAATTTACTTTTAAACCATCTTCATGAAATAAAACCGTATCAGAAAAAAATCATGGTCAGGAACTATCAAGGAGAAGAAATTGAACTTCTAATTGATACCAAAGGCAACCCTTCTGTATATGCTAACGAACTTTTTAAAAAAGCAAAGCGGGCAAAGAAAAAGAGCGAAAATGTGGCTATTGAAAAAGATAATTTGATGCAAAAATTTGAGTTTTTTAATCGTATGATTGCAAATATTACCCAAGCAGTTACCCTAGATGAAATAGAGTTTTTAAACCCTAAAAAGCAGAAGAATCAAACCAAAACAAAAAAAGCAGAACCTTATGAAACTTTTATTTTTCAAGGGTACAAAATTATGTTAGGTACCAATGAGTACTCCAATATCTATTTACTACAAAACAGTAAAGCCAGTGATTTTTGGTTTCATATGAAAGATACAAACTCTTGTCATGTGATTGTGCAAAATACAAAAAAGAGTCTGCCAATTGATGTGATATATAAAGCAGCTGAGTTATGTGTGATGTTCTCTATTGGTGCCAAAGGAAAACATTTGGTTGATTTTACTCAACGACGAAATGTTAAGATTCAAAATCGTGCCAATGTATTATATAATCCTTACGATACCATTGATGTACATATAAAAGAGTAGTCAAATGCGATATGTTCTTTTAGCTCTGTTTTCTCTTTTTTTTGTTGGATGTGGTTCAAAATCATTGGTGAGTATCATTGAGGATAAGATGTTTCATGTGGACAGCAGTAAAAAAATTGTTGCTCTCAGCATAGAAAACTTAAGCCAAGAGGAGATAAATCTTTCTTATGCATTACGAAAAGGTTTAAAAGCTAAAGGTTACACCATAGCTAATGATAATGAAACTGCTGATTATCATCTTTTTGTTAATATTTTATCCGTAGGTTTATTAGAGCGAAAAAGCACAACAAGCGAAGTTTTATCAAATGTCAATGTCAATATTGGATTAGGTGGAACCATCGGAAATGTTGGCGTGAGCACAAAAGTAGGTTCTCAAATTGGTAAAATCTTTGCAAAAGGTATTAATCATGTCTATCAAGTTGTTGTTGATGTAAGCGTTGATGAATATGAAAATGAACGAAGCGTTGCTTCCAAACAGATGAATCTTAAAGTAGAAGGTAATCTAAATCAAAAGCCAAAAGAACAGGTGATCTATTTTGTTGAAGAGGCTATTAGTAATAAAATTCTAGAAATCTTTTAAACGCCTTGCCTCATTTCTAATTACGTCTATTTTATGCTTGCTTTGATATAATTGCGACTTATTAAAATAAAAGGATTTATTTATGAAAAATTACAAATATATATTAGTACTTTTTTTAACATTACTATTTTTTGCAGGATGTGCTACAACACAACTTCAAACTCAGGCTAAAATGACTCAAAGTATTTTTTTAAACCCTGTTAAAAAATCATTACGAATTGTTTATGTGGATATCAAAAATACTTCAGGCGAAGAGATTGATGTTTTAATGCCATTGGTTGAAAAGAAACTTCAAGCAAAAGGCTATACGTTAACAGATGATCCAGAACTTGCTAAATATATACTACAAGCTAATGTTTTATTTGCCAATGACAAAAAAGAGAACAACGCAGCAGGTGGTGCCGTTGCGGGTGGTGCAGTAGGTGTTGGTGTTGGTGGACATAATAGCGACAGTACTGGTACTACAGTTGCAGCAGGAGCTGCAGGAGCTGTTATTGGTGGATTGTTAGCAAAATGGACAGAAGATACTGTTTTTCAAATGGTTGTGGATGTAAATATTAAAGAGAAAACTGACAAAGAGGTTTATACAACTAAAGGAAATGCAACAGGAGCTGCTTCTATTGAGGATAAAAAAAGAGCAGGTTTTATGAACACCTTTGGTGGGAAAGTTAGAAACAATAAAGGTGGTGGAGAACTAAAAGATAATAGTACCAATACCACAGAGCAGTATTATGCAACTAACTATATAGAAAGTAAAACACGCGTCTTTGCAGAGGCAACACAAAAAGATTTAAATAAAGAGCAAGCGATTCCAATTTTAGAGAAGAAAATTGCTTCTCAAATTGCGGGGATTTTTTAAAGAAATTTAGTTCTGGCACGTTTAAGTAGCTAATAGATGAATTAAGATTATTTTCCTAAAAGACATAAGATGGTAAAATAGTTACTTTATCAAGATTTCATCTGTAAAATAGACATAGATAAATAATAGGAATGGACATGAAATTTTCTGAACTACTCTCTTCAAGTTCGACACGAATTAAGACAGGGATTATTTTAATTTTAGCGGTTTTGGTTATCGGTTATATTGACTCATTTTTTATAATGTGGCTTTTCTTAGGTGCTTTATTAGTAATTGCTATCAACGAATCTATGAAACTGTTTAAGTATGATGGTCAAGAGATTTTCTTTTATAGTGGATTACTCTGGTTTGCGGCATACTTTTATCCAAATCCAGCAGACCTGGTTTTTGTATTAGCTGTGGTGTATGCTTCAGTATTAGCGTATACTAAAAAGCTCGATAAGAAAATATTTTTGCCACTTCTGTATCCTACCGCTTCATTCTTATTCTTACTCTCTTTATATAATGAGTACGGGGTTCAAGCACTTCTATGGTTACTTGTTGTTGTAGCAGGAAGCGATATTGGAGCCTATTTTGTTGGTAAGGCAATAGGAAAAACAAAATTTTGTGAAACCAGTCCTAATAAAACCCTCGAAGGTGTAGCAGGTGGTGTTATCACTGCAGCAGTTCTAGGAACCTTTTTCGCCCTTGATGGTGTTTCTCTTTTAGGTGCTATTGTTGTTTCTCTTGTTGTTTCAATCGCTTCTATTTTTGGGGACTTATTTGAAAGTTACTTAAAACGAGAAGCTGATGTAAAAGATAGCGGCAATATCTTACCAGGACACGGTGGTATTTTAGACCGTACAGATGGATACTTGTTTGGGGGAATTATTATGTTGATTTTCTTACGGGTAATCATTTGATAGTTTTAGGCAGTACAGGCTCAATAGGGGTTAATACTCTAAATGTTGCAAAAAAGTTTAATCTCAATGTTGAGGTTTTAGTTGCAGGTACTAATCTAAAACTACTCAATGAACAAATTAAAGAGTTTGCTCCTAAACATGTTGTTATTGCCAATGAGAGTGATATCAAAGATGTTAATCACCCCAGTGTAAAAGCTGGTGAAGAGGCAATTTTAGAAGCTATTGAAAACAGTAACTCTAAAACTATTGTGAATTCACTCGTAGGCTTTTTAGGTTTAAAACCAACACTAAAAGCCATAGAGTGTGGTAAAAAAATCGCGTTAGCAAACAAAGAGTCTTTAGTGGTTGCGGGACAGTTTATTGACCAAAGTAAATTAATGCCAATAGATAGTGAACATTTTGGACTTTGGTATTTACTTCAAGATAAAAAAATTGATTCCATGACTGTAACTGCAAGTGGAGGCTCTTTTAGGGATTATCCTCTTGAGCAGTTGGGTAATGTCTCAATTAAAGAGGCCCTGAACCATCCAAATTGGTCTATGGGAAATAAAATTACTATTGATAGTGCAACTATGACTAACAAACTGTTTGAGTTAGTTGAGGCTAAATGGTTATTTGATACAACAAAACTAGATGCTATTATTGAAACAAAATCATTGATTCATGCGTTAGTTAATTTTAGTGATGGTAGTACAACTGCACATATCGCTAATGCAAATATGATGTTACCAATTGCCTATGCTTTGATGCAAAAAGTGGATGAAAACATCTTAGAACATATTGATTTGGTTAAGGTGGGTACATTAGAGTTTAAAGCCATTGAGACTAACCGTTATCCTATTTGGGAAATAAAAGATGAGGTGTTGCAAAACCCTGATTTAGGTGTTATTGTAAATGCTGCTAATGAAGTGGCTGTTGCGAAGTTTTTAAATAACAAAATAGGCTTTTTGGATATTTCAAAGATGACCTTAGATGCCGTGAACAGATATCATAATGTGAGAGTTAAAAACCTTGATGATATATTTACAATTGATAAAGAAGTGAGAACCTATTATGACACTTGATTTACTTATTCCTTTTGCCATTTTATTAGTGATGGTTGTTTATTTTATTTATACACGAAGTCGTTTTGAAAAAGAGTTAGTATCAACCTATGAAGAAAAGTTTGAATCTTGGAAAGAACACCACAGTAAACCAGAACAAGTAACTGCTTGTAAAGAGTTAGTTGGACTTGTGTTTAGAGAAAATGGTAAAATAGAGATAGAAGTTTTTGATGAAATGGCCGAATCACGACTTTCTCGAGGAAAATTTGATACAAAGGTGAAATAATGAAAACGTTATTGTTGTTACTTTTAAGCCTTTCTCTTTTGAGTGCACTTACCCTTAAACGAGATCGATCAAATGATACTGTTATTGATAATACAAATCAGCTGATGTGGATGGATGGGATTGATAACGTTAAATTGATGTTAGACCATCACGAAGCAGAAGATTATTGTGAAGCTTTAAGTTACGCGGGTTATAGCAATTGGCGTTTACCCCATATTGATGAATTTAAACTTATTGTGGATAAAAAAAATGAAAAGAATTATATTAATCGAAAATTTAGATATCAACAAAAAGCTGGTTATTGGGCAGAAACAGCTCACTTTAGAACTTTTTGGTTTTATGCAGATTATATGTTTTTTATTAGTGGTACTGCTTATTATGATAGTCGGCACAAAAAGAAGTTTGTTCGATGTGTTCGTGACATCAAGTAAGGAAATAGTTTGAATAAGCGCGTTTTAATACTACATGGATGGGGTGGAAGTTCCTATCCTCATTGGCAAGCCCACTTGGCTGCTGATTTAATCAAAGAGAACTATATTGTCTCTTTTCCTTCACTACCTAACAAAGAGTTTCCTGTATTAAAAGAGTGGAGTTCTTTTGCCCTGAAAGAGATTGAACATTTTAAACCTGATATTGTTGTTTGTCACTCCCTTGGAAATATCTTATGGTTTCATATTTGTGAACAGTTAAATATAGAGTTAGAAAAACTACTTTTGGTTGCACCAGTACGAAAAGAGTGTGATATTAGTGAGATTAAAACTTTTTTCCCTTATGAGCACCCTAATGCTTTAAAAGCAAAAGAGATCTGTATTGCCGCATCAACTAATGATCCTTATTTAAATTTAGAAGAAGCTCATAATTTACAAAAAGAGCTTGATGTACCTATTAAAATCTTTGATGATGCTGGTCATATTAACGCTGATTCAGGGTTTGGAAAATTTGATTTTGCCTACGAGTTTGTGACAAGCAATAATTTATAAATATAACTAAAAAAGAAAAAGGATAAAATCGTTGATTTTAAGTATCGAGAGTTCATGTGATGATAGTTCCATTGCTATAACCCAAATAGAAACTAATAAACTGATTTATCATAAAAAAATATCCCAAGAGCTACAACACAGTGTATATGGTGGTGTGGTTCCTGAATTAGCTGCACGATTACATGTGGAAGCTTTACCAAAGATTTTGCAAGAGTGCAAAGTGTATTTTCCTAAACTTAAAGCCATTGCTGTTACTAATGCTCCTGGTTTATCGGTTACTTTGATGGAAGGTGTTACTATGGCAAAAGCTTTGAGTATCTCCTTAGATTTGCCATTAATCGCAGTCAACCATTTAAAAGGGCATATCTATTCACTCTTTATTGAAAAGCAGAGCCTCCTTCCAATGACTGTTTTGTTAGTTTCTGGAGGACATACTCAAATAATAGAAGCTAATAGTTTAAAAGATATGAATATTATTGCTACAACAATTGATGATAGTTTTGGTGAGAGTTTTGACAAAGTGGCAAAGATGTTAGGGCTTGGATATCCTGGTGGACCAATTGTACAAGAAAAAGCGATGAATGGGGATGATAGTCGTTTTGATTTCCCCGTACCTCTTAGACAAAGCCCAAGAATAGAATTTAGTTACTCAGGACTTAAAAATGCAGTGCGTCTTGAAATTGAACGACAAATACAAAAAGAGGGTGGTTTGATTGAGCAAGATATTTGTGATATTTGTGCATCTTTCCAAAAAACTGCTGCTGCACATATATTACAAAAAACAAAAAAATATTTTAAACAAAATGCTCCCAAACACTTCTCTATTGTAGGAGGGGCAAGTGCAAATATCTATTTACGAACACAAATAGAAAATCTATGTAATCAATATGGAGCAAGTTTGAGTTTAAGTCAGTTGCAATATTGTTCGGATAATGCCGCTATGATTGGTCGAGTGGCAGTGGAACAGTACAAGATAGATGATTTTGTTAATGTGGATGAAATTGATATCCAAAGTAGAGTAAAGGATTTTAAGTAATGTTTGAAATGGGAGCAAAACTTGATGGGGATAGTTTTGATACAAAAAAAGAGGATAAAAAGAAAAAATCTTCTTCAAGTATCGTATCAAAAGAGCAACATCAACTGGTTTTTACTTATGAAAAACGAAAAGGTAAACCCGTTACACTAGTAGGACGTTTTTATTTAGATGAAAAAGATAAAAAAGATGTGCTAAAACTGTTAAAAAAGAAGTTAGCATGCGGTGGTGCTGTTAAACAAGAGTGGATTGAACTTCAAGGTGATGTTAAAGACAAAGTCAAAGAGCTGTTATTAAAAGAGGGTTGGAAGTTTAAAAACTAAATAATAGGTTCTCTAAGAGGGAACTTTTTTAAGGAGTCCTATGCAAAAAGTATTTAATGAAGTTAATAGTTTAGATAAACGCTGTTATAACGAGTTTGATTTAAGTGAAGATTTGCTGATGGAACATGCCGCTTCAGCAATAGCGCGAACCCTTTACAAAAGATTTCATAAAAATAAATCTATATTGATAGTGTGTGGTATGGGAAATAATGGTGCTGATGGTATTGCTTTAGCGCGACTTCTTTACAAACGTTTTGATGTGCAACTCTATATCCCTTTTGAATTAAAATCTTCCATGGCAAAACTTCAATACCAACGTATTATTAAATTAGGGATTCAACCCATTGAACAAATCGCTAAATGTGATGTTATTGTTGATTGTCTCTTTGGCTCAGGTTTGAGTCGACCTTTAGATGAGACTTCCGTATCGCTTATTGAGCAGTTAAATGCATATGATTCTTATAAAATCGCTTGTGATATTCCAAGTGGTATTAATCATTTAGGGCAGGTTCAAAGCAGTGCTTTTTATGCAGATGAAACTGTAACCATGGGCGCATTAAAAACAGCACTCTTTTTAGATGAAGCCAAAGAGTATGTGGGTGAGATTAGTGTTGCTAATCTAGGAATTCAACGAGAACTTTATGAAATAGATAGCTCGCTGTATTGTTTAGAAAAATCTGATTTAAAATTGCCTCACCGTAATAAAAAAAATAGCCATAAGGGAACTTATGGACACTTAAATGTAGTTGCAGGTTGCAAAGAAGGTGCAGGTATTATTGCTGCTAAAGCTGCTTTTGGTTTTGGTGCAGGGTTGGTGAGTGTCATTAGTCATGAAAATTTAGACTTGCCGTATCATATTATGAAAACTCATGCACTAACGCAAAACTGTACAGCAATTGCTATTGGAATGGGATTGGGAAATTATGAACAAAAAGAGGTAAAAACTATTTTGTCTCAAGATATTCCTATGATTATTGATGCTGATTTATTCCATGATGAGTTGATTTTAGAAGTTTTAGAAAAGCAGGTTGTTTTAACACCCCATCCAAAAGAGTTTTGTTCTCTTTTAAGTTTATGCAATGTTGCTAAAATTAGTATTGATGAGTTACAGAAGAATAGGTTTAAATATGTGCAAGCTTTTTGCCAAAAGTATCCTAAGGTAGTGCTACTTTTAAAAGGTGCCAATGTCATAATTTCTCAAAATGAAGAACTTTATATTAACCCACATGGTGGTGCAGTTTTAGCAAAAGGTGGCAGTGGAGATGTATTAAGTGGTTTAGTGGCTTCTTTACTAGCCCAAAATTATAGTGCTATAGATGCTGCAATTCATGCATCCTTAGCCCATGCAATAGCAGCAAGTAACTATAAGAAAAATAACTATTCTCTAATACCAGCAGATTTAGTAGAAGAGGTGAAAAAATTATGATCCCCCTAATTGTACAAACAACATGTGGCTCTAAAAAAGAGGCAAAAAAGATTGCAAAAGAGCTTATTTTAAAAAGGTTAGCTGCTTGTGTGCAAATTACAAAATGTGATTCCATTTATGAATGGAAAAATGAAATATGTAACGATAAAGAGTATCTCTTAAATATAAAAACAAAAAAAAGAAATTTTGAAAAAGTTGAAAGCAAAATTAAAGAATTACATAGCTATGATTTGCCAGAAATTATAGCAATAAAAATGACAAATTGTAGTAACGAATACAAAAAATTCATAGCTAAGAGTTGTTAAATAAAAGTACCATTACTTTTAATTTAGAACTGAATATAAAACAAAATGACAGGAGAAATAAAATGAGCGATATTCTAAAAGTAGGAAACTATGAATTTAACTCAAGATTGATTGTAGGATCTGGAAAATATACAGATTTTCAAACAACGAAAGAAGCAACATTAGCATCAGGAAGTGAGCTTATTACAGTTGCTATTAGACGAGTTAATATTACTAATCCAAATGAAGAGAATCTTTTAGATTACTTCAAAGATACAAATGTAAAATTACTACCAAATAGTGCAGGGTGTTTTACTGCTCAAGAAGCAATTACAACATTTAGATTGATGCGAGAAGCAACAGGAATTGATATTATTAAATTAGAAGTAATTGGTGATGCTCAAAAAACTCTTTACCCAGATGTAATTGAAACAATTGCAGCGTGTGAAGTACTAAAAAAAGATGGTTTTACTATTATGGCATACACAAGTGATGATCCAATCATGGCAAAACGATTAGAAGATGCAGGTGCTGATGCAATTATGCCTTTAGCTGCACCAATTGGTTCTGGTCTTGGAATTCAAAACCCATACAATATCGCATTTATTAAAGATGCTGTTAAAGTTCCTGTAATTGTTGATGCAGGATTAGGATGCGCAAGTGATGCAGCAAGTGCTATGGAACTTGGGGCTGAAGGTATTTTAGCAAATACAGCAATTGCACAAGCTCAAAACCCAATGGCAATGGCTGAAGCATTTAAACATGCTACAGTTGCAGGAAGACTTAGTTATTTAGCTGGAAGAATTCCTAAAAAACCTTATGCAACAGCATCATCTCCAATCGATGGACTGATTCAGTTTTAATCCCTTTAGGGTCTCGTAAACTGAAATATAGATAAAATTAGTAAAATTTTCAAATTTTGCTGATTTTACTCTTGACAAATTCAAAAAAACATAATATAATTCCGTCCACTTTTTGAAAAGAAAGTACCAGTCGGAGTGTAGCGCAGCCTGGTAGCGCACCTGGTTTGGGACCAGGGGGTCGAAGGTTCGAGTCCTTTCACTCCGACCATTTTTTTAAAATGGTAGGTATAGCTCAGTTGGTTAGAGCGTCTGGTTGTGGTTCAGAAGGTCGTGGGTTCGATTCCCATTACTTACCCCATTTTTTTATTTTTGATGCCTCCTTAGCTCAGCTGGATAGAGCAACGCCCTTCTAAGGCGTAGGTCAGACGTTCGAATCGTCTAGGGGGTACCACCTTAAGATTTATGTTGATTGACAACTGAATCTTTTTTTTTGTCTATTGCGGATGTGGTGAAATTGGTAGACACGCCAGACTTAGGATCTGGTGCCTCACGGTGTGGAGGTTCGAGTCCTCTCATCCGCACCATTTAAAGTGTGTAAGATTTATCTTATATGCGGGAATAGCTCAGTTGGCTAGAGCCTCTGCCTTCCAAGCAGATTGTCGCGAGTTCGAGTCTCGTTTCCCGCTCCACTTTTTCTTTCAATTATTTTAATATTTCTTTATTTGACTTTAATTCATTTACTTTATATTCTAATTACAACATAAAAATAAACATATCGCGGAATAGAGCAGTACGGTAGCTCGTCGGGCTCATAACCCGAAGGTCACAGGTTCAAATCCTGTTTCCGCAACCAAATACTATTTTAAAAATTTATATCTCACGTTAAATTATTATCCTAGTTAGAAAAAAAGAAAGGATATATATGTCAATTACAAATATTAAATTAGCAAAAAAAATTGAAGTATTTATTAGATTAATTCAAGATAATGAAAATTTAAAAGACGCTTGTAGTAAAGCTGGAATAAAAATATCTTCACAAACAATTAGTCTCGCTTGTAAATAACTTAATGATGATTGTTGGCAGTTTAAGTCTGCTAACAATCATCATTTGCTAAATATATTTTTCAATATCTTTTATGACTGTCTTTAATTGGTGGATATCATCTTCACTGCACTCTTGTTTTTTTGCTTTTGTTTCAATTTCAACTAAGATAGTACTTGAATCTTTCATGGCTAAATTTAGACAAGAACCTTTTATATAGTGTGCTTGTTTTTCAATTTCCACATAGCTTTTCTCTTTTATATGTTCCTCGAGTCGATCCATATCTTCATAGATAGTTAAAAAGAAATTATCTAAAAGCATATCAACGGTTGTTTCATCAAGTCCCAGTGTTTTCATAGCATCTGTTTTGTTATAAGTATTATTTACCGTGATAGGATTATTTGTTTCACTCTTTGTAATACTATCTTTTAGCGTTGTGTATTTATGAATAATTGTACGAAGTTTATCAACCATAATTGGTTTTGCCATATAATCTGTCATACCTGCATATAAATAACGTTCTTTATCTCCTTCAATACTGTTTGCCGTTAATGCAATAATAGGAATCGCATAAAACTCTTCTTCTTTTTGAAGTCTTAAAATCTCTCGTGTAGCGCTTACTCCATCTAAGACGGGCATATTAATATCCATAAGAATTAAATCATAATGGTTACTTTTATATTTATCAATAGCTTCTTGTCCATTATTAACTAAGGTACATTCAAACCCTAATTTTTTAATCAATACCTCAATGAGTTTTTGATTGTTTGGATTATCTTCTGCTACCAAAATATGTTTTTCATAAAGTTCACACTGCTCATCATCTGAGATGATTGAATAAGACTCTTCTTCAATCTCAATAGGGGTATTATCTGAAATAATATTAAAAATTTTTGAGCCATAAATAGGTAAATCAATAAAATAATCAATATAAGAAATAACGTTAGAGTCTTTAATAACACTTTTGTTTCCAACATAAACAGTTTTTGCATCACAGTTGAGTATCTTGAATTTTTGTATAGTTGTAAGCAGATTCTTGCTATTAAAACAAAAGAGAAAATCAATATTACGATGTTGTGACTGTTCATCAAATTCATAAACATCACCAATCTTTTCTAAATAGTTAGTAATATTCGTTTTTAAATGCTCTGAGTCATCTATAATATCACTTAGTGCAAACTCTAAATGAGAAAAATGATGTACATTTTCATCAGTCTTTTTATCTATTTTAAACTCCAAGGTAAAACTAAAAGTACTTCCTTGACTCAGTTGAGACTCCACTTTGATTTGCGAACCTAACAGACTCACGATATCTTTACATATTGCTAATCCTAAACCAGTACCTCCAAACTTTCGATTAATTCCTGAGTCTGCTTGAGAGAATGGTTCAAAGATTATCGCTTTTTGCTCATTTGAAATACCAATTCCAGTATCTTTAATAATAAACTCAATTTCAACTGCTGTGGGGTTTTCTTTGACGATATTCATACAAAATATTACATGCCCCTTTTTATTAGTAAATTTGATGGCATTACTTAAAAGGTTTGATAATACTTGACGAAGTCGTGTTGAGTCACTAATAATACTGTATGGAATAGCAGGGTCCGCATCATAAATAAAACGAATATCTTTCTCTTTTGCTTTAATGGAAAAGAGTTCAACAATATTTTCAATAAAAATATGAATTGGAAAAGCTTCCTCTTCAATATGTAGTTTTCCACTCTCTATTTTTGAAATATCCAATACATCATCAATAATATCCAATAAAGAAACGGCACTATTAGAAATAATTTGAGAATATTCTTTATCTTCTTTATTAAGATTTGCTTTGGTTAGAATGTCTGAAAAACCAATAATAGCATTTAAAGGGGTTCGTATTTCGTGGGACATATTTGCAAGAAAATAAGACTTGGTCTCTTTTGCGATTTCGGCTTTTTTACGAGCATTTTCAAGTTCAGTAACATCAATAAAGGTGATAATAAAGTGTTGTTTTTCATCCAACTCAATCTCTCTTGAAGAGACACGGAAGATTTTTTCAATCCCCGTGTTATCTTTATAAGTTACTTTATTAAGTTCTTCATTGGTAAATAAAAAACGTTCATACCATTGAAAATTTGTCTCATCGAAAATTTTTAGCAAATCTCTTTCTACAAAAAGATCACATACACAATCCATAGAGCTATTAAAACTCTCTAGGTTTTTAAAACCAAAGGTTTCAAAAAACTTGTTATTCACATCAACTATTCCACTATTTGGTTCTAAAATAAGGGTTATATGTTCTTGAGAATTAAAAATAGTGTTAAGGCGTTGCGTTTGATGTTTTAGTTTTTCTTGATAATCTATCTGTTTTGTTACATCATCTCGTAATCCAATAAACTCTTTAATATCTCCATTTCTATCAATTAATGGCACAATGGTAGAAGTAACATAATATTTACTGCCATCTTTTGCTTTGTTTGCAAAAGTGCCATGCCATATTTTTTTAGAGGTAATTGTCTGCCAAATATCTGTATACATTGATTCTGGATTAGAAGGATGTTTAACAATATTATGACGTTTCCCTAAAAGTTCTCCTTGTGAATAACCACTAATCTCACAAAACTTATCATTGGCATAGGTAATAACACCGTTGACGTCAGTTCGGCTTACAATCATTGTTTGATCAATCGCTTCTCTATATTGATGAAGGAGATTAATGATATCTTTATTTTCATTGGTTTTATTTTCAAGTAACTCTGAACGTTCATCCAGTAACTCTTTGAGTTTCGCATTGGAGTTTCGTAACTCTTCAGAGTTAACTGTGATGATATGCTCTTGCATACGTCGCTGTTCATCAAAATCATCATACACATCAGAAATAGTTGTTAACAGCTCTTGAACATTTGAATCTAAGGTATCAAGATTTTGTGTTCCAAAAGCTTTTTTTAGTTGACGTTTAAGTAAACGATGCATTTTATGCCTCGTAAATAGCTGTAAGTGTCATTGTTTGATTGTGAAGTTGACACGTTACAATATCTTCTTTAAATGGAGCAATTTCTCCATAAGAGTAAAATCCAGTAAGATTAACATTCTCACCCAAGATTTCTTGTACCACTTCAAGTTCATCATCAACAAGATAATTCATGACAATTTTTCGTCCCACACAACTGACAACTAAGCCTAAAGCTGTATTTTTATTTGCAGGTTCAATTGCCCTTGCTGCTTTTCCTGCTCCATCAACAAGAACATCAATATCTGCTTTCATAAGTCGCGCAGTATAACCCTCTGGAACATCTCCTGCAAAGGTGATACTTTTACTCTCTTCATCAATAGCTAAAAGGGTTCGAATAACTTCGGGGCTATTTTCATTCTCTTTAATACTAAGAGGGAAGCGTAATCCACTGTTTGGTAATTCTTTGGCTAATTCCCCCAAATATTTTTTATATAAATCAAGTGCTGGCTCACCATCAATTTCATACACTACATTATCTTGTGATTTGGTTATAATACGCTGTGCCCCAAATTCACTCCATCCTGCAAAACATCCTGTTCCCACAGTTAAATGTTCACCATAAAAACCAACTGCAACAACTGTGCGTTGTTTGGGTATATCATTTGCAATAACATAGGTTTCTTGAAATCTATCACCATCACCCGCTAATCCACCTGTTACAGGAATTGAATTGCTTACTTTGTTGATACCACGTGCAAGTTGTGAACCATTAATTAAAAGCCCATCACTAATCACAAAAATATGTTGCAAATCCTCTTGGGGTAAGTTACTAATAAGTTCTTTTGATAATTCTTCAATGTCATCATCATCGCTAAAGTTAATAGAAGAAATCTGTGCACTACTTTTTTCAAAACAGACAGCAGTTGAAGTGAGTTCATTGCTAGAAACTTCGTCAGCTACAATGTTACCTGATGTTGATGCTCCGACAATTTTTGCATTGGGATAACGCTCTTTTATTTCATAGAATCTTTTTTCAAGTTTGATAGCATCAGTATGACCAAAAAGAAAAACGATGTTCACATCAGCTTGTGCATTTGCATCTAAATCACTTGATACTTCTTTCCAACCATTGTTTTCGTAAACGAGTGTTTCAATTTTCATAGTGTTACCTTTTTTATTCATTATTCTTCTGTAAATTTATCGTAAATTGTTTTAAATTGATCAACATTGTCAATAAAAAGATCAATTAAAACAGGATCAAAATGCTTACCTTTTTCTTCGATTAGTAAAGAACAAGCATCTTCAAAACTCCATGCTTTTTTATAGGGCCGTTGTGATGTTAATGCGTCGAAAACATCGGCAATTGCTGTAATTCTACCTAAAATAGGGATACTTTCCCCTTTTAATCCACTTGGATATCCCGTACCATCATATTTCTCATGATGATTAAAAGCAATGATACCTCCTGCTTTTAAATAAGCACTGTGCGAGTTTTTTAAAATAGTATAACCAATAGTTGAGTGAGTTTTCATAATTTCAAACTCATCAGCATCTAACCTTGCTGGTTTGAGCAAAATTTTATCAGGTATCCCAATTTTACCAATATCATGAAAAGGAGAGGCATGAAAAATCGTATCTTGAAACTTTTCACTTTGGCCCGATAAACAGGCTAATGTTTTACTATAGTGGGCAACTCTTGCAATATGTGCTCCTGTTTCAGGATCTTTATATTCAGCAGTTTTACCTAAAATATTTAGAGTCTCATGTTCCCTATCTACTAACATTTTAGTTGCGGCATTCACTTCATTTTGAAGTAAAAGTGCTTTGTCTTTTAGTAGAAGTTGACTTTGTCTGAGTTTAAGCATATTAGAAATTCGTGCTCGAAATGAACC
Source organism: Arcobacter sp. EP1 (assembly GCA_001655195.1). Lineage (GTDB taxonomy): Bacteria > Campylobacterota > Campylobacteria > Campylobacterales > Arcobacteraceae > Arcobacter_A. The sequence goes on from LPNY01000042.1 coordinate 300,139, forward strand.
AGAATTAAGAGGTTTACTCAAAAAATCATTGGCTCCAAACTCTAAGGCTTTAACTTGTAAAACCATATCATCACCCACTGCTGTTAACATAATGATTGGAATATCAGAATCCAGCTTACGTACCTGTTTTATAAACTCTAATCCATTAAGTTCTGGCATCATATAGTCAACAATAATTAGGTCATGAGTAGTGTTAAGTGAATCTAGAGCTTCAATAGGGTTTAAAAAACTATCGATTTCAAGTTTAAGTGATTTGGCAAAGACTTCAATAATAGATAGATTATTATGGTTGTCATCAATAGAGAGTATTCTCATACCAGCAATATTATTCATAGAGTACCTTTTTATTTACAATAATTGATTATATTATTAAAAAGTATTATAAAAGTACTATTTCAGTGATTAATTGTTGATTGAATTTTGATATAAAATAACTAAAGAGGAAGTTTTGTTAATTTTTTTTAAAGAGGCATTGTTATACCTCTTTTTTTATGATTCTTTTCGTAGTTGTTTATTTTTATACATTTTTTCATCGGCATCGCAAAGAATGACTTCTAAGCTATCATTAGTTTTAAAAGAAACCAATCCATATGAAAAACTAAAGGTAAGATTATCAATCGTTTTTGATTTTAATTTCAATTTTGAGAGTTTTTCTTGCGTACTTTTAAGTAGATTTTCTACTTTTTTTTCAGTAAGTGTTGAGTTATCAAAGAGAACAATAAATTCATCCCCTGCAAAACGTATAATACTAATCCCTTCTAAGGTAAGCTCTTTTTTCAAAAATTCACTTAAGTATCGTAAAACTTGGTCTCCCACTAAATGTCCATGAGTATCGTTGATCTGTTTAAAACGATCCAGGTCAATGAAAGCTAGAAAACCATTATTTGGGAACTTATCTTCCTTAATATAAAAATCTTCAAACCATTTTCTGTTTTTTGCTTTTGTTAAAGAATCAGTAAAGAGTTCCTTTTGTAAAAAATTAATCTTCTCTTGCATAGATGAGACTTCATTTTGAACCATTCTTAAAGCTTTGTCATCTTTATTTTGAATAGCAATTTCTGCATTCTTAGCGGATGTTCCTAGTGACTGTAGATTACTGTTTGTCTCTTGAACGATAAAATTAAGTTTGTTTTCATCTTGATGTAAATCTTTTAAAACAATTGCATCATTTTCTAAATCCAGTCCAATTTCATTGGCATGTTTTTCGAAACTTTTTGAGTATTCTCCTGGAAGAACAATCTCTTTTTTCTTACAATTTTTAATAGTTTTATAGGTTACTTCTTTTAATAAGTTTTGCATTTGTCTAACCCTTGTCGCAAATTATTGAATATTATAATATAAGCAAGTTAAAAAAAAAGTAAAAAAATTATTATTTAAAAAAAGAAGTGGTTATTTTGTACTAATAAAGCCCGAGGGCTCTATTATTGAAGTAGTCTTAAAACAGTTTGTTGAGTGATATTGGCTGATTGAGCTTGCCCAAAAGCACCCACCTGTGCTAAGATATTTTGTTTAGAAAAGTTAGAAACTTCACTGGCAAAATCTATATTTGATAAAATTGATTCAGCTTCCCGCGTATTAGTATATTGCGTTGCTAGACTTCTACTTGAACTTTCTAATTGATTTGCTGTTGTTCCAAATTCTCCTCTAACATCATTGAGTTGGGTAATTGCATCATCAACATCGTCTAGAAAGTCTCGTGCAGTATCCGCTGTAAATGTTGTTGGATCAAGATTAAGTAAACCATTAAGTCCTAGACCTTCGGTATTCGCTTGTACACCTTCTGATTCAATTAAATCTTCAGCGGTTGTTCCTGCTTGAACTTGTAATCCATCACTTGAACTAGTGTCCGTTGCACTGGCTTGTAATAAATTTTGACCATTATAGTTTGTTTGTTCAGCAATATTATTGAGTTGTTCTAATGATTTTTTAATATCCTGTAAAAGTGCATCACGCCCTTCTTGTGAAGTAGTACCCGTTGAGGCTTGAAGAAGATTCTCTTTAATTCCATCTAAAAGGTTTGACTGCTCAGAAATTGCTTTATCTCCAATTTGAGTTAAAGCTAAAGCACTATTAACATTTTCAACACTTTGAGAAATACCACTGGCTTCCACATCTAAATTTTCTGAAATTGCTAAAGATGCTGCATCATCCGCAGCAGAATTGAGTTTAAGTCCCGTTGCAATACGTTCTAATGCCTGATTAGCATTAACGTAGCCGGGGTTATATTGTACATTATTATCAATTGTCATGGCAGACTCCTTGATTAAATATACTATATTATACTCTTCTTAAATTAAACAAATTTTAAGAAAAATAGATAAAATAGGGTAAAAAATAACTTTATAATAAAAAGGGTTATTTCATTAACGATTGGTTAACTTTTCGTTGGTCAATAGTTAATTGTCATCCTCTATAATTTTAACATAAGTAAAAAACGCGAATTTATTACTTGTTCTTCATTTAGAGAAATTATAATCAGATTAAAAAAGGCACCTATTGCGGAGGGTGCCTTTTTTAATGCTTAGTTTTTCTTCTTACTAAAAAAAAGAGTCCTATAAGTCCAGTTAAAATGATTAAAATATAAGTAGGAATGTTTTTAACTAAATAATCATAGATAGAATTGAAGTTCCCCTTTGAAGTTGTTTTTAGCATACGAATCAAAAATGTTTTAGGTCCTAGTTGTTTTAACGCCTGTAAGCCACGTTTGCCAAAGCTAGAAGCATATAGTACAGTCTGCTTAGGCACAGTTTTAAGTGATTGTAAAAGATTTATACTGTTCTTTCCTGCAACATCAAGTAAAACCGTGGTACGTTTTCCATATTTAGTTGATATTTTTGCTACGTTGGGAAGTGCTTTAAATCTTTTTGTTTTGCCTAAAAGCGTAAGGGTATCTTTCAATCCCACATTTTTATGAATGGTTTGAAGATTTTTAAAGATAGGTTTAACGGGTTTAATACTTTTACTTTGTCGCATAATAGGAAGCACACTTTTTAAATAATGCATTAACCATCTTGGAAATTTATTGGCTCTGCGAGCGAGTTTGAGTGTACTGATTCCTGCTTTTGCTGTGGCACTGCTTCCCGCTGTTGCATAGGTTGTAGCACTTGCAATTACTCCAATAGCGCTTAAAGTTACGATAACTTCATCCACCTCTTTTTGTGCAAAATAGTTTTTGCCTTGTATGACTAAATCCCGCAAATCTCCAAAAAGAAAAAAGTCACTTATTATCGCACCAGTATTTCCAATAGTCTCATCACTGATGCCTTTAACAACGCCTTCAATAAATTTTCTTCCTTGGTAAGATAAACTATTACGGTGCATTGAAATTTGTTCAAAAAGTTCTTTGGCTTCTGCATCACTACTAACATATTCAAATTGCATAAAATAAGAGAGATATTCATGAGCCTTAGCATACTCTTTTTGTTCAATTAACTTCTGGGCATGAGGAAGGGGATTTACTTGAGCTAAAGGGCGTACATCAAATTTAGCCCGCTCAAATAGAATGGATAGGCATATAAGTAGAATAGAAAGAAGAATTATTTTAAAGAAAAATCTAAATATCATACTGCATTTTATCATATTTTTTCATTTTCATCATTTTGCTTAAGACAGAAGTTGCTTTTAGATACAATACGAAAAAACTATTCCTAACAAAAATAAAGTGAGTCTATGAAACGAATTTTTCTACAAAACTACAAAAGCCTACGATTTAAGTTTTATCAAAATGTTGATGATTTTAAAGTAATCGAAGAGCCTATACGATTTATCAATAAAGGTAACTTCATCATTCTAAAAATCAAAAAAACAAACCTAGGAACATGGGATTTAATCGAAAAATTAGCTACTGGACTAAAAATCTATGATAATGAAATAGGTTACGCCGGATTAAAAGATAAAAATGCAACCACTACCCAATATATTTCAATACCAAGAAAATATGGAAAAGATATTAAAAAGTTCCACCATCCAAGAATTGAGATTTTAGAGACATTCTTTCATAAAACAAAACTCAATATTGGTGACTTACAAGGAAACTCTTTTGAAATTAATCTTCACGAAGTAGAACAAAGTGATGTTGGACAAATCGAAAAACGTCTAAAAGAGATAAGTAAAGTAGGAATGCCAAACTTTTTTGGGTATCAACGTTTTGGACGAGATGTAAAAGAGAATCTAGAAAAAGCAAACAAAATTATCTATGGGGATTTAAAAATCCGTGATAGAAAACTAGAAAAAATGCTAATCTCAGCGTATCAAAGTGACTTTTTTAACCGTTGGTTAGCAAAACGAATTGAACTTTCAAAAGAGAACTTCAAATTATTAAATGGTGATGTAATGATTCAACTAAAAGATGAAAAACTCTTTACTCCATCAAAAGTCAATGAGCAACTTCAAAAAGATTTTGAAAATCAAAAATCAGTACCAACAGGTCTTTTATCAGGTCGGCATGTATTTAGAGCAAAATATGAAGCAAGAGAAATCGAACAAGAGTTTGATGATACCTATATCCAAGAAAAAGGTTTACGACGACCTGCGATAGTTTTTCCAAAGGATATTAGTGTGAAGTATGATAGTAATACAAAGAAGTGTAAGGTGAGGTTTATGTTGCCACGTGGAGCATATGCTACTGTTTTAATTGAGAATGTTGCTAATAGGAATTTGAAAGGGTAGCTCTTTTTTGTTTTATTTTTTTCTTTGTGAGTTTTTAGGTTAGGGTGGTTTTTGTATTCTGGCTTGATATCGCAAAGAGGATTACCTCTTTACTCTACTTACTTTTGTCTTTACGAAAAGTAAGCAAAAAAAACTGCCGGTTGTCAAAGGCGAAGCTTCCCTACAGTTTTAAATTCATTTTCTGTCCTGCAGAACTCCCTAAAACGTGCTCCCAGCACGTTTCTTAACGGTCAAACAGGCTTCGGACGGCTTCCGAAAATAAATCCAAAACTTCCGGCTTCGACAAAGGCAGGAATACAATCCCTATACGCCAACTAAAAAATACTCAATGACAATTTCTCAAAAAGGGAAACAATAACAACAAAAGAAACCTTCACCTAATAGCGGAGCAACTGGGAAAGCTAAGGGAAGTATTTCAAAAGCCAAATACAAAAAGACAACAAGTACATATTACAAGAAAAAACGTCAGTAACTGAAAAAAACCTTTTTGGTTACTATTTGTGGTTTAACATGCGGGAGCGTAGCGAGTAAATTCTTCGATAAAAGTAACAGAAGCGCGACTCACGCAGTGAGCGAAAGAGAGATTCCGAATTTTAATTCGGCGTGTGTTATTAAAATTCATCATAAAAATAAATTCGTGACGGTAACTGTGACAGCTTTTTGATATAGTTTAATAAATTATTTTAAGGTCTATAATGAAAATAACAATTCCTGAATTAAAAATTGAAGAGACAGAAGGTTTTACAAAAAATGATATCTTTGGAAGAAAAGATTTTGGTGAAAGATTAGCTAATTTAATTGAAAATACTGATGACAGTTTAGTATTAGCATTAGATTCACAATGGGGAGAAGGTAAAACTACTTTTATTAAGATGTGGAAGGGGCACGTTGAACATGTTAGAGAGAATAAATTAAAAACTATTTATTTTGATGCCTTTGCAAATGACTATCAAAAAGACCCATTCCTTGCATTAATATCTGAAATCTATGAAATACTACCGGTTAGTGAGTAAAACAATTTTAAAGAAGGTGCAAAAAAGGCATTAAAATCATTTGCTATAGGAGGTTTAAAAACGGGAATAAAGCTAGGAACGGCGGGCTT
>LPNY01000042.1:305950-375572 GCA_001655195.1 Arcobacter sp. EP1
CAAAGGAAACATATCTGATTTAGTTTCTGCTCAAATCGAAAATGTGATTGACACAAAACTAAAAAACCCAAAAGAAGATAAATTAGCTTTATCCTCCTTTAAAAAATATTTAGAAGGATTACCAAATAAAATTAATGACGGAAAACCAATTGTATTTATAATTGACGAATTAGATAGATGTCGACCTGATTTTGCGCTTGAGTTAATAGAACAAATTAAACATTTATTTTCTGTCCCTAAAATAACATTTTTATTAGTTACAAACAGAGTGCAACTTGAAGAGATAATTAAATCAAAATATGGAAATGGAATTAATGCATCTCTATATTTGCAAAAATTTGTGAATATTTGGTTGAAACTACCTCGAAATATTTCACTTGACTATGCTTATCATGATGATGGAAAACGGTACTTAGAATATCTTTTAGAAAACCTTTCAAGTCATTCCGATGAAAATATTAACAAGAATGAACTAACAATTAGATTCTTTAGAGAACTTGTAGAAGATAATAAAGTTAGTTTTCGAGAAATTGAGAGAATGTTATCTTCGTATTCAATATTACATAATTTTTTTGACAGTGCATATATAGATGAATATCAATTAGGACTAGCTTTTGTAAGTTATTTAAATATTTTTCATTACAAAATATTGTTAGATATCTGTAATAATACATATTTGTTAAGTGAAATACTTAGTATTGTTCGTAAAATAACAAAAGATGATGAAAAATTAAAAGAATATATTGTAATGGATTTGGGAACTGTAGATGAGATTAATAGTTTTTTAGAGATTACTGTTAATAGTAATTCATGGAGAAGACATGAATCTAAGATAATTGTAATAGGAAAAAGGTTACTAGAACTTGGGAAATAATATAAGGTTAGGAGAAAACTCTCCTAACCTAATTTTAAATAAACAATCTCATCTTCCACCTTAGTCTCATAAACTTCCGTACAACCACAATCCCCACCAGTTGCTTCACCAGAATTTAAATCAATCACCCAGTTATGCATTGGGCATGTCACCTCTTCATCATGAACAATACCTTCACTTAATTTTCCTTGTTTATGGGGACAAGTATTATTGACTGCATGAATGTTTTCTGATTTTGTTTTGAAGATGGCAATTTCTATCTCACCTACAACAACTTTTCGTGATCCCATTACTGGAACTTCTTGTGTAGTCACTACTTTAATCCAATTTGCCATTTTACTGCTCCCCTTTTGCTTCATAGTTTGGTAAATCTTTTGTATCAATTACAATTGGGTTAAACTCTTTTGTAAACCCTTCATCAATTGCTTTTGCCCATGGGTCTACTTGTGCTGATTTTTGGCTCTTCTCGAATCTGTCTGCGTAGAATTTTCTTTTGTCATCATCAAGCATCACATTTTTAATGTACTCTAATCCAACTCTTTCAATCCAGTGAGCAGTTCGTTCTAAATAGTAAGCATCTTCTCTGTAAAACTGCATGAATCCTTTTGTGTATTCGAAAAGTTCTTCATCGGTCTCAACCTTGCAAAGTAGGTCAGTAACACGCACTTTGATACCACCATTTCCTGCAATATGAATTTCCCATCCTGAATCAACACCAATAACACCAAAATCTTTGATAGTGGCTTCCGCACAGTTTCTTGGACATCCTGATACGGCAATTTTGTATTTGTGTGGCGTCCAACTGCCCCAGGTTAGTTTTTCTAGTTTAACACCCATACCCATTGAGTCTTGTGTTCCAAATCGGCACCATTGATTACCTACACAGGTTTTAACTGTACGTAAACCTTTTGCGTAAGCTTGTCCTGAAACAAATCCACAATCATTTAAATCTTTCCACATTGGTTCTAGTTGTTCTTTTTTGACACCCAACATATCAAGACGTTGACCACCTGTAAATTTAACCGTAGGCACATCATATTTAACAGCAATATCTGCCATATCTTTTAACTCTTGTGGCGTGGTTAATCCACCCCAAATTCTTGGGACTACTGAATAAGTACCATCTTTTTGGATATTGGCTGATACCCTGTCATTGACAAGTGCTGATCGTTTATCGTTGATATATTTATCATCATTATATTTAACAAGTAAGTAGTAGTTAACAGCTGGTCGACATTTTGCGCAACCATCTTTGGTTTTCCAATCAAGTTTTTTAAAGACTTCATAAACATTGTTGAACTCATTGGTATTTATACACTCTTTTATCTCTTTGTGTCCCACATCACAACAGGGACAAATACCCTCTTCAGTTAAGTCAACTTCATCACCTAAAGTATTTACTAAAATCTGCTCCACTAAACCTAAACATGAACCACATGACGCACCTGCTTTTGTACACGTTTTTACATCACTAAGAGATTTTAAATCTTTTTCTTTAATAGCTGTAACAATATCACCTTTACACACACCATTACAACCACAAACTTCTTCATCATCACCCATAGCATTGACATCATCACCACCATGACCAGAATCACCCAAGAGTGCCGATTTACCAAAGAGTATTTTTGTTCGTAAATCACTAATATCTGTATGCTCTTTTAAAAGTTTTAAGTACCACGAGGCATCAGCAGTATCTCCATAAAGGACAACTCCAATAATTTTATTATCGTAGATAACTAACTTTTTATAGACACCAACTTTTTCATCTAACAAGATGAGTTCTTCAGTTGTTTCATCTCCTAAATAATCCCCCGCACTAAAGAGGTCAATACCAGAGATTTTTAGTCGCGTTGAAAGGGTAGAACCTGAATAACCATCAATATCTTTCGCTGAGAGTTTCTTTGCTAAAACTTTAGCTTGTTCATAAAGAGGTGCTACCAAACCATAAGTATTCCCCTTGTGCTCAACACACTCTCCAATAGCAAAAATGTTCTCATCACTAGTTTTCATAAAGTCATCAACTAAAATACCTTTATGGCACTCAAGTCCTGCGTCTTTAGCTAAAGATGTATTTGGAATAATTCCCGTTGCAAAAACAACAATATTTGAGTCAACTTTTGTGCCATCAGTAAAACTTACTGTTTCAACCTCTTTTTCACCGCCGATTTCTTCAATGGTAGTATTTAGTTTAAATTCTATGCCATAACTTTCAAGGTTTCTTTGTAAAAGTTTTCCACCTGTTGAATCTAGTTGTTGTGAAAGAATAGAACTACTTCGGTGTACTAAAATGGTTTTAATCCCATGCATGGCAATACCATAAGCAGCTTCAAGACCAAGTAATCCTCCACCAACAACAACGGCTGTCTTGTTTTTATCAATGGTATCCATGATAATATCAACATCTTGTTTTGTTCTAAAGGCAATGACATTGTTTAATTGACTTCCTGTTGTTTTAGGAATAAATGGTTTTGATCCTGTTGCTATAAGTAGTTTGTCATAGCTTATTTCCTGCCCACTTTGGCTCTTAATAGTTTTTGCTGTTTTATCAATAGCAATAACCTTGTCTCCTTTATGCAGGGTTACATTATTTTCCTCGTACCAAGATTGATGGTTGATAATAGTATCTTCAAAAGTTTTTTCTTGTGATAAAATGTAGGAAAGCATGATTCGATTGTAGTTTACATAAGGTTCTTCGCCAAAAATAGTAATATCATATTTCTCTTTTTCAATATCTAAAAGGTCTTCTACTGTTCGAAGACCACTCATCCCATTTCCAATAATAATTAACTTCTCTTTCATTATAGTCCTTTTATATCATTATGGAATTATGACATAAATGTATATTAAATTAACTATTATGTTGTATATAAAATATACAGAAAAGGGTGATTTCTAAATTGTTAGTGATGAAGAGTAAAAGCCCTTAGGCTTTTACTTTGTGAGTTAGTTCAGATGTAAATTGCAGTTCATTTTTAATGACAATATGTTCTAATTCCCCTGCAACTTGAACCTCTTTTAGTCTGATTCCTTGGGGTACCTTTTGACTATGCAGTTGTATTGCACACTGTTTGAAGTTTGGCTCAAAAGATTGTGGATCAAAATCTGCAATGGTAATAGCATTAATGAGTTGTTCATTAAAGTGAAAAGGAACAAACACGGTACCTTGTCGTATGGTTTGAGACTCTTTTACAATGATATCATCTACACGACCTCGACGTGAACTAATACTGAGTCTTTGACCACTTGTTACTTCTAATTCTTTGGCATCTTCTGGATTGATTTCAATCCACGCTTCTGGAGCCAAATCATTTAAAATTGAGATGGTTTTCGTTTTTGTTCGTGTATGCCACTGTTCAACAGTTCGTCCTGTATTTAAGATTAATGGAAAGGCGGTACTTTCATTTTCAACCATAGGAAGCCAATCTAAAGCTAAAAGATTTGCTTTTCCTGTAGGAGTATTACATGGCATGGTTTCACTATAAAGCCTGCTTGTCCCTTGAGGGTTTTTTTCATTACATGGCCACTGAATACCACCAAGCTTTTCAATTTTTTCATAGGTCATACCTGTGTAATCACACACTCTTCCTGCACTTAACTTTTTCCATTCATTAAATGCATCAATTGGTTTGTTAAAGTTACTAAAGAGTTTTTCATGAACCCCATCAAAATATTTTGAGAATTCAACCACAATATCAAAATCACTTTTTGTAATACCCAAAGGTTTAACCGCTTGTTTTGCATAGTTACACCGCCGTTCGCTATTTGTATAGGTTCCCTCTTTTTCACTCCATGTTGCTGCACTAAAGACTACATCTGCTTCAAGTGCCGTTTCACTTTTAAAGGCATCTTGTACAACTAAAATATCAAGTTTTTTTAATGCTTTTCTTAATCTATTTTGATCAGGAAATGAAACCAAAGGATTGGTTGCCACTAACCATAAGGCTTTGATTTCACCTCTTTCAATGGCATCAATAATTTGTGGATATGAGTAACCACGTTTTGTTGGTACATCTTCTAGGGGAAGATTGACAATATTAGCATACTCTTTTCTATCAGCTTCACTAGCAAAGTTTCTGTATCCTGGAATAGAAGAGGTAAATCCTGTTTCACGAGTTCCCATGGCATTACATTGACCTGTGATTGATAATGCTGTTGCCCCTTTTCTTCCTAAATTTCCAGTAATGAGTGCTAAATTACAAATAGCGCTTACGGTGTCTGTACCAATTGAACTTTGGTTAACTCCCATTGTCCAAGCACTCATGGCAGCACTTGATTTTGCATAAACACGGGCAAGTTCATATAAATCTTTTACTTCAATACCAGTAATCTCTGCCACATGTTGTGGTGCATAGTTATCCATGATATGTTTTCTAAAGACTTTAAATCCTGTTGTTCTGTCTTTAATGAACTTTTCATTTTCCCAACCTTGCTCTAATATAATGTAACAAAGTCCATTCATCAGGGCTAAATCACTTCGTGGTTTTAAAGGAACATAAATATCTGCCATATTAGCTGTTTTAGAAAATCGTGGGTCAACCACAATAATGGTTGGTTTTTTACCCGTTATTTTTTCATTTTTGGCAATATGCAGTTTTAAAATAGGATGGTTATCAGCAATATTTGCACCAATTAGCATGATGGTATCCGCGTAAGAGAAATCTTCATAACATCCAACGGGACCATCACTTCCAAAGGTTTGTTTATATCCCATAACAGCACTAGCCATACATAACGTGGTATTTCCACAGTAGTTATTAGTTTTTAGACCCATTTGAACAAACTTACCTAAGGTATAGAATTCTTCGGTTAAAAGTTGTCCCGTAGAAATACATGAGATGGCTTTGTTACCATACTCTTTTTGGATGCTTTTAAATTTGTCACTTACGGTTTTAAAAGCTTCACCCCAAGAAGTCTGTGTCAGTTCGCCACCTTTTTTAATATGAGGCGCTAAAAATCTATTCTCACTTTGTACCATCTCATGTTCACTCAATCCCTTAGGACAAAGTGTTCCGCAGTTTACGGGGTGTGCTGGGTCACCTTTTGTATAGGTTGGTTTACCGTTTTGAACACCAATATATAAACCACACCCTACGCCACAATAACCACAGGTTGATCGTACCCATTTTGTTGGTGCTTTTTCTTTGGATACTTTTCCAAAGGTTGAATCTTCTTGTAAAGAGTATTTTTCCTCTTTAATATCAAATCCTATTAATTTTTTTATTTTTTTTATCATCGTTGGTTTCCTAAAAAGAAGTTTCCTGCTAAGCCTTGTGCTACGGCTGTTTTATAAAAAAGTGAACGTGCAATAATTTCACTGATAAACGAAACGGCCAATGCAATAAGCAATAGATCAAAGGCGCTTTCATAACTAGCACTTGCAATTAAAAGCATTGATATAAGTGGTAAGAATAAGCTTCCAAAAAACATGAAGGCAATTCGTACTAAATTGTGCACTTTAAAGGTTGTTTCATAAAGTGTTTTTGTTTTATTTAACTGATAAAAGTTTTCATGGGTTTCATCTAAAGTATCATAAAAACTTTTTTGCTCTTTACTATTAATAAATTGATAAATCCCTATAAATAATCCCAATGGAAGTACTACAGAGGCGCTTGTATAATCACCATTAATTAGTAATAATAACGCAACAAGAAGTACACCAATATAACTAACACTAAAGAAGTTTTTAGTTGTTAGAATTTTGTTCCATGATGGACGGGCTTTAATTCTATAAATCATTGATTGAGCATAAATACCATAAATACCAATGGCTAAGACACCAAGCTCTATGATTAAACGAAGTACTTGAGGAGCTTCTAGAAAAAATAGTGCAATTACAAAGGTCATTCCACCTGTAAATAATCCAAGGGCCAATGCTTCTCGACTCAACCACGAGGTTTTTAAATTCTTCATGGCTGTATGGGCTAACATCGGTCTTCCTAAATGTAGCGCTGATAGAGGTAATCCAATAGCAGCAGGTAAGAAAATAGCAATCATCATCCATAAATTTGGTAAGGCTAAATTAAAACCTAAAAAGTTTGCAATCTCTCCTAAGGTAAGTGCAGCAAAACCTCCAAGTGAAATTTGTGTTAACACTGTCATAAATACCAAAGGCCACTCTGCATGATTTGGTTTTACGATATGTTCATCTGCAGGAGTTAAGTTTTCATACTCTTCATTGAGGGTATATCGTGTGGTTGGTTTAGTAATATTGATATTTGGTAAATGAGGGGCAACACCCTCTTTTGCTAATCCCTCTTCTAACCACTCTTTAGTATTGACAACTTCAATTTGAATGGCACCTGCAGGACAGGCTTGAACACAAGATGGTGTTTCTCCCACATCGAGTTTCTCATGACACATATGACATTTGGTTACAATACCTCTGTCGTGATTAAATGTTGGTACTTCATAAGGACAGTTCCATGTACAGTATTGGCACCCAATACAGGTTTCATCTTCATGGAATACAATACCATTTTCAAACTTGATATATGAATTAGTCGGACATCCTTTAAGACACTCTGGGTCAATACAATGATTACAACTCATAGAGTTAAAGTGGTGGCTTACTTTTGGAAAAATACCACTTTGCATCTCTCCTACACGGCGCCATTTCACATCGGCACTATTGTTGTTTTGTTCATTACAGGCAACTTCACAACAGTGACACCCAACACAAGCTGTTGCATCAAAATGAAATCGATATTGTTCACCCTCTTTTGGTTTTTCAATATCAATGGAATAGTTCCCACATTGCATACTGGTATTTGCTTTATGATTAATAAAACTCTCTAAAGGTGTTAATTCATCTTGAGTTTGAATAGTTGTTTCACTCTTAGTTTCAGTGTGACTCATATCTTATGCTCCTATTCTTTCATACAATTCTTCTGTTGTAAACTTCGCTAACACACGGCTATCAAAGCTTTCAAAACTTTCATTGTTTATTTTTTCATTTTTATAGATAGTTAATAAGTTTTTAACAGCAACTTTGGCTTTTTCAAGACTTAACCCTTTATGTAACAGCCGTGCTTCTTGAACCTCTTTAGAGGCTTTTCCTCCAAGGAAAATTTTAACTCCTCCAATGGTAGTTCCTTCTTCATTTTTGATTTTACATCCTTCAAAACCAATATCTGCAACACCATGAATCCCACACCCTTTAGGACAAGCTGACCAATACATTCGCACCTTACCATTACTCATTGGAACTTCTTCATTGAGGTAATAGGCCATTTCTATAGCATCTGCTTTGTTTTCAATCACCCCAAAAGGACAGGTTTTAACTCCCGCACAGGCAATTTGGTTTGTAAAATAGATATTTTGAAACTTTCCATACTTCTTATAAAGTGGAGAATTCTTTACATACGTCACATCTTCTTTGTCACAAATGATATAGAAGCTTTGTTCAACACTTAATCGAATCAACCCTTTAGTATCTTCTGCTAAATATCCTGCTTCCATCATGGCAGTTCCCGTAAATATTCCTGAAGGAATTGGAAAATGTATGGCTTTTTTATTGTTTCTTAACTCTATTGAATCTTCATTTGTAACAATGATATCTTCATTAACGAGTAACTCTCCACTACTATCAAGCGTCATATTTGCTTTTGTTTGGATGGCTAAAGCAAAGTGTTCAATTCCTACTTCTTGAATCAAAAAATGTAGGCGGTTTTTGTTTCTGTTATCTCTAAATCCATACTCTTTAAATAGATCAATAATGGCTTTATATACCGTAGATACTTGTTCTTTTTTAATAAAAAGCCCTGAATCATAAGCTTGAATACCCACTTTACCTCCAAGATAGAGGTTAAATCCAATTGCATCAAATTTTTTGGCTACGACAAAAGAACAATCTTGACCAAATACATTACAGTCATTAAAAGAGGTTCCTAAAACTGCGGTATTGAGTTTTCTAGGCATTACTCCAAAATACTCCTCTTTTTTAAAGAAAATGGCTTGTAATTCATCTATAATTGGTTTACAGGTAATATAGTTTTGTGCATAATGTCCATCAAAAGATGAGGTGACAATATTTCTAAAGTTATCAATACCCGTTTGAAAGGTAGATAAACCTATATCTTCAATAGCTTTAATGACTTTATATAAATCTTTTTGTTTTAGAAATCGAAACTCAATTTGCTGTCGAGTTGTAATATCAATATAGTTATCCCCATACTGTTTCGCAATAGAACCTAATTCAATAGCTTGGTGAAATTCCAATTGACCAGCAGGGATACGTACTCGTAACATGAAATTATCTTTACCTTTATTGTATAACCCAAAACATTTTAAGAGATATTTTTCATGATTTTGAGTAATAGACTCATAAGGCAAGTGACAAAAATCTTTAAATTGATTGTAAAACTCTAGTGGTGTTTGTAGTGCTTTTAACTTTTCAAGTTTATTGATTTTTTTAGTATGTTTATTGAGTGCGTCTTGTAAAATTGTCATGATAAAACCCTTATTTTATATAAGATATTTTATCATTTAATAGACTTTTGATTTAAATTTTTTTGTATAAAAATTATACAGAAAATCTTAAATATAAAAGAAAATTCAGAAGTAACATGACGTAGAAGCCATACTTGTAAAACTTAAGAGGGTCTCGTTTTAAAATAGGAGTGTTTTTATCAAAGTAAGGTTGTACTTTGGAAGAGTTTTCTAACTCATAACTCATAAATGAGTAGTTTTCATAACGTCGATTGGTATCTGTTGTAATAGCATGTAAAATAATACTCTCTAACCAGTGGGGAATATTGGGGTTTAGTTTTGTTGGACGTTTGGGTTGTTTAAAGGTGGGTGTTTGAAAAGGTTCAATTTCACCATAAGGAAACTTACCGGTTAGGCTCTCATATAAGGTTACCCCAATAGCAAAGATTTCAGTTTTTTCATTAATAGGTGCTTGTTTAAATCGTTCGGGAGCTAAATAAGAAGGTGTCCCTGCACGATTGTCAATTGAATAGACTTCTGTAATACTGCCAAAATCAATCACTTTAAAGATTTTTTTTCCATCTCGTTCTATAACAATGATATTTTCAGGTTTTATATCACCATGGACTAAATCATATTTGATAAGATATTGACTCATATGTAATAGAGTTTTTCCTAGAGCTATAGATTCATCCACTGAGAGTTTTCTTTTTTTCAGGTACTCTTTTAAGTTAATCCCTTGGATGTGACTCATAATATAGTAACGAGCAGTTCGTTTTTTTGGTACTGTTGATTTTGGGAAAAAGCCTGCCTTTAGTCGTTTTGCATTCCACACTTCTTTAACAAAAAGGTCAAGTATTTTGTCATCATTTTTGGCTTCTAATGGAGCAAACTTGATGACATATTTGCTTCCTCTTTTTTCACATAACCAAGTACGGTCATTTTGAATGAGGGATTGCTGTAGCACATAACCATCAATTTCATCCCCTAAAACGAGTTTTTCGGGAATATCCAAAGGAAGTTTTTTTAGTTGTGATATCACATCGATATCATCAACCTCTAAAACAACTGCTGTTGTATCATCGGGCAAGTTATCTTCAACAAGTTTGCTGGCTTTTTTGACAATATGGTAGGCTCCATTGACTAAATGACGACTAAGCATATCTTCACTCATGAGTGAATACAAACCATCACTACATAATAGAAGTTTATCTTCTTTTTGGATTTTGTTTTCAAAATAGAAGATCTCTACCTCTTTATCAATACCAACAGCATCTGTTAGAACATTTTCGTATCCTGCATCATCCATACTATGATCAAATGATAGCTGTGTTAAAATATCTTGCCTTAGAAGATAAATTCTACTATCCCCTACATTCGCCCCATAAAGGCGCTCCCCTTGAATAACAACAACAGTAACCGTTGTCACTAGTTCAGGACGTTCATAATCGCTCATTGATTGAGTATATAAGATTTGGTTGATTGAAGTAATGAAGCTTTTGATTGATTTTTCAATACTCCAAGCTTTGGGTCTATTTTTGAAATTTGTAATTAAGTGTTTGGTAACACGTTGGGCTGCAAGTGCCCCCTCTTGAGCACTTCCTACTCCATCACATACCACAGCAATAACTAAATCATCTAAAACTTTTATATCATAAAAGTCATCACCTTTAAGTTCTTGACGTTTTGCTAATGAGAATCCTGAAGTTTTTATGCTGTTTTTTGCCATATTATTACCCAATTTTATTTATGTTAAAACATTTCTTGAAACATTTTAACATAAATAAAAAAAGAGGGGATACCTCTTTTTTTATTAAATTTTTCCACCAGCTTGAACACCCCATGTTGTTCGCCATCTAGTTTTAACTAAACTAATACCTGAAATTGCTACAAAAACAACAACTGCAAATATTAAGAATCCAGCTGTGTATCCATCAAAGGCACCTTTTGACCATCCTAGAGTTTTGATTAGTGCTGTACCACCAAGACCACCAGCACATCCAACAATACCAGTCATAATTCCGATATCTTTTCCAAATCGTTGTGGTACGAGTTGGAAAACTGCTCCATTTGCCATACCAAGGTTTGCCATTACTAAGAAAAGTAGAACAATTGCAAACATAAATGGTAAGTCAAGTGTTGCATTGATAACTGCTAAAAGTGCTACGGTTCCGTAGAAGAAGTAAAGTGATCTAACTCCACCAATTTTATCTGCTATTGCTCCTCCAACTGGTCTAAGAACTGCACCTGCAAAAATACATAGTGCTCCAAAATAACCTGCCATAACTTTCACATTCTCTTCTGCTAAAAAGTCAAGACCAAAAGCAAGCATCTCAGGTTGGTACGTATTCATTAAATATACTTTCATGTATCCTGCAAAACCAACAAACCCACCAAACGAAACTGCATAAAATAGACAAAACCACCATGTATCTTTGTCTTTTAATAGTTTTCCGTAATCTCTAAGTTTCTTAGGATTCTTTTTATAAACTGACTCTGGTGCATCTTTTGCTAAGAAAAGGTAGGCAATAAATACTACAATGGCCATTGCTGCACCGATTCCAAATACTGAAGCCCATCCCCAAAGCTCTGCAATTTTTGGCGCGAATAAGAAATCAATAACAACACCAATGTTACCAGCACCTGCAATACCTAAAACTACACCTTGAAGTTTTGGTGGGTACCATTGTCCTGCTTGAGGAAGTGCTACTGCAAATGATGCTCCCGCAAAACCAAGACCTAGTGCAACAATTAAAAGTTGATTATAGGTAATTGTATCTGATTGAAAGTATGCTAATAAAAGCGCTGCAATAACAATTGCTTGTGCAATTAAAGCTGTAAGTTTCGCTCCAATCTTATCAACACCAAATCCTAAAACGATTCGTAAAATTGCCCCTGAAAGAATAGGAAGTGAAAGTAAAGTTGCTTTTTCCCCTGCTGTTATAATGTGTCCGTTTAATGCTAATGCTTCTGCAATTTCCGTACTTAATGGTCCAAGCATTGTCCAAACCATAAAACTCATGTCAAAATATAAAAAAGCCATGAACAACGTAGTTCCGTGTCCTTGCCCTTTTAAATCTTTTAATCCTGCCATCTTTTTTCCTTAAATAATAATTATGATGAAGTATACTCTTAAGAAGTAATAAATGGTCAGAATATTTGTATATAAAATATACAATCATAAAATTGTCATTAAAAGCAATAAATCTGAGAATTTAAGTTTTATCTGCCTATATAGTGTATACAAAACAATAATAGCTCAACAAGAGACTAATATTGTATATTTTATATACAATTTATTGTTTGTTTTTTGTTCAACATGGAATATAATTTCACCATCAACTGTTTTTGAACATTATTTAAGGAGAAGATATGTTAAAGAAAATGTTAGGTTTAGGTTTAGGTATTTCTGTTATTACTAGTACACTTATGGCAGCACCTGAAAAAACAAAATTAAAAATTGGATTTATTGCATTGACTGACTGTGCCCCTTTAGTTATTGCAAAAGAGAAGGGCTTTTTTAAAGCAGAAGGACTTGATGTACATGTAGCAAAAGAGGGTGGCGGATGGCCAGGAATTCAACAAAAAGTAATCTCTGGTGAGTATGACTTTTCTCATGCTCTTGCAGGTATGCCAATTGCTGCAACATTAGGAATCAATGGTAATGCACATTTACAAGCGCTTTTATCATTAGATTTTAATGGTAATGCAATTACCTATGGTAATAATATTATTGCTGAAATGGAAAAATATGGTTTAGATAAAACACAGCGACCTGTATCAGCAGACTCACTGAAAAAATTCATTGATGCAAAACGTGCTAAAGAAGGTAATAACTACCAACCACTTAACTTTGGTATGGTTCACCCTGTATCAACACACAACTACGAGTTACGATACTGGATGTCTGCAAGTGGTATCAAACCCGACCAAGATTGTACGATTAAGCCATTTCCACCACCAACAATGCCTAGTAACCTAATTGCTGGAAATATTGAAGGCTATTGTGTAGGAGAGCCATGGAATTCACGAATTGTATTAAAAGGAAAAGGTTCCGCTCTTGTAACTAACTATGATATTTGGAACAACAATCCTGAAAAAGTACTTCAAGCACGAGCTGATTTTGTAAAAAAATATCCAGAAACGACTAAAGCAGTTATGCGAGCAGTAATTAAAGCCCAAAAATGGCTTGACACATCATGGGAAAATAGAGAAGAAGCGATTAAATACTTAGCAAAGAAAAACTATGTTAAAGCACCAAAAAAAGTTTTACAAAAATCTATGTCAGGAACGTTTCTTTATAACAAAGGTGTAGACTCTTCTAATCCAATGTTTAATGTATTTGCAAATAACTATGCATCTTATCCATACTATTCACATGGAATGTGGTTTATTACACAAATGTACCGATGGGGACAATTGGATAAACCAGTTAATATGAAAGAGGTTATTGAAAAAGTTTACCGACCTGATCTTTTTGCTGAAGTTGCAAAAGAAGTGGACTATAAATTACCTCCAAGTCCGTGGAAAAAAGATGGTGTTGATGAATATAACAAATTCTTAGATGGAAAAGTTTGGGATCCAAATAAAGCCGTTGATTATATCTTTGACTTTAAAGTTCAAAACTCTTTGGTCTCAAAAGAAGCATTGGCAAAAGCTAATAATTGGTCTGTTGAGACAAAACAACCAGGATATGTATGTCACTATGGACCTGCAGGTTGTGCTGATCCAAAATACATTACAAAATAGAGTGAGCTATTTGAATAAACAAAGTTTGTATTTGCGAAGAAAATGGTAATGATGTTTCTTTGAAAATATATTACTAAGTAAGATAGATAATAGTGTTATGAATTGGCTCTTGCTACTTCATAACACTAACACTACAAATGTTTATTTTTTTAAGTACTTAGGTTTTTATTCCTCCCATAAACTTCCTTAATTTAGCTTAAGTACTTTAAAAAATAAATAACAGAAGAAAGGTTTTTTATGAACAGTGAATTATTAAAGAAGATATTTTTACCATTGATTGTATTGGTGATAATTATTCAAGTATGGAGTGGCGTTGCTTCAATTGTTGATGACTTTCCAACACCAAGTGATACATATGTGTATGCGTTTGGAGGTGAAACAGCAGATGGGGATGAAATAGAGGGTGTTTTAGCAGATCCATTTTACATTGAAAACCAAGACGATAAGGGAATTTTCTGGCAGATTTTAGCTTCTTTACAAAGAGTATTTGGTGGTTTTGCTTTGGCTGTATTAGTGGGAGTTCCTATTGGACTTATTATTGGAATGAGTAAAACGATGCAATATGCATTAGATCCTTTTATTCAAATCTTTAAGCCAGTGTCACCATTAGCATGGCTTCCTTTGTTACTATTTGTATTTCAAGATATTAATACAACGGCTATTTCAACCATATTTATTACTTCAATTTGGCCAATTATTATTAATACGGCTCTTGGGGTTAAAAATGTAAATGAGGACTATTTAAATGTTGCAAAGGTATTAAAGTTTACTGCTTTAGAGAAAGTCTTTCAAATAATTTTACCCGTAGCTGTTCCATATATTTTTACGGGAATGCGATTATCTTTAGGTATTGCATGGCTTGTAATTGTTGCAGCAGAAATGTTAACAGGTGGTATTGGTATAGGATTTTGGATTTGGGATGAGTACAACAACTTGTCGTACCATAATATTATTATCGGGATTATCTTAGTTGGTGTAATCGGATTTATTTTAGATGTTGTTATGGGTAAAGTAGCAGATTTCTTTGATTATAGAAAAAAGATGTAAGGGTTAGAAAATGACAAATGATAAAAAGTTTTTACAATTAGAAAATATTCATAAAACATTTCCATTACCAGGTGGGAAAGAGTATAAAGCCGTTGTTGATGTTAATGTTGATATTTCAAAAAATGAGATTATTTCAATTATTGGGCATAGTGGTTGTGGTAAAAGTACCTTGCTTAATATGATTGCAGGGCTTGATGCCCAAACACAAGGTAATATTATTTTAAATAATAAAGAGGTTAAAGGACCAGGACCTGAACGTGCAGTGGTTTTCCAAAACCATTCACTTCTTCCTTGGTTAACAGTTTATCAAAATATTGAGATGGCAGTTAAAAAAGTGATGCCAGAACTGGATTCAAAAGAGCTAAAAGAACGAGTTGAACGATTTGTTTCTATGGTAAACCTTGACCATGCAAAAGATAAATACCCAGGGGAAATTTCAGGGGGTATGAAACAGCGAGTGGGAATTGCTAGAGCATTATCAATTAAACCTGATGTGTTACTCATGGATGAGCCTTTTGGTGCATTGGATTCTCTAACGCGGGCTAACTTACAAGAGCATCTTATGCGAATTCAGCAAAAGGTTGAAAATACTGTTATTATCATTACTCATGATATTGATGAAGCAGTACTTTTAAGTGATAAAGTAATTATGATGACCAATGGTCCTAAAGCAACAATTGGAGAAATCTTAGAAGTAAATTTATCAAGACCACGAAACAGAGTAGAACTTCAACATGACCCCGAATATATTAGGTGTCGGGAATCAATTCTTAGTTTCCTTTATGAAAAATTCGCAAAAGATGATGAATAGTCTTTACCTACGGTATCCAAGCTTTTAGTTTGGATGCTACTTAAATTAAAAAAAGGATAAATATGCAAACCTTTTTGAACAAGCTCAATTTAAAAACTAAACTTATTTTACTAACACTTCTTCCTTTGATTGCTTATGTTGTTATTGTTTTAGGTTTAATCAACGAAAATTATAGTGCCTATAGTAACTATACTCAATTAAAAGAGCTGATACAAAATAAAAATAGACTCACAGTAGAAAATAAAATGGTATTGTCGTTACTGGCTTTAGAAAATGAAAAGAGTGATTATCTAAAACTCATCGATGAAAAGATTGATAGTTCTTATAAAAAGTATGTGACAAGTTTGGTCATTACTTTGATAACCCTATTAATATCCTTAGGCATATTTTTAGTGGTTCTAAAAAATATACTCTCTTCCATATCAATTATCAAAGAGGGAATGGGACGATTTTTCCATTATTTAACTTCGACGGAAAAAAATCTTGATTTAATCTCTTTGGATTCAAAAGATGATTTTGGAGAAATGGCAAAAGAGTTAAATGAAAATATCCAAAAAGTAAAAGAGGGATTAGCTGTTGATAATGAAGTTATCAATGAAGCAAAATTTGTCTCTAAAATGGTCGGAAAAGGTTTCCTTGTTTATCGTATTAACAGTGAAGCTAACAATACTTATATCAATGAACTCAAAGATAACTTTAACCTTATGATTGATAGTTTACGTTTAAATATTGTTAACTCGTTTCAAACATCATTAAATTATGCAAATCGTGATTTTAAGATCAAAGCGGATAAAACAGAAATTGGTGCAATTGTTAATACATTGTTACGTTGTTTAAATATGATTGGAACTAATATCTCTGAGTTTTTAGCTATGGTTAATAAAAATGGAACGATTCTTGATAATCGTTCAAAAGAGTTATTAGGCTTAGTTAATCAACTGCATGAGGCTTCTATTAACCAAGCAGCTTCTTTGGAACAAACAAGTGCATCTGTTCAAGAAATAACCCAAAGCATAACACAAACATCAAATAAAGCAGTGAACATGTTAGAGATTGCAAACTCCACCAAGACTTATGCCAACGAGGGAATTAAACTGGTTGAAGATACACAAAAGTCTATGCTAGAAATTAATGACTCAACTCAAGCTATTAATGAAGCTATTACTATTATTGACCAAATTGCTTTTCAAACTAACATCCTATCACTTAATGCTGCGGTTGAAGCAGCAACTGCTGGAGAAGCTGGTAAAGGTTTTGCTGTTGTTGCACAAGAGGTAAGAAATCTAGCAAGTCGAAGTGCTGAAGCTGCAAAAGAGATTAAAGATTTAGTAGAAGTAGCAAACAGTAAATCTGATGAAGGTAAAAATAATTCAGAGCAAATGTTAGAGAGTTTCAATAAACTCACTGCCATGATTGAGGATAATACTGCAATTATTGATGATGTGGCCAAATCAAATGAAGTACAAATGCAAAATCTCACACAAATTAATGAAACCATGAGTAATCTTGATAAGATAACCCAAGAGAATGCACATATGGCAACTCAAACAAAAGATGTGGCAATTTTAACAAACCAAGTGGCTTTTGATATGATTAAAGCAGCTGCATTAAATGAGTATGATAAGTCTGTTGAGATGCGTATTGCAGACTTTGACTTTACGCAAAAAGTTAATAACATCAAAATAGAGTTTGCCAAGTATAAACAAGCGGTTTTAAATCAGGTTAATAATAACTCAACAACCATTAATATGAATATTGAACATAAAAATGCTATTCAAGAGTTTGTAAATAACTATGAAAATAGACTATCACACAGTAGTTTATGGCAAGTATTTAAAGATAAAACAGTGTTATTAGATACCTTGCTTAATGATTATGGACTTAGAATGAAACAGCGTGATGAAATAGGAATTATAGAAAGTTCAAATAAAATTGAGGGTATATTAGATGAGATATTTGAATATCTCAATGAGTTTAAATCAATAAATTAAAGTAGAAAACTCTACTTTAATTTAATGTATTCATTACCAAAATAGATGGTATCATCAATAGCAATTACATCCTCTTCTTCATCAAATGAGAAATCATAAATTGTATCAGTTTTAAAATCTTCACTAATATTAATTAAGTATCCTTGAGATTCTAAAGCGTAAAGTGAATCACCATATGCTAAAGCATAAATTTTTGCAAATTGGTATTTGTTTCGGTTCATAACATTTAAACTAATATCTGTTTGAATAATTTGTCCATCAATAGTTGCAATATAGATATCATTTTCATGAGAAATTACATCTCTAATTTCATACTCTTTAATATTTAAAACACCATCTCCAACAGAGATGATTTTATTCGCAGTTGCAGTTACCAGTGTATCATTAACAACTTTTAAGAAAATGATGTTGTTAAATCTTCCATCAGCATCCACAGTGATGTTTCGTACTACTTTATAGTTTTGTAAAGATACTACGGTTACTTTTCCATTAAGTGTTGGGAAAAGTACAATGTTTGACATGAAGTGTGGATTTGCAATTCGAATATCGTTTGCATAAGATTTTTCTAAATACTCTTTGAAAACTGTTTTTTTGTCCGTTAAGTCAATCAAAGAAATTGCGTTGTTACTGTGAATAAGTGCTAACATATTATCTTTAATAGTTGCACCAATAATAACGTCACCTAATTCAATCTCTTCACCATCAATAAGAATTTTATCCTTATTGTTGGTTGCAATCACTTTACCCTCACTAACATTTAAAAACTCAAACCCTTCTGGTAATGCTTTATCAAGAATCCCTTTTTGAGTAATAATTTTACCGTTTTCTAATGTTGCTCCATCACGATTAAAAGCTTTAATATCAGAACCTAAGTTTGAAGAACTTTTATGGAAGTCTTGTGTATCTTCTGGTTCAAAATATTGTCGTTGTGAACAACCAGTAATAAAAACGAGTGCTGCTGCAAGAAGTAAAAGATGTTTCATGTTATACCTTTGTTAATAAAAAGTGATTTAAAATTTTAACGAGCTCAGTAACCTTTGATGTTTCAGGAATTAAACGTAATTTCTCTTTTGCATCTTGATATTGACCTTTTTGCGTTAAAATAAGTGCTTGGTTAAAAATAGCAAACTCTTTAAGTAAGAAATCATTTTGCATTGAAACTGAATTTAGCTTCTCAAGACTTTGTTCTTTTAATGCCTTATGATATGTTGAAATCTCTTTTAAAAACTCTACATTTGTTTGTGCAATTTTGTTCTCTTTTTGCGCTTGTAAATATAAAGCAATTTCATATAACTTCATATTTTTCTCTTTTAGTGTAGTAATAGCCGCTTGGTTATTCGGGTTTTCTAATATTTGATTAAAGGCGATATTTGCCTCTTTTTTATTCTCTTCTTTTAAATAATCCGTTGTGGTAACTGCAATAAAACCAAATACTGCAATTGCTACTGCAGCAATAAGAATTATTTTATTCTTTTTGAAAAAACGTTCAAACTTTACAAAACCTTCAAGAAATTGCTCTTCAGTATTAAGCTCTTGTTTTACTGATTTAATATCGTCTTTTAAACTCATCTGTTGTGACCCTTATGCATAAAAAAATTTTAGCTCATAGTGTACAAAAAAATTTATAAAATCTTACTTTTATGAAAATTTAAATATAATACTACCTATTTTATAAAATGTAAAGGTATCTATTCATGAAAAAAATCTTATCACTTTTTATCCTTGTTTCGTTAAGTTTAACAGGATGTTATGCAAAAGAAGAACCAAAAAATAAACAAGAAGATGCACAAACACGTTTTGAGTCTCTCTCGAAGTTGACGCAAGTTATTAGTACTGTAGAAAAATATTATGTTGACGAAATTAAGCTACAAGAGATAGTAAACAAAGCCCTTAAGGGGTTAATGCAAGAGTTAGATGCTCACTCAACCTACATGGACAAAAAATATTTTAAAGAGATGCAAATTCAAACTGCAGGTGAATTTGGCGGACTTGGAATCACAGTTGGTATGCGAGATGGTGCTTTAACAGTTATTTCACCAATTGATGAGACACCAGCATTTCACGCAGGAGTAGAGTCTGGTGATATTATTTTAAAAATTGATCAGAAATCAACACTGAATATGACCCTTGATGAGGCAGTTGGTCTTATGCGTGGAAAACCTAAAACTAAAATTGAACTAACTGTGGTTCGAAAGAGTGAAACAAAACCATTAAAAATAGAAATTATTCGAGATATTATTAAAATCCAATCAGTTTATGCAAAAACAATCGGTGATGATATTTTATATTTACGAGTAACAAGTTTTGATAAAAAAGTTGTTGATGGATTAACAAAAGCCATTAAAGAGAATAAAAAATTCAAAGGTATTATTTTAGATTTACGAAACAACCCAGGTGGACTATTAACACAAGCAATAGGAGTTGTAGACCTATTTGTGGATAAAGGTGTAATTGTTTCTCAAAAAGGTCGAGAAGAGGAAAAAGAGGAGAAATTTAATGCAAACTATTCAAATACACTCTCTAAAGTTCCAGTTGTAACGTTGGTTAATGGTGGTTCAGCATCAGCTTCAGAAATTGTTGCAGGAGCATTACAAGATCACAAACGTTCTGTTGTTGTTGGACAAAAGACGTTTGGAAAAGGTTCAGTTCAAGTGGTACTTCCTATCACATCTGATAAGAGTGAAGGGATTAAATTAACCATTGCAAAATACTATTTACCAAGTGGACGAACAATTCAAGCAACAGGAGTAACTCCTGATATTGAAGCCTTCCCTGGAAAAGCTGTTGCCCAAGAGGAATCAGAGTTCCAAATCAAAGAAGCGGACTTAAAGAAACACTTAAAAGGTGAACTTGAAAAAGTTGATGGAAAATCAAAAAAAGAAGCAAAACGAGAACCTAAGAAAGATAAAAAAATAATTACAAAAGAAGATTTAGTTAAAGACAACCAACTAAAAATTGGTACTGATATTTTAAAAAGTTTAATAATAATTAATAAATAGGAGAATAAATGAAAATTAGTGATATTGTTGCACTTGGTCTTTGGCCGGAGTCTAAAAAAACTACATCACAAAAAGGTATTTCTGAGTTAGAAGAGTTAGGGTACAACTTATACTATATTGGAAAGAATGCAGATCTTTATACGTGTCCAGGTAATGACCCAAAAGTATTACTTGTACGAAGTGACAGATGTTCAGTATTTGATATTCCTTTAAATCTTGAGATTGAAGGAAAAGGTGTTTCTCAAACAGCTATTTCAAATAGTGGAGCAGCATATGCAAAAGAGTCAGGTATTCGAACAGCAATTTTATCTGAAACGGTAGATGATTCTTTAGAGATTGCTCCAAGATGTCAGTTAATGGAACTTTGTAAACCATTAGAAGCTGAAATTGATGGAGATGTTGTACAGTTCGAATTTATTTTTAGAAACTATTTAACAGGATCACTTTTTGAGGCAATCCAAAATGGAAACGACCCTTATGGACTAGAGTTAACTTCTGATTTAAAACAGTGGCATAAATTTGAAACACCAATTTTTACACCAACAACTAAGGGAATCAAAGATGAACCTTTAAACACGGCAGTTGTTAGAGAAAAATTCCCTGAGATTGTTTCAAGTATGGAAAAACTATTTAAAGACTTTACTCAATATGCTCAAGAGAATGGTATTGTTGTTGTTGATACAAAATTTGAAATTTTTATTAACTCAAAAGGTGAGTGGGTATTAGGTGATGAAGTATTAACACCTGAGAGTTCGCGGTTTATCGCTAGTGAAGAGTTTGATGCAGGAAACTATATTTCAATGGATAAACAAATTCTAAGAGACTTTGGAAAAGCCAATGATTGGAAAGGTAAATCAAAAGCATTAAGTGCTGGTGAGAAACTTGACGTTGAAGTTCCAGATTCAATTAAAAACGAAATTCTAAATGGTTATAGCGCTATTCTTAATAGATTAAGTAAATAGTTTTAGATATAATCGCAAAAATATAAACAGAAGGTAATAAATGAAAGCAATTGTAAACGTAGCATTAAAACAAGGTGTATTAGACGATCAAGGTAAAGCAACACATCATGCCTTAGATACTTTAGGATTTAAAGAAGTTGTTCAAGATGTTCGAATTGGTAAACAAATCATTATGGAACTAAACGCAGCAACTCAAGAAGAAGCTAATGCAGAAGTTGTAAAAATGTGTGAGAAGTTATTAGCAAATACGGTTATTGAAGATTACCAAATCGAAATTGTAGGGTAAGTTTATGAACGTTACAGTATTACAATTTCCAGGAACAAACTGTGAATACGATACGCAATATGCATTTGAAAAATTAGGATGTAATGTAGAGATTATCTGGCACAAAGATACTACTATTCCTGAAAACACTGATTTATTAGTGATTCCTGGTGGGTTCTCTTATGGAGACTACTTACGTTCAGGTGCAATTGCACGATTTGCAAATATCATGGACTCAGTTCAAGCATATGCTGCAAATGGTGGAAAAGTTTTAGGTATCTGTAATGGGTTCCAAATCCTTTTAGAAGCAGGACTTTTACCAGGTGCTATGAAACGAAATGATTCATTACATTTCATCTCTAAATATAATCACTTAAAAGTAATTAACAACAATAACACTTTCTTATCTGAATTAAATAATGATGATATTGTTAATATCCCAGTTGCTCATCATGATGGTAACTACTACATTTGTGAAGATGGATTA
Organism: Arcobacter sp. EP1; assembly: GCA_001655195.1. Lineage (GTDB taxonomy): Bacteria > Campylobacterota > Campylobacteria > Campylobacterales > Arcobacteraceae > Arcobacter_A. The sequence continues at coordinate 328,566 of LPNY01000042.1, forward strand.
AAAGAGCTTGAAGAAAATGAGCAAATCTTATTAAAATATTGCAATGAAGATGGAAATGTACAGAACTTAAATGGTTCAGTCTCTAATATTGCAGGTATTTGTAATAAAGAGAAAAATGTTTTTGGACTTATGCCTCATCCAGAACGTGCAATGGAAGAACTTTTAGGTTGTTCTGATGGTGTAGCTATGCTAAAAGGTTTTTTAAAGTAGAAGAAGCTTAGGCTTCTTCTTCACGTAAGGCTCATTATGAAATATATACTCTTTTTATTTCTAATCTCCAGTACTATTTTTGCTAATCCTCAATTTGTTCAAGAAGAGAGTTCTGTTTTTGATAAAAAAATTGAGACCGTTATAGAAGAGGTCAAAGAAGAGAAAACAACTTTTGAATCAACCTCTCAATCACCTACTTCTCTTGAACAGACAACAACATTTTCAAATGCAATTGCTCCTGTAGAGACAATCAATCAAAAGTTATTACCTAAAAAGAAAGAAGTAGAAATTCTTGCAGTTGATGTAACTTCTGATGATAAAACAGATGATGAAGTATTAGCTGAAAATATAGAAGAAACTTTGCAAACCCAAGAGACTATGAATATTGTTAAAGACTATTTTTCAGAAGTGATAATGCCTTCAAAAGATGGATCAAAAAATTTGTATGCGAGTTTTATTCACTCTCCTGAAACGATTTATAAAAACCAACGTTTTGAGATTATTGTAAAAACATTGGTAACAACCGATGATTTTGATAGAATTGAAACACGTTTTATCAATGGTAAAAATATGATCCCTCTTAATCCTGAAAATGTCTGGAGTGAGGTGGAGCAAAACAGTTTTGAAAATCGATATTTCTTTAAAGCATATGATAGTGATTTTGTTATGCCAACGCTACAGATACTTCTATATAAATATGGAATTGTCAAAGAGTTTACTTATTTAGCTCCCAAAGAGGTTGTTTTTTCTGAGATAGCAAAAGATGACGAGAAGTTTTCAAATGTTATTGCTCAAGAGTTAACTGTTAAAGCGTATAAATCAAAACAGTATAATAACAATGAACTTATTACTATTTTAGATGTGGAAGCTAACGAATCGAATTTAGAGGACTTTCATTTGAACTTTGTTGAAGAACAAGGTTTTTCAAATATTGTTGATAACTACCCTGAACAAAAAATGCTTTATTATTTAGTGATGCCAATTCATAAGAAAAAAATAGAGTTTAATTATTATAGCAGTGGTGAAAAAAGACTTAAAACGATTATAATTCCTATTCAATTAGAAAATGAGTTAGTGAGTACCCAAACGGACTTGAACCCAAATAACAGCAATATTCTTTTATATAAAAAGATTGCGTTGAGTATTTTGGTAGTAATCTTTTTAGGACTGTTTATTTGGAAACGTAATTATATCTATTTGAGTGTTCTTTTATTGGTGCTTATTGTATTGATTTTATATATGATGCCAAATCGTCAAGCGTTTATCAAAGGTGACACAACCATCTATATTTTGCCAACAAAAAATTCAACAATTTTTTACAAAACAACACAAACCCGTGTTGCAGAGGTGGTTATGAAAAAAGCAGGTTTTGTTAAAGTGATGATGAATGTAAATAATAAAAAAATTATTGGATGGATAAAGGAAGGTAACCTTGTCGAGAATTAGAGGGATAATTATATTAATACAGTTTTCCATAACTGTAGCAATTGTTGTTGTATGTATGTATCTATTTAGAAAACATGTGCATAAAATTATTAAACTTTGGATGGCTTTTCAAATGAAATTCTTAGGAATTACTCTTGAAGAGGTAGGAAAAATGGATGAGTCATGTGATATGGTGATTCTTAACCATCAAAGTCTGCTTGATATTATCGTTATTGAACATATTCATTCACGCCATTTAGCTTGGGTTGGGAAAAAAGAGATAACCAATATGTTTTTCTTTGGACATATTATGAAAGCCCCTGAAATGATTACCATTGATAGGGAGAATAAAACAGGGCTTATTAAATTGTTAAAAGAGGCAAAAGATAGAGTTTCTAAAGGGCGACCAATTGCTATGTTCCCAGAAGGTACTCGAAGTGATGGCGAGTCAATTCTTCCTTTTAAACCAGGTGCTGCAATGGTTGCCAATAAACTCAAACTCAAAGTTCAACCAATTATTGTGCTAAATACTCGTGATATTTTAGACTCTAAAAAACTGGAATCAAATCCAGGTATTGTAAAAGTCATCTATTTAGACCCCGTACAAGCTGATCGGAAAACTGATTGGTTTGAACAAACAGAGGCTAAGATGAAAGAAGTTTTAGCTCAAGAGATGGCAAAAGTAAAATAATGACATATTCAACCATATTAGCAGTAGGACTTGGAGGTTTTCTTGGAGCTATTGCTAGGGTATATGTGGTTCATTTATCAAATAAAACCTTTGTTAGCGATTTTCCCTATGGAATTCTTGCCGTTAATTTAATGGGATCCTTTTTAATAGGAGTTCTTTTTGCACTATTTACTGTATATTCATTTTCTGGTGTTACAAAGTCTTTTTTAACCTCTGGCTTTTTGGGTGCATTTACAACTTATTCCACATTTGCTATTGAATCTTTTTTTCTATTAGAGACCTCATTTCTGTTGGGGGCTATGAATATGGGTCTTAATCTTTTTGGCACAATTTTAGCCGCAGGAAGTGGCTATAAGCTTCTTCATTTCTTCTTAAAATAAAAAAATTCCTCTTTCACTAAAGCTTTTTAAAATATTTTGTGACCCAAGTCATAGTACTTAAAGAAATAACAAGATATAATAATTGCTTAAAATAGCAACACTTTGAATGTTGTAAATATATATTAGGAGTTTAATATGGGTATGCCAGGTGGTATGGAATGGGTTTTAATCGCATTAGTAATTTTATTACTTTTTGGTGGAAAGAAAATTCCAGAGCTTGCTAAAGGATTAGGAAGTGGAATTAAAAACTTCAAAAAAGCTGTAAAAGATGATGAAGAAACTGAAGTAGCAACTAATGATAAAGCTGAAGAGATAGAGAAAAAAGCTGAAGAGAAATCTGAAGAAAATAAAGAAAAAACAGTATAAGAGTCATAATTGCAAAAAATTGTTAAAGACCTTATTGAAAAAATCCTCGAACGAGAGGTTGTATTAGAAAAACCTAAAGATATCTCTTTAGGTCACTATGCAACACCAGTTGCATTCTCTCTTGCTAAAGAATTACGAAAAAATCCAATGATTATTGCAGAAGAACTCGCTTCTAAATTTGATGATGAATCTATTTTTGAAAGTGTAACAGCAATAAAAGGGTTTGTTAACTTTAAACTTTCCAATTCATTTTTAGAAAACTTAGTTAATAAAGCGATTGAAAATCAAGAGAGTTTTGCACAAGGTGATACAAAAGAAGAGACAATACTTTTAGAGTATGTTAGTGCCAATCCTACTGGACCATTACATATTGGTCATGCCCGTGGAGCAATTTTTGGTGATACTCTTAAACGTGTTGGTACCTATCTTGGATATAACGTTACGACGGAATATTATATTAATGATGCCGGTGCTCAAATGGATATGCTTGGTCTCTCTGTTGCATTAGCTGGTCGTGATTTTATTTTAAATGAAGATGTGGAGTATCCTGAGACTTATTATCGAGGTGATTATTTAATCGATATCGCAAAAAAACTACAAGCACAACATGGTGATGAAATTTTCCATGATGAATCTCGATATAGAGAGATGGCTGATTTTGCAAAAGATATTGTGATGGATATTATTGGGCAATCATTAGCTGATATTGGTATTGAGTTTGATAACTTTGTATCAGAAGCATCTTTGTATAGTTCATGGGATGAAACAAAAGAGGTTTTAGAATCAAATGGATCGTTATATTCAAAAGATGAAAAAATCTATTTAAAATCAACTGAGCACGGTGATGATGCCGACAGAGTTGTTGTAAGAGACAACGGTATTCCAACCTATTTAGCAGGTGATATCATTTACCATAAAGATAAATATGATAGAGGGTATGATCGTTATATTAACATCTGGGGTGCAGATCACCATGGATATATTAAACGAGTTAAAGCGGCTATTGAATTTTTAGGTAATAAATCTGACAAGCTAGAGATCTTACTTTCTCAAATGGTACAGTTACTTAAAGGTGGTGAACCTTACAAAATGAGTAAACGTGCAGGTAATGTTATTTTAATGAGTGATATTGCTAATGAGATTGGTGCAGATGCTTTACGATTTATTTTCTTAACAAAAAAGAGTGACACTCATCTAGAGTTTGATCTAGATATGTTAAAAAATCAAGACAGTTCAAATCCAATTTTTTATATTAACTATGCCTATGCAAGAATTAATCAAGTCTTTAAAAAAGCACAAAAATCTCGTAATGATGTTATAATAAATAAATTGAGTGGTGAAAATAGTGATGCATTAGACTTGGTTTATCAATCATTGTTATTGCCATCTGTTTTAGAAGAGGCATTTGCTAAGCGCGATATGCAAAAGATTACGGACTTTTTATACTCACTTGCTGCACTTGTTCATCGATTTTATAATGAGTATAAAATTGTTGGAAATGAAAAAGAGGATGAGTACTTAAAAGTATTAGCAATGGCATCTGTTTCAATCAAAACAGGGTTAAAACTTTTAGGAATTAATGCTAAGGAGGTTATGTAGTTATGAAATGGATTATTATAATATTAGCTCTTGTTATAGGTTATGCTATTTTTACAGGAAATATGGGTGGTGCTAGAGATGCTGCTGGAAATTATAATAAACTACTAACTGGTAAACCAGCTGTAGAAGAAGCAGGTCGAAAGTAGTCATATATACATACGGTAAATAAAAAGGAGTGTTCCTTTTTATTTATTTCGTTATACTTGTTTTGTCTCTAATTCACTTAAGAAATCTTCAATAGAGTATTTTTCTCGATATGTTTCACTCATAAGATGAATAAAAACATCTCCTAAATCAATTACTGTCCAGTTGTCATCTTCGTCAACTCGTAAGAACTCTTCACCATCAGGTTTTAATTCTTCTTTTAAATAAGTTAAAAGTGCAAAAGCATGTTTTGGGTTAAGTGTTGTTGCAATAACAACATAATCAACGATATAATCTTTAGAAGTTAAATCAATAACCTCAATCTCTTCTGCTTTTTTTTCATCTAAAATATTTGCAATTTTTTCTAATCTTTCCAATTATTGTGCCCTTTTATTATGCCAAATTTTTTTGACATCATTTTGTATTTTTTTTGGTATGTAGTCTAAATGCAGTGTATCTCTTAGTGTTGTTGAACTAATATTAATATTAATATCTAAAAGTTTCACATCTTTAAACGACTCATGTGTGCAGTGTCTTTTTGCCACTACAAATTCAACAAGCTTCGTTAACGCTTCATAGTCATTCCATGTATGAATCGATTTGAAGTTATCCGCGCCAACAATTAAGTAGATTTTAGAGGGATTAAACTCTTTTTTTAGGTACTTAACGGTTTCAATGGAATTAACAGCTCTATTTTGATGTACCTCATAGTCACAAACTTCAACTTTTGACTCTTCATTGAAAAGTTTTTTGATCAGTTTCAGACGATCGGTTGCATTGATTAGAGCATTTTTCTTAAAAGGGTTTAAAAAAGTTGGCACGACAATTATCTTATCCACATTGAGTGTTACACAAGCCTCTTTTATAATCGCCTCATGTCCAATATGGGGTGGGTCAAAACTACCACCAAAAATTGCTATACGCACCTAATTCTTACCTTTTTATTATAATTAACTTATATTATAGCAATTTTTAGATAAAATCTTGCAAATTATAGAAAATAAAGAGTCTTTCAAAAAAGTGAAATGACTCCAATATAAAGGGATAGAATGGCTGTAAAAGTTGCGATTAATGGTTTTGGAAGAATTGGTAGATGTGTTGCAAGAATTATTGCACAAAGAGATGATGTAGAGTTAGTAGCTATTAACGACACTTCAAGTACAGATATGCTTGAGTATTTAACAAAATTTGATACGGTTCACGGAACATTTAACGAAGAGATTAGCGTTGCAGATGGTTATGTGACAATTGGAAGTGAAAAAGCGAAATTATATTCAACACGAGATGCAAAAGAGTTAACATTTACTGCAGATGTTGGTGCTGAAGTTGTTTTAGAGTGTACTGGAGCATACTTAACCCAAGAAAAAGCACAAGTATATTTAGATAACGGTGCTAAAAAAGTAGTTATGTCTGCACCTGCAAAAGATGATACTCCTACATTTGTAATGGGTGTAAATGAAGATACTTATGCTGGTCAAGATATTGTTTCTAATGCTTCTTGTACGACAAACTGTTTAGGACCAGTGGCTAAAATTATTGATGATGCTTTTGGAATTGAAAAAGGGTTAATGACAACAATTCACTCTTACACAAATGACCAAAATATTTTAGATGTAAAACATAAATCAGACAAAAGAAGAGCACGAGCAGGGGCACAAAACATGATCCCTACAACAACAGGTGCTGCAAAAGCGATGAGACTTATTATGCCTCAACTTGATGGAAAACTACATGGTCAATCAGTACGAGTTCCAACTCCAAATGTATCTATGGTAGATGTAAACTTTGTGATTAAGGGAAAAACAACAAAAGAAGAGTTAAACGCACTTTTTGAAGCAAAAGCAAAAGAGTTAGCTGGTGTTGTTGCAGTGGACAATGAAATGATGGTTTCTTCAGATTTAGTTGGAAATACAAACTCTACAATTATTGCATCAGATTTAACACAAGTAATTGGTGATGATATGATTAAAATTATGACATGGTATGACAATGAGTGGGGATATTCAAGCCGATTAATTGATATGGCTGTTTACGTAGCAAACAAATAAGGGAACGAATGAAATTACAAGAGATTAAAAATATTGATATTGCTGGAAAGAAAGTATTTATTAGATGTGACTTTAACGTTCCAATGGATGAGTACAGTAACATTACAGATGATAGACGAATTCGAAGTGCACTAAATACAATTCGATACTGTATTGATAATGATTGTTCAATTATCTTAGCTTCACACTTTGGTCGTCCAAAAGAGCCATTTGAAGAGAAGTACTCGCTTAAGCCTATTGCAAAAAGATTACATACGCTTTTAAAGCAAGAGATTAAAATGGCAAAAAATGTTGTTCAAGACGATACTTTAGCAACAGCAAGTGAGTTACAAGCTGGTGAAATTTTATTGTTAGAAAACCTACGGTACAACCCAGGTGAAACTAAAAATGATGAAGAGTTAGCTTCAAAACTAGCTTCAATGGCAGATGTTTATATCAATGACGCTTTTGGTGTTTCACATAGAGCCCACGCTTCAGTAGAAGGTATTACAAAACATTTTGATATCAATAGTAAAGCCGCTGGATTTTTATTAGCAAAAGAGATTAAATTCTTCCATCGTATTGTGCATGAACCAAAACGACCATTTGTTTCTATTGTTGGGGGTTCAAAAGTTTCTGGAAAATTAGAAGCCCTTTACAACTTAGTTCCAAAAGTTGATAAGATTCTTATTGGTGGGGGTATGGCATTTACTTTCTTAAAAGCATTAGGTTATGAAGTAGGAAATTCACTTGTTGAAGAGGACTTGATTCCTGAAGCTGTTAAAATCATGGAAGAAGCAAAAACATTAGGGGTGAAGTTTTATTTACCTGTAGATGTGGTTGCTGCTGAAGCATTTGACGCTGAAGCCATTGCAAAACTTGTAACTGTTCAAGAGATTCCAAAAAACTGGATGGGATTAGATATTGGGCCTGCAACAGCACAGTTGTTTAAACTTGCACTTAATGATGCAAACACTATTCTTTGGAATGGACCAATGGGTGTATATGAAATGGATAAATTCCTTAAAGGAAGTACCAAAGTTTCTCACGCCGTTGCTTCTTCATTTGCTACAACAGTTGTTGGTGGTGGAGATACTGCTGATTTAGTTCGAGTAACTGGTGATGAAGATGAAATGACATTTATCTCAACTGGTGGTGGAGCTTCATTAGAGTTAATTGAAGGTAAAGTTTTACCAGGTGTTAAAGCACTTGTATTAGAGGACTAAAAATGATTATTGCCTCAAACTTTAAGACAAACCATACTCGAAAATCAACACGAGAGTTTATTGAAGTAGTTAATGAACATTTAAAAACAGATTCAAAAAGTGACGTGTATGTTTTTCCAACAGCAACAGGATTAGATGAATTTGAAACTGTTTCAAATCTAAACATTGGTGCACAAAATGCTTACCCTACACAAAAAGGGTCATTTACTGGTGAAATAGGTACAGAACAACTGGATGAGTTTGGAATTAAAACTATTCTTATTGGACACTCTGAGCGACGACATGTATTGGGTGAGTCTCAAGAGGAAATTGCAAAAAAGTATGCTTTTTATAAAGAACTAGGTTACAAAATCATTTACTGTATTGGTGAACCATTAGAAGTAAAAGAGCAAGGACTAGAGCAAACTTTAGAGTATGTTTATGAACAATTTGTTGGAATTGATACAAATTATGAGAATCTAATTTTAGCTTATGAACCTGTTTGGGCTATTGGTACAGGTGTTACTGCGACTACACAAGATATTCAAGATGTTCACAGTGCAATCAAAGGTAAAATTGATAAACCATTACTTTATGGTGGAAGTGTAAAAGTAGCAAATGTTGCTGAGATTTGTGCTATTGATAATGTGGACGGAGCACTTATTGGGACAGCTTCATGGGTAAAAGAAGACTTTATTAAAATTATAGAATTAACAAAGGATATTTAGTATGGTAATGCAAGGAAAAAAAGGGGTTATTTTAGGCGTAGCAAATAGTAAGTCTATTGCTTATGGTATTGCAAAACAGTGTGCAGCTCAAGGGGCTGAAATTGCATTTACATATTTAAATGATTCATTAAAAAAACGAGTTGAGCCAATCGCAGCAGAGTTTGGAAGTGAAAATTTAGTATATCCTTGTGATGTTTCTAAACCAGAAGAAATTAAAGCACTAAAAGAGTCTTTAGAGAAAGATTTAGGACAAATTGATTTTATCGTTCACTCAATTGCATTTGCTCCAAAAGAGGGATTATCTGGAAGATTTTATGATATCTCAAAAGAAGCATTTGATATTGCAATGGATATCTCAGTTTATTCTCTTATTGAAATTACACGAGAGTTAAAACCACTATTAAGTGAAAACTCTTCAATTTTAACACTTTCATATTATGGTGGGGAAAAATATATTCCAAACTATAATTTAATGGGTGTAGCAAAAGCTGCATTAGAGATGACAACAAAATATTTAGCTGAAGATTTAGGTAAAGATGGTTGCCGAGTAAATGCTATTAGTGCAGGACCAATTAAAACATTAGCCGCAGCTGGTATTGGTGACTTTAGATTCATGCTTAAATGGAACGAAGCGCACGCACCACTTAAAAAGAATGTTTCAATTGACGAAGTTGGAAATTCTGGAATGTATCTGCTTTCTGATTTAAGTAGTGCAGTAACAGGTGAGATTCACTATGTAGATTGTGGGTATAACATTATGGGAATGCCAGCAGTTACATTTGATGAAAATGGAAGACCAACCATCGCATGGAACGGAACTGATAAATAAGCATAAAGCGTAAGCTTTTGCCCAATACCTGCGTTGAAAAAAGGGATTTAGACACTCACATACTTTAGTATGCTCCTGCCTAAATCCCTTTTTCCGCCTTGGTCTTGCACAAAATCTCACACTTTCTGCCTATTTATGTTTAATAGAAATTTTCATTTTGAATTCTTTGAATTTAAATTAAAGATTTTTAATAACTAGGAACAAAAAAACAGATGAGTATTAATTATAAAGAATTAGCAGACAAATACCAAACGCCATTTTACGCGTACGACTTTGATCATATTACACAACAATACACAGAATTAAAAGAGGCTTTTAGAGCACGAAAATCACTGCTTGCATATGCAGTAAAAGCAAACTCAAATTTATCAGTGGTAAAACATTTAGCCGAGCAAGGTGCAGGTGCAGACTGTGTATCTATTGGTGAAGTTAAACGAGCACTTAAAGTAGGAATCGCTCCATACAAGATTATCTTTTCAGGTGTTGGAAAAATTGATGATGAAATCAGACAAGCATTAGAGTTAGATATTCTTATGATAAATGTAGAGAGTGAAGCAGAGCTTGACAGAGTTGAAGTAATTGCAAAAGAGTTAGGAAAAGAGGCACGAATTTCAGTTCGAGTTAATCCTAATATTGATCCAAAAACACATCCATATATTTCAACAGGTTTACATGAAAACAAATTTGGTGTGGATATTGATACCGCAAAACGAATGTACATTAAATGTAAAAACTCTGAAAACTTAGATGCTATTGGAATACATTGTCATATTGGTTCACAATTAACAGAGTTAGAGCCAATTAAAGAATCAATTAATATCGTTGCAGATTTAGTGCGAAACTTAAAAGCTATCAAAATGGAGATTAGTTTCTTTGATGTTGGTGGTGGACTAGGTATTGTTTATGATGATGAAACACTAATTGATACTAAAGAGTATGGTCAAGTTATTATGGAAGCACTATTTGGACTTGATATTACAGTAGTATGTGAGCCGGGACGATTCTTAGTTGGAAACTCGGGAACATTTATTACAAAAGTATTGTATGAAAAAATCAATGGTGACAAACGATTTGTTATTGTTGATGGGGCAATGAATGACCTAATTCGACCAAGTTTATATAATGCTTACCACAAAATTGAAGTATTAGAAAAAAGTGAAAATGCAAGTGATTGTAACTTAGTTGGTCCAGTTTGTGAAAGTGGTGACTTCTTTGCAAAAAATATTGAGTTGCCAGCAACTGAACATAATGATTTAGTGGCAATTTATAGTGCGGGAGCATACTGTTTTACAATGGCAAGTAACTACAATACCCGTGGTAAAGTGGCTGAAATTGCTATTGAAAATGGTAAAGATAGATTGATTCGAAAACGAGAGATATTTGAAGATTTAATTGCTCTTGAAGAGGAATATATTAAATAATTCGTAGGTGATATGAGTATGACAAAAAGAGGGTTTTTTATTGATGTTCAAGGTACTTTGATTGATGATATCAACAAAGAACCAATCGAGGGTGCAATAGAGTTTATTGATACCTTAAACAGTAAAAACATTCCTTATATGGTTATTACCAATAATACCAAAGCCAAAAGTGAAGAGTTCCTAAAGAGTTTAATAAAAAAAGGATTTAATATAAAAAATTATGTTGACCCTTTTTCTCTTTTAGGTAAAGTAGCAGTTGAAAAAAATGTAGCAGCTTTTGGTGCTGATGAATTTTTGGCTGTTTTAAAAGCTTTAGGTTACACTTTAGATTATGAAAACCCATCTTCACTGATAGTTTCCATAAAAAAAGAGTACACCAACGAAGAGTATGCACAAATGATTGAGTGTGCTTATAAAACAGATAATCTCATTGGTATGCATGAAACATCAACCTATGCTAAAGATGGCAAGCGTTATCCAGGTGTTGGTGCCATTATGAACATGTTAAAGTTTGCAGTGAATAAAGAGTATAAAGTTGTTGGGAAACCAAGTTTTAACTACTACAATCAAGCCAGAGAGATTTTGGATTTAGAGTTTAATGATATTACCATTATTAGTGACGATATGATGGGTGATTTAGTAGGGGCGAAAGCTTTTGGTATGAAAACAGCATTAGTCTTAAGTGGTAAGGTAAAAAGTGCCAATGAAGTGCTACCAACACTTAATGACAAAGATAAACCAGAATGGGTTTGTCAAAATATGCAAGAAGTATTAGAGTGTTTTAATAGGGGTGAAATATGAATGAAGAAGTAGAATTAAAAAAACTACGTGATAAATTAGATGCCATTGATGATGAGGTACTAAAACTTCTTAATGAACGAATGGAAGTAGTCCATCAAGTGGGTGAGCTAAAAGCTCAAACAGGTGGAGCGATTTATCGACCAGAACGAGAAAAAGCAATTATTGATAGATTAGAGAGTTTAAATGATGGGAAATTAAACCGAAGCGCTATTGAAGCACTTTTCTTAGAGATTTTTGCCATTTCACGAAACTTAGAATTACCAGAAAATATTGCCTATTTAGGACCTGATGGGAGTTTCACACACCAAGCAGCCGAGGCTCGATTTGGGGCAATGAGTGCTTATCAACCATTGGCTTCAATCAAAGGTGTTTTCAGAGAAGTTAAACGAAAAAAAGCGAAGTTTGGAGTAGTACCTATTGAAAACTCATCAAACGGAATTGTTAGTGATACCATAAACTGTCTAAAAAAATATGATTTAAAAATTATTGCTGAAGTGATTTTAGATGTTCATTTTGCTTTCGCAACACGATGTCAAAAAGTTAAAGATATTAAAACAATCTATTCAAAAGATATCGCTTTTGAACAGTGTCATAAGTTTTTAGCTGATTTTGCCTTAGATGAGGTAGAACATATTCCAGTTGAATCAACAGCAAAAGCGGCTAAATTAGCCTTAGAAAACCCGAATAGTGCGGCAATTTGTTCACATGTGGGGGCAAAGATGTACAACCTACCTATCATGTTTGAAAATATAGAAGATAAAGATAACAATAAAACACGATTCTTTATTGTAAGTGATTTTGAAAATGGTTCATCAGGAAATGATAAAACATCAATTTTAGCGCAACTTCCAAATACACCAGGGGCATTGGTTGAATTCTTAACAGATTTTGATAATGCAGGTATTAACTTAACAAAAATTAAGTCGCACATTGTTGAAGGTGTCTCTGTTTTCTTTATTGATTTTAATGGACACAAAGATGATGAAAATGTAAAAGCAATTTTCGAAAAACATGGAGAAGCTATTAAGTTTTTAGGTTCATATGTTAAAGAAGTAGATGATATTTAATAAATAGATACAAAAGGGGAGAGAGAATGAAATTTAACACAGTATTAGACGAAGTAAAGGTTTATGAAGCAGGTAAACCAATTGAGTTAGTTGTAAGAGAATACGGCGTTGCTGAAAATGATATTATCAAGTTAGCATCTAATGAGAACCCTTATGGTACATCACCATTAGTTACTAAAAAAGTACAAGAGTTAGCCAAAAATATGTTCATGTATCCTGATGATTCAATGTATGAACTCAAAGAAGCATTAGCAAACAAGTTTAACGTAGAGAGTGCAAACGTTGTAATTGGTGAAGGAAGTGACCAAGTGATTGATTTTTGTGTAAAAGCAAAAATGAATGAAAACACTAAAATGCTTATGTCAAAAACAACTTTTGCCATGTATGAAATCTATGGAAAACAGACAGGATGTACTATTGTTAAAACACCTGATGATGAGCACAATTTAGCGCAGTTTAGTGAACTTTACAAAGAGCACAAACCAGAGCTAGTTTTTTTATGTTTACCAAACAACCCATTAGGTGAGTGTTTAGATAAAGAAGATGTTTATAACTTTTTAGATGAAGTAGATTCTGATACTTTAGTAGTGGTTGATGGTGCTTATCAAGAGTATGCAACATTCAAAGATGCTAAAAAAGCTATTGAGCCAGCTGATTTAATTTCTAAATACAAAAACTGTGTTTATTTAGGAACTTTCTCTAAAGCATATGCTTTAGGAGGTATGCGAACAGGTTATGGTATTGCTCAAAAAGAGATTGTTAAAACATTACATAAATTACGACCACCATTTAATATTACAACACTTTCTTTAGCAGCAGCCATTGAAGCACTAAAAGATGAAGCTTTTGTAAATGATTCAATTAGTAAAAACTTTGATGAGATGAAACGTTACGAAGAGTACGCAACCACAAAAGGTTTCTCATACATTGAAAGTTACACAAACTTTATTACATTAAAATTTGATAACCTGTATATCTCAGCAGATGTAGCACAACAACTTTTAGAGAGAGGTGTAATTGTTCGTGACTTAACAGGTTACGGATTAAATGCTATTCGAATTACGATTGGTTCAAATGAACAAAATACGCGAGTTTTTAAAGTACTTGATGAAGTATTAACAAGTTTAGAGAAGACAGAAAATTTATAAAAGAAGTTTTATGGAAATTAAAAGCAAAAACCTACGTGAGTTAGATCAGATTTGTTCTGACATACGAAATCGTATTATCGATGTAGTATCGCGTAATGGAGGACATTTTTCTTCAACACTAGGTGCAGTGGAACTTACAGTTGCAATGCACAAAGTGTTTGATGTAAAAAAAGATCCTTTTATTTATGATGTATCACATCAGTGTTATCCTCATAAACTTATCAATGATCGTTGGGACTCTTTTGAAACAGTTCGTCAGTTTGACGGAGTGAGTGGTTTTACCAAACCAAAAGAGTCCAAAGCTGATTATTTTGTAGCAGGGCATAGTTCTACTTCTATTTCACTAGCTGTTGGTGCGGCAAAAGCTATCTCTTTAAAGGGTGAAGATAGAGTTCCAGTTGTCATGATTGGTGATGGTTCTATGACTGCGGGTATGGTTTATGAAGCTTTAAATGAATTGGGCGACAGAAAATATCCAGTAGTGATTATTTTAAATGATAATGAAATGTCCATTGCCAAACCTATTGGTGCAATTTCTAAATATCTTAGTAAAATCTTAGCAGGTAAATTTTACCAAGGGTTTAGAGATACTATTGATAAAAATATTGTGCAAAAACTTCCAGAAGGGGCGACATATATTGCCAAAAAAATGGAAGAGTCAATGAAACTTATCACACCAGGTATTATCTTTGAAGAGATGGGTGTTGATTATATTGGTCCAATTGATGGACACAATATGGAAGAGATTATTGATACATTAGATATTGCTAAGAATTTAGGAAAACCAGTAATTGTTCACGCAAAAACAGTTAAAGGTAAAGGGTACCAAATAGCAGAAGGTCACCATGAACATTGGCATGGAGTTGGACCTTTTGATTTACAAACGGGTGAATTCAAGAAAAAATCAGCTGGCAAATCAGCCACAGCTATTTTTGCAGATGCCCTGTTGGATTTAGCTAAAAAACATGAAAATGTTGTGGGTGTAACAGCAGCAATGCCAAGTGGTACTGGAATTGATAAACTCATGAAAGAATTCCCTGAAAGATTCTGGGATGTTGCTATTGCCGAACAACATGCGGTTACTTCTATGGCGGCTATGGCAAAAGAGGGGTTTAAACCTTATATTACTATATATTCAACATTCTTACAACGTGGGTTTGACCAAATTATTCACGATGTTTGTTTGATGGATTTACCAGTTGTGTTTACAATAGATAGAGCTGGAATTGTAGGAAACGATGGAGAGACTCACCAAGGTGCTTTTGATATCTCTTTCTTACGGTTTATTCCAAACATGATTTTAATGGCGCCACGAGATGAAAAAACACTCATTGAAGCCATCAATTTTACCCATAGTCTAACAAGCCCCTGTGCTCTACGATATCCTAGAGGAAGTTTTGCCGAACTTCCTTTTGAGGCAACGCCGTATGAGTTGGGTCGTGCTGAACTTCTCAAAGAGGGTAAATCAAAAAAACTATTCATTGGATATGGAGCAGGTGTTTCTCGAGCAGTTGCTACAGAAAAACTACATAAAGAAGATATTGCAGTATTAGATTTACGGTTTGTAAAACCATTGGATAAAGAACTTTTAACCAAACTATCAAAAAAATACAATGAGTGGTACGTTTTCTCTGACTCACAAAAACAAGGTGGCGTTGGAAGTGCTATTTTAGAGTTCTTAAATGAAGAACAAATCTGTGTGAAAATGACAAGCTTCGAGTATGGGGATGATTTTATACAGCATGGGGATACAAAGAAAATAGAGGAGTCACTTGGACTTCTCCCTAAACAGTTAGTTGATAGAGTAAAATAAAACAGCATATTTTACCTCTATCGGCATTCCAAGTATTTTGGCATAGTAAGAAAACTTCCTTGCTCCTCCTATAAATATATTACTCTTTCTATAAATCACAATAAGTTACTTATTTTAAGTATTATTCGATACTATTATGTGATTAAAAAGTATATTATAAAGGTTAAATATGAGCTTATTTAAATTAATAGGAATATTTCTTTTCTTTACACAGTTAGTTTTTTCACAAGTTGTTGAATTAAAATTGAATGTTCTCCCTAATAATATTATAGAAACAAAAGTGGAATCAGAAAATGAAATTTTAATTGATATTGTTAACGCAAATAAAGAGGTTATGGATACTTTTAAAAAAAGAGGTCAAAAATTTCCTTCCGTTATGAAACAACACACAGAAATGAATATTTTAACAGAATCATTTTTAGAGGATAAGTTTGGAAATTTACCTATAAAAACAGTCATAACTAATAATGAAACGTTTTATATAAATAATGGAAAGAAAATTAAGATTGAGGATGATTCTAATCGTTTAAAAAATCTGGAAATGAAAATGCTTCAAGATAAAAATGGAAGTATTAAAATTCTTAGAATAGTTTCTAATACTTTAAAAGAACAAGAAAAAAATACTATCACTAAGATGATGGAGCAACTTTACAAATTACCTTTATCAAATCAAGAGTTTAAAATTGGTGATTCTTTCACGGAGAAGACACCTATGCAAATGCCTATTGAAGGAATGATAATTGATATGGTACAACACACTAAATATACACTTACAAAGATAGAATCTGGTAAAGCTTATTTTGATGTTGCAGTAAGCTTTGATATGAATTTTTCTGAAAAACAATTAGAATTAAATTTAGAAATGAACGGCTATGGACTTGGTGAATTAGTTTACGACATAAATAAGCAGCTTGATATAAGTAATAATTTAACGACACACTTAAATGCTATTATGGATGCCAAAATATTTAAAATGGATATGAAGATGACTTCAAAATCAATGACAAGAAAGTATATGAAGATTAAAAAACTTTAGTATTGATTAAAAGAATTTAATTTAAAAGAATAAAATTATTTATGAATGCAATAATATTTTTAGCTCAAAAAAACTGAATTAATAAAGGTGAATAAGTTTTAATGCTTCCGCTTCAAAAGATAAACCGAATTAATCAACAACGTAACCAAAATAATAGCCCCACCAATAAACGTATTAGATGCTGGAACCTCTTTTAAGAATATCCACACCCAAATAGGTGCCATGACAGTTTCAATGATCATCAGCAAGCTTACTTCACTTCCGGGTAGGGTTTTTGTTCCTATTCCCATAAGTACTCGTGAAACTGGTGAGATAAACATTCCCATGAGTAGAAGTATTAGTAGGGTAGAGATATCTATTTGTAAACTTTGTACAAATAGTGAAGAACCTATCATTGAAAAAACTCCCGCAATTGCGGCAATGGAAAAACGGTTTAGCTTTGGGTGTTTAGACAGTATTACAAAAGCACACGAAAAAAACGAGGCACAAACCAATGCATAGATATTTCCTAGAAAGTCACCACTTCCTATTTGTGAACCCACAATAAAAAGTAGACCAATAAAGATAAAAAATGAAGCGATATAAATATTCTTGCCACTTTTTTCTTTATAAAAAAGGTACGCAAAGATAGAGGCAAAGATTGGAGCTGCTGCTAAAATTAGTACCACATTAGCTACAGTGGTTGTTTTAATAGCACTAATAAAAAAGATATTTGAAGTTCCAAATAAAAAAGCGGTAAACAACATAACTTTTAGATTGCCTTGGTAGACCGTTAAAATTTTGTGTTTATGTTGTATAAAAAGAAAACTATTCAAACTCACAAACATAAATATCCCCACATAAAATGCAAATGTCAGTGAACTAATAGATGTTAGTTTTATAAAAAGAGATTCTAAACTCATAAGCAAAACCCCCAAAGAGGTTATGATTAAAGCTTTTAAGTGGTTATTACTCATAATTTATGCCAATATTAAATTTTCAAAAATATACTCTAAATATATTTAAAGTATATTTAAAAGAGAATATTTTATAATATCTTTAATATATGTGGGAGTTTATTATGAAAAGTAAATTAAAAAAGGACAAAAACAAAACCATGACCGAACAGGTCTACGAAAAACTTGAAGATTTGATTGTTTTTTGTGAGATTGAGCCCGGAACGGTTTTAACTGAAGCTGAGATTTCAGAGATGGTAGGAGCAGGACGAACACCTGTACGAGAAGCCCTACGACTCTTAGCCAATGAGTCATTGGTAAGTATCTCTCGAATTGGAATCTTGATACCTGAGATGAGCGGTAGTACGCAACTAAAACTTTTAGAAGTACGACGTGCGATTTTACACCTGTGTGTTGATAAAGCTATTGATCGTTTAACAGAGTTAGATAAAAAATCGATTCAAGAGTTACTTGATATTGTTGATGAGCAAGATGATGTAGAATTTTTATACTGGTTAAAACGGCGACACAAAGTATTAGCAAATTGTTCAAAGAATCCATTTATTTATGAAGAGTTACGAAATGTCCAAGGACTCTCTCATCGTTTCTGGTACTTTTATGCTAAGAAAGAGGACCATAGCGATGGACAGCGACTCCATAAAGCAATATTAGAAGCTGTATTGATTCAAGATAAACAAAAAGCGAAAGAGACTGTAAATGAGCTACTTGATTACTTAGAAGAGTTCGTTCGTATCCATTCTATTTAACACCTAGCCCTAATCTAAACAGTAGATTAGGGTTCTTTACTACATATTCAACCTAATACATACAAATTCTAAATAGGAATATAATTAGGTATAAAAGAAAATATAGAATATTTTCTCAGTATATCTAGAATATATCTTAAGTATATTTTAAGTTATTGAAGCGTATACTTTCAATATATAAACTTAGAAAAGGACAAAATATGTTAAGAAATAAACTATTAGCGACAGCATGTGCTTTAGTATTAGGAACGGTTAGTTTAAGTGCAGAAACGTGGAAATTTGCAAGTGAAGAGGCTAAAAAAGATGTTCAAGACATTTATGCACAAGAGTTTGCAAAAGTGGTTAAAAAAGAGTCTAAGGGAAAAATTAAAGTTAGAATCTATTACTACGGACAACTTGGTGGTGAAAATGATATCGTTGAGTTAACATCAAATGGTTCAATTCAATTTGTATCTGTAGGAACGGGTCACTTAGGTTCATACGTACCAGAAGTTCAAGCAATCTCTATTCCATACGTATTAACAAACAATGAAGACGCAGCTTACGAAGTATTAACAACAAGTAAAACAATTTATAATGATTTAGCATCTAAATTTGAAGACAAAAACTTAAAACTATTATCAATGATTTCTGAAGGTGAAATGGCTTGGGGTGCAAACAAACCAATTCGAACACCAGAAGATTTTGCAGGTCAAAAAATTAGAACATTTACATCTACAATTCCAGTTGAAACTTACAAAGCATTTGGTGCAGTTCCAACACCACTATCATGGGGTGAAGTTTACTCTTCTTTACAGTTAGGAACAGTTGATGGTATGGTAAACCCAATGTACTTTATCTATAACGCTAAATGGCACATGGTACAAAAATATATTATGTTCCCAGGTCAACAACCATACATTGGAACTATTTCAACAAATGCAAAATGGTTTGCTAAACAAAGTCCAGAAAAGCAAGCGATTATCAAAAAAGCGATTGCATCGGCAAACAAAGCGGCATTTGAGTATCAAAAAAGAATCAACAAAGAAAACACTGAAAAGATGTTAAAAGAGAATCCAGAGTTAAAACTGATTACATTAACAGCTGATGAGCGAGCACGATTCAAAGAGTTAAGTATGTCTTTACATGGAACATTCTTAGACGTTGTGGCAAAAGCATACAATGATGAGAAAAAAGACCAAGCTAAAGCAGACGCTAAAAAAATCTTAAACAATTTAATTTCTGAAGTAAAAGTAGCAGAAGCAAAACACTAATTAAAAGTCCTCCTCGTCTTTTTCAAAGGGGAGGCTTTTAAAGGATAGAATATGAAAATCAAAATAGCAAATAGCGAACTCAATAACAAAATTTCTCACAATGGAAAAATAGGTTTAATACTTCTTGCAACTGATCAAATAACACTTTATGAATTTGATGCAATATTAAAAGATACTGGAATTTTATGTTTCCCTTCACGAGTACAGATGGATTCTGTGGAATTGACCCCAGAAGTATTAATGGCAATTAAAAATGAACTCAGTGGAGCAGCAAATACAATTTTGCCAGGGCTTACTTTGGATGTGGTTGCCTTTTCATGTACTTCAGCATCTATGACAATTGGTGAAGATGAAGTTGCAAGAATTATTAAACAAAGCGATGAAAACAGAGAGATTAAAGAGGTAACCAATCCTTACTCTGCAACAAAAAATGCTTGTGAGTTTTTAAACGTCAATGAGTTAGGTGTTATAACGCCTTATAGTCTTGAGGTAACGCAAGGAATTATTGATGGAATGGAACCTAATATTAAAACGATTAGTGCCGCAACATTCAATAATCCTAATGATAATCTAGTACCTAGTATCACTCCTGAATCAATAAAAGAGGCCGTTATTGAAATGGCAAAAGATGAAAATATTAAAACCATTTTTGTTTCATGTACCAACTTAAATATCTGTCGATACATTGATGAACTGGAAAAGAGTACAGGAAAAATGATTTTAACAAGTAACCAAGTTATGGCTTGGGATATTCTAAGATTAGCTAACTATAAAGAGTCAATTTATGGCTTTGGTTCACTCTTGGAGAAAGAGAGATAGTATGAAAAATATATTAGCAAAAGTCAATTCTATCACCGCCAAAATAGAGAAAGTAGTTTTATCTTTATCTATTATGTTTATGATGATTAATACAACAGCAAATGCTTTAGGAAGGTATATCTTCAATCAAAGTATATACTTTTCTGAGGAATTAAATCAGTTCTTGATGATATCAGTGACCTTTATTGGATTAACTTATGCAGTTAGAAATGGTAGAAATATTCGTATGACGGCTATTTATGATTCCTTGTCCCATAAAAAGAAGAAATTACTGATGATTATGATTGCAATTACAACATCCATGTTGATGTTTTTATTAGCTTACGAAGCCTATGTTTATGTGATGCAGTTAAAAGAGATAAACCGACAAAGCCCAGCACTACAAATACAGGTCTATTTAGTTTATATGATTGTACCAGTTGGGTTTTTTATGGCTGGTATTCAGTTCTTTATTCGATTTGTACAAAACTTATTACATGAGGAGATTTATCTCTCTTATGATGTCATAGAAGAGAAAGATTGTGACTCAACAATAGGAGATCAAGCATGTTAGAATTTTTACAAAATGTTATAAATGGAGAGCTTGATGTTTATGTGATTACATTTACGCTGTTAACCGTGATGGTAATCTTACTCTTTTTGAGTTTTCCAATGGTGGTTCCTTTAACAGTGGCCACAATGATAGGTTTTTTACATTTTTCAGATTTGCCTTTACAAAACATAATTCAGCAGATGATTACAGGAATTACACCTAATGCGTTAGTGGCCATTCCTATGTTTATTTTTGCCGCAGACATTATGACCCGTGGGCATACAGCCAATAGGCTTTTGGATTTAATTGAAGTATTTATTGGACACTACAAAGGTGGTTTACCAATAACAACCTGTTTAGCCTGTACTCTGTTTGGTTCAGTTTCAGGTTCAACACAAGCTACAGTTGTTTCTGTGGGAACAATTATGCGGCCAAAACTTTTAAAAGCAGGATACAAAGATAGTTTTGTATTAGGATTGATTATTAATGCCAGTGATATTGCATGGTTAATTCCACCTAGTATTGGACTGATTTTATATGGTGTTTTAGCCAATGCCAATATTGCTGAACTCTTTATTGCAGGTATTGGACCTGGACTTGTATTAGCGGGTTTATTTTCTGTGTACTGTTATATCTATTCAGTGATTCACCAAGATGATATCAAACTAGCTCCAAAAGTTGATTGGGGTGCACGATTTAAAGCGGTGAAAAAAGCTATTTTACCAATGGGTTTTCCTGTATTAATTGTAGGTGGAATCTACAGTGGTGCTTTTACGCCAACAGAAGCTGCAGCATTTTCAGTGTTATACGCCATTATCTTAGAAGTGATTATTTATAGAAAACTAAACTTTAGTGACTTAATTGATTCTTCTTTAAGTACGGGGCTTATTACCGCAGTTGTATTTATACTTGTTGGTGCAGGTCAAGCATTCTCGTGGTATATCTCATTTGAGATGATTCCTCAAGAGTTACTTGGCACACTAAATCTTGAAGATGCAAGTCCTGAGTTTATACTTTTTGTTATCTCAGTAGCCTTTGTCATTGGATGTATGTTTGTGGATTCAATTGTGGTACTGCTTGTGCTAACACCAGTATTTATGCCAATCATTGATAGTTCAGGAATTGACCCCGTTTTAGTGGGAGTAGTGATTACGTTACAAATGGCAATTGGTTCAGCAACACCACCATTTGGATGTGACATATTTACAGCTATTGCTGTGTTCAAAAAGTCATATATGCAAGTCATTAGTGGAATTTTCCCATTCTTCTTAATACTTATGTTGATGTCAGCGATTTTAATATTCTTCCCTGATACAGCACTGTTCTTAAGAGATATAGCATTTGACAAATAAAGATTAAAAATAAAAAAATAAAAGGAAGACCAATGTTAAACAATTTTAAAAAATATTTAGACCAAACAGAATTTTTCGATAACTCTAGTAATACAGAAATAAATGAATATAAACACCAAGAAATCCTAAGTTTAGAAGGATTTAGAAGAGCATCAAAAGAGATCACCTCATGGAATGAGTATAAAGAAACACCCTTAGTCTCTTTAGCTGAGTTAGCACAACAAACAGGAGTTGCAAAACTTCTTTATAAGAATGAACACTTTAGATTTTCTCTTAAAAGCTTTAAAGCTTTAGGTGGAGCGTACGCGGTTGCAAATTTACTCATTGGGCAGTTAAAAGAGCGAGGAATAGAGGCAAACTCTGAGGATTTACTTTCTGGAAAGTACAAAGAGATTACTAGTAAAATAACCGTTTCATGTGCAACGGATGGAAATCACGGAAAATCAGTTGCGTGGGGAGCCTCTATTTTTGGATGTAATTGTGAAATTTTTATTCATGACCATGTGAGTGTTAAACGAGAAGAAGAGATTGGTAAATATGGCGCAATTATGCACAGAGTTCAAGGAAACTATGATGACTCAGTTCATGAGGCCGCAAATGTAGCTAGCCAAAAAGGATTCTTTACGGTTTCTGATACCTCTTATGAAGGGTACACGGATGTTCCAAAAGATGTTATGCAAGGTTATACTGTTATGGTTGATGAAACCTTACGACAAATGGATGAGAAACCAACCCATGTATTTTTACAAGGTGGTGTTGGTGGTATGGCTGCTGCTGTAGTTTCATTTATGCATGAAACTTACGGTGAAGAATTACCAATCATTGTTATGATTGAACCAATAAATGCAGATTGTCTGTTACAAAGTGCTAAAAATGGAAAACCAACGGTTGTACATGGTAGTTTAGATACGGTTATGGCAGGTCTTTCTTGCGGTGAAATCTCAATTCTAGCTTGGCAAATTTTAGAACATACGACAAAAGGGTTTTTCTCAATTCCCGATGAACCAATTGCAGAGGTTATGAGATATTTAGCAAGCTTAGAAGAGCCAGTTGTTGCAGGTGAGTCTGCTGTTGCTGGACTTGCAGGGTTTATGATTACTCAGTTTGATGAAAACTATAAAAAAGCATTAGATATTGATGAAAATTCTCGTATTCTTTTCTTTGGGACAGAGGGTGATACCGATGCAGATATTTACAAAAAGATGGTTGGAAAAAGTTCTGACGAGGTTTTAAAAAAGATATAAGGAATAGATGATGGAAAAAATATTTGAAGGTATTCCTTTTGAACAAATCAAAGAGAGAGCAGATTTTTATAAAGAGGATATTTATCGATTTACGCGAGACTTAGTACGATGTCCAGGTGGTTCCGGTGATGAATCAAAAGCGGCTCAATGTACCATTGATGAGATGAAAAAATTGGGCTTTAGCAAAATAGACATTGATCCAATGGGAAATATCTTAGCCTATATTGGAACAGGTAAACATCTTGTTGCCATGGATGGACATTTGGATGTTGTGGGTGCTGGAAACCTTGATAACTGGGATTATGACCCTTATGAAGGTTTTGAAGATGAGAATCGAATCATAGGACGAGGAACAACAGATATGAAAGGTGCGATAGCATCTATTGTATATGCCGCTAAAATTATCACTGATTTAGATATTAGAGATGATTTTACACTATTGGTATCAGCTTCTGTTGCCGAAGAAGATTGTGATGGATTATCATGGAAGTATATGATTGAAGAGCAAAATATTAGACCTGAATTTGTTCTTTTAGCAGAACCTAGTGATGGAAAAATTTGTCGAGCGCAAAAGGGACGAATGGAAATTTCTGTGACGACTTATGGAACATCAGCCCACGGCTCAATTCCTCATACTGGTGATAATGCTATTTATAAAATGTCAGGGATTTTACAAGAGTTGAGAGCTCTCAATGAAAATTTACTTATTGATGACTTACTTGGAAAGGGATGTTTAACAGTTTCTGAAATCACATCAACCTCACCATCACGGTGTGCAGTATCTGATTCGTGTACAATCTCTATTGATAGACGTTTGACTTGGGGTGAAAAACCAGAAGATGCCCTACAAGAAATCAGAAACCTACCGGCAGTTAAAATGGCAGATGCGCAAGTTTCTATTTATAACTATGATGAACCATCATATACAGGGTTAGAATATGGACAAGAGTGTTCTTTTAAACCATGGAAAATGGAAGAGACTCATGATGTGACACAAAGTGTTGCAAAGGCTTATAAAGAGTTATTTAAGGAGGATGCAGTAATTGATATTTGGCCATTTTCAACCAATGGTGTATCTATTATGGGTGAACATAATATTCCTGTTATTGGATATGGACCTGGGGAATTGAAATTTGCCCATGCTCCAAATGAAGAAGTAAAAAAAGCAGACCTGATTTTATGTACTGCATTATATGCGGCAATTCCTTCAGTGTATGTGAGAATGTTAGAAGGTAAGTAATATGTTAGTAGCACCAAAAAGAGGCTTTTTACAAGCTGAATATGAAAACAGATTGGCAAAAATTCAAAAGCTCATGTTTGATGAGAAAATGGATGCCATACTTTTAACTACCCAAGTGGATATTGAATATTACACAGGGTTTAAAACACAGTTTTTTGAAAGTCCTACGCGACCTTGGTTTGTATTACTTCCACTTAATGGAAAACCAAAGGCAATCATTCCTGTCATTGGTGAAAGTGGTATGCGAGATACTTGGGTTGATGATATAAAAACGTGGGTTTCCCCTAATCCAGAAGATGAAGGGATTTCACTATTAACAGCTTCTATTGAGTCATTGATGAAAAAGTATAAAGTCTTAGGAATACCACAAGGACATGAAAGTAGTCTTCGAATGCCAATATCTGATTATAATAGACTGATTGATAATTTACATGGATTAGAGATAAAAGATGCCACCAATATTTTAAGATATGTGCGTTATGTAAAATCAGCTGCGGAAATTGAAAAAATACGATATGTGTGTCAAGTGGCTTCTCAAGGGTTTGAAGATTTGCCCTCATTACTTAAAGTAGGAGAGAGTGAACGTGAAAATTGTCAACGATTTAAAAATCATCTTTTAACCTTAGGTGTTGATGATTTCCCTTATTTAATTGCTGGGTCTGGTGCTGGTGGATATGGGTCAATTATTATGGGACCAGGTGAGAGGATTTTAGAAAATGGAGATATTTTCATCATTGATACTGGGTGTGTGTATGATAGCTACTTCTGTGATTTTGACAGAAATTATGCTTTTGGTCATGCCAGCGACGAATCAAAACGAGCTTACGAGGTAGTTTTCAAAGCAACTGATGCAGGTTTTCAAGCATGCCAAGTAGGAAATACGACAACTGATATTTTTCATGCTATGAATAAAGTGATGCAAGAAGGCGGTGCTTTAGGCAATAGTGTAGGACGACTAGGACATGGTTTAGGTATGCAACTTACTGAATGGCCTTCAAATACAATCACCGATAACACTCTTTTAGAAGAGGGTGTTGTTATTACACTAGAGCCAGGAATGGAGTACTTAAAAGGAAAAGAGATGGTTCACGAAGAGAATGTTCTCATTACCAAAGATGGCCCTGTATGGTTATCTAGGCGTGCCAGTCCAGAACTACCAATAATTTAGCTTTCCAAGAAAGGTATGAGTTTTTGGGCACATAATCCCATGGCAGTAGACTCATACCCTACAACCTCTTTGATATAGGGTTTACAAAACCCTTCTACCATAATAGCTCCCGCTTTTCCAAAACATTCACCCGATTTAATGTATTCGTTCATATGATTTTCATCAAAGGTTTCAAATTTGTAGGTAGTTATAGAGATATCAATAAGTTCTTTAGTTTTACTCTTATAAATCATACAAGTGATTACAGAAGTTTCATTTCCACTTTGTAACTCTAACATACGTCGCGCATCATTTTCATCTTTTGCTTTACGTAAAAGTTCACCATTGGCAGTAACCACACTATCAGCAACAAGTAGGGGCATTTCATTTATACCATACTTTGCTAACAGTTCATTGTATTTTCCCTTTGTTGCTTCATAGACAAAAGATTTTGGATCAGTTGTAGTGATACTATCTTCGTCAAAACTTCCTCCATTTTGAATAAAATTAACTTTGAAGTCATTGAGAATTAACGCACGTGTTTTGGAGTTTGAACCTAATCTAATCACTTTTTTTTCCTAAAGATATTTAAATTTTTTGGTATTGTATCTAAATGGAGAATAATTTTGTATAATGTCAGCGATGAAACAGCAACAACTCTCGGGTGTCTTTATTTTTCTTAGTTTTCTTTTTACTCTAATTGCCTATTTTTTAGATGAAAACCTTTTCGTATTTGCGGGTGTTTTTGCATGGTTGGCTTTAATACTGCTCTTTAGATTCATTGCTAAAAAGGGTTTATTACTTCTTTTAGTTGGTGCAACATCTGCTGTATTGATTTTTAGTTTTCTTCAAGGTCTCTCTATTGATTTTCAAAAAGCTTTATTGGTCAATCAACATCTATTAACCTTGCTCATTGGTGTTGGTTTCTTACGTTTGATTGCAACACCTAAAGTGGATAAGATAAAAACTTTACCCAAAGGGAAACGCTCTTTTTTAAAAACTTATTTAGGTATTCATCTGTTTGGTTCGGTGATTAACCTCTCATCGTTAATTTTAGTGGCGGATAAACTTTATAAAAAAGCACCCTTAAGCAATATTCAAATTGTGTTACTGACTCGAGCTTTTTCTTCGGATGCTTATTGGTCACCGTTTTTTGTAGCATTTGCAGCAGCTGTTACCTATGCTCCAAATTTGGATGCTTCTATTATTTTAATCAATGGATTAGTGTTAGCATCCATTGCTTTTGTAGTGAGTTATTTAGAAGTATCACGAAGTAGTGCTCTTGATATAAAAGAGTTTAGGGGATATCCTATTCATTTTGAGACGCTTTATATTCCTGTAATTTTAGCTCTTTTAGTTTTAGTAGTTAATCACTATTTTCCTGAGACAAAGGTGATTGTATTAATATCCCTTTTCTCTCTTCTTTTAACAATTATTATTTTGCCTACAAAAGTAGGTTTAAATAAGGCAGTCACTACCTTTAGTCACTATATCACACATGAGTTGCCTTTGATGAAAAATGAGTTGGCACTTTTTTTAATTGCAGGTGTTTTTGGGGTGAGTATTAGCTCTATTTTAATAGGCTTTGATGTAGCTGTACCTTTTGATGATTTTGATGGACAAAGTGCATCATTACTTCTGTTGGTATTGATTCTTTTATCCTTTGTGGGAATTCATCCTATTATCTCTATTGCAGTTATTGGAAACTGGATGAGTGAGATAAACCATACGCTTTTAGCTGTAGCATTTTTAATGTCCTGGGCAACGGCAGTTTCAACTTCTCCTTTTAGTGGATTAAATCTTACTTTGCAAGCACGGTACAATCTTAAAGCCATTGATATTTTTAGGCTAAATATTGGATATGCCGTGAAAATGTATTTGGTTTGTGCTGCGATTTTATGGGCATTGGAATATCAAATAGGGTAAATTTTTTAAAATCTATGAACATATGCCCAAATGTCATACCTATGTCATATGACTTACTTATAATTACAACCAAGGAAGTAAATGTATTAAATTTACAGATGTAGAGCGACTGATAATAGTGTAAACCTAGTTGGAATCCTTTCTCCCGTTAATAATACAATTTACAGCATTTACTACCCTGTTTCTGGACACAAATAACAAAAATGTAAAAAGTTACACTATTAGATAGCACCCAAACATATCTCCCTATGGTATGAGCGCGTTCTATGCAAAAAATACTAGTAAAAAGTATCCCTTGCTTTTTACGTCAACATTCTCATAACCAATTATCGGAGTTAAACTCCCTCCCTATTAGTCACATCCGATAATTGGTTTTGTTTTGTTATAATCTTGTTGCAAATACGAGGAAACAAAATGTCACTTTTTTTTATTATTCTTATGAAAATATTTCCACTCTATATCAATGTTATTTTAGGGTATGTTTCTTCTCGATATTTAGCCGTTAAACGCGAATCAATAGCAACCATACTTATTTATATTTTAGGACCCATCGTTACCTTTTCAGCTGCTGTTAGTGTTAAAATTGATTTAGCCGTTGTCTCTTTGCCTATTTTTCTTTATATTTTTTGTTCAATTATTGCCTTTGCTTCATTGTGGATTTGGGGAAAATCTTGGGATAATCCTACGGGTAATATTTTAGCCTTTAGTGCAGGAACGGGTAACACAGGTTATTTTGGAATTCCCTTAGCTATTATCTTTTTTGAACCTGGTCTTGCTGATATTTATATTTTTACAGTTTTAGCTTCACTTTTATATGAAAGTAGTACAGGATTTTATGTAACTGCAAAAGGAAACTTCACCGTAAAAGAGTCATTATTAAAAGTATCACGATTACCAATTTTATATGCATTTATTTTAGGAGTCATTTTAAATCTTGCAGGTGTTTCTATTCCTGAAGAGATTAGTGCTTATACGGGTCAATTTAAAGGAGCTTATGGAATCCTTGGAATGATGATGTTAGGTATGGGACTCATTGGGCTTAAAAGTAATCCTGATAATTTTGATATGAAGTTTATTAGTATCACCTTTATTCTGAAATTTGTTTTTTGGCCATTGGCGATGCTTGCGGTTATTTATGCAGATCGTACTTTTTTTCAATTTCTTTATGAGGATTTATACAAAGTTCTCTTTCTTTTCTCTATTGTTCCACTAGCTGGTAACACAGTAACTTTAGCGGTATTGTTAAATGCAAAACCAGAAAAAGCTAGTTTAGCAGTCTTTTTATCGACCGTTGTTTCTGTTGTTTCTATTCCAGTTTATCTGTTTTTATATGGTGGATTTTAATCTCTTAAATAAATGGCTTTTCTATTTTACATTAAATTTTTAAATCTATAACTGACCAGTCAGTCAATAATTATAAGTCCTGCTTATTATAGTCAATAATTATTGACTACCTTAATAACTTTTTAAATAAATTTAACCTATACTTTCAAATAAATGAATAGTCATTCATAAAATTAAATAAAGGACATTTTATGTTTTTAACGGAGATTTCTCTTTTTATAGTTGCAGGTTTAGTTGCTTTTACAGGTGTAAGTTTTATTATTAAACAATTTGTTCGAGGTTAAAATAATTAAGAATAAAGAGGTCAATTTTTATTGTCTCTTTATTCGACTCTTTTAGTACTTTTTATTTCTTTCTTCTCTTTTTTATAGAATTTACCCTCATATTTTAAAATTCACTTATTCTGGCTTAATTTGACTTTTCTTATAATTTATTATGAATAATTATTCATAAATAGAACAAAGGAGAAAGGGATGTTTTTAAGTGAAATTGCACTGTTTACAGCAGTAGGGCTAGTTGTATTTATGTTTGCTAGTTTTGTTGTGAAGCAGTTCGTTCGAGGATAAGGAAGAAATAGGGACAGACTTTAAGTCTGTTCTTCCTTATTATTACTTAATGATCCGTTGAGTTTTCCAGTAATGTTTACTCCAATAAGGATTATCCAATCGTGAAATAATCACCCCTTTACTTGTAGATGCATGCATAAAATGCCCATTGTTTAAATAAATTCCCACATGACGTTTTTTATGTCCTGTAATAAAAAAGACTAAATCGCCAGTTTTAAGACGGTGTTTGTTAACTTCTTGTCCCTGCTTCGACTGATATTTTGTTGTACGAGGTAGTTTTATATTGAGGGATTGAATATAAGCATTTTGTACAAAATAGGAACAATCCACACCTTTTTTTGTATTTCCTGCATACTTATAAGGTGTGCCTTCCCACTCTTTGAAATGATCTAATAGTGCTTGACTAATGTTGATATTATTGTAGGTATCTTGGGTATATAAGGTATTAATATTTATGCTTTTTTTTGTATAGGTACTGTTGTTAGTTGAAAAACATCCCGTAAATAGAAGGGCTAAAAGAATTAAAAATGTGATATTTAATGTTTTCATAGTTTCAATTTTAACGATTTGAAACTTAAAAAGAGGGGATTAAAACCCTCTTAGTGTAACACCCAAATAAACAGCAATAAGTCCTAAAACAATATTAATAGGAATAAGATATTGTGCAATTGGAATAAGTTGAGCTTTAGTTGTAATCATATCACCTAATTCATACGCTTTTTGTGCTTTGTTACGTTTGATATAAACAGTGATAAAAATAAGTGTCATGATAACCCACACACCCTCTTTAATATGAATAAACTTATTTAATGGAGTCTCTTTAAATCCAATACCAAAAATAAGTAATAGCGCCGTAAAAAGTAAAATAACAATAAATGGAAGAACAATATTAAAAAAACGTTGTAAGTTTTCTAATGTTCTTTCAATTTTGATTTTAGGTTCTGCAATATTTTGCATGGAGTAGTGCACTGCAAAACGTACGGCTATCATTCCACCAATCCAAATGATAGCACTAAGTACGTGTAGAAAAATTACTAAAGATGGAGAGAGTAGAAATAACTCTTTCATAGGTATCTTATAAGTTTTCTTTTGCAAATGCTAAAGCAGCAGCTTTCGCATCGTCAATTTTTGAAACATCTTTTCCACCTGCTTGTGCGAAGTCTGGTCTACCACCACCTCCACCACCAACAATAGGAGCTACGTTTTTAATCCAGTCACCTGCTTTGATGTTGGTATTTTTGCTACCAGCAACTAACATCACTTTTTCACCTTTTGGTTGAAGTAATAACACTGCTAGTTTTTCATTAGCATTTTTTAAATCATCAACAATTTTTTTGATATCACCATTTTTAACGATATCAACGATAACTTTTACATCATCTATCATCTCTTCAGCAATTGGAGATTGGCTTGCACTTTGTGCTTCAACAACCTCTTGTTTTAATGTTTTAACTTGCTCTTTAAGTTTTTTAATACCTAGAACAGCATCATTGTTTTTTACTTCTGCTTTAACACGGTTAAGTTCAGCAATAATATCTTTTGTATATGAAATTGCAGCAGCTCCACAAACAGCTTCAATTCGCCGTACTCCTGCACTTACACCTGATTCTTTTACAATATAAAAACTTCCAATATCATGGGAATTTCTTACGTGCGTTCCTCCACAGAACTCTACAGATACATCTCCAAACTCAACAACACGTACAGTATCACCATATTTTTCACCAAACATAGCAATTGCGCCTTTGTTCTTCGCTTCTTCAATAGGTAACTCTTCAACACTTCCTTTGATTCCTCGTGCAATCATTGAGTTTACTAAATCTTCAACTTCTGTAATTTGATCATCATTCATTGCTTTTGCATAAGTAAAGTCAAATCGTAAACGAGAAGCATCATTAAGTGAACCTGCTTGTGATACTGTATCCCCTAGTACCATTTTTAAAGCACTTTGTAAAAGGTGCGTTGCTGAGTGATGTTTTGCAATTTCATATCGGTTTACAACGATTGCATCAACAACTTCTCCTGCACTAATATCAGAATTTTCTACTTTTACTTTTGAAAGATTAAGTCCATGGAATTTTTGAGTATCTTCAATAATAGCAATGTGCTCATTATCTTCTAAGGCACCAATATCTCCACTTTGTCCACCACTTGTTGCATAAAATGGCGTATTTTCAAGCATAACCCAACCAGAACTTCCTTTTGCAAGTGATGATACCTCTTTGAAGTTTTCATCTAAAAGCGTTACGATTTTAGTCTTGTAGGCAGTATTGTCATATCCAACAAAATTGTTTTCACCATATTTTTCTAAAAGGATTTTAAAATCACCCTCTGTTGCACTATCTCCACTACCTTTCCAAGCAGCTTTTGCTTTTGCTTTTTGTGCATTCATGAGTTCATCAAATTTTGCATTGTCAACGCTTAGGTTTTTATCCCGAAGCATATCTTCTGTTAAGTCTAATGGGAATCCATAAGTATCATAAAGTTTAAATGCAATCTCTCCAGAGAAGATATCTTTAGTTTTTGCTAACTCATCATTAAAAATTGTCATTCCTGAATCAATGGTTTTAATAAATCGCTCTTCTTCTAAAGTCAGTTGCTCTTTTACGTAATCTGCTTGTTCAACCAGTTCTGTATAGTGAGAACCCATGATTTCACATAATGTATCGTAAAGTTCTGCAATAAATGGTTTTCTAAACCCTAAAAGGTATCCGTGTCGAACTGCTCTTCGCATAATTCTTCGGTTTACATAAGGTCTTCCTTCATTTCCAAATAGAATTCCTTGACTTAACATAAATGAGTTTGCTCGTAAGTGATCAGCAATAACTCTAAATGAACCGATTGTTTCAGCAGTTGCTTCTTTGCCACATAGGCTTTCGATTTTTTTGATAATTGGTTGGAAGTTAGATGAGTCAAAGTTGTTTAAAACACCCTCTTTGATGGCAATAACTCTTTCAAGTCCCATTCCCGTATCAATAGAAGGTTTTGGAAGAGCTGTTCGAGTAATTGTTCCGTTTTCATCTTTTGTTTGTTCATATTGCATGAATACAAGATTCCAGATCTCTAAGAATCTATCACCCTCTCCACCTAAATAGTCTTCATCGCTAGAGAAGTGTTCTGCCCCTTGGTCAAAAAAGATTTCTGAACATGGTCCACAAGGTCCTGTGTCACCCATTGACCAGAAGTTATCTTTATCTCCAAATCGTTTGATTCTATCAGCGCTAATATGCTCTTGCCATAGCTCATATGCTTCATCATCACTATCGTGAATTGTTACCCATAGTTTTTCTACAGGCATTTCAAGATTAACCGTGATAAATTCCCATGCGTAAGCAATGGCATCTTTTT
This sequence comes from Arcobacter sp. EP1, assembly GCA_001655195.1. Taxonomy (GTDB): domain Bacteria; phylum Campylobacterota; class Campylobacteria; order Campylobacterales; family Arcobacteraceae; genus Arcobacter_A. The sequence continues at coordinate 361,929 of LPNY01000042.1, forward strand.
TAAAGTAGTCACCAAAAGAGAAGTTTCCTAACATCTCAAAGAGCGTATGATGTCGTGCAGTATAACCTACATTTTCTAAGTCATTATGCTTTCCACCTGCTCGAACACACAGTTGACATGATGTTGCAGTAGGATTTTGAGGTCGCGGAACGGCACCTGTGAAAATATCCTTAAACTGAACCATACCAGCATTGGTAAACATTAGTGTCGGGTCATCAGGTACTAGTGGCATTGAAGAGATAACTTCGTGCCCTTTACTTTTGAAATAATTTAAATACTCTTGTCTTACATCCATAAAATTTATCCATTATCAAATTTAAAATCAGACATAATAGCTAAAAACATATTTATAAAAAATAAAAATATTATTTATGGCGCCTATTCGCTACACAATGACACACAATATGAATTTGAAATGAGAGCATAATTTATTTTAAATTGGTACAACTTTTTTTAAGCTTAGGTGTGTATAATTTCTGAATAAACAATAATTAAAGGAATAAAAATGGGTAAATATGTTGATTTAACTCCTGCAAACTTTGAGGAAGTAACAAACTCTGGTGTTTCACTTGTAGACTTCTGGGCTCCATGGTGTGGACCTTGTAGAATGATTGCTCCAGTAATCGAAGAATTAGCTGAAGAATTTGAAGGTAAAGCAAACATTTGTAAAGTAAATACAGATGAAGAGCAAGATTTAGCAGTAAAATATGGAATTCGATCTATTCCTACTATTATTTTCATGAAAGATGGTGAAATCGTTGACCAAATGGTTGGAGCTTCATCTAAACAAGCTTTCATTGACAAAATCAATTCATTATTATAATCCCAATTATAATTACATAAAAAGGCAAGAGAAAAACCTCTTGCCTTTTTTTATGCCTAAATTTTCCACTTCTTTTTAAATGCCACATTAAAGCCACTTACGTTTCATATCATTTCATTATAAAGAAATTCAAAGGAGACGTTATGTTAAGTAATAAAATGAAATTTATATTACCTGTCTTAGTTGCTATTATTATAGCAATACTGCCAACCCCTGAAGGGTTAAGTGTTAATGCTCACTACTTTTTCGCACTGTTTTTAGGTGTGATTGTAGGACTAATTTTAGAACCAATTCCACCAGCACTCATTGGTTTAATTGGTGTTTCATTTGCCGCAACCTTTGGTTTGGTTGGTGAAACTGCAAAAGCTAGCCGTTCATGGGCGTTAAGTGGTTTCTCAAATGGTGTTATTTGGTTAATCTTTGCGGCATTTATGTTTGCCTTAGGATATAAAAAAAGTGGACTTGGTAAAAGAATTGCTTTAATTTTGGTAAAAATGTTAGGAAAAACAACCTTAGGTTTAGGGTACGCTGTAGCATTTGCTGATGGAATTCTTGCACCTTTTATGCCTTCAAATACAGCCCGAAGTGCAGGAACAATTTTTCCAATTGCTATTAATATTCCTCAAATGTTTAACTCTACTCCAGATGAGAGCCCGCGAAAAATTGGTTCATACATCTCTTGGGTTGCAATTGCAGCAACGTGTGTGACAAGTTCGATGTTCTTAACAGCACTTGCTCCAAATCTTTTAGCGGTGTCATTGGTTGAGAAAAATACAGGAATTATGATTGAGTGGGGAACATGGTTTAGTACCTTAGCTGCGATTATGATACCGCTATTTTTATTGGTTCCTTTTTTAACCTATATTGTTTATCCACCTGAACAAAAACACTCTCCTGAAGCTCCTGCTTGGGCTAAAAAAGAGTTGGAAACTATGGGCTCAATTACACGAAATGAAATTGTGATGTTAGGTCTTGGTATTTTAGCGTTAGTGATGTGGATATTTGGTAAACAAATTGGCGTTAATGGTACAACAGCTGCTTTAGCAGTTCTATGTTTGCTTGTACTTAGTAATGTAATTACCTGGGAAGATGTTATTACTAATAAAGGTGCTATCAATGTATTCATTTGGTTTGCTACTTTAGTTGCCATGGCCAGCGGACTTAAAAAAGTTGGTTTCTTAAAATGGGCAGCGGGATTGATTTCTGGAGGATTATCTGGAATGGACCCTGTTACGATTGTCATACTGTTAGTGGTGCTGTTTTTCTTATTTCACTATTTTTTTGCAAGTGTCACCGCTCATACAGTGGCACTGTTACCTCTATTTTTAGGAGTAGCATCAAACTTACTTCCTGCTGAGATGATTCAACCTTTAGCTTTACTGCTTGTTGGTTCACTAGGACTTATGGGAATTTTAACACCATATGCTACAGGACCTTCACCAATTTGGTATGGAGCAGGGTATATTTCTCAAGCTACTTGGTGGAAACTAGGTGCTGTTTTTGGTGCTGTTTATTTAGGAGCATTGGTTGCCTTAGGATTAGTGATTCTTTAAGACAAATTTACATAAACCATTTAAAAGGGATGCTTTTAGGTATCCCTTTTTTGGTTGTTAGTAAGAATTGACTATAATACTATTATGAAAAAGATTTTACTGCTATTTATCTTTCTACAAATATCTCTTTTTGCTAATAGTTCAGTTTTGATTTTAAACTCCTATCATAAAGGGTATGAGTTTAGTGATAATATTGTACGTGGAATTGAGCAAACCCTTTATCCTCACACTAATATAGATATCAATATTTTATACATGGATTCCAAACGTGTAACTTCTAAAGAGTATTATGAGAGTTTAACAAGTCTGTATAAAGTTCAACTCAAAAATAGAAAGTATGATTTAATCATTGCTGTTGATCGTTTTGCTTATGATTTTGTTTTAAAAATCTATAATGAGTTTTTTACAACAGAACCTATTTTAACCGTGGGAATTGAAAACTTCTCACAAGAAAAAGCGAAACAGTACCAAGTTCAAGATAAAGTCTCTGCTCTTTTAGAAAAAAGAGATTTAACTGGTAATGTAAAAGCCATCGAAAAACTAATTCCTCGACTTAAAAAGCTTTATATTATCAACGATATTAGTCCCAATGCTTTACATACTGAGCCATTGATTCAAGATTTTATTAATAGTTTTCACAATGAATATGAACTTATTTATTTAAAAGAAGATAGTTTAGAGGCATTGATTAAACGTTTTAAAACTTATGAAGAACATAGTGCTGCACTCTTTATTCGCTTTTATAAAAATAAGAGTGGAGAGTTAAATAAAAACCATACCATAGCAAACTTTATTAAAAATGCGAAAATACCTATTTTTATTACGGACTCTATTTTTATACAAAAAGGAGCAACAGGCGGAAAAATTGTTGATCTGTTCCGTTTTGGTAAAAGTGCAGGGGAAATGGCATTAAATATTTTAGATAAGCAACCTGCTCAAATAAAAGTTTCTGATGATTTACACTATATTTATGATGCCCAAAAGCTTGAAGAGTTTACTTTGCCTGTTGATGCGTTATCTGTTGAGTACGAGATTGTGAACAAACGGGAAACTTTTTATGATAAACACCGTGGGTTTATTAATTTTGTTTTTACTATTTCGCCTTTTTTATTACTATTGATTATTGGACTGTTTCATAATATCTATATGCGAAAACGGGTGGAAAAAGACCTACGTCAGCGTATAGAGTTTGATGGTGTATTGCTCAATGCTATTGAGAGTCCTATTTTTTGGCAAGATACTCAAGGTAAGATTATAGATTCCAATACAAAGTTTTGTAAGTTACTTGGAATTTCATGCCATGATTTATATAAAAATACTCTCAATGATTTTCCTGCTAATAAAAATGCAAAACGAATTGTGAAGGTTCTTGAAAAGTATGGAAATAACCCCAAAGAGAACATTCAATTTAAATATATTGATGAATTAAATCACCGTAAAACCTATTTGATTAAACAAGCGTGTTATGTGGATGAAAAAACAAAAGCATCAGGAACGGTGACAATTTTTACAGATATCACCCGTGAAAAAGAGATTGAAAAAGCTTATAGTAGAAACCAACAGTTTGTTATACAACAAAGTAAACTGGCTGAAATAGGAGAAGTGTTCTCTTCTATTGCCCATCAGTGGAAGACACCTTTAGTTGAAATTACTACTATTGCCCAAGAGAGTTTTTATCAAAATTCGCAAGCTATTAGTGAAGATGAGTCTTATGTAAAAGATATCATGACCCAAGTAAACTATATGAATACGACCATTAATGATTTTCAAAAATTTATTATGCCATCGCACCAAAAAGTGAGTTTCAATGTGAAAGAAGCTATTGATTCTATCATGGAAATAATGGCACATAATATCAAATATAACTATTTACAAGTAAACATTGATGTGCAAGAGAATACGAAGTTAAATATTGTGGGCTTCCGTAATGAGTTTATGCAATCATTTTTAAATATTATTAATAATGCCAAAGATGCATTGCTTAAAAATGATGTTAAAAATAGAGTTATTAATATTCGACTTTTTAATGAAAAACAGAAATTATTGATTATTGTTGAAGATAATGCAGGAGGAATTCAAGAGAAGTTTTTACATAAAATTTTTAAACCTTATTTCTCCACAAAATCAAATGGACATGGTATTGGGTTATATATGTCAAAAGTAATTATTGAAGATAAGATGAATGGAAAAATTCGTGCATATAATACACCAAAGGGTGCCGCACTTAAAATAATATTGGAATTAGAATGAAAATACTTGTACTTGAAGATAATGAACGACTTTTAAATTTAATTAAAAGTTCACTGGAAAAAGAGTCCTATCAAGTGGATTGTTTTACTGATGGGGATGAAGCTTTAAATGCCTTAGAAAATGGTTATAGCTGTTTTATTTTTGATATCAATGTTCCTCACATTGATGGTATCTCATTGCTTGAGCTTTTACGTTTAAATCATCCAAAAATACCTGCTATCATAATTAGTTCTAATCATGATTTAGAAAAGATACAACAGTCCTATGCTTTGGGCTGTGATGACTATTTAAAAAAGCCCTTTTATATTTTAGAACTTATTCAAAAGGTGAAAAAACTTTGTGCAATTGAAAAACAGTTTTTACAGTTTGATGAGGTACATAAATATGATTTTCAAAGTCATATTTTGTATAAAGGTTCCCAAGAGATAGAACTGACAAAAAAAGAGATACTCTTTTTAGAACTTTTTAGTAAAAATTTACATCATGTGGCAACTTATGAAGAGATAGAAGAGTATGTTTGGGAAGGGGATGAAACGACGCTAATAAATATTCGTTCGGTGATTAAACGGTTGCGAAAAAAGATACCCTATGACAGTATAGTCATTGTCAAAGGGTTAGGTTATTCGTTAAATAAAGAGGTGAAGCTAGTATAAGCAAAGTGCTTATACTAGTTTGTTTTAAAATAACGATTCGTCTCTTCTGTGACTATTTTGGACAGAAGTAGTAAGGCTATCAAGTTAGGAATTGCCATAAGACCATTGGCTAAATCTGAGAAGTTCCAAACTAGTTTTAACTCCATCATTGCTCCAACCATCACGAAACTTACAAAAACAACACGGTAAATCTTGATTGATTTCTCACCAAAGATATACTCAAAAGCACGTTCTCCATAATATGACCATCCTAAAATAGTTGAATATCCAAATAAAATAGTGGCTAAAACAACAACCAGTGCCCCGTATTCACCTAAGAAAAATTCAAAACTTTTAAGGGTTAATTCTCCAGCACTTCCTCCTGTCGTCCATACAGGAGCCATAAGAATAATAAGTGCTGTCATAGTACAAACTACAAGAGTATCAATAAACGTTTGTGTCATAGAAACCAAGGCTTGTTTAACAGGGTCGTTGGTTTTTGCAGCAGCTGCTGCAATTGGTGCAGAACCAAGTCCAGATTCATTGGAGAATACTCCTCGTGCAATACCGTATCTTATAGCTGCTGCAACTGCTGCTCCTGCAAATCCACCACCTGCTGCAATTGGGTTAAAAGCGTGGTAAAAAATCAGTCCAAAGGCATCAGTAATTTTATCTGCATTTGTGGCTAAAATAATAATTGCAGTAGTTAGGTAAACAAAAATCATAAATGGAATGAGATATGACGTTGTTTTTCCAATAGATTTAATTCCGCCTAAAACAACAAAAGAAGTAACGGTGAGTAAAACAATTCCTGTTACCCATGTTGGTGTACTAAATTGTGATGATAAGGCATTTGCTACTGCATTGGATTGGGTCATGTTCCCAATACCAAAAGAAGCTAGCACAGTAAATAGTGCAAAGGCAAACCCAAGTTTTGGCATATTTGCACCCTTTGCAAGGTAGTACATTGGTCCACCTTTGTAGCCATTCTCACCTTTTTCTCGATATTTTACTGCGAGTATGGCTTCAGAGTATTTAGTTGCCATTCCTACAAGTCCGGTAATCCACATCCAAAAAACAGCACCTGGTCCACCAAAGGTAATTGCTGTTGCAACCCCTACAATATTTCCAATACCCACAGTTGCAGCTAAGGCTGTCATCAATGCTTGGAAGTGTGTAATATCACCTTTAGCATTTTCCTCTTTTACAAAGATAAGTTTAAAGGCATGTCCTAGTGCCCAAAACTGCATTCCTCGTAATCGGATAGTTAAATAAAGTCCTGTTCCAACTAGTAAAACTAACATTGGAACACCCCATACTAACGATGAAGCTGACGAAATTAATTTGTCTAAAATTTCCATAATATTCCTTTTTAAGAGTGAGAGAATAACTTAATTTTCTTTAAAAAGTATTGAACATATGTTCACTTTAAAACTTTTGTATTCTTTTAATTCTTTAACTCTTTTGAAACAATGCTTAATCATATGGACTAAATTTTTTCAATTAACCTTGTGCTTAATAAAATTTGAGTATTATTATGCCCTTATATTAAATGAGAGAATAAGTCTGTTTATTTTTTCATTTGGTATAAACACACAAAAGGAATGATACATGTTAGATTTAGCAATAATTGGTGGAGGACCTGCTGGGTTAACGGCAGGGTTATATGCTACACGAGGTGGATTGAAGAACGTTACTATGTTTGAAATGGGAATGCCTGGCGGTCAAATTACTGGAAGTAGTGAGATTGAAAACTACCCTGGTCAAGGTGATATCATGACAGGTATGGAGCTTATGGAAAACTGGCCAAAACAAGCAATGAAATTTGGTTTAAAACATGAGATGAACCAAGTATCAAGAGTATCAAAAAGTGGTGATACTTTTGAATTAGAGCTTGTTGATGGAACAAAACATGAAGCAAAATCAGTACTTCTTGCAACGGGTTCAGTTCCTAGAAAAGCAGGTTTTGAAGGTGAAGATAAATTCTTTGGAAGAGGAATTTCTACTTGTGCAACGTGTGATGGTTTTTTCTATAAAGGTAAAGAAGTTGCTTTAGTTGGTGGTGGTGATTCAGCACTTGAAGAAGCAGTTTACCTTGCAAAACTTTGTTCTAAAGTTTATTTAGTGCATCGACGTGACACGTATCGAGCAGCACCAAGTACAATCGAACATATGAAAGCTTGTGAAAATATTGAAGAAGTAACTAACGTAACTGTTGAAGAAGTTATTGGTGATAATATGGGAACAACTGGTTTGATTGTAAAATCAAAAGAGACTGGTGAAACACGACAATTAGATGTTCCTGGTGTTTTTGTATTTGTTGGACGAGATGTTTTAAGTGATAGTTTAAAACAAGACGATGGTTCTTACCTTTGTGATGTAAATGAGCAAGCAGAAGTAATTGTAGATTTAAAAATGCGAACAAATGTACCCGGTCTTTATGCAGCAGGTGATGTAAGAATTGATGCAGCAAAACAAGTTGTTTGTGCAGCAGCAGATGGTGCAACAGCAGCTGTTGATATTATTGAGTACGTAGGTTAAAAACCTAAAAATAAGAGATTTGAGTCCCCTTTTAGTGGGGACTAATTTTAAGGAAAAGAGTAAATGTTAAACGTAGGAATAGTTGGAAGTACAGGAAGAGTTGGTTCTTTATTAATTGATGACTTAGCAACGGATGAACAAGCGAAACTTACTGCTTGTCATGTGTTTGATGAGTTAAAAAAACCTGTACCAGAAGGTACAGTAATTACAAATGATATGGGTACTCTATTAGAGGCTTGTGATGTTGTGATTGATTTTAGTGCACCTGTGGCAACAGAAGCGCTTTTAACTGAGATTGTTGAAAATGGTGGAACAAAACCATTAGTAATTGCAACAACGGGATTTAACAAACATCAACAAAATCTTTTAATTGAAGCGAGTAAAAAAGTACCTGTACTTTACGCTACAAATATGAGTTTAGGTGTTGCAGTTTTAAATAAACTAGTAGCACTTGCATCAAAAACATTAAGTGATTTTGATTGTGAAATTGTTGAGCAACACCACCGATACAAAGTTGACTCACCTTCTGGAACGGCATTAACATTAGCTGAACATGCAGCACGTGCAAGAGATTTAGATTTAGATGCTGTTCGAGTTTCAGGTCGAGATGGTGAAATTGGTGCACGAACTAAAGATGAAATTGGTGTAATGAGTCTACGAGGTGGTGATATTGTAGGTCGACATACTGCAGGATTCTATAATGATGGTGAGTTCATTGAACTACATCACACAGCAACTGCAAGAAACACATTCTCTCGTGGTGCAATTAAAGTGGCTAAATGGTTAGTAAACCAAGAACCAGGTCTATACTCAATCAATGATTGTTTAGGTCTATAAGAAAAAATAAAATATATGGAAAACAAAAAGATATTTACACTTTCACTTTCTGTTTTCGTAAAGGTTAAATAAATGTGTGCAATAGTTGGAATTTACGGAAATGATAATGCAGCGAGACTTGCCTCTTTGGCGCTTTTTTCTATGCAACATAGAGGTCAAGAAGCGACAGGAATTAGCTCTTCATGTGAAGGTAAAATATTTACTAAAAAAGATAGAGGGTTAGTTTCTGAAGTTTTTACAGACGAGGCATTAACTTACCTTAAAGGGAATATGGCAATTGGTCATAATAGATACTCAACTGCGGGTGGAGATTCTATTTTAGATGCACAGCCTGTATTTGCGAAATATAAATTAGGTGAAATGTCTATTGTACATAATGGAAACTTGATTAATAAAAAAGAGATTCGAGAAGATTTAATTGATAAAGGTGCAATTTTCCAAACGGGAATGGATACTGAAAATTTAATTCATCTTATTGCTAAGAACTCAAAAAACAGACTACGAGATAGAATTGTTGAAGCCTTAGAGAAAACGGTAGGAGCTTATTGTTTCATCGTTCAATCGCGAAATAAGCAGTTTGTTATTCGAGATCGTTATGGAATTCGACCTCTCTCTCTTGGAAAGATAAAATCAGGTGGATACATTGTTGCTTCTGAAACATGTGCATTTGATTTAGTTGATGCAGAGTTTATTCGAGATGTAAAACCTGGAGAGATGTTAATTTTCTCTGAAGATAATGATGAGCCAGAATCAATTCAACTGTTTGAACCAGAGTTTAGACCATGTGCTTTTGAATATGTTTATTTTGCGCGACCTGATTCTGTAATTGATGGAAAAAATGTTTACAGAACACGAGAAAATATGGGACGAACACTGGCAAAAAATGATGTGGATTCGACTGTTCACTATGATATGGTTGTACCAGTACCTGATTCAGGAGTTCCAGCAGCACTTGGATATGCAGCACAAAGTGGTATTCCTTTTGAGTACGGAATTATTCGAAATCATTACGTTGGGCGAACTTTTATTGAACCAACGCAAGAGATGCGAAATATGAAAGTTAGAATGAAACTCTCTCCTATGAAATCACTCATTGCTGGTAAATCATTACTTGTTATTGATGATTCAATTGTGCGAGGAACAACTTCAAAAAGAATTGTGAAAATGCTCAAAGATGCAGGTGCTAAAGAGGTTCACTTTAGAGTTGCGAGTCCAGAGATTAAATTCCCATGTTATTATGGTATTGATACGCCAAATAAAGAAGAGTTAATTTCAAATAATATGACTAAAGAAGAAGTGTGTGAGTATATTGAAGCTGATACCTTAGAATACTTAAGTGTAGATGACTTACGTGTTTCAATTGGTGATGATAGAAACTATGCTTTAGAGAGTTTTGATGGAGATTATTTCGTAACTAAATAATGAGTAAATTACAAGAAGTTTTAACAATCGGAAGATATTTCCGAAGTAAATTTGGTGAAACCATTTATAAAGTGCCTATCTCTATATCTGGTTTTACGTGTCCCAATATCGATGGTACTGTTGCAAAGGGTGGTTGTAGTTTTTGTGAGAATGATTCATTCTCTCCAAATCTTCAAGAGAAAAAAACAAAGTTTAAACTCCACCCAACAACAGTTGAGAATCCTTATTTAGATAATCAACTACAACAATTAGAGATGCAATTTAATGCAACAAAAAAAGTACTACAAAACAAATTTGGTGCCAAAAAATTTATTGTCTACTTTCAATCTTTTACTAATACCTATGCACCACTAGAAACCTTAAAGGCACTCTATTCAAGAGCTTTAGAGTTTGATAATGTTATTGGGCTTTCTATTGGTACACGAACTGATTGTATGACTGATGAAATCTTAGATTATTTAGTAGAACTCTCAAAGGATAAAGAGATTTGGGTCGAATATGGTATTCAGTCTTTTTATAATGAGACCCTTGATAAGATAAATCGTGGTGATTCTAGTGAAAATATGCGTCACTGGATTATGCGTACTAAAGAGAAAGGTTTAAAGGTGTGTGGACACTTAATCTATGGTCTTCCAGGAGAAGATCAAGAGATGATGTTAGATACTCTTAATCAAACCGTTGAATTAGATGTTGATTCCATAAAGTTTCATCCTTTGTATGTGGTTAAAAACACGCTTTTAACCAATGAGTATAAAAAAGGAGAATTCACTCCTATTTCTGAAGACCTCTATATTGATACTGTTGTAAAATCTATCAAAGCGATGCCTGAAAATATCTCAGTTCAAAGAGTAACTGCTGGTATAAATGATGATACGTTACTTTCACCGTCATGGTGTAAAAATAAACATCAACAAATACAAAAAATTAAAAAAGCCTTACTAAAAGTAGGATTAAAATACTAAAGAGAGATTGAAAGCGAAGTTTTGATACTAAGAGAGTTTTCTCTTAGTATATTAAGCTTTGATTTTAAGTAAGTAATCCACTACATTTTCAATAAATGCATCATGTTTTCTATCTTTTCTGTAAACAATATAGAGTTTTCTTACCATTTTATGTGAACCGATTCGTGATTCATATAAAGCACCAGCTTTTAGTAATGATTCAATTGCATTTCGTGATACAATAGAAACTGTTGGAGATTCATCAGTTTCAGCATGAAGTACAGTTTGGACAATTGTTGTTGCACTTGTCACTTCACTTGTTACATCAAACTCATCACAATCAGGGAAGTTTGCCCGATCTAAATTCTCTTTAAAAATCATTCGTGTATGTGAGTCAGGATTTCGACATACCCATTTGTAAGAGAGTAAGTCCTCTGGTTTTGCTTTCGTAGGAAGTTTTTGGTTAGAGAAGATAACAATTTCATCTTCCATCCATTCTCGATAAATCAGTTCATCATTTGGAATGTAGTTTTCAACCAATGCAATATCAATTTTTTTATCAACTAAATCGTCAATGGCTTTGTTTGATACAGATACATTTACTGAAACATCGTTATTAATGTTCTCTTTTAAATGGTTTAAGAATCGTGGTAAAATATAGTTACCAATGATAAATGAAGCACCAAAAACGAACGTAATATTTTTGTTCATAATTTTAAGAACTTCTTTTTCTGCATTGTTAACACATCGTTCAATTTTTTGGGCAATTGTTAATAGCATTTGTCCCTCTTTTGTTAGACGAATACCGTTTTTCTTTCGATCAACAATTTGCACATCCAAATAATCCTCTATGTATTTCATTTGTTGTGTTACTGCAGGTTGTGAGATACCTAGTTTTGCTGAAGCTTTAGAGAATGACTTTTCTCTTACAACAGTTAAGAAGGTCTCAATTTTAGCGAAATCTGTAAGCATATTATGATTTCCTTTATTGGTTTTACTTTGTTTAAAATTATGATTATAATAACATTTGTTTATATATAGATAAATTAAGCCAATAAAAATTTTAATAATATTATGGTACAATATATATTAATACTATTAAATTTTTTAGATTTATAGTGGAATGTGGGAGTAAAAATGAGTGAAAATTTCTTAGCATCTTTAAATGAATCTCAACAAAAAGCAGCGCAACATATTGACGGTTCTTTGTTGATACTTGCAGGGGCTGGTTCAGGAAAAACCAAAACCATTACAACGCGGTTAGCATATCTAATTTCAATAGGAATTGATCCTTCTTCAATCCTAACATTAACTTTTACAAATAAAGCGGCAACGGAGATGAGAGAACGAGCTTTTTCTCTGATTGATTCAAACGCTATTAACACTCCACCATTGCTCTGTACTTTTCATAAGTTTGGACTTCTATTTTTAAAGTTTAATATGACAAAACTTAATAGGAAGAATAACTTTATTATTATTGATACAGACGATAAAAAAAGAATTATTAAATCAATCGATAAAGAGATTACAACTTCTTTACTTGTTTCTGAAATCTCTAAATACAAAAATACACTACTAAGTCCAGTGGAAGCAAAAGCAGCAGCTCAACTAAAACTCTATCAACAAATTGCAGATGTTTATGAAAAATATGAAGCCTATTTATTGAAAAACAATTTGGTTGATTTTGATGACCTGTTATTATTACCATATAAAATTTTAAAACAAGACGAAGCATTAGCCAAAGAGACCAGTGAACGGTATCGGTACATAATGGTTGATGAGTACCAAGATACCAATGAATTACAATATCGATTATTACGTCTTTTATGTAGTAACCATAACAACCTTTGTGTGGTTGGTGATGATGACCAATCAATTTATGGATGGCGTGGTGCGACTATCAAAAATATTTTAAATTTTAAAGACCACTTTGAAAATACAACGGTTGTCAAGTTAGAAGATAATTATCGATCAACTGATACCATACTAAATCATGCCAATCAACTTATTGAGCACAATCGAGATCGATTGGGAAAAACACTTCGTGGAACACGAGCAAAAGGTGATCCTATTCGTGTTTATGAATCCCACGATGAAAATGAAGAGACAAGAAAACTTGTAGAAGATGTACAAAAACTAATAGAGAGTGGAGAAAGTCCACGAGATATTGCAATCATCTTTAGAGTTAATGCTCTTTCTAGATCTTTAGAAGAAGGTCTTAATAAAGCAAAAGTCAACTATAAATTAGTGGGTGGTATGAAGTTCTACGAACGTGCTGAGATTAAAGATTTAATCGCCTATTTTAGAATTCTTACTAATGCTACGGATAACTTCTCCTTGAAGCGTGTTGTAAATAAACCAAAGCGTGGAATTGGAAAAACAACCATTGATAAACTTGATGCTAAATCAGTTGAGTTGAAAAAACCTATATTCACCCTACTTGAAGAACTTAATGCAGATGAATTAGCAGCAATTGTTGGAAAGAAAAACTCGCGAACCTTAAAAGTATTTGTAGCTTCTATTATGGATTTACGTGATACTTTAAATGAATCAAAAATGAAGTTTTTAGACGCCTTTGAAGATACCTTTGATTATCGAGCATCTTATGATAATGCTCCTGATGGATATGATAGACAAGCCAATAT
>LPNY01000042.1:375626-464409 GCA_001655195.1 Arcobacter sp. EP1
TAGGACTAGAAGACTTCTTAAATGAAATTGCTTTGGAGTCTGAACAAGATGAACTTTATAATGAAGCAATCTCTATGATGAGTATTCATGCCTCTAAAGGATTAGAGTATAAACACCTGTTTATTATTGGACTTGAAGAGGGATTCTTCCCAATTATTGGGGATGGAAGTGATATAGAAGAAGAGCGACGTTTAGGTTATGTGGCATTAACAAGGGCTATGGATAACTTAACGCTATCTTTTGTACACTCACGATTTTATAAAGGAAAACGTGCCAATCTATTAAAATCACGATTCTTAAGTGAATCAGGTTTAGTTAAAGGGTGTTTAACCATTGAAAAACATAGCTCCTATAAAAAAGGTGATTTAATTAAACACAAAATCTTTGGAATGGGACGTGTTCAAAAAGCTGTGAAAGCTGGTAAAGATTTTAAACTTACAATTAATTTTGGCGGTACTCGTCGAGATATCTTATCTTCATTCGTAGAAAAAATTTAATTTTTCTACGGCTAGAGTAGGTTAATGCAAAAAAAGTTATATGATAATAAACCCTTAAATAAACTGTTGGTTGTCAATAAACCAATGTTTCGAAGTTCAAACTCCTATTTAAATCAAATCAAACGTAAATACCGCAATAAAAAAGCTGGCTTTAGTGGAACTCTGGATCCTTTTGCTTGTGGTTGTTTGATTGTGGCATTTGGGCAATACTCTAAACTTTTTAATTACATTCAAAAAACACCAAAAACATATCGTGCAACCATTTGGCTAGGAACAACTTCTGATTCACTTGATACTGAGAATATCATTGAAATAAATGATGCAAAGATTTTAAATGAGCAGAGTGTACAAGAAGCCGTTCTTTCAACAATCGGGGAGATTAAATATTATCCTCCAAAGTTTTCAGCTAAAAAAATCGATGGAAAACGTGCCTATGATTTAGCCAGAGAAGGTATAGATGTACAAATGAAACAGTCTGTTATGAATATAACAAATACAAAGTTTATAAACTATAATCACCCTTTTATTACCTTTGAAGCAACCGTTAGTGAAGGTTCATATATACGAAGTCTTGCTCAAATTATATTAGAGAAGTTAGATAGGGTTGGGACACTTTCCTATTTGGAACGGTTAAATGAAGGGCTATTTAAATTTGATAATGAAAAATCTTTGAACCCTTTAGCTTATTTGGATTTAGATGAAATAGAGTATAAAGGAACTAAAAAATGGATAGAAGATGGTAAATCCATCTCTACGGAATTTTTGGGAGATAATAGTGATGGAACTTTTTATATCAAGTTTGATGATTTTTTCAGTATAATCCAAATTCAAAATAGTGAAGTTAAATATCTACTCAATAAGGTTATGCTTTAATGACTCAAAAATCATATGCAAAAGTGAATATTTTTTTAAAAATTGCAGGTCGAAGGGAAAATTACCATGAGTTAGTCTCTCGATTTGTACGCGTTAAAAACTTATATGATGAAATGAGTTTTATTAAAAAAGATTGTGATACTTTTACCCTAGAGGGTAATTTTGGTTGTGAAACAAAAAAGAACACAGTTTATAAGGCTTTTATGGCACTAAAAGAATTGTCCCCAAAAGTAGAACAATATTTTAAAACACATTATGTCAAGGTAATAAAAAGAATTCCTGAGTTTGCTGGATTAGGTGGCGGAAGCTCAAATGCAGCAACCTTTATGATAATGGTAAATGAATCATGTAAGCTAGGTCTTACAAAAGATGAATTAGCAAAAATAAGTGTAACAATTGGTGCTGATGTACCATTTTTTGTTTATGAATATGACAGTGCAAATGTGACAGGAATTGGTGAAAATGTCACAAAATATGAGGAAGAACCTTTAAAAATTGAGACCGTAACCCCTAATGTAGAATGTAACACGGGTGTTATTTTTTCTTCATTTAGAGATGACTTTTATAAAGAAGTGTCACAAAATGAAGGGACAAAACTTCTTGGTATGGCCTCTCTTAAAATATTAGAAGAGTACGATATAATCGAAGCTAATGATCTGTATTTACCTGCAGTGACACAATATGATGAGTTAAAAAGCTTCGCAAAACCAAAATGGTACTTCTCAGGCTCGGGAAGTTCGTTTTTTAGGGTGGTAGAATAAGATGAGTAAACAAGATAAAACGGTAAATTTAACGTTTAAGAATAAAAAGGCTTTTCACGATTATTTTATAATAGATAAGCTTGAAGCGGGTGTTGAATTAAAAGGAAGTGAAGTAAAAGCTATTAGAGAAGGGCGTGTAAATTTAAAGGATTCTTTTGTCAGAATTATCCGAAATGAGGTCTTTATTTTTAATATGCATATTACTCATTTAAGTACCGCACATGCAACCTATCGTCCTGAAGAAAACCGTGATAGAAAACTACTGCTTCATCGTAAAGAAATTGATAAACTTTTTACTAAGGTGACAAAGGATGGAATGTCCATTGTACCGATAAAACTCTACTTCAACTCAAAAAATATGGTGAAGATTCAAATAGCCACTGCCCAAGGGAAAAAACTCCACGATAAGCGGGAAGATTTAAAGAAAAAAAGCATGCAACGGGAGACCCAACAAGCCCTTAAAAATTGGAAATAATAATGAGTATCAAGATGGAGCTAAAATTATAAAACTTACTTATAATTTACAAAATGTAACTCTTTTTATTTTTAAAGAAAACTTAAAAAAAAAACTAAATTATTAAGCTTAATTTAACTGCTCTTTAGATAATATTTTTGCAATGAGTGACATTTTAGTGACTTGTATATAAAAAATTAGTAGGAGGAGATTGATGCAAAACGGTGCACAAATAGAGTATGATTACTCGATTGCAAAAGCCTTTACATTTGCAACAATTCTGTTTGGTATCATTGGTATGTTAGTGGGTGTTATTCTAGCATTTCAAATGGCTTTCCCTGAGTTAAACAACTTAGCAGGTGAGTATGGTACATTCAGTAGATTAAGACCTTTACACACAAATGGTGTAGCTTTTGGTTTTACTCTTAGTGGTATCTTTGCTACATGGTATTACATTGGGCAAAGAGTACTTAAGGTTTCTTTAAAGGAATCACCATTCTTAATGGCAGTAGCTAAGTTACATTTCTTATTGTACTTTATTACGATTCTTTTAGCAGTTGTTACACTTTTAGCAGGTATTACAACATCAAAAGAGTATGCTGAGTTAGAGTGGCCACTTGATATTCTTATCACAGTATGGTGGGTATTATGGGGAATTGGTATTTTTGGTTTAATTGGAATTAGAAGAGAGCGAACACTTTATATTTCAATCTGGTATTTCATTGCTTCATTTTTAGCTGTAGCAATGTTACACTTATTTAACTCAATGGCAGTACCAACTGCATTATTCTCTGGATACGGTGACTGGTTCCATTCAGTTTCTATGTATGCAGGATCAAATGATGCGTTAGTTGAGTGGTGGTATGGACACAACGCAGTTGGATTTGTATTTACAGTTCCAATTATTGCAATGATCTACTACTTCTTACCAAAAGAGTCTGGACAAAACGTTTATTCTTATAAGTTATCTATTTTAGCTTTCTGGGGAACATTATTTGTTTACCTTTGGGCAGGTGGACATCACTTAATTTATTCAACAGTTCCAGATTGGATGCAAACTATGGGATCTGTAATGTCAGTTGTATTAATTTTACCATCATGGGGATCAGCAATTAATATGCTTTTAACTATGAAAGGTGAGTGGCAACAGTTACAATCAAATACATTAATTAAGTTTATGATTTTAGCATCAACTTTCTATATGTTATCAACAATTGAAGGACCTATTCAGTCTATTAAATCTGTAAATGCAATTGCGCACTTTACTGATTGGATTCCAGGTCACGTTCATGATGGTGTATTAGGATGGGTTGTATTTATGATTATGGCAGCATTGTTCCATATGGCTCCAAGAATGTACGGAAGAGAACTTTACTCTAAATCATTAATGGATACACAATTCTGGTTACAAACTACAGCGATCGTATTATACTTTACATCTATGTGGATTGCAGGTATTACGCAAGGTATGATGTGGAGAGCTTATGACGAGTACGGTTCATTAGTTTACTCTTTCATTGATACAGTAAATGTATTACAACCATACTACACAATTAGAGCGGTTGGTGGATTAATGTACTTAATTGGTTTCTTCATGTTTGCATATAACATGTATAAAACAGCGACTGCAGGTAGAGTTCTTGATAAAGAACCAACTAACGCAACGCCAGTAGCTGCATAAGAAGGAGGGATTATTATGTTTCATTGGTTCGAACAACGACCGTTTTTCTTTGCGGTATTAGTATTTATTTTTATTTCATTCGCAGGTATAATCGAAATTATTCCTGATTTTGCAAAACAGGCACGTCCTACAGTTGGTACTAAACCATACTCTGTTTTAGAGTTAACTGGTAGACACGTATATATTAAAGATAGCTGTAATGCTTGTCACTCACAAATGATTAGACCATTTAAATCAGAAACTGATAGATATGGTATGTATTCATTAAGTGGTGAGTATGCATATGATAGACCATTCTTATGGGGATCAAAAAGAACTGGTCCAGACTTAATGAGAGTTGGTAACTATAGAACAACTGACTGGCACGAAAATCATATGATGGATCCTGCTTCAGTAGTTCCTGGTTCAATCATGCCAGCTTATCCACACCAGTTCACAAATATGGCTGATATTGAAACTGCATATGGTGAAGCATTCACTGTTAAAAATGTTTTCAATACACCTTATGATGTTGATTTAGACGGTGATGGTAAAATTGATGTTCCATTAGGAACATACGAAGAAGCAAGTGCATTAGCTTTAGAAGAAGCAAAAGCAATTGCGGCTGATATGAAAAATCAAGCTGTGAAAGATGCCGTAGCAAACGGTAAAATTCCTGAAATTGTTGCGTTAATCGCGTACATGAATTCTTTAAAATAGAGGTTTAAATGAGTCATCAAGAGCTAGTTGATTTACAGGGGTATGCAAAGTTTGTCTTACTCCTGATTGTATTTGTAGTTTTTTATTCGTATGCTTGGACTATTTACAAACGAGATAAAAAAGGCGAAAAAGATTATGAAAAATACTCTGACTTAGTGCATGATGATTCGATTCAATCAGATCCTCTTGAAGATAGAAAAAATATAAAAGACGAGAAGGAGAACTAATATGAAATCTATGGTTATAGGTGGACTTATTCTTATCATCGCTTTAATGGCAGGAACTTACTTTGTAGCAGGTGATGCTTTTGTTAGTGATGATTATATTAATAGTTTAACTATGCTTGGGGCATTAGCGATTATTGTTATTACAGTATTTGTTGCGTTAAAGTATGTTAATCAGATTAAAAACGATACTGCTGGTGGTGATCTAGCAGAAGAGAAGTGGGATGGTATTGGTGAGTATAAAAACCCGATTCCTACAGGTTGGGGATTAGCATTTATTGGAACAATTGTTTGGATGCTATGGTACTGGACAGTTGGATACCCAACTGCTGGTTTCTCACAAATTGGTCAATGGAATGAAGAGACTTTAGAATATAATGCTAAATTCGCTTCAAAATGGGAAAACCCATCTAAAGAAGATTTAGTTGCAATGGGTGAATCTATCTACTTAGTACAGTGTGCACCATGTCACGGTGTTGATGCTGAAGGTATTGATGGAAAAGCGCAAGATTTAACAAAAAGAATTTTAAAAACTTCTGTTGAACATGTAATTAATAATGGTGCAAATAACTTAAAAACTGCATTCCCAGGTGGTATGCCTGCAGGTATGGCAGCAGGTCCTGATGTTGGACTTATTGCTGATTACGTTGCTGGTGGATTCAAAGGTGAACAACCTGCAGCTTATGCAGCTTGTGCTGGATGTCATGGGGCAGATGGAAAAGGTATTGCATTTGTAGGTCCAAATATTGCTGAATACGATGACGCTGTTATCTCAGCTGTATTACAAGACGGAAAAAAAGCTAATATTGGTACGATGCCAAGTTTCAAAGGTAGA
This sequence comes from Arcobacter sp. EP1, assembly GCA_001655195.1. Lineage (GTDB taxonomy): Bacteria > Campylobacterota > Campylobacteria > Campylobacterales > Arcobacteraceae > Arcobacter_A. The sequence goes on from LPNY01000042.1 coordinate 381,651, forward strand.
TTAAACCCTACTCAAGAAAAAGCACTTGCTAATTACATTAGAAGTTTAGGAGAGTAAGATGGCTGGAAATTCTCAAATGAACGAAAACGAAAGAGGATTATTTGCTTTAAATGGTATTACAGGTATGTTAATTGCAACTGTATTACTATTATCAATCCTTGCAGTATTAACTGTATTAAGTGTTGGTGCACAGCAAAATAATGCACAAAAATTTTATACAATCAACCAAGACTTGAATGGTCTTAAAGCTAACAGTGCTGATAATATTAATCAGTACCAGCTTGTTGATAAGAAGTAAGGAGTAGGACATGGATAAAATAATTGGATTACTATTATTAGTATCGGCACTGCTTTCTGCTTACCTTTCATTCTTTGACTCTGCAAGAGTATATGTAGGATAAATGAAAGCTTTAAAACTTTTAAAAGTAGCAGTGATTTCACTGCTACTTTTTTTTATTACAACTGCAAGCGCAACAACGTTTATGTTAAAAGGTGATAACTATATCATCGATGAACGTGTTCAATTAAAAATCACAGAAATTGGAAATGAATTAAAAACAAAAACAAACGTAAGTGTCTACGTTTATATAAAGAACTCCTACGGGCTTCAAAAAGAGATGCCAATGAAGGAAAAGTTTCAACTAATTAAAAAGAAAGAATTAGCATTACAAGAGGGTTTACAAAAACCTTATGTTTTATTGACAATGTCAATGGAAGATATACATGTAAACTTATTAACTTCACAAAAATTACAATCAATAATAGATAAAGATGATGTTCTTAATGGGTATGTGATACCACTATTAGCATCTAAAGATAAAAATGAATTATACGCAAAAGCAAGTGCAGCAGTACTTAATGGTTACGGACATATTGCTCATGTGATTGCAAAACACAATAAGATTAAGCTTGAAAGTAACATTCCTAACCAAGGTAAAGTAACTGGAACAATTTGGAAAGTATTCATGTATACACTTGTTGTTGGAGGAATACTTCTTTATACTTACGCAGTTATGCGGCGTAGAAAGTAGGAAAAATGAAAAAAAGAAACTACTGGCCAATATTTTTTATTGGTCTCTTTTCATATACATTAGGGATGATTGTCTGGACAATTATGAGTGCAGTGAAAACTCCTGTTCATGAAGATAAAACATTTCTTGAAAAATATCAGCAAGTTGATGATAACTTTAATAAGATGTTAACATCTAATGATAACTTCAAAAAGAAATATAACTTTTCTATTTCAATTAATGGAAAAGCCTTTGATTTGACTACAGAAGATATCTTTTATTCTCAACGTGTTTTAGAAAAACGATCACTTCATAAAGACTTGTTAAAAAAAGGTGAAAATAAAATTATTATTACCTTAGAAGATAAGCAAAAAAATAGAATAAAAGATGCTACAATTGCTTTTAGAGTTACAAAAGCGACAAACAATAAATCAGATATGGATTTCTCAAATAGTGAAAACCAAAGTGATAGTTTTAGCTCACTTGTAAATATACCAATACAAGGAAATTGGAATATTACTGGTACTGTTGAAACAAAAGATGGTAACAAAGGATATTTCTATATAAAAACCAATGCACTTTAGCACTTTTAATAAAAAACTTCTTATATTCCCTACTAGCCGAGCTATTAGGGAATATTTAAAAAACTTCACAACCACTAATACACTTTTACCGACATTTCTAACAATCGATGAATTCTTAAAAAAAGTTTTACTTTTTGATAACCGACACTTTATTGATGAAGAAGAACGATTTCTATTTTTAAAAGAGGCTGCAAATATCGAGGGACTCAAAAAGTTAGGTTTTTCAAATGAGTTTAGCTTCTTTTTTAAGCAAAGTGATTATCTTTTTCGTTTTTTTGGTGAAATGGCAAGTGAAAAAGTTAACATAGATACTTTAACTGATTTTGATACCTATGAGTTTTACCATGAACATATTGAAATTCTTAAAGAGATATATACAAACTATGTAAAAATTTTAGATAAAAATAGTGCTGTTGATAAAATAAATATGCCACAACACTATAAACTCAATGAAAATTTTTTAGATAAATTTGATGAAATAGGATTCTTTTTTGAAGGGTATTTAACTAACGTTGAATTGGATATTATAAAAGAGGTAGCTCAAATAAAGCCGTTTTTAATCAACTTACATGTTAATGAGTATAATCAAAAATCAATTGAATCATTTAAAACTCTAGGGTTTACTTTAGATGACAATACCCAGTACACATTAAATTTATCAGAGAATAAAATCATAACTAAAAGTCCAACTGATAAAAACAGACAAAATATAAATGTAGAAGCATTTAATAGCCGTACAAATCAAATTGCATTCATAAAAAAATCCATTACATCTATGTTAGAAAAAGGAGTTGACCCTGCTAAAATTGCTTTAGTTTTACCCGATGAAAATTTTGCCTTACAACTTCAGCTATACGATAATGAAGGCTACTTTAACTACGCGATGGGACTTGATATCTATAATGAGAAACTTTATAAATATCTATTAACGATTATTGAATATCTTAATGAAGATGAACTCAAAACTGTTGAAGAGTTAGAATTTTTAAAAATTGATAGAGAGTATTTAGATTCAACCCTTAAAAAAGTTTGGCATGAAAATATTAGTGAAATCATTTTTGATGAGACGATAGAGTATTTAAAAAGTATTGAAACAAATAGTGAACTGTTGGAAAAGTTTGATGAAACTGTTTTTCGTTTAAAACAGCTCTTTTTTAAGACCCAACAAAATCTTAGTACAAAAGAAGCCTACAAAATACTTTTCCAAAAGGTTTCCAAAATAACACTTGATGATGTTAGTTCTGGGCCAATAACCGTAATGGGTCTTTTAGAGAGTAGGGCAGTAAATTATGACGGGTTAATTATTGTTGATTTTAATGAAGGATTTATCCCTAAGCGTTCTGTCAAAGATAAGTTTTTATCAACGTCGCTAAAAAAAGGGGTTAATTTACCTACTGCACAAGACCGTGAAAATTTACAAAAGTATTATTATCATAGAATAATTACCCAAGCAAATGAGGTTTATATTTCCTATGTGAAAAATGAAACCATGCAAATCAGTCGATTTGCAAGTGAACTTTTTAAAGAGCATAAGTTTGATACAAATATTCAAGATGATAGATATAAACATATTTTGTTTAATCGCCATAAAATTAATCATTTTGATAGTGATGTTAGTTTAGAAATAGATTTATCCAAACTAACTTGGTCTGCAACATCACTGAAAACCTATCTATCTTGTAAAAGAAAGTTCTATTTACACTATATTAGTGCTATAAAAGAGCATAATACCTCTTTAAAGCCACAAGGCTATGAATTAGGTGATTTGATACATAAAACCCTTCATAAGCTTTATACACAAAGTGAGCCTAGGTTAATAAACTATGAAAAACTTTTAGAGACACTCAATGAGACTAAAAATAATAATGCCTATTTGTTATTAGATATAGAAGTATGGAAAAAAAGACTAGATTCTTTTATCGCTTATGAAAAAGAGCGTTTTAAAAGTAATCTAAATATAGTTGCTTTGGAAAAACCCTTTATGATTGAACATAAGGGGATTAAATTAAAAGGTGTGATTGATAGAATTGATCAAGTGAATAAAAACCTAGTAGTACTTGACTATAAAACAAGTAGTTCCTTAAAAGTAGATACCTTAAAAAATTATGAAAAAACAAAAGACTTTCAGCTGGAGTTCTATTTTCTTGCTGCAAAAGCATTGTATCAAGCTGAAGAAATTGAAACCGCTTACTATGATTTATATGAGACGACTTTAAAAGAAGAAGTTACATTAGTGCCTAAGTTAGAACTACTTGATAAAGTATTAGAAGAGTTACATACAACGCAGGTTGAATTTAATAAATGTGAAGAAAAATCGAACTGTCTTTATTGTGAGTATAAAACTATTTGTGATAGATAGTTGTAAGAGTTTTTTCTATGAGTAAAAACTGCATCTAAATAGTTATTAACTATTTAGAAGTAGCTATTAGTACGTCTTCAATGATTTTTGTAATATCACCGTCTAAAATGGCACTAACATTAGAGTATCCGATGTTTGAACGGGTATCTTTTACTTGTTGGTAGGGTTGTAGTACGTATGAGCGAATCTGATGCCCCCATCCAATTTCACTTTTTTCAACACCATCTTTATCTGCTTGTTGTTTTTCAAGTTCTAATTCATAGAGTCTTGATTTTAGCATTTTCATAGCACTGGCTTTATTTTTATGCTGACTTCTGTCATTTTGACACTGAACAACAATGTTAGTTTCAATATGTGTAATTCGAATAGCAGATTCCGTTTTATTAACGTGTTGCCCACCTGCTCCACTGGCTCTATAGGTGTCAATTCTAATATCTTTATCTTCAATTTCAATATCAATGTTATCATCAATCTCAGGACTGACCATAACAGAAGCAAATGAGGTATGACGTTTAGCATTGGAATCAAATGGTGAAATACGTACTAATCTGTGAATTCCGTTTTCGGCTTTTAAATACCCGTAGGCATTTTCACCTTTAATAATGAAAGAGACATCTTTGATTCCTGCTTCCTCACCATCTTGATAATCAAGAAGTTCGATTTTAAAATCATTTCTCTCTGACCATCGTAAGTACATACGATAAAGCATGGAAGCCCAATCTTGTGATTCTGTACCACCTGCTCCTGGATGAATAGAAACAATTGCATTTGAAGAATCATCAGGATTACTTAACATTACTTCAATTTCAGTTTTTTTAATCAATTCATCTAAATCATTAGCTTCATCATGAAGCATTTCAAAAGTGTCTTCATCATTATCTTCAGTTGCTAATTCATGTAGTTCATTGGTTTCTTGAAGGGCTTCATAGGCTTTATTAAATTTAGAAAGTTTACTTAAGATTCGATTCTTTTCAATTCCAATTTTAGTTGCAGTATCAACATCATTCCAAAAGTCTTGGTCTGCTTCTAAGTCTTCAATCTCTTTAATCCTAATGTTGAGCTTATCAGGTTTTAAAATATTTTTAATATTATCAAGTTTTGTATTAAGTAGTTTAAGTAGTTCTGAGTATTCGTATGCATCCATGTATAATCCCTTATAAAAAAGGATTATACATTATTAAGTTTTATAGCTTTATAAGAGCAAGTTTTACTATAACTATTTTATAGTTTCTTCTTTTTTCGCCTTAATTGATTGGATGTAAGCATAAACTTCTTTAATTTTTTGAGAATTTAAAGTAATAGCATAAGGTCTCATAATCATTGCATAACCTCTATCATACTTTTCTAATGTGTACTCGCGTATAGCTAAAGTAAAATCAGATAAATTCATATTGATGAGTGCTCGAGCCGTGTTATAAGGTGTTTTTTCTGCTTTTTCTCCATGACATCGAGTACACGTATTTTGATAAATAGCTTTTCCGTTGACCATCATTCTTTCTCTTCGTTCAATTCCTGCTTGTTTTTTATCTTCTTTTTTCTTATTTTCTAATCTTTCAATAATTTTTCGTTCTAGTTCTGCCATATTTACTGAATCTATAGTTGTTTCTTTTTTGAAAATATAGATGTAATTAGAGTTTGAGATTTTAATATCGTCAACACTCCATCCTTCTTTTTTCATATCTTGTACTGTTTTAGAACCATTACAAAGTCCACCATCAAGATTAACTTTTTCAATTGTTGTAAAATTTTTATGATCTTCTTTAAAACACATTGTTGTCTCTGCTTGAAGAGAGGTTAGACTGAGTGTTCCAAAAAGAAATAGTGTGACAAGTTTAGCGTTTAGTTTCATATCCATCCTTTAAAAAGGTTATTTTATCATAAAGTAACTTTTATTTATAAAGAATTTGAGTCGTTTTAGAAATAAAAAAAGGTTAGAGAAAGAACCTCTAACCTTTATGAGTTTAGTCGTATTTTAACTTCTAGATTAGAAAGTATATTGAACTTCTACTCTACCTCTAACTTTTTCAGTATCATTACCAGTTGTGTAATCAACTTCGTATTGAGAAATTCTGAAGTAAGTATTTAAGTTTGAAGACATTTTGTAAGAAACTTGTCCTAAAATCTCAGTAAGATCTTGTTTTTCAGTTGCAGATTCTTTCATGTCACCATCAGCATATGCCGCTCTTAAAGTTACTTTGTCAGTTAATGCGTAAGAAGCATCTAATGCAACGATTGATAAATCAGCTTTTGTAGCAGAACCTAATTGCCATAATAAGAACTCTGCTGGTGTTTCAGCTGATGCAGCGTAATCATTAGAAGCTACGGCGTGGTAAGAACCAGAACCATCTTTACCTGTAGAAGCATAAGTTAATTTAGCAGATAATGCTTCGATTGAACCAGAAACGTAAGCTTTGAAAGTATCATACTCAGCTGAAGAGTTATCTAAATCAGTTTCAGAGTACTCAACACCAACCATTACAGGACCAACAGTTGCGTCAGCTTTAACATTGTAAGCGTTTCCTAAATCAGGAACGTCAGCATATTGACCTAATAATGCAACAGGACCAGCGTTACCCATAGCAATTACAGAGTATAAATCGTACCCTTCGTATGGACCAACATTAGAGTTAGTAGTTGTGTTAGATGCAGATTGAGTAATAAATCCAGCAGCACCTACAGTAAATGCTCCAGCATTATATAATGCAACAACACCATCACCTTGTGCAGCGTCTGTCATTCTTCCTGGGATATTTTGTTGACCGAAGTTAACAGTTGTAGCACCATTTACATATTGGAAGTAGTAATCTTCAATAGTAACAGCACCCTTATCTACATTGTTTGTATCATCATTTGCATTGTCAATTTTAAATACAGCAGTTACCATATCGTTAACTGGAACTTTAGCATTGATTTCTATTTCAACATCTGACTTGTTAGCATTTCCATTATCATTATTACCTGCAGTATCAGTTGCAGTATCTTCATATCTTAATCTGAATTGACCAGATACATCAACACCTTTAATAGCTTCAGCTAAATCAGCTGCACTTGCAGAAGTCATACCAGCTACAGCTACCGCTGCTACTAAACTCATTTTTGCGAATTTTTTCATTTGTTCTCCTAAATTTCGAAATTATAATCAGTTCCCGGAGCGCGCGAACAATCTCTATATACATATATAAAGAAACCTTTCCGGTACACCGTTGCGAAAATTCTACCCCTATTAATTTTAAAATATTCTTAAATGAAGCTATATTGATGTAATTTAGAAGAAATTTAATGTAATGTTAAGTTTCAAGAAACTTTATAAATGTACCTATTTTAGGCAGTGACAGAGACTGAACAGTTTTTCAGTATGGTAGGTTTTTCAATAGTTAGATTGATTTTTGTAATAGGATATCGAGTTTTGAGTCTATTCTTTATATAGAGTAACGCCTCTTCAATAAGTTGAAACTTCTTTTTTTTCATGATAGATTCAATCTCTTTAGCTATTTTTGAGTAGTCAACAAATTGACCTTCTTGATAGTTGTAGTGGCAAGAAAACTGAATGATTACTTTTTGTTTTTTTACACGCTCTTTGGGCAAGATACCAAGAATACATTTAAATGTTAAATCTTTAATAACTATTTTCATCTATACGACTTTTGCTTCTTCTTTTTTGATGAGTCGAATAATATTTGGAATGTGTTTATAATAAATCACAAAAGCAATAATATACATTGGTGCATTGCTACCTACTCCTAAACCATTATTAAAAATGATTGCAGAGATAACTACTCCTGCAAGACCTAAAAGTGAGGCTAAAGAGGATACTTTGAGCACTTTTGCACAAAATCCCCAAACAGCAGCACCGATTAATGTTGGAATTGGAATTAAAACTAAGAAAACACCAAGTCCTGTAGCAACACCCTTTCCACCCTCTAATCCTAAATAAATAGAGTAACAGTGACCTAAGATTGATAAAACAGCCATTCCCCAAAGTGTTGATTCACTTAAACCATATGCCATACCAATGAGTAAGACAAGTGTTCCTTTAATAGCGTCTAATATAACAGTTGCAAGTCCGAGTTTTTTAGCCAAGGTTGGATTCGTCTCTTTTACAACACGAAGAACATTGGTTGCTCCAATAGATTTACTTCCGTGCTCTTTAATATTAACACCTGCAAAGGTTTTAGCCAGTAATAAACCAAAAGGAATTGACCCGATTAAGTAAGCAGCTGCAAAGAAAACAATATTCGTATTAAAAAAATCCATTTAGACCCTTATTTTATATGTATAGTTAATGTAAAAGAAGATTATAACTAAAATTTTGTTATATTCCGATTTAATTATATCAATGACAATAAAAATTGAGCAAAGATAACTAGAGGTAAATTTTGAATTTAAAAGAAGAAATTTTAAAGTTAAAAGAGAAACTGGATGTAACAGTTGTAGCACACTTTTATCAACGTGATGAAGTGTTTGAGTTAGCGGATATTACAGGAGACTCTTTAGAGTTAGCCAAAAGAGCAATGCAAACAAAAAGTAAATATGTACTATTTTGTGGTGTTGGTTTTATGGGTGAAAGTGTAAAAGTTTTAAGTCCGCAAAAACGAGTTTTGATGCCAAAAGTTGCATGTTGTGCCATGGCACGAATGATTGATGTGCAGTATTTTGATGAGAATTTAGCCATTTTAAATAAGGTGGGCATTAATAATGATGATATTCTCCCAATTACTTATATTAATTCCAGTGCCGCAGTAAAAGCACGAGTGGGTGAAATGGGTGGTATGGTATGTACATCGTCAAATGCCTATAAAATTATAGAAAAAGGGTTAAAATCAGGGAAGAAGATTTTCTTTGTTCCTGATAGATGTTTAGGACAAAACTTTGCCAAATCATTAAACCTAACTTCTGCAGTTGTTGGTGATGGCACAGATTTACATAAAGCTGATATTATTTGTTATAACGGTTTTTGTTCAGTACATCAACTCTTTACTGTTGAAGATATCGAGTTTTATCGAGAAAAATATCCTGATATTTTAATTGCAGTGCATCCTGAATGTGACCCGTCTATTTGTGATGCTGCTGATTTTGTGGGTTCAACCTCACAATTAATTACTTTCATTAAAGAGTTACCCGTTGAGCAAAAAGTTGCTGTTGGAACAGAGTATAATATGGTAAATCGTCTCCGAGAAAAAAATACCTATATTTTAAGTTCTACCAAACCAGAGTGTCCTACTATGAATGAAACAACACTAGAAGATGTTTATGCAACGTTAAAACAGATTGAACAAGGTAGTGATGAACCTTATGAAAATGAAATCAAAGTGGATGAAAAAACAGTAAAATATGCAAAATTAGCATTAGAGAGGATGTTTGACGTATGATTAATATTAAAAAGTTTGTAAAAAATGCCATTATAGAAGATAATGGTCGAGGTGACCTTTTCTTTGATGTTGCTCCAAAAGGAAGATTTAAAGCACGTGCTATTGCCAAAGATGATGGAATTCTTGCTGGAGAAATCTATGCTAAGGCATTGGCAAAAACTGAAAAGTTTGATTGCAAGTTTTTAAAACATGATGGTGAAGTGATTAAAAAGGGTGATGTTATTGCAAAACTAGAAGGAAAAGCCTCTATTCTTTTATCATCAGAGCGAACTTTTTTAAATATGTTACAACATGCTTCTGGAATTGCAACAATGGCAAACTCTTTTGCCTCTAAAATAGATGATTTAGAGGTTGCTCTATTAGATACTCGAAAAACACGACCCCAGTTAAGAGACTTTGAAAAGTATGCCTCTAGAATTGGTGGAGCAATTAATCATAGACTTGGACTTGATGATTGTTTGATGATTAAAGATACTCATATGAAAACCATAGATAATCTTTCAGAGTTTATTAAAAAAGCACGTAAACGAATTTCATGGGTTACAAAAATAGAGATCGAATGTGAAACGTTTGAACAAGTTAAAGAAGCCATGGAAGCGGGTGGTGATATTATTATGTGTGATAATATGACACCAGAACAAATCAAAGCAGTTGTTAAATTTAGAGATGAAGTACATCCTCATGTTTTATTAGAAGCTAGCGGTAATATCTCACTTGAAACAGTGCGTGATTACGCGTTGAGTGGTGTTGATGCATTGAGTTCAGGTTCAATAATTCACCAAGCAACGTGGTTAGATTTTTCCATGAAATTTGATTAATAATTAAATTGAGTCATTAACGTTTGGTTATCAAACAAAAACTATAATAGTAAGCATTAAATAAAGGAGAGTAAATGAAAAAAGATTTTATTACAAATAATAAATTAGATACCTCTTCTTTAGTTGAAGCTTTGAATCTAATAGAAAATGCACGTTATATTTTAATCGTAACTCACGTAAGTCCAGATCCCGATACAATTTCATCTGGCTTAGCACTTTCAAACTACCTGTATGAAAACCGTATTAAACATAAAGTATTTAATACTAAACTCTCTGATATTCCAAGCCGATTAAATTTTTTGCCACGAAGTGAGAAAATAGTTGAAGAGTTCCCTAAATCATTTGATTTAATCATTACTGTTGATTGTGGTAGTACAAGTCGTTTTGGCTTTAAGTTACCAGAGGGTGTTCCCGTACTAAATATTGACCACCATAAATCAAATAACAATTTTGGAACGGTTAACTTAGTCGATTTTAACAAAGCAGCAACGGCAGAAGTTATTTATGATTTTTTCCGTTTTAATGGTTTGTATATTTCAAAGAATACGGCTGAGTGTTTGTATGTAGGAATTTACGAAGATTCTATTGCATTTACAACGCCACGATGTGATGAATTTACCTATGAAAAAATCAATTTTCTAGTGAAATGTGGAGCAGACCCTTCTTATATTGCCCAAAAATTAAAACAGAGAGAATCTCTTGCAAAGTTTAGAATTTTGCCTAAAATCTTTGACAGTTTGGAACTTCATCAAGAAGGTGAAGTAGCAACTATATATTGTTTAGAAGAGTGGTTTAAAGAAACGGGAGCTTTAGTTCATGAAACTGAGATTGCACTGGATATGATTTTAAATATGAATATTGTCAAAATAGCCGTTTATTTACGTATTCAAAACGGGAAAACTAGAGTCTCATTACGTTCAAAGAAAAAAATTGATGTCTCTCAAATTGCAGCTACCTTTAATGGTGGTGGACATCTAAATGCAGCAGGATGTAGTGTGGAAACACTAGATATCTTTGAAGCAAAAGAAAAAGTATTAAAGGAAATTTTTGAAACGAAGAAATAGTAGTTTTATTAAAGTGTTATTTTCACTTATTTTAATTGTATTAATTGCAGGAACTGCATTTATTTATGTCTCTCCTCAGTTTGAGAAAAATTCTCCAGTTGTTGAGTTTAAAGAGAATGTTTATTGGAATTTAAGAGATAAACTTACTATGAACCTCTTGGATGATAGTGGAATTAAATATTATAAAATAACATTCAAAGATGGAAACAGTGAAAAAGTCTTAAAACAAGAGATTTTAGCAACTCCCAAAAAGAGTATTACTTTAGAGTTAGAAGCACCAAAATTTAATATGTTCTTTAAAAGTAAAGAAGTCTCTCTTATTGTTGAAGCAATTGATAATAGTAAATGGAACTTCTTTGATGGAAATAAAACAATTAACTCTTATAAGATAAAAATTGATAAAAAGCGTCCAGTTGTGGAGATTATCTCTAATTCTTATGCAATTCGTCGTGGTGGAAGTGCTGTTGTTATTGTAAAAATTGAAGATGAAAATTTAAAAGATGCTTATCTATCTTTTTCTAAAAAAGAGCGTTTTGAACTGATACCTTTTTACAAAGAGAACTACTATATGGCATTGATTGGTTGGCCAGTAACATTAACTGAATTTAATGGAGCTAATATTGTTGCCATGGATAAAGCCAATAACTTTTCTCAAACGAAAGTCCCTTTATATATAAGAGCACTAAAGATGCGAAAATCTAATATAAAAATATCAGACTCTTTTATTAATAATGTAAGCACAAAAGTCATTGAACAAAGTGCAGAAACAATCCCTGACTCTTTAGAAAAGATATTTGTCAAACAAAACGATTTAATTCGTGCAAAAAATGTAGCAACCATACGACGAGTTTCATCAGATTATATGAATAAAGATCGCGTTGATAATTTTGGGATTGGTGTTTTTAAACGTCTAAAAAATGCTTCCACTGCAGGTTACTTTGGGCAAAAAAGACACTATTACCATAATCGCGAAAAAATAGATGAAGCGTGGCACTTGGGTGTGGATTGGGCAAGTGTAAAACGAGCAGATATTAAAACAAGTAATGGCGGAACGGTTATTTTTAATGATTATTTAGGAATTTATGGAAATACTATTATAATAGATCATGGATATGGACTACAAACACTATATGCGCACACGAGTGCTTCTAGTGTTAATGTGGGTGATAGTGTGAATAAAGGTCAAAAAATAGGAAATACAGGAACGACAGGTGCTGTTTTAGGAGACCATTTACATTTTGGGGTATTAATTCAAGGTGTTGAAGTAAACCCTTTAGAGTGGATGGATAAAAACTGGATTAAAACACGTATTACAGATATTATAAAAGATGCAAAAGAGGTTATTGATAACAAATGAAACAAAGAACGATAGCAAAACCTGTTGAAATAGTTGGAATTGGACTTCATAAAGGAGTACCTGTTAAAATGCGTTTAGAACCCTTAGGCGCAGATGAAGGTATTATCTTTTATCGAAGTGATGAAGCCTTATCAATCCCTTTAAAAATTGAGAATGTAGTTGATACTAAAATGGCAACTGTGATTGGAAAAAATGGTGTTGTTATTTCAACCATTGAGCATCTTTTATCAGCAGTGTATGCTTATGGAATCGATAACTTAAGAGTGGTAATTGATAATGATGAAGTTCCAGTTTTAGATGGAAGTTCTTCAGGATATTGTATGCTTATAGATGAAGTGGGAATCAAAGAGCTCAATGCTTCAAAAAAAGCCATCAAAGTAAAAAAAGAGGTTGAAGTAACAACCGAAGATGGTAAACGGGTCTGCTTAAAACCTTCAAAAAATCATATTATTTATGATTTTTCAATTGATTTTGATAGCCCAGTTATTGGTGAACAGTCATACCATTTCGATTATTCTATTGATGAGTACAAAGAGAATATTAGTCGTGCTAGAACTTTTGGTTTCCTACATGAAGTTCAATATCTACGAAGCATTGGCTTAGCGCAAGGTGGTAGCTTAGAAAACGCTATTGTTGTTGACAATGATAAGATTTTAAATCCTGAAGGATTACGTTACGATAATGAATTCGTACGCCATAAGATTTTAGATGCAATTGGTGATATGGCACTTTTAGGTTATACCTTGATTGGTGAATACGATGCCCATGCAGGAAGTCATCATTTAAATCATTTACTGACCAAAAAACTTTATGAATCGGAAGAAAACTACGAAATTATCGATTTAGAACAAGCGGCAGTTGAGTCCCATGTTTTTGAAAAAGCATATGCAACAGTAGCTGCAATTTAGGAAATAGATGGTTGATATTTTAGTTATTTCTATTAGTACTCCTGTTAAAATTGGACTTTATAAAGAGAACGTTTTAGTAGAAACTTATGAAATAGATGGTAAAACTTCAGATGAATTACCAAAGCTGTTTAAAAAAATCACAGCTTTCAATGAATTAAGTCGAATATTTTATGTAAATAGCCCTGGGTCATATATGGCGATAAAAGTTGCCTATGTGTTTTTAAAAACTATAAGTATTACAAAAAGTTTACCTTTTTTTGCAACCAGTGGATTTCATTTTAATAATAACACTCCCATTAAAGCATTGGGAAAAAAATATTTTATGCAAGAAAATGGTGAAACAGTTATTGATTTTATTGATGAATCAACAAAAATTGATGACTTTACTGTCCCTCAAACTTTAGATGAAAACATCTTTAGTGAGGATACGTTACCCATATATAATTTACCAGCAGTTTAAAAGAAGAAGGAAAGAGAGTGAAAGTAAGCGTACCCGCAACGAGTGCAAATTTAGGGCCAGGTTTTGATAGTCTGGGATTAGCGATAAAAGTAAAAAACCAAGTTATAATTAAACCTTCAAAGTTTCACAGTGTCTCCTTAAAGGGAGAAGGTGCGAATAATCCTATCTTAAAAGATAACAATATGTTTATTGCTATTTTTAATGATTTTTATAACAACATTAGCCATAAAAAACGCTCTTTTAGATTTGAATTTGAAAATCAAATCCCACTATCACGAGGACTTGGAAGTTCATCCGCAGTTATTGTTTCAGCAATTGCTTCAGCATATGCTATTGAAGGTATTGAATTACCAAAACAAAAACTGTTAAATCTAGCACTTGCTTACGAATCACATCCTGATAATATTACTCCAGCTGTGATGGGTGGATTTAATGTAGCAACTGTGAAAGATAATGAAGTTAACTTTATTAAAAAATCTATTCCAAAAACGCTTAGTGCTGTTATTGTTGTACCAAATCGTCCAATCTCAACACAACTTTCACGAAAAACACTTCCATTTAAATACTCTAAAGAGGATGCTATTTTTAATATTTCACATTCTTCACTGTTAACAGCATGTTTTATGAGTGAGAACTGGGATATGCTTCGTACTGCATCACTGGATAAATTTCATCAAAAATATCGAATGAAACAGATGCCGGAACTTTTCGAAGTTCAGAAGATATCGTTACGTGCAGGAGCGCTGATGAGTACCCTATCTGGGTCTGGTTCAACACTGTTTTCAATGTGTTATGCCGAAGATGCTAAAAAAATAGAGACCAAACTTAGAGAGAAATTCCCTCATTTTAAAGTCTTTATTTCTGGTTTCGATAACTACGGTGTGAGAGTTGAAAATTAACATTTTAGTTAATTAAGTAAGGTTTAGGTATAATCTTGGCTAATTTAAAAAAACCTCTTCGGATGTGTATCCTTTGTAGAAGCAGACTCGAGAAAGATAATCTATTGCGTTTAAGATGTGAAAATAAAAAACTTGTGCCATATAATGGCTATGGTAGAAGTTTTTATATTTGTTATAAATGCTTAGACGAAAATCTTGAAGGCAATACAAAGAGAATAGAACGAGCACTGTGTAAAGAGTGTAAAAATAAAGATGAGTACATTGTACAACTTAAGGAGATATTAACATATGTCAGATAATGTTAGAGTATATGAAATTGCAGAGGAAGCAGGTGCCTCAAGCACTGAAGTAATCACAAAAGCAAAAGATTTAGGAATTGAACTAAAATCGCCTCAAAGTGCAGTTTCATTTGAAGATGCAGAAGAAATAGCTAATTATATAATGACAGGAAAAAGTCCAAAATTAGCTAAAAAACCTGCACCTAAAAAAGTTAAAAAAATAGTCAAAAAAGAAGAGAAGGTTGAAGAAAAAGTTGAAACTCAACCTGTTCAAGAACAAGAGGTAAAAAAAGAAGAACCTAAAGTTGTTGAACCAAAGACTGTTGACTCTGTAAAGCAAGAAGAAGTCAAACCAGTTGTTGAAGAAAAAGCTGTTGAAAAAACAGAACCAGCACCTGTTGAAACAAAAGAAGTAATCGAAAATAACACTAAAGTTAAAAAGATTGTTCCTAAACGACGTGGTTTAAAAATTATTAAGAAGAAAAAGCCTCGAATAGAAACTCCTACTATTGATACTCAATCTTCAGAAGCTCAGCCTAAAAAACAGATGAAATCGTTAAGTGAAATCCTTGGAAGTAACAATAACTTGGATTCTGCAGCAGAGTTTAAAAACGATAGCAGACCTGCACATAAATCAAAAGCACAAAAGAAAAAAACTGCAGCTAAAGCACATGAACATGGAAAAGTTTTAGATATTGCAACAGCTAAACAAGAGTTTAAAAACTCTGATGACTCTTTACTTGGAGAAGAGGTTGTTCTTTTAGATATGGATTTACAAGATACTTCAAAACTATTTGAAGATGAGCAAAAGAAACAACAGCAACAAATCAGAACAACTAAACCATCTGCTTTTGGAAATAGACCACAAGGTTTAAGAAGAAAGAAAAGAAAGAAAAGAATTAAACGAGAGAGTGAAGAAGTAGAAATTACTGAAGTTGCAATTCCTGAAGATGTACGGGTTTACGAATTTGCTGAAGCGTGTGGAAAATCACCTGCAGAAGTAATTACTGTACTATTCGGTCTTGGAATGTTAGTAACTAAAAATGACTTCTTAAAACAAGACGAACTTGAAATTCTTGGTGAAGAGTTTGGTATTGAAGTAACTGTTAAAGATGCTTTAGAGGATGCTAACTATGTTGAAGAGTATGCTGATGAAGAGATTGATACAACAAACTTTGTAACACGACCTCCAGTTGTTACTATTATGGGTCACGTTGATCATGGTAAAACTTCGTTACTTGATAAAATTAGATCTGCAAAAGTTGCAAATGGTGAAGCAGGTGGAATTACTCAACATATTTCTGCATATACTGTTGAACAAAGAGGCCAAAAAATTACATTTGTAGATACTCCAGGTCACGCCGCATTCTCTGAAATGCGATCACGTGGAGCAAACGTTACTGATGTTATTATTATTGTTGTTGCCGCTGATGATGGTGTTATGCCACAAACTGAAGAAGTAATTGCGCATGCAAAAGCTTCTGGATGTCCAATCATAGTAGCTATGAATAAAATGGATAAAGAGTCTGCAAATCCTGATATGGTTAAATCACAAATGGCAGAAAAAGAGATGATGCCAGTTGATTGGGGTGGAGATATTGAATTTATTGGTGTTTCTGCACAAACAGGTGAAGGTATTGATGACTTATTAGAAAATATCTTACTTCAATCAGAGATATTAGAACTTCAAGCAGACCCAACAGCAAAAGCAAAAGCAACAGTTGTTGAATCATCATTAGAAAAAGGTCGAGGACCAGTTGCTACAGTTATTGTACAAAATGGTACACTAAAAGTGGGTGATAATATTGTTTGTGATACTACATACGGTAGAGTTAAAGCACTGACTAATGATATGGGTAAACCAGTTAAAGAGCTTGGGCTTTCTGAAACCGGTAATGTTCTTGGTCTTGGTGACGTACCAACTTCTGGTTCATTCTTAGTTGCACAAGATTCTGATAAAGAAGCTAGAGATATCGCAACAACGCGAGCAGAACATGCACGTGCTAAAGAGCTTTCTAAATCAACTAAAGTAACACTTGAAGAGATGAGTGGATTAATTGCAGAAGGTAAAATTAAACAATTACCAGTAATTATTAAAACAGATGTTGGTGGTTCATTAGAAGCTATTAAAGGTTCTTTAGAAAAAATCGCAAACGAAGAAGTTAAAGTAAAAGTTCTTCATGCAGCAGTTGGTGGAATTACAGAGTCTGACTTAGTACTTGCAAATGCTTCTGAAGGGTGTATTATCTTAGGATTTAACGTTAGACCTACAGGTTCTGTTAAACAAAAAGCAAAAGCAGATGGAATCACTATTAATACGTATACAATTATCTACGACTTATTAGATGATGTAAAAGATGCTCTATCTGGTATGATGAGTGCAGTTATTAGAGAAGAAAATACTGGTCAAGCAGAAGTAAGAGATACATTTGTTGTTCCTAAAATTGGAACAGTTGCAGGATGTTTAGTTACTGATGGTAAAGTAATCAGAGGTGGACATGCAAGAATCATTCGAGATGGTATTGTTACATATACTGGTAAAATCTCTAGCTTAAAACGATTCAAAGATGATGTTAAAGAAGTTGCTAACGGTTACGAATGTGGTATCATGTTTGATAAATTTAATGATATTAAAGTGGGTGATTTCATTGAAACATTCATTCAAATTGAAGAAAAAGTTCATATTGACGACTAGGGTATAGTTTGAAAAGTGTAAATTTACAACGAACAGAGTCTTTACTCATGGAACTTATTCCAGAGGCTCTGGCTACGTTAAACGACAGCCGAATAAATAATCTCGCAGTAACCGAAGTTAATTGTAAAAATGGTAAATATGATGCTATTGTTTATTATGATGGAACTGACTTTACAAAAAAAGAACACCAAGTTTTAAACAATTTACTCAATAAAGCCAGTGGTCAAATTAAATCCTATTGTCTAAGCGCAACAGGATGGTATAAGTGTCCTGACTTTAAATTCAAAGCAGATGATAACCTCGAAAAATCATTGCATATTGAAGCTCTATTTGATCAAATAAAAAAAGACTAATAAAAGAATATAAAGAATTATGGTTCCAGTAAAATGGGACCTTTTAAAAGGATAATTGATGAATTTAGAAGAATCAATTGAAATGACCATTAAAGGTTGTGGTGTTGAATTGTATGATCTTGTAAATACGAAAGAACATGATACTAATATTTTTAGAGTATTTATCACAAGCCCTGATGGAGTAAATTTAGATAAATGTGCGGAAGTTTCACGACTTATTTCTCCTATTTTAGATATTGATGAACCAATGAATGGTAAATACAATTTAGAAGTAAGCTCACCTGGAATTGAAAGAAAATTAAAAAAAGTGCAACACTATAAAGGTTCATTAGGTGAAAAAGTACGAATTAAAGACTTTGATAAAAATATTGTTAAAGGTAAACTTTTAAGTGCCGATGAAAATGAAATAAAAATAGAAACTGAGCACGGCGAAGAAATCATTTCATATGATGAAATCTCTGCTGCTTCAACATACTACGAGTGGTAAAATAAAAAGAATTTTAAATGAAAGGAAGTTGAGTTTCAACTTCCTTTTTTTATGGTTAAAAAAGGGGTAATAATGAAAATAGATGATAGTTTTTATATGAAACTTGCACTTGATGAGGCATGGAAATATCAACTTTTAACCTATCCAAATCCAGCAGTTGGTTGTGTTGTGGTGAAAAATGGTGAGTTATTATCAATAGAAGCCCATAAAGAAGCAGGACATCCCCATGCCGAAGTTAATGCACTCAAAGCTGCATTCTTAAAAAAACATCCAAATGATAAAATCAAAACAATTAATGATGCTTTTAAAGTACATGAGTACTTAATGGAACATCACAAGAATTTTTTTACTGACTGCGAAGTGTACGTAACCCTTGAACCATGTAATCATGTAGGCAAAACGCCGGCATGTACCAATTTACTAAAAGAGCTCAAACCAAATCGTGTTGTTATTGCTCATGAAGATTTAAATAAAGAGGCATCAGGTGGGCAAGAAACCCTCAAAAGTGTAAATATTGATGTGAGTATAGGTTGCATGAAAAAAGAGGCGTATGACCTTTTATATCCTTTTATTAAATGGAGCAATGGTACGTTTATCTTTTACAAAATGGCACAAACATTAAATGGTTCAATTGATGGGCAAATCTCTTCTAATAAAGCCAAAGCATATGTGCATACATTAAGAGATCGAATTGATTGTATGGCAATTGGTGGTAATACTGTTCGAACTGATAAACCAACATTAGATGCTAGATATGTTGCTGGACGTGCACCTGATATTTTCATCTATAGTAAAAATAAAATCTTTGATAAAAAAATCCCATTGTTTCATGTCCCTAATCGTAAAGTCACCATTTCAGATGACTTGTTTAAACTCTTAGATTATAAGTTTATAATGGTTGAAGGTGTTTATAATTTATTAGATATTTTAAAAGAGAGAATCGATTATATAGTACTATTAATTAGTCCAAAGATTAGGCGTGGTCATAATGCTTTGAGTGAAATTAATATGGATTTTGAAATTATTCATGAGAACTATATTGGTGAAGAAAAAATTATTTATCTTAAAAGAAAAAGTTAAAAACAAAGTAACGTGACTTATTTACATTAAAGTAGTATCATTAGATATACCTTTATTATAAAGGGGTAAAAATGAGACGACTTCTTTTACTTTTATCAATACTTCTTTTTTCGCTTAATCTTAGCGCCAATAATATACTGCATATCAGAATTCATAATGCTATTTCCCCTGCAACTGCTATGTACCTTAATGATGCTTTTACTGAAGCAAAAAAATCTAATGTAAAGCTACTACTCATCGAATTGGATACTCCGGGGGGTCTTGTTACAATAACACGAGAAATGGTTCAAAAAATTCTTAATAGTGAAATTCCTGTACTTATGTATGTATCACCAAAAGGCTCAAGGGCAGCAAGTGCAGGTACTTTTTTGATGTATGCTTCTCATATAAATGCCATGTCCCCAGGAACAAATATAGGTGCTGCAACACCTGTTAATTTAATGCCACAAACCAATAATAAACCTAAAGAAAATCAAAAAGAGGACAAATTAAAAAACACTAAGAGTGCTATGGAAAAAAAAGTTATTAATGACACAGTTGCCTATATAAAAAGTTTAGCTCAATTAAGAAAACGAAATGTACTGTGGGCAATTGAAGCAGTAAAAGAAGGTAAAAGTCTCTCTGAAAATGAAGCTTTAGAAAAAAATGTTATTGATTATATAGCAAATGATATTCCTACACTATTAAAAAAAATAGATGGTAAAAAAGTTGATGTTAATGGAAATGAAGTCGTAATTGATACTAATACTTATACGCTTATTCCTTTTGTAGCCTCATGGAAAACAAACTTTTTACAACATATATCGAACCCAAACATTGCGTATATATTTTTACTTTTAGCTATGTACGGAATACTTTTTGAGATGATGAATCCCGGTTCTATTTTTCCGGGAGTTATTGGTGCTGTTGCCGCCTTAATTTCATTATATGCATTAAATATCTTGCCATTTAATTATGTAGGCTTACTACTTATTGCCTTAGGTATTGGACTCATGTTAGCTGAAATCAGCGTTGCAGGATTTGGTATTTTAGGAATTGGTGGTGTAATTGCTTTTGCCTTTGGTTCAATTTTACTCTTTGATGAGGAGACCTTAGGTGTTGGATTATCCCTACCACTTGTCATTGCTTTTAGTTTAGTTTCTCTTGGTTTCTTTAGTTATCTATTAAGTTTTTTGATACAAGTAAGAAAGGAGAAATCAGTTATTGGCGTCAATAATTTAAAAGGATTAAAAGCAAGAGTAATTACTGTTGATGATAAAAACTACAAAATAGAGTGTAATGCCGAAACTTGGAATGCACATAGTGACGAAAAGTTTAATCTTAATGATGAAGTTATTGTAGAAGAAGTCAATGGTTTAAATATGAAAATAAGGAGCATCAAATGATTAGTTATACAGTTTTATATATTGGAGTATTTGTATTAGTAATTTTAGCAGCATCTATTCGGATTTTTAGAGAATATGAGCGTGGAGTTATTTTTACACTTGGACGGTTTACTGGAGTAAAAGGACCGGGTCTTATTATTGTAATTCCTATTATTCAACAGCTAGTTCGTGTTGATTTAAGAACAGTAGTTTTAGATGTACCTACTCAAGATGTTATCTCCTATGATAATGTTTCAGTACATGTTAATGCAGTTGTTTACTTTAGAGTAGTTGATCCGGAAAAAGCGATTATTCAAGTGGAAAATTATTATCTAGCAACCAGTCAATTGGCGCAGACTACACTGAGGTCAGTTCTTGGTGGACATGAATTAGATGAGATGTTAAGTGAAAGAAAAAAACTTAATGTGGATATTCAAGATATATTAGATAAACAAACCGATATTTGGGGTATTAAAATATCTAATGTAGAAATTAAAGATATTGATTTAGATGAGAGTATGATTCGAGCTATTGCAAAACAAGCAGAAGCAGAACGTGAACGACGTGCAAAAGTGATTAATGCAAAAGGTGAATTGGAAGCCAGCAAAAACTTACTAGAAGCTGCAAAAGTTATTAGTCAAAATCCACAAACTATTCAGTTACGGTATTTACAGACTTTAAATGATATTTCAAGTGATAAAACAAATACATTAGTTTTTCCATTTCCAACTGAATTAAAACAGATGTTTAATGCAGGAAAATAAAAGGGACTTTTTAAATACTTGTTACAACATAAAGAGTGTGATGATTAATTAAAAAGTCTTGATGTATAACAAAGTATTTTTAATTTAGTTGTGTTAGAATGGCTCATGAATAATAGAAATAAATATGTAATTTTAGCAGCAATAGTATTTGCAATCTCTTTTGCAACGAAAGTACTAGAAGCTTTTTCAGACGTTGAACTATCTTTAGAACGGTATGTTTTAGTTGGTATCATTTTCCCATTATTGGTTATGATGCATTTTATCCACCATTTAAGAAACCCAGATTTTTATGAAGACAAAAAAGAGTACAAATTTTTAAGTTTAATGTACAAGTATGTTTTTATACCGGGTTGTTTTTTATATATCTTCGCAGGATATTTATTTAGCTAATAAAAAAGCCATCTTTTTGGCAATCTCTGAGTCAGAGGGAGAAATTCACTCAGTCACATACTGATGTATGCTTCCTCCCACATCTATCCCTCTTCCTTGACCTTACAAAAAATATGACTTTAAGCTTCTCTTTTATATAGTTTTTTATGAAAAATAATATTCTAATCTTAATTCACCACATACTATTTATTATAAATTTGAATCTGTTTTCATTTTTATGTTTTGAGAATGAATACTTTGTGGGTATTGATGCTAAATTAATAATAAGTATGACGCTTTTTAGTATTTTGATATATAAATTATATGGATATATTTATAAAACAAATGTATTTATTTTAAGTTGCATTATAATTCTGGTTATTGGATTATTTGCGAATTATCACCTATTAGATATATCTATTACTACCGAGAATCATGGATACCTATTTTTTCTTATTTTTGAATTTTTTCTTATCTATCAGTATCATTTACATATAAAAGAAAATGGTGTAGATGCAAAATGGAATCAAAAAACTAATTAATTTTGAAAACTATAAATATTTATTGTTAGAAACAAGAGAGGGGTTTATTTGAAAAGGGAGCTTATGTCAATAAGTGACCGAAGAAAAGAAATCTCTATCGCCGTTTATAGCGATAAAGATTTATAGTTTTACTTTACTTTTTCTAAGTACTCACCTGTTCTTGTGTCACATTTAATCATGTCACCTTCAACTAAGTGAAAAGGTATTTGTACAACTGCACCACACTCTAAAGTAGCAGGTTTTTTACCACCTTGAGAGTCACCTTTAAAGTTAGGTGGAGTCTCTACAATTTTCATCTCTACTGTCATTGGTGGTTCAACGGTAATAGCTTCACCTTTGAAAAACATCATATCAACATTCATTCCATCAATAATCCATTTTTCAGTATCCCCAACTTGCTCATATGTTAAACCAATTTGGTCATAGGTTGCAGTATCCATGAATTGTAACATTTCACCATCATCATATAAAAACTGCATTGTTTTTTGTTCTAAATCTGGAGTTCCAAATTTATCACCAGCATGAAATGTTTTTTCAATAGTTTTTGCATTTAAATAGTTTTTGATTTTACATCTTACAAATGCAGCACCTTTACCCGGTTTTACATGTGCGTAATCTGTAATTTTATATGGAATACCATCCAATTCAATCTTCATACCTTTTTTTAAATCACTCATTCCTAAAGCCATAAGTTCTCCTTAAATTTCTGCGTAAGCCACAGAAATAGCAGCTTCAAGATTTTCTAATTTATTTAATAATTCGTGGTTAACTTTACTATCTACTAAGATAACTGCTAGTGCACCATCTTTTCCTCGAGATAATCTAAAGTCAGCGATGTTAACATCGTTATCGCCAAGTGTTTTACCAACTTCTCCAATAACCCCTGGAACATCTGAGTTTCGTAACATAATCATATTACCTTTTGGTTCAATATCAAAGGCAAAACCATTGATATCTACGATTCGTTGAACGTTTTCATCAAATACTGTTCCAGAAATAGTATTAACACCTTTTTCTGTGGTAACTTTAACAGTCACTTTATTGCTGTATCCACTATTGTGAGAGATTTCACAAGTATCAAAAGAGATACCTTTCTCTTCTGCCATAAATGTTGCATTTACGTAGTTTACTTCGTTGCCTGCACATACGGAAAGTGCACCAACAGTAGCAAATGTAGAGAGTGATTCTAAGTAGTCTTTGATTTCACCTTCTGCACATACAGAAATAGATCGAATTGCAGATTTATCACTTTGAGCTGTTAAAAACGCCATTTTTTGAGTTAACTCAATATATGGTTTAACAAAAGATGGAATTTTACTCTCATCAATTGGTAAGTTAAGAGCATTTGGATAAGCAATTCCACGAGCTGATTCAATAGCATTTTCAGCAGCTTGTGTTGCAATTTTTCGTTGTGATTCTTTTGTATTTGCACCTAAGTGAGCAGTAACAGTAACATTATCTAAGTCAATAAGTTTGTTATCTGTTGCTGGCTCTTTAATAAATACATCAATACCAGCCATTGCAATCTTTCCAGATTTTAGGTTATTATAAAGTGCATCTTCGTTGTATAACCCACCACGAGCACAGTTAATTAAAATAACCCCATCTTTCATTTTTGCAATTTCTGTTTCACCAATCATATTCAGTGTTTCTTGATTTTTTGGTGTATGAATTGTAATAATATCACAATCTAAAATATCAGCAAAGTTTGTTGTGTATTCGATACCTAAATCAGTTGCTTTTGTCGAAGGAATGTAAGGGTCGTATGTTACTACGTCCATTTCAAATGATTTAGCTCGAAGGGCAACTCTATGTCCAATGTTACCAAAACCAATAACACCAAGTTTTTTACCATAGAGTTCATTTCCATACCAATCTTCTCTTTTCCAGATTCTATCTAGTTTAAGTTGATTGTGTGCGTATGGGAATTTTCGCATACATGACAGCATATGTGCCATTGTTAATTCTACTGCTGCAATAGTATTCGCTGTTGGAACGTTCATAGCAATGATTCCTCGTTTGCTACAACCTTCCATATCAACGTTATCATACCCTACACCAGCTCGAATAACAGCTTTTAAATTGTTTGCAGCATTCAAGAATTTTTCATCAACA
The DNA here is from genome assembly GCA_001655195.1 of Arcobacter sp. EP1. GTDB lineage: Bacteria > Campylobacterota > Campylobacteria > Campylobacterales > Arcobacteraceae > Arcobacter_A. The sequence continues at coordinate 406,526 of LPNY01000042.1, forward strand.
TCTGTTGAACTTCTTGTAATTGCTACATCTGCATCTTTTATAACATCTAAAAGTGCAGTTTTATCAATATCTGCCGCGTATACGTAATTTATATCTTCTGTAGTTTGTAAGATGTTTAATCCATCTTCATGGATATGATCACAAACTACGATGGTATATTTACTCATATTAGTAAACCTTCAATTATTTAATTTGATCTTTTAATAAATCACCAAGAGTCATAGATGAGTTATCATTTACAGATTTTAACATTTCTCTTTCTTGTTGTTGCTCTAATCTTTTTACTGATAATCTAACTCTATTTCGTTTAGTATCAATGTTTACAACAACTGCTTCAATCTCTTGACCAATTTCAACTTCTTCAGCTTTTAATGGTCCGAAATCTTCAGTTCTAACTAAACCATCTAAGTTATCATCTAATTTAATGAAAAGTCCGAAGTCTTTTAAATCTTTGATTGGTCCTTTTACAATGTCACCCATTTTATGTGCGTCTTGGAATTGTTTAGCAGGAGAGTCAGTAATATCTTTAATAGATAGTGAAATATTCTCTTTTTCTCTATCAATTTTGATAATCTTAACTTGAACGTCGTCACCTTTTTTGTAAATTGCTTTACATTTAGCGTTACCTTCCCAAGATGCTTCTTCGTTGTGTAATAACCCATCAACTTCACCAATAGTAACAAATGCACCAAATTCAGTTAATGTAGCAATTTTACCATCAACTACATCACCAACTTTATGCTCTTTAGTGAATTTTGCGAATGGTTTTTCTTGTAAGTTCTTTAATGAAACTCGTAATCTTTTTTTATCAACATCTAGCTCGATAACTTCAACGTTAACTTCTTCACCTAATGTTAATAAATCTTTTGGATTTTTAAGGTTTTTGTTCCAAGAGATTTCAGAGATATGTAATAATCCCTCGATATCATTTCCTAAGTCAACAAATGCACCATATGATTCAAAGTTAGAAATAGTAACAGTAATTGTATCACCTACTTCTAATTCGTCTCTAATCTCTTCCCATGGATTTGGAAGCGCTGCTTTAACTGAAAGACTTAAGTGTTGTTTTGCTTTGTCATAAGAAAGAACTAAAACAGTAACTTCATCACCTTCGTCATAATAGTTAGCTGGATTAACTGGTCCTTTGTAAGAGATTTCATTGTAGTTAACTAAACCATCAATTCCACCTAAATCAACAAACATACCGTATGAAGTGATTTTTTTAATTGTTCCGTTAATTGGTTCGTTCTTTTCTAAAATTTCTGCAACTTTAGAATCTTTTTGAACCTTACCTTCTTCAATTAATTTTTTTCTTGAGATGATAATAGAGTTTTGCGCTTTGTTTACTTTTAAAACTTTAGCTTTAACTTTTTTACCAATAGCACCTTGTGCTTTTAAGTAAGACTGTGCCATTGGCATGAAGTATTCACAACCATCTTCATCTTCAACGATAAATCCACCTCTGTTTTTAACAGAAATAACTTTACCTTCAACAGTTACGTCTTCTACTTCTTCACCATGTTTTTCAACAAATGCGTCGAACTTAGCTTTTTGTAAAACTTTTTTGTAAGAAATAGATGGTCTTTCCCCTCTAGAACCCATTAACATAACAGGGATAGTATCACCTGCATTAAACTTTACTTCACCATTAACTGTGATTTCAGAAAGGTATAATCTACCTTCAACTTTTTGACCAACGTCTACAAGTACGTTATCACCATTGATTTCAACAATCACACCATCTACAACTGAATTATTTTCCGCATTCTCAAAAGACTCATTAAGCATTTGCTCAAAGTCAAAGTCTTCACCAATTTCAATATCTTCGATACCCATTTTATTCCTTCGTTTTAAACGTTTTTTTTATTAAATGGCTATGATTATATCGAAAACTCTCTTAAGAGACCTCAAAAATGAAAATAGGGGGATAAAGAAGAGGAGTGACTACTTAGATTTTCTCGATTGTGTCAACCACTTGTTGGATAATCCAATCAGGTGTTGAAGCGCCTGCCGTGATACCACAAAGGTTTTTGTCTTTAAACCAAGTTAAATCAAGTTCTGTTTCGTTCTCAATCAAGTAGGAGTCTTCACAGTTTTCTAAACAGATACTATGAAGCTGTTTTGTATTAGAGGAGTTTTTACCACCAATAACAACCATGATATCAACCTCTTTAGAGAGGTCACGAGCAGCATCTTGATTTTCAAAGGTTGCGTCGCAAATAGTATTAAAAACACGAACCTCTTTGTTTCTTAAAATTAGTGCATTAACGATTTCTAAATATTTCTCTTTTTTCTTAGTTGTTTGTGCTACAGTAGCAATTTTTTCATATTTAAATGAAATTTTATTTAAATCTTCTGGCTCTAAAATCACATGAACATCATCTTGATTTTTTCCATAAGATTTTACCCCTTTTACTTCAGGGTGATCTTTATCTCCGAAAATAAGAATAGAGTATTGATGTTCACTCATTTTTTTGACAATTTGTTGAGGAGTTGTCACAAAGGGACAAGTTGCATTGATGATTTTTGCATCTTTTTCTTTACGAAGTTCTTTTAAATCATTTTTAGGAATACCGTGAGTTCGTATGATGACTGTATCATTATCTTTGACTTCATCTAATCCTTGATATAGCCCCACGTTATAATCAGTTTTTAAACGATCAATTTCATTTTGGTTATGTATGAGTGGTCCCATAGTTGCGGAATTTTCATAGGCTTCAGCTATTTTAATAGCCCGTTTTACTCCGAAACAAAATCCATATGATGATGCTAAACGTACTTTCATATTATGCTCGTAAACTTTCTAAAATGTCCATAAAGTTTGGAAAAGATGTTCGAATGTACTCAGTGTCAAGTATTTCCATACCATTAATAAGTCCTGCAATGGCAAAACTCATGGCAATTCGATGATCACCAAAAGAGTTAATAGTGGCTTTATTAAGGGTTGTTCCCCCATGAATTTCGTAACCATCTTCATGTTCTGTAAAATTAACACCACAAAGTGCTAAGTTATCAACAACAGCAGAAATTCTATCTGATTCTTTTACGCGCAATTCTTTGGCATTTTTAACAACAGATGTTCCTTTTGCTAAACTCATTGCAATAGAAAGTGCTGGTAACTCGTCAATTAACCATGAGATATTATTCTCAACAGTTATAGCATTCAGTTCTTTGTGAGAAACAATGATATCTCCTAAAGGTTCATAAATATTTTCATGTTCAACATACTCAATGTTAGCACCCATTTTCTCTAATGCTTTATAAGCTTCAATTCGAGTAGGGTTGAGGGTAACGTTTTTGAGTACCACACGAGAATTTGGTGTAATTGCAGCAGCAACAGCAAAGAAAAAAGCTGAACTAGGATCTGTTGGTACTGTGATTTCTAAAGGTTTTAAAACCCCTGTTAGTGGGTGAATATTAATATACCCTTGGTCATCTTTTGTGATGGTTGCACCCATACCACTTAACATTCTTTCTGTATGGTCTCGTGTTAGTTCATTCTCTTTATACTTACACACTCCATTACTTCTTAAAGCGGCTAAAATCATTGCTGATTTTACTTGGGCTGAATCAATTGGAGATTCATAAGTAAAGGCATCGAGTGTTCCACCTCGAATGGCTAAGGGAGCTTTATTTCCATTTTCTCGTCCATCAATTTTAGCGCCAATACTTCGTAAGGGTTTTGCCACACGATTCATTGGACGCTCTTTTAAATGTTTGTCCCCTGTTAAAATATAAGAACCCTCTTGTGAAGATAAAAGTCCACAAAAAAGTCGTATACCAGTTCCTGCATTTCCACAATCCAAAATATTTGCAGGTTCACTAATTTTACCCGTGGGAGTGATTTCAATGTATGAACCATCTCTTTTGACTTGTGCTCCTAGTTGCTCAACAATACTTAGTGAGTTGAGGGTATCTTCCGCACACAAAAAGTTTTTAATCTTTGATGTTTTATCTGAAAAGATTGAAAACATTGCACATCGATGGGAAATCGATTTATCACTGGCAATAGAGTCAATCTCTATATCAAAAGGTTTGTTTAATGGTTCTATTGATAACTTTTCCATAGATTTAGCTTTTATCACTTCTAACGAAGTGTTACTCCTAATTCACTGTTTAATGTGTTGATGATTTTATCCATTGTTGAAGTAATATCTTCTTCTTCTAATGTTTTTTCATCATTTTGTAAAACAAATCGAATGGTAATACTCTCATTGTCGCCCAACTCTTTATCACTATATGTATCAATAAGATTAAATTGTTTGATATTTTCATCACTAATTGTTCGAATCACACTTTTCATTTTTGCATATGGCATACTTTTTGGTGCAATAAGACTTAAATCTTTTCGTGAAGCTTGGAATTTTGAGTATGAAAGAACTTTTGTAAGTTCATTTTGTACCATTTCAAAATCAATTTCTGCAATAAATGTATCATCAAGGTCAAAATCATTTGCTGCATTTGGATGCAGTTTTGAAATATAACCCGCAACCTTACCATTAATGATGATATTCCCATTTTGGTATGGGTGAATAAAGTCATTGTTGATTGATTCCATTGGCTCAATCTCAAACTCACCAACAGTATTAAGAACTTTTTTAGCAAAGGCAAAGAAATCAATCTTTTCAGGTTTACCAGCATTTAAAAAGTTTTCTTCTTCTTTGTCACCACTAAAAATAAATGAAATTCTTTGTGCTTCTTCTCTTTTTTGATTGTAAATTGTTCCAATCTCAAAGAAAGCAATTTTCTTAAATCCTAGTTTTGCATTATTTGATGCGGCTTCAACAAGATTGAGTAAAATTGTTGTTCTAAAGGTATCTAACTCTTTTACAATTGGGTTTAAAATATCAAGTTTTTCATTTACTAGACCAAAGTTATATTTTTCTAAACTTTCTCTATTTGTGAAAACATAAGTTAAGGTTTCAAAGAAACCATTTTCAATTGCTTTTCTTCGTAAAAGGTTTTTCTTTACAAGTCGATTGGATGTAACATTATCTCGGTTTGCTTCAGGAATTGCTAAGGGTTTTGCTTGAATATTATCAATACCAATGATTCGAACAATCTCTTCAGTTACATCGGCAATATTTTTAATATCGTGACGACAGTGAGGAACTGCAATTGATAACACTTCATTTCCGCCATCTTTTACTTCAAAGCCTAAACCGCTTAAGATTTTTTCCACTTGTGCTTTTGGCACATCTTGACCAATAATCGCATTTACTTTTTGTGTATTAATATCAATGGTCTCTTTTTGAATGTCATCCATAAACATCTCTGAACCTCGGAAAACTTTTGCTCCAAATTTAGAGATAAATGTTGTAAAGAAGTCAATACCATCTTTAATATTTGGTTCACTTCCTCGTGAAGTTCGGTAGTAAATTTCGCCAGTTTTCTTTTTCTTTTCAAAAACATTTTTTGATAAAAGTTCAGGGTTAATGTATGATGCTTCAATAATCATTGTACTATCATCAGTGTTCATTTTTCCATGGTCAATACAGATTGTACTTAAAGGCTCTTTTCCGTAAACGCAATCGAAACCTTCCTTGTCTTTTTTAACATGAATTAGGGCTAAATCATCATGTGAGTCTGTATCTTCTTTAGCATAAGCATTAAGAATAACACCATTACAATGAGTTACATAAGAAATTGCATCTTTTATATCATTAGCACTGTATTTATCTAAAGCAGCAATTCGTAGTTTTTGTAAAATTGGAAGTTTGAAGGTTTCAAAATCTATGGCTTTAAAAATGAGTGAACTATCAATGGTACTTTCACACTCAACTTCAAGAACTTGACCAATTCCAAAATCGTTGTAGTTTAGAGATTTTTCTTTTTCTAAAAGTGGTAAATTATAAAAAGCACTTAATTCTCTAGCCACTCCATTGATACTTAAACAATCCCCTCTATTAGCAGTTAATTCAATCTCAATGATATCATCATTTAAAAGACGGTACTCATTTAACTCTTTACCAATTACAAGTTCACCAATAGAATCATCTAGTTCTAAAATTCCATCATTGAGTTTAGGAAGACCAATTTCAGTTGATGAACAAATCATTCCAATAGATTCTAGACCTCTGAGTTTTGCTTTTTTGATCTTGAAGTTTTCACCTAACACTGCACCAACAGTTGCAACAGGTACGTATTGCCCTGCAGCTACATTTTTAGCACCACATACGATTTGAACAGTTTCACTACCAATATCAACTTGACAAACAGAGAGTTTATCTGCATCAGGGTGTTTCTCTTTTTCTTTAACAAATCCAATAACAACACCTGCAGGAATTCTCACCTTTTCCAATGAGTCAACTTCTAATCCAATAGCATTAAAGGTTGTGCAAATATTGTTCGTATCGATATTAGAAATATCAATAAAGTCTTGTAACCATGTTTTTGTAACTATCATTTAAACTGTCCTAATAATCGTAAATCACTTTCAAATAAAGAGCGTAAGTCTCCAATGTTATGAATAAGCATTGCAAATCGTTCAATTCCTAATCCAAAGGCATAGCCAGAATAGTTCTCATATCCTACTGCTTTAAATACATTTTCATCAACAACACCACATCCAAGAACTTCTAGCCATCCTGTGTGTGAACAGACACGACATCCGTCACCCTTACAGAATACACATGAGATATCTACTTCTGCAGATGGTTCTGTGAATGGAAAAAATGATGGTCTAAATCGTACTTCAACATCACCAAACATATGATGTAAAAACTCTTCTAGAACATGTTTTAAATTTGCAAAAGATACTTTGTCTGCTTCATCAACTACCAGTGCTTCAATTTGGTGAAACATAGGTGTATGAGTTAAATCGAAATCTCGTCTAAAAACAGTCCCTGGTGCAATCATTCGAATTGGCGGTTTTTGAGATAACATTGTTCGAATTTGAACAGGAGATGTATGTGTTCGTAAAAGCGTATAGTCTTTATTGTAAAAAGTATCTTGCATATCTCGTGCAGGGTGATACTTTGGTAGATTTAGTGCTTCAAAGTTATGGAAATCATCTTCAACTAGTGGACCCTCTTCAACTGAGAAGTTAAGGTTCTGGAAATATTGAATAATTCTATCCATTGTATCGACAGTAGGGTGAACTGCCCCACAAGTTAATTCATTGTTAAATCGAGTAACATCGATTTTTTCACTTTCTAATTGCTTGTTTAAAGCCTCTTTTTCTAAGTCTACTTTACGTACTTCAATAGCATTTGCAACGGCAGCTTTTTGCGTGTTAAGATTTTGTGCAAATGCTTTTTTCTCTTCATTTGGTATATCTTTAAGTCGTGCAAACTCTTTTGTTAGAGTTCCTTTTTTCCCTAAGATATCAACTCTTAAGGTTTCTAAGGTTTCTAGTGAGTCTGCGTTTTCAATTTGGGTAATCAACGCTTCCAAAAAAATCTCCTAATCTCTTTTGCGTAGTAAGATATAATCATTTATCTAAGCCTAAAATGTTTAGAAAATAATTACATCTTACTACGTCTATAAATACTTATTTATTATAAGGGCAATGATTATACTTAAAGATTTATTAGAGTTTGGTTATAATCATTTTTATATGAAATATCATCGATTTAAAAAGGATTTATAATGTGTATTTTTTGCAAAATTGTAGGGGGTGAAATCCCAAATAAAACTGTCTTAGAAAATGATAACTTTTTAGCTTTTGAGGATATTAATCCGTCAGCAAAAGTTCATGTATTAATTATTCCAAAAGCTCATTACGACTCTTTTGATGTAACACCACCTGAAATCATAGGTGAAATGACATCGTTTGTTCAGGACGTTGCGTCAAAATTAGGTGTAAAAGAGAGCGGATATCGAATTATTACAAATATTGGAAAACATGGTGGTCAAGAAGTACCCCATTTACATTTTCACCTTTTAGCGGGTGAATATGTTGGCAGATTAGTAGGGCAAAAATAGATGAAGAGTTTGTTTAATGATAAAGAAGCATTATCTTATGGTTCTGATGTTGCGATGCGAGTTTATACTTCACGACTTTTAGGACAAGATTCAAATCTTGTTTTACACGGTGGAGGAAATACATCTGTTAAATCAAAGGTAGATGGCGAAGAGATACTATTTGTAAAAGGAAGTGGTTGGGATTTAGCAACTATTGAAGAGCCAGGTTTTGCACCTGTTAAATTAGATCCACTAATTGAAATGGCAAAACTTGATGCTTTAAGTGATAGTGATATGGTAAAACAACAACGGGAAGCTATGATTGATGAAACTGCTCCAAATCCTTCTATTGAGGCAATTTTGCATGCAATTATTCCTTTTAAATTTGTTGATCATACTCACTCTGATGCAGTGGTGACTATTTCAAATACTCCTAATGGTGAAGCTATTATTAAAGAGCTGTATCCTAATTTTTTGATTGTTCCTTATGTTATGCCTGGATTTATTTTGGCAAAAACTATTTACGATATGAGTAAAGATTTAGATTGGTCGCAATGTGAAGGTATGATTTTGCTCAATCATGGAGTTTTTACTTTTAATGAAGATGCCAAAGTAGCTTATGAAGATATGATTAAAGCTGTTACTATTTCTGAAGAGTATTTAGAAAAAAATAGTTCAATACAAGTTGTAAAAAGTCAAGAAAAAGGTTTTGATTTTACGCAGTTACAAAAAGCTGTAAGTAGTGCGAAAGGTTTTGAAGTTAAAATGCGAATCAATCAATCACAAACAGCAGTTACATTTGCTTCTCAAGATAGTGTTGCACAACTTGCTAAAAAAGGTATCTTAACGCCTGAACATATTATTCGAACAAAACGATTTCCCCTACTTGTAGATGAAAATATTAGTGCTTCACTAGAAAATTATATGCAAGAGTATGAATCATACTTTAATACTTTTGCTACTGATGAAATCTGTTTAAATAAAGCACCCAATTGGGCAATTATTCCTAATGTTGGAACGGTGAGTTTTGGTAAAAATGAAAAAGAGTGTCAAGTGATTGAAGATATTAATAATCATACAATGGATGCAATTTTAAAAGGGGAGTGTTTAGGTGGTTTTGAATCTATTAGTTTAAAAGATGGATTTGAAATGGAGTATTGGGAACTTGAACAGGCAAAATTAAAAAAGTAGGAATAAACATGAAGTATTTATTAGCTATTGATGCAGGAACAGGAAGTATTCGTGCTGTTTTATTTGATACTAAAGGGAAACAAATAGAGGTTTCACAACAGGAGTGGACGCACAAAGAAGAGCAGGGCGTGCCAAACTCCATGACTTTTGATTGTAAAACAAACTGGAAAAAAGTGTGTGAATGTATTGTTGATGTTGTTAAAAAAGCAAAAATAGATGCCAAAGATATTATCTCACTCAGTGCTACTAGTATGCGTGAAGGAATTGTGCTTTACGATAAAAATGGAAAAGAACTTTGGGGTGTTGCAAATGTTGATGCACGAGCTTCAAAAGAGGTAGAGTTTTTAAATAAAAAGTTTAAAAACCTTGAAAAAAAGTTTTATAAAACTTCTGGTCAAACCTTTGCTTTAGGGGCACTTCCACGAATTTTATGGGTTAAAAATAATCTTCCAAATGTCTATAAAAAAACAGCTAATGTCTCTATGATTAGTGATTGGGTTTTAGCTAAACTCTCTGGACAAATTGCAACAGACCCTTCTAATGGTGGAACAACTGGGATTTTTTCATTAAAAAAACGAAAGTGGTCTTCAAAAATGGCAAAAGAAGTAGGGATAAAAAATAATATTTTCCCACCAGTACTTGAGAGTGGAGAAGTTCTTGGAACGGTTAATAAAGAAGCCTCTAAACAGACTGGATTATGTACGGATACTCTGGTTGTTATGGGTGGTGGAGATGTTCAATTAGGCAGTGCAGGGCTTGGTGTTACAAAACTAGGTCAATGTGCAGTTATTGGAGGTTCTTTTTGGCAACAGGTGGTGAATATGAAATCAAATGTAACACCTCCTTCAAACATGAGTGTACGAGTGAATCCTCATGTGATTTCGGGACAATCTCAAGCAGAAGGTATTACTTTTTTTAGTGGATTAATTATGCGTTGGTTTAGAGATGCTTTTTGTCAGTATCAAAAAGATAAAGCAAAACACATGAATATCGATGCTTATGCACTATTAGAAAATATGGCAAGTAAAGTCCCTGTGGGTTCACATGGAATTATGCCAATTTTTTCTGATGATATGAAATATGGGAAATGGTATCATGCAGCACCCTCGTTTATTAATTTAAATATTGACCCAGAAATTTGTAATATTGCCAGTATGTTTAGAAGTCTACAAGAAAATGCAGCCATAGTAAGTGCTATAAATTTAACTAAAATTGAAAAGTTTACTAAGGTAAATGTGGATGAAATTGTTTTTGCAGGTGGAGCGAGTAAAGGGCAGTTGTGGCCTCAAATCCTTGCGGATGTAACTGGTAAAAAAGTTAAAATTCCTATAGTAAAAGAAGCAACTGCATTAGGATGTGCAATTTGTGCAGGTGTTGGAGCAGGTATTTATAAAGATATTGACAGTGGTGTAACTAAGTTAGTTAAATGGGATAAAAAGTTTAAACCTAATATGAAAAATCATAAAAAATATCAAGAGATAATTAATAACTGGAAGAAGGTGTATAAGTCACAGATGGAATTGGTTGATAAAAATTTAACAACATCAATGTGGAAAGCACCAGGAATATAAATTTATTTACTAGGTTAAAAAGTAGAGAGAAAAGGAAATAGATGTATTTAACCAATGAAAATGATCATGAGTATAGATTTGGAACCCATGGGCCAAAATATTTAACCAATGGTCCTAAAATTGATATGGGGGTTGTAGTAATCACTGCAGGTGAATGCCACCCTTGTCATAAACATGTGCACCAAGAGGAGTCTTTTTTGGCCTTGGAAGGTGAATGTAATGTCTATGTTGATGGAGAACTTGTTGTGCTTAAAAAAGGGGATTATTTACGGTGTGATCCAGGAGAAGCACACCTATTTAAAAATGATTCAAATGAAGACTTTAAAGCTGTTTTTATTAAAGCAGCCCATGCCCAAGTAAAAGATTCTGTTTATATTGAGTGGGAGCCTGGGCAACCTTTTATTAAAGAAGACTAACGAGAATTAAAAGGTAGAGATAAAAAAAGGGGAGAGTTAAACAACTCTCCCCTTTTTCTTTGATTCATAATGGTTATTCGTCAGTAAAACTACCTAAGCTCATAAGTTTTTCATAACGTTTTTCATGTCGCTCTTCTTTTGGTACAGCACTTAACTCTTCTACTGAATTTAAGAAATAATCACCTAATGCTTGAATTGCTTCATCTTTTTGACGATGTCCACCCATTAAAGGCTCATTGACTACATCATCAATTAAGTTTAACTCTTTTAAGTTTTCAGCAGTAATTTTTAATGAATTAGCTGCAGTCTCTGCTTGTGCTGGGTCATTCCATAAAATAGCAGCACACCCTTCTGGTGAAATAACAGCATATACTGAGTATCGCATCATTGCTAATTTATCTGAAACTGAAATGGCAAGTGCTCCACCTGAACCACCTTCACCAATAACAACAGATACAGTGATTGTATCAAGATTTGAAAATTCATATAAGTTTCTAGCAATAGCTTCAGATTGATTTCTCTCTTCAGCTCCTAAACCTGGGTATGCACCCGGAGTGTCTACAAGCATTAAAATTGGAAGGTTAAACTTTTCTGCTAATTTTGCAGCTCTTAGTGCTTTTCTGTATCCTTCAGGACTTGGCATACCAAAATTTCTTTTTAATTTGTTTTTAGTACCTCGACCTTTTTGTTCACCAATAACCACACATTTTTGTTCACCAATATATCCTAGGTAACAAACAATTGCTTGGTCATCTACATAGTGTCGATCCCCATGAATTTCATACTCATCATGCATTAAACCACGGATATAGTCCATAGCATAAGGTCTATCAGGGTGACGTGCAAGTTGAAGTTTTTGATAGTCGTTTAAATTAGTGAATGTTTTTTCAACTTCTTTTTGAAGTTTTTTGTCTAAAATTTCCGCTGCATGTTCATCAGATTTTGTTTGTGCAACTATTATATCTTCTTCAATTTTTCTAATTTTTTCTTCAAACTCTAAATACGTTGCCAATGTTGTCCTTTATAAGTAAGAGGGAAATCCCTCTTAAAGTTTCTAATTATTTAATAAATTTTTTAAAGATTATAGAACCGTTTGTTCCACCAAAACCAAAGTTATTACTCATAACAGTTGTAAGTTCAACGTTTCTTGCTGTGTTTGGAACATAATCTAAATCACACTCTGGGTCTTGATTTTCGATATTAATTGTTGGAGGAATAACTCCTTCATTTAATGCTTTAATTGTGAAGATTGCTTCAATGGCACCCGCAGCTCCTAAACAGTGACCAATTTGTCCCTTTGTTGAAGTTACAGGAGGGCAGTTTTCAACACCTCCAAATAGTTCTTTAATTGCTTTTGTCTCATTTACATCTCCAACAGGAGTAGAAGTACCGTGAGAGTTAACATAATCAATTTTAATTTTTTCACCAATTGTTGCTTCTGCCATATTTAAAGCAGCTTTCATTGAACGAAGCGGTCCGTCCATTACTGGAGAAGTAATGTGGTTTGCGTCACCACTTTCACCAAATCCAATAATTTCACAATAGATTTTAGCTCCTCTTGCTTCTGCTGATTCTAATGTTTCAACAACAAGTGCTCCAGCACCTTCACCCATAACAAAACCATCTCGGTCTGTATCAAATGGTCGTGAAGCTTTTTTAGGATCATCATTTCGAGTAGATAGTGCTTTCATTGCAGCAAACCCACCAACACCAGCACCACAAACAGCACTCTCTGCACCAACAACTAAGATTCTGTCTGCACCATTAATTTTAATAGTTTTAACAGCATCTGCTAACGCATGTGTTGAAGCAGCACAAGCAGTTACGTGTGATAAAGATGGACCTTTTAATCCATGCTCAATTGAAATAAATCCACCAAGCATATTTACTAATGATGAAGGAATAAAGAATGGTGAAATTCTTTTTGGACCTCTATTTTCACATACAACAGAGTTTTTTTGAATTGTTCCTAATCCACCAATACCTGATGCAGAAATAACACCAAATCTATCAGCAATTGATTCATCTACTCTTTTATTTTCAGCATTTACAAAACCTGAATCATTCATGGCTTCATTTGCTGCTTTAATTCCAAGTTGAATAAATCTATCTGCTTTTTTAACTTCTTTTTTATCCATAACTGTCGTTGGATCAAAATCTTTTACTTCTCCTGCAATTCTTACAGGGTATTCACTTGCATCAAATAGTGTAATCGTGTCAATTCCACACTCACCTGCAACTGCAGCTTTGAATGACGTCTCAACATCATTTCCAATAGAATTAATAGTACCAATACCAGTTACAACAACTCTTCTCATTATAATTTGCTCCATATATTATTTAAATTATTCAATTTTTTGATTGTAAAAACTCAATAGTTTAAATAAAAAGCATTGGATAAATCCAATACTTTTTATTTGTGCGTTAAGAATTACGCGTTATTTTCGATGTACTTAATAGCGTCAGCTACAGTTTGAATACCTTCAGCATCTTCATCTGGGATTTCGATATCAAATTTCTCTTCTAAAGCCATAACTAATTCAACTACGTCTAAAGAATCTGCACCTAAATCTTCAATAAATTTTGAATCTTCTTTAACTTCTGCTGCGTCACAATCTAATTGTTCTACTACTACTTCTTTTACATCTTCTAATAATGCCATTTTCTTTCCTTTTTAAAAATTATCACGTTATTATATCAAAAAAGATTTTAAAATTACTTTTTTGTATATTTTTGATTTGGATTATACGTATAATCCACCATTTACTTTTAAGATTTCACCCGTAATATACGATGAATGGTCACTTAATAAAAATGCTACTGCATCAGCAATTTCTTTAGGTTGTCCAAATCGTGAAAGTGGAATATTTTTCTCATATTCTGCTTTTACTTCATCTTTTAATTCATCAGTCATATCGGTTTGAATAAAACCAGGAGTTACGGCGTTGTATCTAATACCACGAGCTGCTGCCTCTTTTGCAAACGATTTAGTCATTGCATTAAGACCACCTTTAGAAGCAGAATAGTTTGTTTGACCTGGATTTCCCATTTCTCCAACAATTGAAGAGATGTTAACAATTGAACCAAATTTCTTTTTACCCATAGCTTTTAAAGATGCTTTACATCCAATAAATGCCGATGTTAAGTTTGCTGCAATAACATCATTAAAATCTTGAACTGACATTCTTAGTGCTAGTTTATCACGTGTAATTCCTGCATTGTTTACAAGATATGACATTTCACCATCTGCATCAATAATTGTTTTAATAGCTGCTGTAAATTCTTCTTCAATAGTAACGTCAGCTTTTACAATAGCGGCAGATCCACCTGCTGCTTCAATCTCTTCTTTGATTTTTTCTGCTGCATCAGCACCACTTCGATAATTGATCCAAACTTTGAGTCCAAACGAAGCAAGTGTTTTAGCAATCTCTGCTCCAATCCCTCGGCTTGCTCCTGTTACGAGAACATTTTTTCCTGTAAACTTCATAGTTGTCCTTAATTAAAAATTCACAGCATTTTATCTAAATTTTGATTTATACTAAATCAAACTAAATTAAGATGTGAAAAAGCAGGTAAAAAAAGTAAGAAATAAGAGAAAAGATTAAGGCGTCTTAGACGCCTCTTTGGTTGTCCCAAACACGAATATGTAAACGATCACAATATTTATAACCACACTCAATGGCCATTGCAATAACACTTTGACAGTGTTCTCGTATCTCTTGGGCACTATCTCCCATGGGCATGAGGTAGATTTGTGCCGTTGGTACGAGTTGTGCAATAACTTTGATTTCTTCTTTGGCTTGTGTTATAAAATCATTACTCACAACAAATTTTAAATAGGAGTCTTGGGTATGCTTTAAAATACGTTTTAATGTTATCTCATTGATACGTTTTTTTAATGGTTCCAGTGAATTTGAAAGTTTTACACTCATGGAAAAAAGTATACTCTTTTGATACTTATGTTCAAAGTCAATTGTTAAAGAAGCATTGGTTTCTATAGTAACTTTATATCCATTATTTACATAATATTTCAAAAGTTGTTGAAACTCTTGGTGTTTCCAATACAGTAGAGGTTCACCACCAGTTATAACAATATCTGTTTTATAGGTAGGCTCAAGTTTTTTGACTTCTTGAATAATAGTATCAGCACTCATTTGATGCCATTGATCTTTAAAGGCTGGATCAACTGCATAATATGAATCACAAGAACATTTTTTAATACCACTTGGTGTTTCATACTCTACAGCAAAGCCTTCGCATTTAAAGTTACATTTTCCAAAACGAATAAAAATAGAAGGGTTACCAACAAGTTTTCCTTCTCCTTGGATAGTGGGACCAAAGATTTCATTCACTTCAAGAAGAGAAGTTTTAAGCATGCACTACACTTTTACTTTTAGGTGTCTCTTGAAACTCTACCGAACTCACTTTAATATCAATCTCAGACATTTTATTTTGGGTGATTTGTAAAAACCATGCAGAGAGGTTTTCGCTGGTTGGAACAAAATCAACGATAACATAACCTTCATACATTTCGTGTATATGAGATGGTTCATTTTTTATTTTTGTTAAATCTGGGGTATAGAAACCTTGAGGATGTGAAATCAACTCTTCTTTTTTATAGTGTGGTAGTAGGGTGTCAAAAAGAGGATCATTAATATCAATAATAAATTTATGATCTAATACATCATCTAGAAACTGTTTAAACCAATTGAGATGTTTAAAATCTGTTACCATACCATTATGCAGTTGGGAACTTTTTAATGTGATAACCACTTTTCCTTGATGTCCATGAAGATGCCGACACTTTAGACATGGGTCTAAAGAAAACTCAGGATTTAGTTCTTGTGACCAAACTCTATGCCCGTAACAAAAATCAAAAGCTTTAGATATTTCCCACGTCATTATAGAGCCTTGTAAGGAATTGGATCAACAGCATTGGCTTTTTTAAATCCATTAAGTCGTAATCGGCAACTATCACAAACACCACAGGCTTCATCTTCTTCTTTGTAACATGACCAAGTATGTTCTAAAGGAACATTGAGTTCTACTGCTTTTTTAACAATTTCATCTTTATGTAGTGTTACAAGAGGGGTGAGAATATCGATTTTTGTTGACTCTTTTGTCCCTTCATTAATAGCATTTTTTTGCTTATTGATAAAAGAATCTGTACAATCAGGGTACCCTGAACTGTCCTCTTCAACAACTCCAATAAACAGAGCTTCAGCATTATGTTTTTCTGCAATTGCAGCAGCAATTGAAAGAAAAATTCCATTTCTAAAAGGTACATAGGTAATAGGAACACCTGGTTTTACTCCATCAATGGGAATATCAATCGTTTCATCTGTTAATGCAGATGCTCCAATTTGCGTGAAAAATGGAATATCGATTTCATATTTATCTTCAATACCTAAATCATCACAGACATCTCGAAAAGCTTTAAGTTCTCGTTTTTCTGTTCGTTGTCCATAGTTAAAGTGTACAGCAATAATATTAAACCCGTCGTTTTTTGCAATATATGAAGTTAGTGTGGAGTCCATTCCTCCACTTAAAATACAGACGGCTCGTTTGTTTGATGTATTACTCATACGTTAAATAATCCTTATTTGTGTTACTAAAAAATTTCCAATTAATAGGCAGTACTTGAACACTACTTCCTGCTTCAAGTTTTGATACCTCTTTGTCTAAAACAATCATACTATTACAGTTACTTAATGTACTCACCATCCCAGGACTTCGCTTAATTGCAGGTGTAAAATTTTGCCCGTCAAATAAGCCTGGAATAATTGTCTCTCGACCTTTTTTGTTGTTTAAATCACAAGCCATTGTTGTGGCAATTGTGTTGTGATAAATTTGTGTATCCCCTAAAAGGTTTTGAATAATGATTTTTCCAAACATCTCAAAAATCAAAGCACTTGCTAGAGGATTTCCTGGAAGATTGAGAATAAAGGTATTATCAATTTTTCCAAAAACAGTTGGTTTACCTGGTTTGATGATAATACCATCAAAGAGAGTTTCAAACCCAAGTGCGTTAAAAGCAGCTTTTGTAAAATCAGCATCACCAACGCTCACTCCTCCAGAAGTGATAATCAAATCAGCATCTAGTGAGTTTAAGACTGATTCTTTGATTGAATCAATACTATCATGGGCTTGACCAATAAAATTAACATCACATCCTAACTCTTTACAACGTGCAATAAAAGTTGGGGTATTGGAGTTATAGATTTGGTAGTCTTCAATTTTTTCATAATGAAGTTTTAACTCTTCTCCACTTGCAAAAACGACAATTTTTGGTTTTTTGTAAACTTTAATGTGAGAAACACCTTGGCTTGCTAGGATGGTAACTTTTGCAAAGTTAATCATCTCTTTTTTTTCAATAAGCAGTTCTCCCTCTTTGATATCTTCACCAATAAATCTGATGTGTTGATTCATTTTAATATTTTGAGGAACTTTAATTGTTTGATCATCAATGAGTTCAATATCCTCTTTAGGAATAATTGCTGTAGTATTTTGAGGAACCCTCGCACCTGTCATTATTTTAACTGCAGTTTTAGAAGCTAATACTGTTGTATTGTTGTCTCCCGCAAAAATAGTATCAATAACGTTTAGAGTTTGGTTTGCATCTTCATGTAGTATGGCATATCCATCCATTGCTGAGTTATCAAACTTTGGTAGACTATGTGTTGCAATGATTTCTTGTGCACATATTCTGTCAATTGCATTTTCGATTGGTACAATTTCAAAATTCTCTTTATTGATTGACTTGCAAATTATATTGATTGCTTCTTTGGGTGAAATTGCCATATATTACTCCACTAATAAAATATATAAATAATTGGGGTTTTACCTTTATAATATTTTGGTATAATAGCGAAATTTTTTAAAAGTGAGATTACATGGATATATTGAGTGATTCAGTTGTTACCCATAACTTTATGGTATATATTTTCTTAAGCGTAATGCTTTTTAATATGTACACTGTTGCAACAACTAAAAATTTTATTCGATTAGCAAAAACATTACGATTTACAACACCTTTATACCATACTATGAATGCAATGATTATGTATACAGGCGCAATAGTTAGCGCTTATACCCATGATATGAGTTTAACTGTAGTTTTGATGATTGCAACTTCTATATTTCTTATGGTTGCTGAGATTAAACGGTATAAAAAGATGCGAACAATTAAATCAGGTGACACTGATTTACAAGAAGCATTTTTGCTTTATGCCAAAAAAATCTATACCATCGAAATTGTTGTTTTAGTGATTGTGTATATTATTTGTAAAGTCTTTTAATGCAGTTTATTTATGCCAAAGATGCTGGTGTTCAAACCTTGGGTGTGGACAATGAAATTTATAAATATCTTTTTAAAGCTAGACGTCATAAAATTGGTGATTTAATTAGTTTTAGAAATTTAATTGATCAGCAACTTTACAGTTATGAAGTTGCATCAATCAATAAAAAAGAAGCGCAACTACTTTTATCTTCACAAGAAGAGTCAGTTCTACAGAATTCTAAGAAACTACATTTGATATGGTCAGTTGTTGATCCTAAAACAATTGAGAAACAACTTCCTTTTTTAAATGAAATGGGTGTGGAAAAGATATCTTTTTTTTATGCTGATTATTCACAAAAGAATTTTAAACTCAATTTTGATAAGTTTGAAAAGATTTTAATAAATTCATCACAACAGTGTGGAAGAAGTTCTATTATTGAATTGAGTATTATTGAAAATTTAGAAGAGTATTTAGAACATAATCCTAATACTTATATGCTTAACTTTTCATCTCAAACTGTGAATGATGTTGTTGAAAATATTCAAACAGTTGTTATTGGATGTGAAGGTGGTTTTTCAAAGGATGAAATAGCATTATTCGAAAAAAAACAAGTTGTGGGATTAAATTCTAATTTAATTCTGCGTAGTGAAACAGCAACCACTGCTGTTGCTGCTAAAATTTTATTATAAAAAAAGGGGATGAACAAAAGTTCATCCCCTTTTTATTGTATGGTAAGTTGATTACCAGTTTCTAACAATTGAGTGACATCTTGAACATGCGTTTAACATGTCAGAATATGCGTTAGAAGCGTTTACATATGCTTTATCATCTAAGTTAAGATTTAAAACGTTAACGTCTAAAGAAATTCTTTTTGCTGCATTTTCAGCAACATTTGCCATATGCTTTTTCTCTTTTGGAAGATACTCTGCAATAACTTTTTTGTCAGAGAACATTGCATTCCCTTCATCAACAAGTTTAGAACCATTTCTAATTAAAGTAATGTTGTTATTTAAAAAACCTTGTTGAATTTGTGTCATCCCTTGCTCCATAATAGCCATAGATTTTTGCATTACATCTTGTGCACTTGCAATTGACACAGTTAAAATTCCAGCTACTAATAATTTACCTAGTTTCATCATTTCCCTTTATGTGAAAAGATATGCTTAATGCATATCTCTCCATTGTTTAACTTTCCATAACCATGCAAAAATTGCGAAGATTACAAAGTAGATTAGGAATTTAGGTCCTAATGCTTCTCTTTTATCTTTACTTGAATCACCAATTTCTTGCATATAAGTTACAACTTGGTTTTCAGCATCTTGAGTTAACCCAACTCTAGGCATTGCTGTACCTTCTAAGTGTTTTTGAGGGTCATTGATAAATTCATGTAAATAAGACTCAGATCTAGATCGAATGTATTGAGATAAATCTGGTGGAATTTTACCCATGTATGCTTTGATATTTGCATCAGGTGTAAATGCTGCCATTGTACCTTTTTGCATATCAGCATATTTTAAAGCGTGACATCTTTGACAAGCATCTTTAAATACTTCTTTGTTTGTCATCTCTTTTGGTGCAATTGATTGTAAATATGCAACCATATCAGCAATCTCTTGTGGTTGCATCCAATCGTAGTTAGGCATTGGATGAACTGCTCCATCTTCAAACTTGTGTTGTACTTTTGCTGCTTTTGCTGGGTTTTTAATAAACGCAGCTAAATAGTCAGCATTGTATAACTTTCCTGAAGTTGCTAAATCTGGTGGTGTAACACCGTAAGCTGCCGCTGAACTTGCATTATCCATAAGTTGTGGGAATCCTGCACTTTCAATTGAGTGACATGCAATACAGTTTGCTTGTACTAAGGTAGCACCTGCTTCTGCGTTACCAGTTAAACCTTTTAATCCATCAACATCTTGAAAAGTGTAATCAGGAGCTGGTTTTGGTGGATGCATTTCATGGTGAGCATAAGGCTCAACACCCCAGTAAGTAATAAGTGTAAAAACTACTACTACTGCAAATATTTTTAACTCTCTCATTATAGTACACCTCTCTTTTTAGCATCTGCTTTTGTAACAAACGGCATTGCTACAAAAATTAGAATAAATGCAACAGCTGCAAAGAATCCAACCCATGCATTTGTACCTGTTGGTGGTAATTTACCGTAAACAGTTAAGACAATTAAGTCAACTAATAAAATCCAGAACCAAATAAAGAATAGAGGTCGTTTATGAGCTGGTAATACTTCAGGATCTCTATCTAAGAATGGTAACACAAGGAAAATTGCATTTGCAAATCCGAATGCCATAAGACCAATATCAAATGCCTTAATTCCTGCAATATCAAAGAAGAAACCTCTAAGAACTTCGTATGACCATAAGAAATACCACTCTGGGTAAATGTGCGCTGGTGTAACCATGTTATCAGCTGGGTCGAAGTTTACTGGGTCCATTGCGAAGTTATAATGGAAGAATACTAAATAGAAGTAGAAGATTAAGAAAATTCCAAGTACTGCTAAATCTTTAGAGATAAATACAGGCCAGAAAGGAATAACTTTTGACTCTTTCTTGTTTCCAGATAAGTATTTTTCAGCTTCAGCATCAAAATCAATATCTTCAGAAGTTTGGTTGTTTACGTGAGGAATTCTTAATGTATAGAAGTGTAATCCAATAAGACCCATAATTGCTAATGGCAATAAGAATACGTGTAACATAAAGAATCGTGTTAATGTTGCATCTGCAACGTTAAAGTCACCTCTAATCCATACAACTAATGCATCACCAATCACTGGAATACCACCAAATAAGTTAGTAATAACCATTGCTGCCCAGTAAGACATTTGTCCCCATGGTAACATATATCCAGAGAATCCTGCTGCTGAGAATGTCATAAATAATAACATACCAGAAATCCAGATCATCTCTCTACCTTTCTTATAAGAACCGTAGTAGATACCTGTTAACATATGAATATAGATTACTAAGAATACAACTGATGCGGCAACACCATGCATATGTCTAAATAGCCAACCGTATGCAACTTCTTGCATAATTGTGTAGTTTACAGAATCAAATGCTAAATTTACATCTGGCTTGTAGTACATCATTAAGAAAATACCAGTAACAAGTAAAATTCCAAATGTTGTTGCTAGAAGTACACCCATTGCCCATAAGAAGTTAATATCTTTTGGAATCCAGTATTCTGTCATCATCACTTTGTTAAATTGCGTTGTATTAAGTCGTTGATCTAACCACTCACCAACAGAGTTTGCTTTTTCAATTTTTGCCATGACTACTCCCTATGCTTGTGTTGCTAAGAATGCAGCAATTTTTTTATGTTCAGGACCATCTTCGCCTAAAACGATAGTAGTACCCTTAACACCAAATGGAGGTAAATCAAGTGGTCTTGGTGGAGGTCCAAATGTTTGCTTACCACTAGAGTTGAACTCTCCCCCGTGACATGCACATTTCCACACATCTTTTTTCCATGCTGGAATACACCCTAGGTGAGTACAAAGACCAATTGCAACAACAAATCTGTCGTTACCAATTATTAAATCTCTCTCATCTTTATCCATTGCGTCAGTTTTTTTAAGAACAAAAACTGGCTTTCCTCTCCACGTAACTGTTTCTGGTTTACCTGGTTTTAAAGCTGCTAAATCTACTGTTGTAAATCCTCCAGCTAGTACACTTGGAAGTGGATCCCATGCTTTCTTCATACCTACTAAAGAAGCTGCACCACCTACAGCTGCTACGGCTGCGAATGTGTAACCAAGAAAATCTCGTCTATTTGTTTCGTTAGACATCTATCTTCCTTATTTTAAAATAAAATCTATATATTATATTTTTTTTTTACTTAAAATGATATGATGTAGGTCAAAGTGTATAAGAAATGTCAAATGAGTGTGAGAAAACTACACAGAATGCTTATAGTTTCCTTAAAATATAAGCAATAAAATTATTTTCAAATTTTATTGCTTATGGGTAAGAATTATGAGATAAATTTAATAATCTCTTCTTCGATATCTGCTTTATCAATAACAGTATCATGTTTAATTTTGGCTTCAAATAGTGCTGAAATTTGTGCAGGAATTAGCGCGCCACATTTATGTGAAATTTGCTCTAATGCTTCTTTATCTGCATAACTGTTGTCATCTTTATTGAGTGCGTTTAAAACCGTTGGTGAAAATTTTGTCCATTCAGCAGTTGAATACATCACTGCTTTTAAATCTTGATCTTTAAGTTCTTCATATGCTTTTAGACATGTTGCTGTATGTGGATCCATTAAGTATCCATCATCTAAAAAGTTTTGAATTATCTCTTTTCCATAAGAATCATCTGAATTAACAGCACTAAACTCTTTTTGTAAAACAGCAAGTTCATCTGGTGTTAATTGGAAAATCTCTTTTTCATTTAAATCGGTCATAAACTCTTTTGTTCGCTTATCTCCAAATAGATCATAAAGTACACGTTCAATATTAGATGATTTTAAAATATCCATTGCAGGTGACTTTGTTAAGATAAGTTCTTTTCCTCGAATATCATAAATACCTGTATTAATCCATTGGGTTAAAATATTGTTTTCATTTGAAGCAATAAGAATTTTTTCAATAGGGATTCCCATTTTCTTTGCATAGTATCCACCTAAAGCATTTCCAAAATTTCCACTTGGAACGATTAGGTAAATTTTTTCACCCAATTTAATCTCATCTTGTTTAACTAATTCAATGTATGAGTGAATATGATAAACGATTTGGAAGATAATTCGTCCAAAGTTTACAGAGTTTGCCGCACTAAGTTTAATACCATCTTTTTCTAATTCATCCTTAAAGCTTTGTGAAGCTAAAAGATTTTTTAATGCTGCTTGTGCATCATCAAAGTTTCCTTCAATACCAATAACTTTTAAGTTGTCTCCATCTTCACATACCATTTGAAGACGTTGTACATCAGATGTTCCACCACTTGGATACATACAAGCAACTTGAATACCCTCTTTGTTTTTAAAAGTATTGAGTGCTGCTGGTCCTGTATCTCCTGATGTTGCTGCTAAAATCAGATATTTTTCATTTTTAGCTTTTGCAATTGAACTCAAAATCGAACCAAAAGGTTGCAGTGCCATATCTTTAAAAGCTCGTGTAGGACCATGGTATTGTTCTTGTACAAAAAGATCCTTTTTGATTTTTTGTACGGGACATGGATTTTGTGCATCATCAAAGGCATCATACAAATCTAAAGCTTCATTAATATCAGATTCACTTATATCAATTTCGAAAGCTTTTAGTAAACTGTAGGCTAATTCCTTATAAGTTTTACTTATGTGTGACTCTACAAAATCTAATCCTAAATTTGGTAAATCTTTTGGAACATAAAGCCCACCAAAAGATGCACTCGGATTTAAAATTGCTTCTGAGAAAGTAACTTCACTTGATTTGATTCCGTCGTTTCCTCGTGTTTCAATAAAATTCATTTTTTTATTAACCTTTTGTATTTAATAGTTTATTTATATCAATTCCATTATTTGGATTGTCTCGTCGTACGAATTGTGTACCAATACCATCACTCGTAAAGAGTTCAAGCAATAGTGAATGTTCAACTCTTCCATCAATAATATGGGCTTTATTAACTCCATTAAAGATAGCATCAATACATGAATCAACTTTAGGAATCATTCCCCCCGCAATTGTTTCATCTGTTTTATACTCATCAACTTCAACTTCATCTAAAGAGTGTAAAAGGTTTCCACTTTTATCTAAAACCCCTTTTGTATCAGTTAGGAAAAGTACTTTTTGAGCATTAATAGCGCTGGCAACTTTACTTGCTGCTACGTCTGCATTGATATTAAAACCAGGATGGTTTGGTTCAGCACTATCAGCAATTGGAGCAATAACAGGAATGAAACCTTCATTAATAAGGTTATCAATCATCTCTCCATCAACTTTAGTAATAACACCGGTGTAACCAAATTTACCATTCTCTTTTGGTTCTGCATTGATAATTGAAGAGTCTTTACCTGAAATACCTATGGCTTTTGCACCATGGTGGTTAAGTAGTGAGGTGATGTTTTTATTGATTTCTCCACTTAGAACCATTTCAACAACACGCATGGTCTCTTCAGACGTAACACGGTGTCCATCAACAAACTCTGAGTGAATTTCTAACTTTTCTAACAGCTCAGAAATACGTGCTCCACCACCATGAACAATAACAGGATTCATCCCTACAAGTTTTAGTAGAACAATGTCCTCTGCAAACTTCTCTTTGAGTTCTGGAGAGGTTTGTGCTGAGCCACCATATTTAATTACAATTTTTTTCCCATAAAATTTCTTGATATGTGGAATTGCATCAAGAAGGGTTTCAACGGTTTTATGCTTTTTTTGCATGGAAGTTTCACCTTTAAAGGGTTTTCTTTTTCTATTAACCCTTAAGAAATATCCGCGCATTATACTCAAAACTAGCTAAAAAGCAAACTTTTAGTACTCGTCGTCAAATTCACCCTCTTTAACTAATTCTTTAGAGAAGACAACACTTTTGTTTCTCCCTGTATCTTTTGCATTGTAAAGTGCCATATCTGCAAACTTTACACATTGCCAGAAGTTATCAGTATGTGTTGGGAATACGCTAGCTCCAATACTAATTGTTTTGCAGAACGTACTTGTTCCTGCAGGAATCTCTTTTTTAGCAAATGCAAGTCTAATTTTTTCAGAAACCTCTTTTACATAGTTTTCATCACAGTTATATAAAAGAACAATAAACTCTTCTCCACCAAATCGAACTACAATATCTGATTCTCGTGTATTTTCAATAAGTGTTTGAGCAATAATTTTAATGGCCACATCACCCACATCATGACCATAAGTATCATTAATCATTTTAAAGAAATCAATATCAACCATAAGAACACCGTATGCAGTGTCTGTTCTTTTAGCTTGTGAAACAATGGTTTTCACTGATTCTTCTAAGTATTTACGGTTATACAATCCAGTCAATGGATCAGTACGAGCTGTGAGTTCTAACATGTGCATTAGTTTTTTACTGACAATTTCTGGTTTTGCTGTATCAATATAGTCTTGAATAGATGGCAGTAACATTCTTACTCTATCATGTTCTTCTTTTGTGTCACTTACAATTGAAACGATAAAGTCTAAGTCATTTGAAATTGAGTATGGAGTACAAATATAGAACTCTGCTTTATCGTGATTAAACTTATCGCACATTTTATTAAATTGACAACTATCTACTACTGTGTTGGTTCTATCTGCTCGACACCCTTCTTGGGCTTGACAGTGAATCTCTTTTTCCACATAAACAATTTTTACATCTTTACCCGTTGTATCAGCTTCAATAAAGTTAAAATTAGTAAGTTTAAATTTCTGTTTTAATATGTATGCTAGTCTGTCATAGACTTCATTAATATGTTCATCATGCTCAATGGTTTTTCTAAACTTATAAATAGAAGCTAATCGATTAACTGTTGCTTTTACGTCAATGAGTGGATCTTGGTCTTTTTGCTTTTGGTGTACTAAAAAGACATTAATCTTTTGTTCAATTTCATCCAGGGTTGTTTGTAGTTTTTCTAAAAGCCCATCAACCCAACCCGCAACAGTGTCACTTTGTTTTCCACGTGTTTTACCAATTCTGTCTGAATAGTCCCCACTTTGCGCTTTTTTCATTACACGGTTGATTGAATCAAAAAGAGTTAAGAAAGGTGAAACTAATTTATTAACAAAGAAAAGAATAAAAATAATTAAAATCAGTGCAATAATTATTGTATTCCCTACTGTTTTCATACCTACTTCTTTAATATCATCAACAGACATAGCAATAGTAATGGCTCCAAGGGTGTCACCGTGTTGAGCCGTTGTATGACACGACAGGCAATCAATCTCTCCATCAGAGGTTCCAATATATGGAATAGTAATCCTATATGAACTTTTACCAAAGATTCGCTCTTCTACAACGGTTTGTTCAACCCCATTTTTTAAAACATACTCATCCGTTGCATCTCGGGCTACTTCATTATTATGCCCTTCTCCAAACTGTTCAATAACAGACTCTCCTCGAGATAGCCAGATTTCATCAATGTTTTCTAGTTTTGTAATTTGATCTAAAAAAAGGCTTCGATTATTTATTACGCCATTAACCATGTGGGAGGTAAGACTGTGTTTAACTGTTTGCGCAATTGCTTTTGCTTTGTTTTCAACACTTGTTAGTCCGTATTCTCTAAAGTTCATTAAAATATTTACAATTAAAATAAGAAACATGACGGTCATAACGATAAAGAGTGAGAGTGAGATTTTTTGCTTTGAGTTCATTGAAAACACCTATTTGAAATTAGGGAAAATTCTATCATTATTTTTCTTAATTGTAAAATTAAATTAAAAATATAAGTAATATGTAATAATTGTATTATTTTGAGATTAGTAGCTTAACCATATTTATAGTACAATCCTTTTTATGAAACAATTTTTAGCCTTAAAAGCCAGTGCGGGAAGTGGTAAAACATTTGCGTTAACTGTGCGATATATATCACTGCTACTTCATGGCGCTAATCCTAGCGAAATTTTAACTCTAACTTTTACCAATAAAGCGGCCAATGAGATGAGTGAACGTATTTATAAAACGTTACTTACCCTTGGAGATGATGAAGGTTACTTAACTGCAATAATTGAACAATCGGGACTTTCTCAAGAAGTGATTTTAGGACAAAAGGCAACATTGTTAAAACTCTTTATTAATTCAGAAATTGCAATTTATACTATTGATAAATTTGTCAATAAAATTTTGCGAGAGTTTTGTGGTTATTTATCCATAAACGATGACTTTGAAATTCGTGAAGATGATGTAGAACACTTAAGTTATAAGTTTTTGCAATCAATGAGTTTAGAGAGTTTTGATAAACTCATTGAGTTCTCTTTTGTAGAATCTAAAAAATTTAATTCTATTTTTGATTTATTTAAAATATTGTTAGAAAAAAATGACAATGTTGATATGGTTAATATTGACTTATCTCTATTATCATTACAAAAAAATGAGATTTTACAAATTGCCTATAAACTCAAAGAACATATTTTAAACTGTGATGCTGCTTCAAAGTCAGCAATCAATGCCGTAAATTTTGACTCTTTTGAGGCGTTACTTAAAAAAGGAAAGACCTGGCTTACTAAAGAGAACAGTTATAACTCCCGTGATTTTAAAAAGTGTTCCAATGAAATTTTTGAAGCTAATTTTCAAAAGGTAAAAAGTGAATTAGCGATTTATTATAAACTGCGCAGTTCTTATTCTTTGAGCTCTTTATTTAAACTCTATTTGGAGTTTAAAGAGTTCAAAATGAAATACAATAAAAACAAAAACTATTTAGAGTTTAATGATATCTCTAATCTCGTTTTTGATTTATTAAATTCAAAAATTGATAAAGAATTTTTATATTTTAGGCTAGATAGTAAATATAACCACATGCTTATAGATGAGTTCCAAGATACTTCTATTTTACAATTTAAGATTTTACAACCTTTGATTGAAGAGATTGTTTCAGGTTCAAGTGAAACCTATAAAACCTTTTTTTATGTGGGAGATACAAAACAGTCAATTTACCGATTTCGAGGAGGTAAACGAGAGCTGTTTGATTATGTGAGTAAAATTTATCCTCAAATAGAGATTGAAGTACTCAACACAAATTATCGTTCTTGTGAGAATATTGTCTCTTATGTAAATCAACAGTTTTTACAACTACATGCTTATGAGTATTATGAACAGTTTAGTGTAAATAAAAATGGTTTTGTGGAAGTGATTAATGATAGTGCTTTAGAGAGTGATGAAAAGTTTGCTTCTATTGCTTCAAAAATTGCCGAACTTTTTAAACAAGGGGTCAACGCAAACTCCATTGCAATTCTTACGTATACCAATGCGGATGTTTTGTCACTATATTCATATTTAAGTCAAAAATTCCCACAACTTAAAATTGCTACGGAGATGACCTCAAGGCTTGTTAATCAAGAGAATGTAAAAGCGCTGATTAATGCTATAAAATATCTGTATTATCAAGAAGATATCTATAAAGAGAACTGTAATGCAATTTTAGGATTTGCCCCACTAAGCGCTTTTGAGTTTAGTTATGATTTACAAAAATTAAATCTACAACAGTTAGCATATAGTCTAGCACAGGATTTAAAACTTATTGATGACAATGTTATTAAATTTATTGAAGAGTGTAGTCGTTATCAAAATATTGTTGATTTTGTTTATGAGGTTGATAAGCTTGAAACTCCAATGGAAAACAAAGAGCAGAGTGGCTTACAAATTTTAACCATATTTAAATCAAAGGGTTTAGAATTTGACACAGTCTTTTTATTAGATAGAATCAAACGAAAAAATGCCGATAGAAGTTCCCTACTATTTGAGTATGATGATATTGCATTAAAAAATGTTTATTATAAGATTTCCTCTTTGGAAAACTTCGATGAGCACTATGCTAAAGCATTAGAAAAAGAGAAACGACTCAGTCTTGATGATGAAATAAATATTTTATATGTAGCAATGACCCGAGCAAAAAACAATCTGTTTATTTTCAAAAAAGAAAAAAGTTCTGTTTTTGATATCTTAAAACTTCAATCCCAAACCGTTGGGCAACTTATGGTAAGTTCTGATATTAAAAACGAGATTAGAAAAATTGAACCAGTTATTTATACTCCGTTGGATTTAGGCAAACAAGAAAAACAAATCAGTGGCGAAAAAGAGGAGAGTTCATATACTATCCATGCAAAGTATTTTGGTATTGCAACTCACCTTTGTTTAGAGATGATGAACGAGTTTACTTTAGATGCTTTACAGACAGCTCTAGCTTTAGTTAAAAACCGCTATAGTAGTTATTTAAGTGAGCGTGATTTTACAGATATTCAAAAACGTATAGAGTTGTTGATTAATCATAGTGAGTTTAATGCTTTAGTCACACAAAGTGAATTTATAACCGAACAAGCATTAATGTATAAAAATGAGTTAAAGATTATTGATTTATTACTCAAAACTGCAGATGGTTATGTGATTATTGATTATAAAACAACTAAAGATGAACTTCCTGAACACCTACAACAAGTTAATCATTATAAAAAAGCCATCACTTCTATTTTTAATACACAAAATGTAAAAGGGTATTTAGTCTATTTACGACCTACACAGATTCATTTAAAAAGTACCGAATAGACGCAAATCCATAGGCTCGTGTTTTTGATATTTGTGTTACGTGTTCTTGGGTAATAATTCCTCCCAAAGCAATAATATTCATATCAAAAATAGAGAGTAACTTTTTTAAGTTTGGTACCCCTTTGGGTTCACCTTTATTAGGTGTTTTAAAAATAGGGGAGTAGGTGACTGCATTGACAAAAGCTTTTTGGGCTTTTTCAACTTGTAAGATATCATGACATGAGATAACAACATACATATCATTTTGTTTTGCCTCTTTAATCAACTCAAATTGCTTTGAAGTTAGATGCACGCCGCACTTTAACTCTTTTGCTAGTGCAATGTTTTCATTGAGTAAAACTTGTTGAATATTATGTTTTTGACACACTCTTACAAAGATACGTGCTAACGCTTCATAGTTTGATGAATGTTTATCTCTAAAACAGGCATGGTCTACATGGGTAGTAGAGAGAATACTTTCAAGTTTTTTTTCAAATATCGTTTCATCACTGCTATAATAATCGGGATCGGTTATTAGGTAATGAACTAAATCTTCATTCATAAAGAATATTTTCCTTCACACAGTCTTTACATTAAAGTTATATGATTTATATAGAAATCATATGAGGAGTATATTATGAAATTTCTAATAGGTACATTAATTTTTTTGACACTTCTTTTTTCTAATGAGATTCAAACAATTGATAACAGAAGTTTTAAACTTAAACTTCACACGATGAGTTGGGAAACCAATTGGAAAAAACATACAATAGATTATGATGAACTACTCAGTGGTGGTCCAAGTAGGGATGGAATACCTCCCTTGGATACGCCGAAATTTGTGGATATCCAAAGTGCAAAACAGTGGCTCAATGATAGAGAGCCTGTGATTTTTGTTAAAATAAATAATGAGGTAAAAGCTTATGCTTTACAGGTACTCATTTGGCATGAAATAGTTAATGATACCCTAGGAGATAAAAAAATCTCAGTAACCTTTTGTCCTTTGTGTAATGCCTCAATTGTATTTGATAGAAAGCTTGATGGTAAAACTTATGATTTTGGGACCTCTGGGTTACTTCGGCACTCTGATTTAGTCATGTATGATAGACAAACAGAATCTTTATGGCAACAGTTTACTGGAACAGCAATTGTGGGAGATTTGACCAATAAAATACTCACTCAAATACCCTCTTCAATTATGAGTTTCAAAGAGGTTTATACACGATTTCCTCAAGCTAAGATTCTCTCTCGTAATACGGGATACCTAAGAGATTATGGGCGTAATCCTTATGCGGGTTATGACGATGTTAATCAAACACCATTTATGTTACGACAAGAAGCAGATGGAAGAATGTTGCCCATGCAACGTGTTGCAACAGTGAGTTTTGGTACGAAAGATAAAGCATACTCATATAATGTGCTTAAAAAGAAAAAAGTGGTAAACGATACTTTTGCTCATCAAAACTTAACACTTTTTTATGGAAACAATGTTGCTTCAGCATTAGACCGAAGTGATATTGCTTCATCAAAAGATAGTGGTACGGTTGTTGTTTATGATCGTCATGTAAATGGAAAAGTGCTGGAGTTTTATTATAAGGATGGTTTTTTTGAT
Source organism: Arcobacter sp. EP1 (assembly GCA_001655195.1). Classification (GTDB taxonomy): domain Bacteria; phylum Campylobacterota; class Campylobacteria; order Campylobacterales; family Arcobacteraceae; genus Arcobacter_A. The sequence goes on from LPNY01000042.1 coordinate 437,672, forward strand.
AAACAGACAAACTCACAATGGAACCTTTTTGGAGAAGCAGTTCAGGGTGAATTAAAAGGTGAAAAATTAACACCCATTGTTTTTGGAAGTCATTTTTGGTTTGCATGGGCAGTTTTTAAACCCAATACAATAATTTATAAATAGAAAATTTTAGGCATAAAAAAAGGGAAGAATCATTTGATTCTTCCCTTTTAAAGTAACTAAGTACTTATTAGTCTCTTTTAGTGTTCCTCTTCTGCCATCATAACAGAACCTGCAATATAAACGTAAGTTAAAATTGCAAAAATGAATGCTTGTAAGAATCCAAATGCTGTTAATAAGAAGAATGCTGGTAATGGTAATAACCAAGGTACTAACATTAAAAGTACCATTAAGAACATATCATCCCCTCTAATTGAACCGAAAAGTCTGAACGATAAAGATACGATTCTAGATAAATGAGAAATAATCTCAATTGGGAACATTAAAGGAGCAAGTACTGGCATTGGTCCCATAAAGTGCTTAAAGTAGTTAACAAAACCATTTAATTTGATACCTACGTAGTTGTAGTATACAAATACCATTAATGCTAATGATAATGTAAAGTTAATATTACTTGTTGGTGATTCAAATCCTGGAATAACACCAATCATATTACTAAAAAATACAACAATTGCTAATGTACCAATTAATGGTAAATATCGTCGTGCGTTTTTCTCACCCATTGTATCAGCACCCATTGCAATGATACCACCGATAAACGCTTCCATAACATTTTGCGAACCAGTTGGAACTAGTTGCATTTTTTTCGTAGCTGCACGAGCTACTAAAAAGATTACCGCAATTACTAAAATAAAGTGCGATAAGATTATCCATTCTTGTCCGTGTCCACCAATTGAACCCAAGAATGTAAATAGTCTTCCTTCCATTTTCTTCCTTTACTAATTTTCTTTGTCTAAAATATGTTGAGCATTATATATTTACTTTGCTAAAAATTTTATAAATGTCTCTGGCAAAAATTTAGATATGTTTAAATCTGTAACCATTTTGTTTCAATTTTTCCCGAATCAGTTTTTGATGCCCTTCTCCCTTAGTCTCTAAAGCAATTGTAACAAGGGCTTCTCCAAATTCTAACTTAATAGAATCTCGGTCATAATCAATTTGTACTATATTGGCTGAACACTCTCTGAAAATCTCAGTTAAACGCATAAGAGAGCCCGGTTTATCGATTAATGTAACGATTAAGTTCATTTTTCGATTTGATTTTACTAACCCTTTTTCAATAATTTGAGAAAGCATAGTTACATCAATATTTCCACCACTAATTATTGTACATACTTTTGAATCTTCAATTTCTACTTTTTCATGCATGACTGCTGCTGTTGCAACTGCTCCTGCACCTTCAACCACTAGTTTGTGACGCTCAAGCAAAAACAAAATAGCATTAGCAATCTCATTATCGCTAACTTCTACAATGTCATCCACATAATCTATAATAATATCTAATAGCTTTGGCGTAACATCACGCACTGCAATACCATCTGCAATGGTTCGAACACTGGTTGAATCAATTGGCACTTGTGAACGATATGACTCTTTCATACCTGGCGCTCCACTTGCAACAACACCAATGATTTTAATATCAGGATTGATGCTTTTTGCTGCAATTGCAATACCGGCTATGAGTCCACCACCACCAATAGGTACAATGATCTGTTTTAAATCAGGAATTTGTTCTAGAATTTCTAAAGATATGGTTCCTTGTCCTGCTATAACATCATCATCGGCAAAAGGATGAATAAACTCTTTATTGTTTTTTTGAGCAAACTCTTGTGCTGCTTCGTAAGCTTCATCAAAATTTTCACCAACTAGTTTAACTGTTGCCCCATAGGATTTTACACCACTTACTTTTGTTAAAGGTGTTGCTTCTGGCATAAAAATTGTTGCCTCACAGTTAAAATGTTGTGCCGAAAAAGCTAACCCTTGTGCATGGTTTCCTGCACTCGCTGCTACCACCCCTCGGTCTCTTTTTTCTCTTGAGAGTTTTGCTACTCTATTAAAAGCCCCTCTTAATTTAAAGCTTCCCGTTAATTGTAGGTTTTCTTTTTTGAAAAAGATTTGACTATTAAAGGTTTCGCTTAAAATTGGTGCTTTGGTTAATGGTGTATTTTCCACCACATTGTTCACGTTTTCTTTGGCTTCTTTTATGTCATTTAATGTTATCATTGCGATTCTTTTTATGTATTAATTGAAAAGAGATAATATCCAAAAAAATATTTTATACTGATAAGGTAATTCGTGAAGTTCACTTTCGTAACGTTATTTCCCAATTTAATTGAACCATACTTTTATGATTCTATATTAAAAAGAGCAGTAGAAGCAAACTTTATAAGTTATGACTTTTATGATCCACGGGATTATACTAATGATAAACATTTAAAAGTAGACAAAGCAATGGTTGGTGGAGGCGCAGGTATGTTGATGACCTGTCAACCACTTTTTGATTGTCTAGATGATATTAAAAAGAAAAATCCAGATGCCTATGTTATCTTTCCACTTGCAGCTGCTAAACCTTTTCGTCAAAATGATGCGAAACGATTAGCCAAGAAAAGAAATATCGTTTTTGTTAGTGGTAGATATGAAGGAATTGATGAAAGAGTGATTGAAAAGTATGCGAATGAAGTCTTCTCTATTGGAGAGTTTATTCTAACAGGTGGAGAATTACCTTCTCTTACTATGGCAGATGCAATTTCACGAAATGTTGATGGAGTACTTGGAAATTCCGATTCACTAACGATAGAGAGTTATGAAAATAATCTTTTAGAAGCGCCATCTTTTGCTAAACCTGAAAATTTTCAAAATTTAAGTGTTATTAAAGAATTCTTAAAGGGAAACCATAGTAAAATTCACGACTTAAAAAATAACTTGGCTATCTGCAAGACGAAATACTTTAGACCGAGTTTAGTTACAAACAAAAAAACAAAATAAAAGAGTGATACCCCGTATCTTGCAAAAGCGGGCACTTTCACCAAAGGGAAACCATGAAAAATAGATATATCGCAAGTTTTGAAGCAGCTCAAATTGAATCAAAAGAGATTCCACAGTTTAGAGCAGGAGATACTGTAAAACTTGGTGTTGAGATTAAAGAAGGTGAGAAAAAAAGAGTTCAAACTTTCGAAGGTATTGTTATCGCACGACAAGGTGAAGGTACTGGTGCTACTTTTACAGTTAGAAAAATCGGTGCTAACTCTGTTGGTGTAGAGAGAATTTTCCCATTATATTCTGATTCTTTAAAGTCTTTTGAAGTAATTAGAAGAGGTAAAGTAAGAAGAGCTAAACTTCACTACCTAAGAGGATTAACTGGTAAAGCTGCAAGAATTAAAGAGCTTAAAAAGTAATCAAACTAAGGAACTTTTCCTTAGTTTACTTTGACCATGTCAAAGATATTAATCCACACAGCACTTCTTAGCGAAGCGCAAGCGATTATTAAGTTCCTGAACCTCAAACAGGACATAACTGCACAAAAATTACCCAATGACAGTAAACTTTATACTAATGATACAACACTTTTAATTGTATCAGGTATTGGAAAAACAAATACCCTTGATGCATTAACTTTTATCTTTAACGAATATGAAATTTCTAAAGCTATTAATATTGGTATTGCAGGATGTGGTGATAGTAGTATTAAAATAGGTACACTTTTTTGTACCAATAAACTCTTCCCAAATATTAACTTTGCACCCATTACAACAGTTGATGAACCTTTAGATAGTGATGAGGATTTAGAAACACTTTTAGTGGATATGGAAGCAAAATACTTTTTGCAAGCTGCTAAAGAACACCTCAAAGATATTACCATTTTAAAAGTGGTGTCTGATCACTTAGAAACCCAAATCCCTAAAGAAGCTTTTGTTATAGAGCTTGTTCAAAATAGCTTGCCTCAATGGAAAAAACTTTTACTCTAAGTTATTTTTATCTGCTTATACTCCAATCTTTATAAAACCAGTTATGAAAAATAGGAAGTTGAAACTTTAAAAGAAAGATTTTACAAATTGCTTTTAAAATACCAATAGAAAATACTTTTTTGATAGTGAATACGATTTTTTTGTAGCATGATATTAACATTGTAGAAAATTTTGTGGATATAAAGATTAAACATATTTTACTACTAAACATCAAAGTCAAGGAATAGGTTTAGGCTTTTTATGTCAGAAGAGATTATTAAAAAACATATGAATGGGACTATAAGTGCTCGAAATATAATTAAGTATTATGATAATACTCCTAATAAAAATACCAATCAATTAGTTTCTAGTGGAAGTTCTATAAAAAATATTGCCCCTTTCTTACTATTTCTTGCGTAGATTCTTCCTTTCAGACTTTCGTGTATAATTTTTTTACTCATATGTAATCCAAGTCCAGTACCTTGGCTTTGATGTTTAGTAGTAAAATATGGATCAAAGATTTTAGGCAAAATATCTTCTGGTATTCCTTTGGCATTATCTTCGATAGTTATGATTGCATTCTTATCATCTTTTTTTAACTCAATGACAATGCTAGGATGCTCAATGTTTTTTTCTTTTAAAACATCTCTTGCATTATTTAAAATATTAATAATAACTTGAGATAACTCTTTGGGAATAGTTGTGACCTTTATTGGCTCATTGTAGTGGAGTTGTTCTGTAAGTTCAATATGATTATTATTAATAGAAGTACGTGTAATATTTAGAACATCATTAATTACATCTTGTAAAATAACCTCTTCTTGAACTTTTTCTTCCATTATAAAGTCACGGAAGGTATCAATAGTCTCCGATAAAAAAACAGTATTTTTAATAATACCGTTCATATATTTATTAAGCTCTTCTTTGCTTAAATTGCTGACTTCTTGTTGTAGTTTGATTGCAGAGGCAGCCATTGAAATGGCACTTAATGGTTGTCTCCATTGATGGGCAATGTTTCCTATCATTTCCCCCATTTGTGCCATTTTTGATTGCTCAAGAAGATGGATTTCATTTTGTCTATTTTTTTCAACCTCTAAGGAGACTTTTTTTTCTAAATTTTCATTGATATCTTGCAATGCTTTAGTTTTCTCTTCTACCAGTCGTTTTAATTTATAATTCCAGTATAAAATAGCTAAGATAATAATACATAAAGCACTTAATATTTTCCACAAGAGTGAGTAATCTGTCTGTTGAATAACCCTCTCTTGTAGATTCCATTTGTAGTAAATCTGTTTGTGCTCTTTTTCACTAATGGAAGCAATAAGTTTTGTCAAAATTGCATGTAGTATTAGATCCTCTTTATTAGATGCAATACCAAGTTCATATCTATCATCAAATTTACTTGAAATTTTAAGTTGGTTCCAGTATAGCTCTTGAATATAGTAATTAATAGATGATATAGCATCTAATTGCCCGAAGAGTTCTCCTTCTTCAACCCGTCGCAGTCCATCAATAAGATCTTTTGTTTCGACAATATTCAAAAATGGATATTTATCTTTAAAGGTTGAAATAATAGAGTAACCTTTTGTAATACCTATTTTTTTACCTGCAAGGTTTTTTATATCTGCAACAAATTTTGAGTTAATTTTTGTTGCTAGAACAATGGGCTCTTTTAAATAGGGTTCAGTAACATTCATAAACTCTTTACGTTTTTTGGAGTTACTACTTAGTGGTAAAACTTCACATTCTGCATTTTTTGCTTTTTGCTTAGATTCAACCCAGCTTTTGGTTGGGATAAGTTTAAATTTGGTTTGTAGTTTATCTTCAAAGAGTTTTATATAATCAGAACCAATTCCAAGATATCTGCCATTTTCAACTTTTTCATAGGGCATCCAATTGGGGTCAACGCACATACTAATATAGGGTTTTTGTTTTAGATACGTTTGTTCTTCTAAATTTAAAGATAATAAAGCATCATTATTTAGTCCTACAAACCAACGTTTTGAAAGATAACTCTTCTCTTCTAGAGTGATGTTTTCGAGTGCTTTTTGAACAATATCACTTAAAATTTCCCAGTCATTTCTAACAGCCATATGGAGTTCATTTATCCCTAAATCAGTGGCAAATGATGCTTTAATTCCCTTTATTGACTCTTGTTTTGTATAGTAGTTAACTAGAACAGTATTGGCTATAAATGCATCCGCTTTTTTAGTAATCACGGCATCAATAGCCGCTAATGAGTTGGTTACTTCGAGGATTTTAATTTTTGGGTAGGTTGCTTTCAACGCAGGAATTTGAGCAAATCCTTTTGTAATAGCAATTGTTTTGTCTGTCAATTCATGTAAAGTTGTGTAGTTAGGTGCACTATTAAGCGTATAGAGATAATGTCGCATATTAAAATAGGATTTGGTAAAACTTAAGTAGCTCGTTCTTTCTTCGTTATAATAAACAACAGGGAGTAAATCAATTTCTTTATTTTTTGCTAAATCTAAAAGTTGAGTCCAGGTATAACCTGTTTTGATATCAAATCTAAGTCCCGTTTTTTTTGAAATTATATCTAGATAATCTTTTGCTATACCTTTGTATTCACCATTTTCAACATAGTCAAAGGGTGGCCAGTCTGTCTCTCCACCCACTTTTATTATGGGATGGTCTTTTATCCATTTTTTTTCATCAGGAGTTAATATATCAAAGAGTGGCATATCATCGTAATAGAGTGATACTTCTCCAAGCATAAGGTTATCAAAACTAATATCTGCATGAAAGGACTTTAAATTTAAATATTTTTTTGGCAGTTTTTCTTGAAAAATGATAGTACCATTTTCACGGTACCCAGCTAAAAATATTTCATTTGTTTCATAAAATATAAAAGCTTTAATTTGTTGATTATTTTCTAAAAATGTTAAGGTTGTTTTTTTTAAAGACTCTTTATCTAAATCAAAAAGTGCCGTGGAGCTAAAGTTTGCTAAAGTATCTGTGGTTTTTTGAGAACCAAAGAGGGAAAGTGACAATAAAAAGATAAGTGTAAAGCAATATTTTATCAAAACTATTGTTCCTTTATAAACTTTCCATGCCAATAATTACTATTTATGTTGGCTGTTTGTGGAGTTAAGAATGGATTTGGTATCTCTATTCTTTTACGGTTATTGAGTTTTGACTTTTCAATGGATAGTTTGATTTTTGGGTGCTTATAAAAGAATTCTAAAAAACTTCCATCCTTATAGGATTTTAAAAAAGCTTCATTAAGTTTTTTGGCTAAATATTCATGTTTGGGACTAACAAAGAAAAACATTGCAAAAGGATAAACTAAAACAATATTTTTTTCTACTGTTAGATTTTTCAGTTGCGTATCTCTTACTTCAATTTCTTCATAGGCTTCATTTATAGAGCGCGAAAAGTACCCAACTCGACCACCTCTATTAATCATTTTAAAGATATTTTCATATTTTGCAGTATGTTGCTTTAGTCCTGCGCTTTCTAGTATGGCAACGTCACTCCAGCCAATACCTTGAATGCCTTTGAATTTTTGAAGTTGTACTAAGTTTTTAACGTGATTAAACATCTTTTGATCATTTTTATTAATGATAAATATTCGATGACCTACTAGTCCTCTATACATGGGAAAACGAATCGGAATAAGTTCAGTTTCTAGTTGTGGTGAAGTTCCCATCCAAAAAATATTGACTTTATCACCTTTTTTAAGTTCCTTAATAGCGCGGGCTTGGGTATAAATAGTTTTTGTTGGTTTGATTGTATAATCTATATTGACTTTTTCAAGAAGAAACTTTAACAAAGAGAGATGATAGTTATCTCGTTGGGCTTTGTTTGAGGTTAAGGGATAGTTAATGATAACTTTCTCTTGGGCATGAGTATATAAAAACAATGTAAGTAATAATATAATAGTTCGAAACATAGTATCCCCTTTCATCCTAAGACATCCCTATGTATACTCTTATGATAGCTAAAAAAATTTAAAGAGTTTAAATCTTATGAAGGTATTGAAAAATTTAATTTTGATTTAATATTCAAAGAATCAATAATAAATATGGTAGAATTCAGAAAAAATTCAAAGATAGTATATGTTACATGAAATAGTTGATTTTGTTGTTCAAACCGTTGGTGATTTAGGATACATGGGTATTTTTATAATGATGTTTTTAGAGAGTACTTTTTTTCCATTTCCTTCTGAAGTTGTTATGATACCAGCAGGGTATTTAGTCTACAAGGGTGAAATGAATATGGCAATGGTACTTTTTTGTGGAATTGCAGGCTCACTTGCTGGTGCACTCTTTAACTATTACTTAGCTATCTATGCAGGTCGTGCAATTTTAGTTCGATATGGTCGATACTTTTTCATCAAAGAGACAACGATTATCAAAGCAGAAAATTTCTTTCAAAATCATGGGCATATCTCCACATTCTCAGGACGATTGATACCTGCTGTTCGTCAGCTTATCTCTTTTCCCGCAGGACTTGCTCGAATGAATCTGTTAAGCTTCTCAATTTACACAACATTAGGAGCAACGATTTGGGTAGTGATTTTAACGTTACTAGGGTACTATATAGGCGATAATGAAGCGTTAGTTAAAGAGTATCTCTCTACGATTATTTATTCACTACTAGCCATGATTGCAGTGGGTGGGTTTATCTACTACAAACGAATCAACAAAGGCTTATAAAAATATAAAAAGCCATCTTTTTAGCAATCTCTGCGTCTGAGGAATAAATTTACTCAGTCATATACTGTATGTATGCTCCTTCTCAAATTTATTCCTCTTCCTTGAGCTTAATAAAAATATGACTTTTTTATTTTTGATATAAAATTGATTGATGAATACGTTCTTCTAAGTAAGCTAATTCATTTTTACAAAGAAAGTTAACACTGTTTCTAAAATAATTAGGCATAAGTGGTGAAATATGAATTTTTTCAATAAGTATATTTAAGTTGGCTTTGATAAAGCAACCTTTATCATAATCCGTTTTCTTTAGTAAAGTCACTGCTCTATATTCATTTTCATATTAAAAAGCTTTTCGTTTTATGAAGCCATTGTAGTGATTAAATCCTTTACTTATAGTCGCATTATCAAAATCTTCATATCGTACAACATCACAATATATTTTGTTATGATAAGTTAGTGATTCCTGTAGTTTCTGAGTTGTTGTCTCAATTGCAATACCTTGTCCCACTTGTGTATAAATTTTCCAAAGTGCTTCGTTCTCAAATTCGTTTATATGCCAACAATTAACACCAAATTTTACTTTTGTTGTCTCAATATTATCGCTTGCAGAAGGCATTTTTTGATAATTCTGTAGAATCTCTGTATAACTTGGATGTTGATCTAAATTTGGGAGAGTATTTTTTAATTGGTTTAAACTGTTTTCTTTAAATTCGTCTTGATTCTTTTGCAGTTCATTTAAATAACACTGGGGTAAATTGAATTCATATGGATCGTCAAACTTATTAGGACTTGTAAAATATAATGCTTGATTAGATAATAAAGAAATAAATTTCGCTAAATCCATATATCGCCATATTTTCATGAATTATCCTTGTTGTATTTAAAGAATTTTAGCATGAACTTAGGAAATTATATTAAAATATTACATAATGCAATTTTATTTTGAATTACCTTTAAGAATACCCAAAAGTTTATACTTTAATCTCTAAATGATATGTCGATTATATCTTATAAAATACAACGATGGCAACGCCAATCCAAATCCAATAGCCCCTAAAATCCAAACTGCTTTTAATCCATTCTCCATAAATAGTGCAATTAACTCTTGTGAAACTCCATGCGAATTCATGTCTATTAGTGAAATCATTGCTGTAAAGGCAAAGGTTCCTGGAAGTAGGGGGATTATTGCGGCTACTGTATAGACTGGTCGTGGAATTAAAAACCTTCTTGACCAATATAGTGCTACGATTCCTACAATAGTTGAAGCAATAAAGGTTGAGAGTTCTAGAGACATATTAAACTCCATAAGTATCATACGTGTTGTGTAAGCTATTGCCCCACCAATACCACAATACACTAACGTATGTCGTGGAACATTCCATACCATCCCAAACCCGACAGCTGGAATTGCTGCAAAAATTGCTTTTAAACAATAATTTAAAATAACTTCCATACTACCATCCTTTTAAATTTAATACTGTAAATGCCAAGATAATACCAATACTTGTTGCAACGGTTAATAACATAGCTTGCATCCAACGTCCCCAACCCATGGACAGATAACCTTTTACTGCATCTAAAACAGAGTTGATAAATGGAAAACCAGGAGCTAATAAAATAACACTAGATGATAGGGCAATATTTGTTGTGGGACTGAGTTCATAAATATGGGCAAGTCCTGAAATAAGTGTGGCCACAAAAGCTGTGATTCCAAAGGTAATAATCAACACAAACTTTTTTCGTGCTAATACTTGCCGTACATACATGGCAGTTGCAGATGCTACAAAAGTAACCCCAAAAGCTGTCCAATCTGCACCGTACAAATAAGCAAAAGAAGCACATGAAAGTCCTACCATAAAAACAATCAACCATGAGTTATAGTAGTTTGGTTGAATATCTTTGAGGGTTTGCATAACATGTTTAGCACAACATCCATTTTTTTCCACATCGATTGTCATCTTTTGAACATCACAAACGATGGACATGTTAATAGGTTTATGATGCGCCCGTCTAGTTGTTGTAACAGATTGAGTTTGTTCATTACTAAGGGTTGTTAATACAATAGCTGAAGGGATGAGTGAAATCTCAACAGAATCTACGCCTAAAGCATATCCTAGTCGTTGGGCAGTTTGTTCAATAAGTTTACTCTCGGCTCCAAACTCCAGCATTAAAACAGCAGCTTTTATAATAGCACGGGTAATTTTTGTTTGTTCTTCGTAGGTAAGTTTTTCCATGGTGTAATCTTCAAGTATAAGGTAATTTTGTTCTATCATATCATAGTGAAATGATTTCTTGATGACATTTGTATACAAAATGGACAGATACCAATAAGAGAGGAAAGTTACTTTCTTATTGATATGGTATAATACTGCTTTTAAGGATAAAGATTGAAAAAATTAACGAACTATTTTACTAATAAAAATATAATATTTAAAGAACTTGAATTGATTGAACCCAAATCAATTGGAAGTCGAAAAAAACTCACTATTTATGCAGGAACAGGGGTGGATAGTAACTATTATGCTATTTTTATTATCACTTCAAAGAGCAGATTTTTACGTAAACAAGCTCAAGAACTGCTAGAGTTAACTGATAAATTAGCACACTTTAAAGAACACAATTTCAAAAAAAAGAACTTGTTGATTAGTTCACCACTTTGCAGTAAAGCCAAACTCTTTTTACAAGATAATGGTTGGAAAGTTAATACAATTGATGAGAAAGATTTTAATTAGGAAAAACAATGGTTTTATGTGATATTGGAAACAGCACTTTTCATTTTTTAGTTGATGGCAAAGAGTATAAGTACTTTCTAAATGAGAACTTCCCTCAGTTTGAACAGAAGGTCTATTTTATTTCAGTCAATGAAACGGCAACGTTGAAACTCAAACTCACCTATGATGAAATAATTGATTTGGAACCTTATATTGATTTTGAGACCACCTATAAAGGTATGGGGTTAGATAGAAAAGTAGGGTGTTTAGATTTTGAAAATGCTATTATCGTTGATGCTGGAAGTGCAGTGACCGTTGATATCATGGAAAATAAAGAGCATAAAGGTGGCTTTATTTTACCCGGACTTCAAAAACTACAAGAGATTTATCCTGAAATATCGTCAAAGCTGGATTGTGATTTTAATGTAAAGGTAAACTTAGATACAATTCCATTAAATACACAAGATGCTATTGCTTATGCTATCTTAAAATCAATCATCGCACCTATTGAACAGATTGCAACCAACAAACCAGTTATTTTTACTGGAGGAGATGGTGAACTTTTAAGTAGTTTTATGCCCAAAAGCACCTATAGAAAAAACTTATTGTTTGAGAAGATGGAAGGAATAATTAATGCTAACAATTGCATTGCCTAAAGGTAGAATTGCAGAACAGACTTTAGAGAAGTTTGCTAAAGCTTTTAATGAAGAGTTTATTTTTGAAGATAGAAAACTAATTTTACAAAAGAGCGGATTCACATTTTTAAATGTACGAAATCAAGACGTACCAACCTATGTAATGCATGGCGCAGCTGATTTAGGTGTGGTAGGATTAGATGTTCTTGAAGAAAAAGAGTACGATTTAATCAAACTACTTGATTTAGGCCTTGGACGATGTAAAGTCTCTATTGGACTTCGTGCAGGTGAAGAGTTAGATTGGACAAAATCACAAATTACTGTTGCAACAAAACACGAAAAAATTGCAAAACGATATTTTGAGCAAAAAGCGATGGCTGTAGAGATTATTAAACTGTATGGTTCTATTGAATTAGCACCATTAGTTGGGTTATCAGACTGTATCGTTGATATTGTTGAAACAGGAACAACCATGAAACAAAATGGGCTTGAAGTGGGTCCTACAATTATGGAGAGTTCAGTTCATTTAATCGCTAACAAAAACTCTTTTTATGCGAAAAAAGATCAAATTTTAGACATAAGAGAGAGAATCGAAGCGACACTATAATGGGTTTAGATTTATACGCAAAAGTTGAACCATACTTAGATTTTGAAGAACAAGTACGTGAACTTCACAGAGAGTTTTTACGACTAGTTTTTGAAAATGGATGTAACAATATTATTGATATTGGGTGTGGTCAAGGTGCCTTTATGATTCACCTAGGCGCAAATAATGTTGATAACTATGGTATTGACTTAAGTGCAGAACAAATTAGTGTTTGTCAAGAGTTTGGTTTAAATGCCGAACATAAATCTTTAAGTGAAGTGACTCAAACGTTTTCTTGTGCAACAGCTATTTTTGATGTGATTAATTACCTCAATAATGATGAGGTTGAAAACTTTTTTAAAGATACTGCTCGAGTATTAGAAAAAGATGGTTATTTCTTTTTTGATGTAAACTCATTACACGGTTTTGAAGATGTCGCGCAAGGTAGTCTGAATATTAGTGTTGAAGATAAGTTTATTGGTATCGATGCCTATTTTGAAGACCAAAAACTTAATACTGCAATTACACTGTTTACTCAAAATGGTGATGATAGTTATAGTCGCGAACAAGATGTTATTACCCAACACTACTATCCTGTAAAAACATTACGAAACTCTTTACAAAATGCAGGTTTTCAAGTTCAAGAGGTATTGAACTTTCATCTTCACAGTGATGAAGATGCTGACAAATATATCTTCGTTTGTAAAAAACTTTAACCCCTTTTTATTTTTCATATCTTGGCATAGGTCAAGGTAAAGTCATAGCATTTTAAGTAAGATGCAAAAAAAGTAAAATAAAAAGGAATGTTATGACTTATCCAGATTTTTTTAACAACATTGAAACTATTACACTGCAAGATGATTTATCGAACCTTTTAGGGGCAACACAAGATGGAATTATTGAGTTTTCATACTTAGACGTTGTAAAATGTGCAGGGCACTCATGTCCTACTGTTCTTGGTGCTTATCTTATGACAGGGGCTGCTTTAAAAGCATTATTTAAAGATGAATTACCAAAACGAGGTGAAGTTAAAATCTATTTTAAAGAGAACCAATTTGAGGGTGTTGCAGGTGTGATTGCAAATGTTATGGCAAACATTACAGGAGCTACTTCAAAACTAGGATTTAAAGGAATTGCTGGAAATCACGATAGACGACATCTAATGTTTTTTGAAGAAGATATTCCTGCAAATGCACGTTTTGTAAGACGAGATACAAAAGAAGCGATTGATGTATACTATAACCCAAGTTCAATTGCACCTGATGCAAAAATGTCACCACTTATGCAAAAATGCATTAGTCGAACTGCAACGAAAGAAGAACAACAAGAGTTTGCACGATTATGGCAGCTGCGAGTAGAGCAAATTGCTTTAAATAAAGAGTCAGTTATTGCGGTAAAAGAAGTAGAGTAAGCCTAATTTTTTAGGCTCTCTAATACTTCTATCTCAATACGATTTCTTCCTAAGTCTTTTGCTTTGTATAAAGCAACATCTGCACGAGTGAAAACATCTTTACGGTTATCATGTTTATGAAATTGTGCAATTCCAATAGAACAGGTTACTTTAATACCATTGTTAAATTCATGAATTTCTACTGTTGAGCGAAATTTTTCTGCTACAACGATTGCTTCTTCGATATCAGTGTGGGGTAAAAGCATGATAAACTCTTCACCACCCCATCGTGCAACAACATCACTCTCTCGTGAACAGAACTTTAAGATACGCGCTAACTCTTGTAGTACATGATCTCCTTGCAGGTGACCATAGTTATCGTTGATACTTTTAAAGAAGTCTAAGTCAATGAGTAAAATGGAGAAGCTGGCATCATCATAACGGTTGAGTTTATTAATCTCATAATTTAAAAATGATTCAAATTTTTGACGGTTGTATATTTTTGTAAGGTAATCTAATGAAGCTAACTCTTCAAGTTCTGATTTTGATTGAAGTAGCTCTTCGTTTGTTTTTGAAATACGACTTCCTTCTTCTTTGATAAGATCAATCCATTTATTGTAAACCACTCTTAACAACTCTTTTTGAGTAATAATCCCAGAAACAGCTCCCCTATCATTGGTAATAACAATACGTTTAAACTGCTGTTTTCGTATGAACTCCAATGATTGTGCGATGGTTGAATCTTCATGTAGAGTTTTAATAGGTGCAGTCATAAAGTTTGCAATAGGTTGAGTTAAATCACAATCAAGATGAATAAGATTGATAAAATCTTTTGTGGTAAATATCCCCACTGCTTTTTCACTATCTCCTAAAATAATAACTGCGTCATTTCCACTGGTTTTCATCTGTTTAATAGCATGAAGTGTTGATGAATTTTCATAAGCAAATGTCGGATGGTAGTTAAGTATTAGTGCCCCAATAGTTTGCTTTTCCATAAGGATTTGAGGGTCAATGTTATTGATAATATCCGTATAAGAAATCATTCCAACGAGGGTCTCTTTATGGTCAATAATCACCATATATTCACTACTTGAATTAATCTGATTTAATATATTTAAAATATTTAAATTTTTATCCAAGGCCTTTGCTTGGGGTAAGTCAAGTGCTTCTAATTTAGCTTTAGGATCTGTTTGCTCAAGTCTAAAATCAATAAGTAATGTAGTAGTTAGTATATGATATTCTAAATCATTAATAACAACAATGGTTCGTAAATTAGCTGAGGCCATTTTTGAAATAGCCTCTTCAAGGGTTTGTGAACTTTTTATTGTCACGATATCTTTTGTTGCGATATCATATACTGTTGGCATCATAGTTTATGCCAATCCTACTGCGTCACGGATTATTTCCATTTTTGCAGCTGCAAGTTTTTGTGCTTTTTGTGCTCCAAATGCAAGAATCTCTTTTACTTCATTAGGATTGTCTAATAAGTGTTGTCTTTTTTGTGCATAAGGTTCAAAATGTTCGTTGATTTTATCAAGAAGCGTTAGTTTAAAGTGACCGTATCCTTCTCCTGGTGTTGCATAACGCTTTTGTAGGTCTAATAACTCAGTTTCATTCATAAACAGTTCACAGAGTTTATAGATGTTACATGTAGTGTGGTCTTTTACTTCATCTAACTCTTTTGAATCAGTTACGATACCCATAACTTGTTTCTTTGTTCCTTTTTTCGTTCCAAACATATCAATTGTATTACCGTATGATTTAGACATTTTAGCCCCATCAGTTCCAGGAACAGTTGCTACATTTTCATCAACTTTAGAAACAGGTAGTGTCAAAATCTCACCATAAGTGTGGTTAAAAGATGTTGCGATATCTCTTGCCATCTCAACGTGCTGAATTTGATCTTTTCCAACAGGAACAACATTTGAATCATAAAGTAAAATATCAGCAGCCATAAGTACTGGATATGAAAAGAGTCCATGATTTGCACCAATACCTCTTGCTGTTTTATCTTTGTAAGAGTGCGCTCTTTCTAATAATCCCATAGAAGTATGGTTTGATAAAATCCAGTAGAGTTCTAAAACCTCTTTTACATCACTTTGTACCCAAAAAGTTGATTTTTCTGGTTCAATGCCACATGCTAAAAAATTTACTGCAACTTCAAAAATGTTTTTTTCTAGAATCTCTTTATCTTTAACTGATGTGAGTGCATGATATGAGGCGATAAATGCAAATAAGTCACCTTGGTTTTGAGCTTCTACGATTTTTTGTATTGCTCCAAAATAATTACCAATGTGTAACGTACCTGATGGCTGAATTCCTGATAATATTCTCAAAATATATTCCTTGAAAGATGAAAGTATATTTCACCTAAAATTTTTGCGTATTATAGCAAATTTAAGTGAAATACTGGGTTATAAAACTAGCTAATTAACCTAGCTTGATGATTATGTGTTACTTTGTTTTTTATGGAGACGATTAAGAATTAAATCCACGTGCATAATAAGATTATAATACTCTCCCATAAATGCTAAGGGAACTTTTGTTTCATCTTGAATTTCTATTTTTAAATTCTCAAGATAAGTGGTACTTTTTTCTAACTCCTCTTTTGTCATGGAAGGAATTTTTTTATCTAACTCATTTAAACTCTCATACCATTTGTAGATTTTAGAACGCATTGTCCATTGGTAGAGTGGGAAAAAGCCTTTAAATAGGGGGAAGAGTAAAGTTAACAAAGGAATAATCAAAATCTTTAACCTATCAATATTTGATGCTATCCAATAAGGAAAAATAGATTCTAACCACGTGTCCCCATTGGTTAAATATTGTTTGGCTTCAGCATTAATAGCAAGTTTCGTATTGTGCATATTTGGAAACTGGTCATCACTAGCAAAGAGAGTTTTTTTACTGTGTACCTCTTTTACTTTTTTAAGAAAAATTCGCGTTAGTTCATTGGGAACATTTGGATGAATGATTAAGTTTGCAGTAGTTGAAAGAAGACTGATATTATCATCAGGAAGGTTCCTATATAGGTCAATAGTTCCTTCATAAAGTTTAAGGGCTTCAATGTAACTGTATTTACGGCTGTAGGCTTTAGCACGCTTGATATTTAAAACATTAACATTGGGGTCTTCTAGTAGGGCTTGTACTGTTGAAGACTTATGTGAGCTAACAACAAACATTGCGTCAATTTCACCCTTTTGCAGTTGCTCTTTAGCTTGAGCCGTTGACATGTCTAATAGTTGACTGTTGGTTGCATCAATACCATTATCATTTAGAATAATTTGGGAAAGATGTTTTGTGCCACTGCCTTCTTTTCCAATGGCTATTTTTTTACCAATGAGTTCAATAATATAATCCATTTGGTATTTGTTATTTTTATAAAAAATCCATAAAGGCTCATAATAGATATTTGCAAGAAATTCTAAATGGCTATCCGTTTCAATAATCCCATTTTGAACAAAACCAATATCAACTTTTTTTTCTTGGAGTAATTTGATATTTTCTACTGAACCTGCAGTATTGATTAGGGTGACTTTTATTTTCTCTTTTTCTAACAGTTCTTTATACAGAAGTGCAGTTTTGTAGTAGTTACCTGTTGGAGAACCCGTTGCAATGACAAGCTCTTTTTTTGGTGCAGGTTGAATAAATTGTGAAGTGATATAAAATGAAGCTACAATCAATAGCAAAACAGGAATAGAAACAGTAAGAAATTTATATTTCATGAAGACTCCTAAAATAGTCCTATAACTCTAATAAAATAGTGATTAAACATTCCTTATTATGTTTTTGTTAGTTTAATGCTCGATTGGATATAATTGCGAAAAAATTAGGAAAAATTATGCCACTAGTAAAGATGGAAAGAGAGTGTAAATGTTTTCAAGAGTCTGACTTCAAAGCTGTTCAGGAGTTTGAAACGATTGATGAAGCACTTGATGTTGCCAACGACATGTGTGTTACGATGAATGAAACATTTTGTGGAAAACACCGCTTTAGAGCCGTTTATGATGGTGAAAATATGATTATTAAAGTAGAGATGAATGGTTGATATAAAATTATTACAAAAAGAGTTTGATACAGTTGCAGCTGCACTTACACGAAAAGGTGTTGATGCAAAAATCTTGGATGATTTAAAAGCACTTTCAGAAGATGCAAAAACTAAACGACGAGAGATGGAAAACGTAACTGCAGAACAAAACAAGTTAAGTCGTGAGTTTGGAAGATACAAAAAAGAGGGCTTAGATATTGCACCACTGCAAGCGAGTATCAATGAGTTTAAATCTCAAAAACAAGCACTAGAAGAAGAAGTTCGAGCACTTGAAGAGAAGTTAACTTCAATTGTATTAGGTGTTCCAAATTTACCTGATGATTGTGTTCCAAACGGGGCAAGTGAAGATGAAAATGTTGTGATGGAAACAATTGGTGAAAAGCCTGAGTTTACTTTCGAACCAAAAGAGCATTGGGATTTAGGTGAAAAAGATGGAAGCCTTGATTTTGAACGAGGTGTAAAATTATCTAAATCACGATTTGTGGCAATGCGAGGGCAAGCTGCACGAATGGAGCGAGCGTTAATTAACTATATGTTAGATTTTAACCGAGAGCGTGGTTTTGAAGAGTGGTATGTTCCGTTTATGGCAAATGCAAATACACTTCAAGGAACAGGTCAACTTCCAAAGTTTGAAGATGATCTTTTTAAAATAGAAGGAGAAGATTTATATTTAATTCCTACTTCTGAAGTAGCGTTAACAAACCTTTACAATGATGAGATTATTAGTGCTGATGAATTGCCATTAATGATGACCTCATACACACCATGTTTTAGAAAAGAAGCAGGAAGTGCTGGTCGAGATACACGAGGACTTATTAGACAACACCAATTTGATAAAGTTGAGATGGTTGCTATTACTAAACAAGAAGAGTCTGATGAGGTTTTTGAAAAGATGGTTTCATGTGCCAGTGATTTATTAACTTCATTAGGATTGGCTCACACAAAAGTAATGCTTTGTACAGGTGATTTAGGATTTAGTGCCGCTAAAACTATTGATTTAGAAGTATGGCTTCCTGGACAAAATAAATATCGAGAAATTTCATCTATTTCAAATACAAGAGAATTCCAAGCTAGACGAGCTAAGATTCGATATAAAGAGGGTAAAAAGAATATTTTGGCCCATACACTAAATGGGTCTAGTTTAGCAGTTGGAAGAACATTAGTGGCTATTATGGAAAACTATCAGAACGAAGATGGGACAATTACTATCCCTGAGGTATTAAAACCTTATATGTGAGACTCGTAAGAAAAGCCAACTGTTTGGCTTTTCTAGAGTTGGAACCGTAGTCGATGTGCATTTATGCACCGATGTAGGCTGTTCCTTTAGGCGGAAGCTTACTTAAATTAACTTTTCAGGGCGACCAAAGTAGTAACCTTGAGAGTAATCAATACCAATATCATTTAAAATATTATAGATATTCTCATTTTCAACAAACTCTGCAATGGTTTCTATGTTCTGTTTTTTTGCAAAAGTTACAATAGTTTCAACAATATTTTTACTAAATAAATCGTGTTCAATATTTCGAATAAGACTACCATCAATCTTTAAAATATCAGGATTGTAATCTAATAATCTCTCAAAATTTGAATAGCCACTTCCAAAGTCATCAATAGCAATTTGTACATCACCAATATCTTTGACGAGTAATATGAACTCTTTGACTGTTTCAAAGTCTTTTATATCTTCATCTTCAAGAAGTTCAAATGTTACTCTACCTTTGTAAGCAGGATTAGAAACTAGTTCAATGAGTTTGTTTCTTATGGTAATGTTTTCAATATCAAGAACAGAGAGATTTATACTCACATTGTGTTTGATATGGTCAAGTACTTTAAAAGAACTCTCAATGACACGTTCAGTGATTTTTGTATAGTAGGTCCCTTTTTTTGAGGTCTCTAAGAAGAAATAAGGAGAGATTATTTCACCTTTATCATTTATCAGTCGTACTAGGGATTCGTATTTGATAATCTCTTTTGTTTTGTTATGAATGATGGGTTGAAAGTAGGAGACAATATTGAAGTTGTCTAGTGCCTTTTTTACCATATGAATAGTCTCAATATTTTTTTGAGCATTTTTGTGAGCTTCTTCGATTAAGTTGTTAGCAAAAACTAGACTTTGATTGTTTTGCATAGCTTTTTCAATACCGTACTTGGCATTTTCATAGGTGTGTTCTTCCCCATAACTATAACTAATGGAAATAGAAACATCATAATCAATATTTTTTAATTTAATGGTTGAGTCTTTAGCATTTTTAATAAGTTCAAGTAGATGTTCTTCAATATTAATTTGATTTTCGATGATTTTATTATAATCTTCTACTAAAGCAAAAGAACCATCTCCTAATTTATATATTTTTTCAAAGATTTTATTTTTTGGCAGAAGGCTTAACAGTGTGTTCCCAAAAATAGTTTCAATTTTTTCTACAGTTTGTGTATCGTAAAATTTATCAAGTATATCAAAGTTTTCAATTTGAATGAGAGCAAGAAGTGAAGTTCTACTTGATTCTAAACTGGCAAAAAGTTGTTTTTTTTCACTCATGATTTCACTAATATCATTTCTAAGAGCCATATATTCAATAATATTACCATCTTGGTCTAGAAGTGGCTTTATAATGCTTTTTACATAATAACTTTTCCCATCTTTTGATAAGTTTTTTATTATGCCTTGCCAGGGTTGTTTATTTGTTTTTATTGTGTTCCAAAGTTTCTTGAATAGTTTTTTAGGGTTATCAGGATGACGCACAATATTGTGAGGTTGCCCAATCAACTCTTCTTTTGTGTATCCTGATATCTCACAAAAGTTATCATTAACAAAAGTAATTACACCATCAGGATCAGTTTTTGAGATTATTGAACTTTTGTTTGTGATTTCTTGATATTGTTCTAAGATAGCAAGGTTTTTATTGTGTGCTTTTTGTAAGACAGTTTTTTCAACAACTTTTTTGACACTGCTTAAAAACTGTTCAGTTTGAATTGGTTTGACTATAAAACCATCAATTCCCGCTTGTATTGCTTTAAACATGACATCCAATTCCCCATGGGCTGAAATAATTAACGTGGGAATATTGTGGTCAATTTCTTTTATATGCTCAATGAATTCAATACCATTCATAATGGGCATATTGATATCAGTAATAACTAAATCAATAGATTCATTTTTAAATATAGTTAGAGCTTCTTCACCATCATTAGCAACAAAAATAACATCAAAGATTATATTTAATAATTTAACAACACTATCTCTCACTTCAATATCATCTTCAGCATAAAGTATTCGAATATCCCGAGATATGTCTATTAATTCATTTAAATCTGATTTTCCATTCATACGTACTCTTTAGGAATAAGGATAAAATAATTATATAAAAATTCGAAAGTAATGTCTATTAAATTAGTTGGTTATTTAACAAAAACTTTAGTATCAAGCACTTTGCCTGAGTAGCTAAGTTCCAAATAACCTTTTGTTACTGTCATATGTTGAAAAATGTACTCTTTACCAATGGCAATACCATTTTTAATAATGAGTTGTTCTTTAATGATATGACCCTGAGAGTTTCCAATTTTTACTTTTGGTTTTTCATGGAAGAGTTTTCCAAAAAGATAGACTTTGCTAAAACAGTAACCGTTATAGTCTTTGTCAGTTTTACGTTTAGCTTGAATATTTTCTTCAACCATACGGTGATCTAACATAGCAACTGCATATCCATTAATGACATTGCTCGAATAAGCAAAAGCAGTATTACAAAGAAGAAGAGTCAATAAAAGTAAATTTTTCATACTCTTATTGTAACTCTATGGAAGTAATAGTTTAATTAAATAAACTATTTAATATTATATAAGTCTTTTTTCTTTAAATCACCGTTATAAACGATGTCAGACGGATCAATTGTATCATCATTTAACATTGATGGAACTACATCAGAATTTTCTAATTGCTCCATATTAGCATCAAGTTCATCTTCACTATATGCCATTTGCATATCAGCAGCTGCAATATGAGGGATTGATTCAATTACACGAAGTTTTTTAAGTTCATCACTTACATCTTTACCTTCAATAGTAACGATAACTCGTCCTTTTTCATCATGCATATGATAATCACATACTTCACACTCTTTTAAACTTTTTACAACTTCATCTAAATATTTTGGTAGAGTCTGTACTACAATGCTTGAAATATTCATATTTATCCTTTTTAATGGTTCCTATTAAAAGAGAACCTTGTTATTTTTTATCTACTTTTCAACACAATTTATGAAAAATTGTTAAAAGTAGCATGAGCGCAGTGAATCCACACTTGCACAAACTAAAGAGCTTTAAGAATAAAGCCTTTTAAGTGTTAAATTATTAAAGTATTTATTACTTATTGTAATTTATAAAAATTAACAACATTATCATCACTGGCAACTAAAATCTCTTTTTCATTTAAAAAAACCATTTTAGTCAAAGTCATTTTGTTTTGTGTTAACTTATATAAATCACTATTTGTTCGTGTATTAAAAACAGTAACATTATTCTCTTCATCACTTGAATATGCACCGACTTCACCTTTTGGACTTAGGGCACAACTATAAATCAAAAAAGTTGATTTTTTATAGTAAGGTTTGCTATTCATTGTTGTATAAACAACAGCTCGTCTATCTTGACCTGCTGTTAAAATTGTATTGTTTTTCCAATCAAGTTGAAAAACATTATCGAGGTTTTGTCCACTTAATGTTGTTTGCATATGACCATCTTTGACATTTATGAGTTGTAAATCTCCACTCTCATCCGTTACGATTACCATATCTTTTTTTTCATTAAGTACAAAATCAGAAAATTTTGATTGACTCACTTGTTTGACATAAATTGATTTGTTAGTTTTTATATCAAAGAAATAGAGTTGATTACTTAATAGGGAAAATAGAATTTTAGTTGGTGTTACAAATTTTGCTTTTGCAATAAAGTATCGTTTTTTATCTGAGATGATATTGGTTAGTTTCCCATTCTCATAGATATCAATATTTCTTCCACCTTTAACACCTTGTGAAACAATTAAAACTCTGTTTTCTAAAACATCAATACTGTAGATTTTACTGTCAATGATATCTCCCATAAAATCCTCAATTTGAGGTAAGGTAATAGAAGACTCTTTGAGTGTTGTAGAAATATTAAAAACATCAACGCTGCTTGCTTTTGTTGCAACATAGAGTTTATTGTTATTCACAACTAAATCAGTAACTCCACCTTTTGCTTGAAATCCAAATTTTGGTGTTAAATCTTTTGCCCACACTAAACTTGTAAATAGACATAGTAGTAAAACAAGATTTAAACGTTTCATTTATTCTCCGATTTCAATCGCATTGGTTGGACAGACTTTCATACAAAAGCCACATGAGGTACAGTTTTCATTAATTTGTGGTCGAAACATTGCTAAAAACTCGATAGCGTCATCTATGCATGGGTCTTTACATGAAAAACACATGGTTTGGTTCCAACTTAAACATTTTAGTATATTAATGCTAATTTTAGCATCAATATTTTTTTTATATTCAACTTTTAAGACTTCCGTTGGACAAGCTATTGCACAATCATCACAATAGGTACAACCACTGTTTGAAAAGTTTAGCTTTGGAGTTTTATCTTTTTGAATATCAATAATATCAACTTCACAAGCGTTAGCACAATCTCCTTCACACTCACTGCATGAAGTTAAAAAAAGTGATTCGTCTTGAAAGTATGGAGGTCGGATAATTCTCTCTTGAACATCTTCTTGATTAAAAGATGAAGCAAGAGAGCTAAATAGCTCTCTTCGTTTCATTACTTAAGTGTGTTAACACCTTCATTGATGTTATCTACTAAGTTAGATGCTCTACTATGACCATCTTTTCTGAAATCTGCTTCGAATTCATTTTCAACAACTAATGCACCTTGTGATTGTGGAGCATGACATTGTGAACAGTTGAATCTAGCACCAGATACTTGATTAAGCTTTTTAGAACTAACTAGTTTATCACTAGTATTATCTACAGCTGCACCATCTTTAGTAATCTTACCATTTTGACCAATACCTGTGTTTGGTCGATAATCTGTTAAGTGTGATGTAGGAATAGCTGTTGCATTTAATGACTTAGCAACCGCAGGTTCGTGACATCCTAAACACGCATTATTACTAATAGTAATTGGTAACATTCCATCAACACTATGTGGAATCATAGGTGGAGCATTTTCAAATGCTCTGTTGATGTACTGTGATGTACCAGCAGCAGCAGTTGCATATTTTGTTTCATCACCTGTTGTTGTATTTTCAGAATAAAGGTCTGTTTTTCTAAGACCTAGTGATTCTTCAGTATACGTTTTCTCTGCACATCCAGCCATAAAAATTGCAGCTGCAGCAGTTAGACCTAAAGCAATCTTAGTTAACTTCATTTTGTTTCTCCTGTTAATTTTCTAATTGAAAAGTTTAAAGCATCATCATTACACACTTCGATACATCGTGCACAGTTTGTACATTCTCCTGAAAGTACTTTCATGGTTTTTTTACCAACCATATGGAGTACTTGATTCTCTGGACAAACTTCTTTACACTCCATACACTCTGTACATTTGTATGAATCATGACTTACTTTTATAAAACTAAATTTGGCTAATAGTGAATAAAATCCACCAAGTGGACATATATGACCACACCAACCATTTTTTAAAACAAAAAGGTCAAATAAAAATATGATGACCATTGCTGCCCAACCAAATCCTAACCCAAAGATTATTCCTCTATGCATCATGGAAATAGGAGAGATAAATTCAAATGCTGTAATTCCTAAAGCAAATGAAATAATCAGACTTATGGCAATAATATAGTATCGCATGTTACGTGTTGCAGGTTGCCGTTTCTGGATTTGGTTAAATCCAGCTTTCCGTCGAATATAATTACTTAAATCAGTAATCATATTGATTGGACAAACCCAAGAGCAAAATGCTCTTCCACCAATTAACATGTAAAATACTACAATAATTGCTGCACCTATTAAGATATCCGCTGAGATAACTGCCCCTGCTATAAACATTTGCAGTACCGCATAAGGATCACTTAAAGGTATAACATCTAATAACAATGATGAACTCAAGTTACCAGTTAAGACATTGATTCCCCACACATTTGCCATAATGTATAAAAACATTATAGATATTTGTGAAAATCTTCGAAGGATCAGATATTTATTTTTACTAATCATCTAAAATCCCTCCCATATCATTTAAAGAATCAACAGCTGATCGTTTACTGATCTCTGTTGTAGTTCTTATTTCACTGGCATTCTCTAATCGTTTCTCATCGTTTTTATCCCAGCCTTTGATATAATAATCTCCAGCTTTTCCTAATGCAACTTCTCGTGGTAAAACAAAAATTGCTGCTTTTTCAGTTACACATGCTTTTTCACACAATCCACATCCAGTACATTTATCTGCATGGACAACGGGCTGCATAAAGGCATGTTTACCTGTTCGTTCATTCTTTATGTAATCAACAGTTATGGCTTCACCCAAAATTGGGCAAGCTCGATAACATGCGTCACATTGAATTCCCCAAAACGCAATACAATTCTCTTTATCGATTACTGCGACACCCATGTCTGCAATATCGATATCTAAATTACCATTTGTTGTTACACTCTGTTCATCCAAGGCACCTGTAGGACATACAGGAACACATGGAATATCAGGACACATATAACAAGGTATATCTCTTGGAACAAAGTACGGTGTTCCAATTGGCCTGTTATCGCCTGGTTTGGCTAACATCAAGGTATCATAAGGACATGCTTCTACACACATCCCACATTTAATACATGTCTTTAAAAAATCATTCTCTTTTAATGCTCCAGGTGGTCTAAGTAACAAAGTTGATGCAGTTACTTCATCAACGTATGCACTCCATACTAAACCTCCAAGGGCTGCAAGACCGGCTGTTCTTGCACCATTTAAAAGGAACTCTCTTCGAGACAGTTCTTTTTGACCTTTTTTAGGAATGTTATTGCTCAAGACAATACTCCCTTTTCATTGAATTGATAATTATTAATTGATAATGAATTCCCATGGCACAAGTAAAGATTGCTCATTAGATCTGCATTTTCAGACATTATCAATTCAACCACGTATCTACCTTATGCTTTGTAAACTTTTACAGCACATTTTTTAAAGTCTGTTTGTTTAGACATTGGACATGTATAATCTGCACAAACTTTATTAATAAATACTTTTTCATCGAACCAAGGAACGTAAACTAGTCCTTTAGAAGGTCTATTTCTACCTCTTGTTTCAACTCTTGCTTTAACTTTTCCTCTTCGAGATTCAACCCAACAAAGTTGACCTTGTTTAACACCATATTTCTTAGCATCAGATGGATGCATGTAACATAATGCTTCAGGAACTGCTCTATATAATTCTGGAACTCTCATTGTCATTGTTCCTGAGTGCCAGTGCTCTAATACCCGTCCAGTACTTAACCATAAGTCATACTCTGCATCTGGCATTTCAGGTGCATCCATGTATGGTCGTGCGAAGATTTTCGCTTTGTTAGGGATTGGAGTTTTCTTCTTAGAAGTAACACCTTTTAAGTCACCCTTCATTAATGCTTTTGCTAGTTTTCCGTAGAATGCAAATTCACCAGTATTTGCTTTAGCAGCATATGGGTCATACTTAGCATTAAATCGCCATTGAGTCTCTTTTCCATCAACTACTGGCCATTTTAATCCTCTTACTCTGTGGTAAGTATCAAAGTCAGCTAAA
>LPNY01000176.1:0-230 GCA_001655195.1 Arcobacter sp. EP1
TACAAATAGACATATAAACTTCTATCGAATTTTTACAATCAGCAATACATGATGGTAGTTTTTCATTATACTCTTCCAAATGACACATATTGGCCAAAAATATTAAATGAGATAAATTATCAAAATAATTATAAAGAGTTGCACTAGTATATCCAGCAAGATCTGCAACTTTTCTAATAGTAACTGCTTCAATTCCCTCTTTTGTAATTATTTCTCTTGCAGCTTCAATA
>LPNY01000176.1:388-1622 GCA_001655195.1 Arcobacter sp. EP1
TCAATATTGATTCTTTTATGAACAATACAAAATAAATAATCAATATAACAAAATATAACCGTGATTATATATTAAACAACATATCATTTAGCTTAAAATTTTCTTTTATCTTAGCCAAGCTAAAGCATCTACCCCTATAGCTTCATTATAAGGTATAGCCCAATACTTGATTAATAAAAAGGTAATAAGTACACCTGATGCCATTAAGACATAACCATAAATTCTATCTATCTTATAATCTCTTGCCAATATTTCTGATTTAGGAGTTAAGTGTAAATTGTTTTGAAAAGATGTTTCTTTATCACTTTTAACTTGTCCATAAGATCCTATGACTCCAAAAATAACACTTACAAATACTCCAACAAAAAATGGATGAAATAGATTATCAAAAGGCATATCTAAAAACTCTTTTAAACACTTACTAATCAAATAGCCAAAAAATCCTCCCAGCATTGAGTAATAAGCCCCTCGTTCTGTCAATTTTTTACTCCATACACTTGCAAAAGCTACAAAACCCCACGAAGAAGCGATAATAGTACTTGCAAACCAAGCAATAATCCTAATTGATGAAAGCTCTAGATAAGCCAATACAACAGCTCCTAAGCTAACTGCAAATATAACTACTCTTGTAAAGTTTACCTGTGAAGAATCATTTTGAAATTTTTTATCTAGTACATCAGTTGACATACAAAAACTCACTACGGAAAGAAATGTAGAAGCTGAAGATAATCCTGCAGCCATAATACCAGTTAATAAAAGTACACCTACAAACTTTGGTACAACCTCAAAAGCTGTCCATATAATTACTCTTTCAGGTTGAGCCATATCGGGATTTAATTGAATAACACTTATTGCCATTATGTACAGATACAACAAGAAAAATACAGTAAGTATTATCCCTATTACACCTGCTCTAAAAATAACGTGCTCATTTTTAACCATAAGATTTCGTCCAGCTTGCCAAGGGCTAACTGCCAATGTAATCATCCACACAATACCAATAGTTACTCCATAAAAAACTATATCTGTAGCTGTTCCTCCACCAGTATTACCATGATAGCTTAACAAACCATCTGGTGTAGCAGGATTATTAAGAAGATTTACTAATAAATCATCCAATCCACCTGCAGCAGAAAATATATACTGACCTGCAACAATAGTAGAAACTAAGAAAAATATACACATAACAGTGTCGGTAACAAGCACACCACGCGAACCTGAATAAATAGTAAAA
>LPNY01000217.1 GCA_001655195.1 Arcobacter sp. EP1
TTCGTTCCTCAACGATAGTTTGTCATTTTATCGCTCCTACAATACTATTATAACCTATTAACATAAAGGATAGTGCTCTTGTTTCGCAAATCGAAATATTTAACATATGAATTGTCATACACATGAGTCAATACTAATAGTTACCCTATAAATTTTAAAACATATCAAGTTGATTAGCAAAATAAAAATCCCTAGATAAAATCTAGAA
>LPNY01000142.1 GCA_001655195.1 Arcobacter sp. EP1
GACCTGTGCAATGCTTTTTACGAGCACCGCTTCAGGGTGGGAACACAGCAGAGCACTCTTATAAAGTCATGTGCCGCAGTCATCTGAAGAGGGGTTTTTTATTTAACCGTTCTTAATCAATAAAACAAGTTTTATCTAAGAACCAACTAAAGCTAAGGCTTTCACCTAGAATTTAGATAATCCAATCAGCTCATAACATAGTCTTCTATTTCAAGTGCAAACTTATAAAAATCAACACCATCCACTTTTCCTTTTTCTTTTAGAGTCCTTTTTATAAACTCTTTTCCTTGAACCAACTCTTTAGATTTTACGCCATGTGATATTGATAAAACAACTTCTATAAAAGCAGATAATCTATCACAATTTTTAAGTGCGACTCCATCTATTGCGTTGTATTTATCTTCATTATATGTTGAGAGTGTATCTACAACCATAACTTTTTTTTCGTTAATTTTATTTAAAAATTCATCTTTTTCATTATCACCATATAAACCTAAAAGATATTTAAATTTATCTACTAAATGAGAAGGTATAAAAGGAAGTATTTCATTTTCAATCATCTTTATTTCATATTCACTTATAATATCATCTAAACCACTTACTGAGTACTTTACAGGACTTATAATATCTCGTGTTAAAGCCTCTGGTAAATCATGAAATAAAGCACAATAAAAATTATTTTCTACTCTTTTATCACAAGCTTTTATGTGTGTAGAATAAAAATAGCCTAAAATA
>LPNY01000193.1 GCA_001655195.1 Arcobacter sp. EP1
TGTGGTCTGCTTTGCTATTCCAATTGCTTCAACAGATTTCATTCTTTTATTTAAAAGTTCTAAAATTTCATTATCAATACTATCTATCTGTTTTCTGTATACGTCCAACTCATCCATTTAAACATCCTATATCTGATACTATTTTATCTATAGAGTTCTTTACATGTAAAGCCTCTTTTTCACTTTTACATTTACCACTTAAAACCAAAGTTGTTTTT
>LPNY01000138.1 GCA_001655195.1 Arcobacter sp. EP1
AGCATAGCCATAACAGGATCACCAGGCATCAAATTGATTAATATGAATATTACTACTGATATAATCAATAAGACCGGGATTAAAGAAAGTAAACGTTTTCCTAAATAAGTTATATACGGCATCATAACTTCAAAAAACGTCTTAGACCCTCTAATGTCTTTATTTTCCATTCGTTCACCTCATATCTTGAAAAATAAGACCACTATCTATTTTTCAAAATAGTGGTCTTAACCCTAAAAATTGTTCTTGCTTCTAATGATTACTTCCAGTTAGCATCAAGAATAGCTCTTGGCCATCCCCATAATGCATTTGTGTTGAAGTTCTCTAAGTCAGAAACATATAAATCATG
>LPNY01000069.1 GCA_001655195.1 Arcobacter sp. EP1
TAGTAGTACTTTTACAAAAGCATTTAGTTCACCATTTTTATGATAAAAACCTTGTTGGTTTCCATACATTTTTATAATTGATCTTGGAGCATCTTTAGGATATCCATGGCATTTTAAACATTTTTCGTCCATTCTATCTGCAGGTTGCGCAAAATATAAGTATTTACCTTTTTCTGTATCTATTACTTTTTTATAGAAATTTAATTTACCACTATTGAAT
>LPNY01000017.1 GCA_001655195.1 Arcobacter sp. EP1
TATAGTCTACAAGCTGATAAAGTAGATGTTACATTAAGAGAGTTTGCTAATATAGTAGCTGACCAAAATAAGATAAATATTTTAATTTCACATGATATAAAAGATGATAAGATTCTTTTCTTATTAGCTGATAAATCTAAATCTTATGTCATGCTCCCAGCATTTCAAAAGATGTTATTTTTAAAAGATTTACAACTTACTAAAAATCAAGGTTTTTACTATATAGATAAAATCAAGCACCCAGAAAAAGAAGA
>LPNY01000197.1 GCA_001655195.1 Arcobacter sp. EP1
TGAACTTTACGCTCAGAGAGAGTATGAGACATAAAGCAATCAGTTGCAATCATGTAAATTGAGTATATTTTTGCATGTAAAGGAAGTTCAAAGAACTCCTTCTTCTTCTTTCGGATTTCTAAACGAAGCCATTCAAGTTCATTTTGAAACTACAGAGTTATTGATGTTTCACAATTGTATAATAATGAAAATAACATACTACATACTTTGGGGGAGAGTTTATGAAATGCAG
>LPNY01000087.1 GCA_001655195.1 Arcobacter sp. EP1
AAAAAAAAATGAATTGAATTGGATACTATTGCGATTAAACAGCATTAACTGCATTTTTTACTTGTATAAATGAACCTGCTGATAGTTAATGTTGTTACTTAGTCCTTCAGTTCAAAAAAAGTTCAAAATATTGCAGTAGTCAAGCATATTGTACAATATAATCATCATAATTGGAAGGATTAAGTGACAAAATATCAAAAATTGGTGAATTGAATTGGATACTTTTTCAATAGAAGAGCAGCAGCATGACTTTAGGATTAAAAAAATGAAAAGAATGAAATGATATGATGGTATTTAGTCCTTCCCTATGTCAAAAGCCAAAAATATTTGACCAATCCTGCATACGAGGCTCTAACTTTCAGTGGGACTCCTTGGTCCGGTAAAAACGGCAGAATTGATTGCTTATTCCGAGGGTCTAAATTTAAGTTGTAACCAAAAAAAAA
>LPNY01000094.1 GCA_001655195.1 Arcobacter sp. EP1
TGTATTCTTTTCCAAATACCTGGACTGCATCTTTTTGATAAACAGCCAGTTCATCAGACAAGGGAAGCTTGAGAGTTGAACGAGCTGCATAGATTATGAAAGAAATAAACATTTCAAAATGAATCGTGCAGCTGTTAAAAAAAATGTGCCTAAAATCATACCCATATCATCATATCCATCCAATTTGTAGCGAAGAGCAGTAACGTCAGT
>LPNY01000125.1 GCA_001655195.1 Arcobacter sp. EP1
TGAGGCGAATCTAGGATTAAAATCTAATCGTCGTAAAGTTTCTGAGCAGAGAACTACTCTCCCTAGCGATATGATTAATCTTACAGAGTATTATATTAAATATATTGGAGATGATAAGCAAGAAGTTAAGATTCCTGATTATCCCATTAAACTTTTTGAACATTCTGATGGTAAAATTGAAACCTTTGATGTCTACAAGAAGTTTACTAACTACTTTGGAGACAAGTGTCCTATTGACTATGAAGATTGGAAAACT
>LPNY01000222.1:0-1795 GCA_001655195.1 Arcobacter sp. EP1
GGAAAATTGAATTTCGAATTTCCCGTTTGTAATGCAAGAGTCCCTCTTTGTAAATAAAAGTTCTCTTTTGTAAGCAAAACTCCATACTTGTAAACCAATTTCCCGGTTTGAATGCATACTTCCATGGTAATGATGTAATTAGAGTCATTATTTTGATATAATTCAGATGTAAATAGGGTTAATTGGACATGATAAACGGAGGTCGAATTTTCATTGATTTTTTTTGTAATCGAAAAATCCACCCCTGTTCAGCTTATAAATTATTGTTAGCTGGTGACGTTTATTCTATTTACTATTTATTTTTGAGAAGATTAGGTTTCATGATTATGCTTTCAGCTGCTACTGGACCATAACCAAGTTTCCTGAGTATATCTTCTCCGTAGTAAAAGCTGAACGTCTCGTAGGGAGATCTATCGTTCAGCTTTTTTCGTGTATAAGAATTAACGTGATTCATTGCTAAAATAATGTCTTCTTGCGTGAAATCATCAAAGGATTTTCCTTTAGGAATAATCCTTCTAAGAAGCGTATGATTAACTTCAATGGCACCCTTTTGGTGAGGTGCACTTGGATCACAATAGAATACACGACTTCTTAAAAGATTAAACTTTGGCTCTCTTTCTATAGCATCTGGATTAGAAAATTCACTGCCATTATCAGTGAGAATGACCTGGAAAAGTCTTTTATAATCCTTTTCACCTAAGAGATTATACATATAATTGAAGATGTCTATAACCGATTGTGAGGTATTAGAATCTCTTATAAATGCCAGCATAAAGTTAGAATTTATAAAATGAAGCGTTAATAATACCTTGCCACCTTTATTACCAATCACAGAATCCATCTGTACAACATTATGCTCTGGATAACGCTCCATGTATGCTAAATAATCTTCGTATTTACGGTTGATACGACATTTCCTATCCACCTTAAATTCAGGTTTCTTGTACCTTGGACGAAACTTAACCTTACGAGGTAAATCAATATTTCTGACATCAAAGACACAGGCATCTATGTAATTATAGAGCGTTTTTTCACTACACATGATTTCATCTTTATGGTGAACATATACTTGATGAACTGATTGTCCATTTTTTATGAGTGGACTAATAATATCATTAAGGCGGCTGATTTCAGCTTCGTTTGTTAAAAGGCCACTACGTGATTCCGATATGTTCTCAGAGTATATTTGATGAGCATCACTAGCACTATAATAAGGTTTTGCAAGTGTGCACTTAGTATAGTCACTGCATCCATTACAAACATATGGTGGTTTGAATTTACTGATACAGATTTGTTCCTCAAAGAAATCACAACAGTCATTACACAGTTTGCATAACTTGCAGTAATTTTTCTTGGGATATTTACATTCCTTACATACAAGTTTTCTACGGCATTCCGAACGATGATTACAAGCATTGTAAGTATTCCCAGCATAGCCTGTTTTTCTGATAATATGATTGCGTTTTATTTCTTTTGAGATGGTAGTTCTATCTTTTGAGATAATCTTTCCAATCGCACCAAAAGATAAACATTTTTTTAGACCGGCTTCTATTTCTAGTCGTTGGTCATACGTTAAATATTTAGACATAAATACCTCCAAAAAGTCACCAGCTCTTTGAAGGTATCAGTAAGATTTACTAAAGACAATAAAAAAACAAGAACCTATTACAGTTCTTGCTAAAATATTTGTACTTCATAATTCCATAGACTATGAATTACAACTATACATATAATAATGATTTTTTTGAAAATGGACTATGGAAATTCATTTTTCAATTTAGGACAATCTTTCTTT
>LPNY01000222.1:1805-2118 GCA_001655195.1 Arcobacter sp. EP1
GTAATCGAAAAATCCACCCCTGTTCAGCTTATAAATTATTGTTAGCTGGTGACGTTTATTCTATTTACTATTTATTTTTGAGAAGATTAGGTTTCATGATTATGCTTTCAGCTGCTACTGGACCATAACCAAGTTTCCTGAGTATATCTTCTCCGTAGTAAAAGCTGAACGTCTCGTAGGGAGATCTATCGTTCAGCTTTTTTCGTGTATAAGAATTAACGTGATTCATTGCTAAAATAATGTCTTCTTGCGTGAAATCATCAAAGGACTTTCCTTTAGGAATAATCCTTCTAAGAAGCGTATGATTAACTTC
>LPNY01000119.1 GCA_001655195.1 Arcobacter sp. EP1
AATCAAGCAATAAAGATATGAGGAGAGGTTCATCAATGAATCAAACATTGTGAACAATAACAATAGTAACAATATTTTGAGAAAAAAAAAAACAATATTGAAATTATCATAAACTTAGGCAAAAAAAAGTAGTTCATCTCAGCTATTTAAAAATTAACCTTCGAAATAATCTTAATAGCCAATGTATAAAAAATTAATGAATGCAAAACAGGAAATAGTTTTTCAAACATACATCATACATTGTTTCTTCAAAACGAAAACCAATAGTATGATGACAAACTCTTCACATTATGAAAAATACGCATTTAGATGATTCATATGATATTGTTATTCATTATAATAAATACAAAATAATTGATAGTTACTTAATACTCTATAATTGGAAAGAGATCTTTATACTACAACATAAACAATAATATATGGCAATGAGAAATAAAAATAAAGATGTATCTGATACTAAAATAGGAATAAAAAATAATAATAGAGGAATAAGAAAAACACTTCATCCAGAGATCCCATGTTATGAAGAAACACAATGAAAACAACCAGCTTATACAAGTTCCATCCGTCTTCCAGTCGATGAAGAATACGCCAGCAACGGTATACGGACCAAGGTATTTGGATAGTTCTGGAGCATGCCGTGCAACCGCAATCTGCCAGAGTAATTGAAGGACATAGGTATCATTTGGAGTAGGTG
>LPNY01000015.1 GCA_001655195.1 Arcobacter sp. EP1
CAGATAGGTTTCTTAGTCACAAATCGAGCCTTCTTTTGAATCTCTTACTTCCTTCCCTGCGGCACACAATTCAGGTAGGATATTTTTAGCTGCTAATGCAGAAAAATCTCTGAGCAGGTTTTTTTTGAGGACAGATTTATTTACCTTGGGTTATGTATTTTATGATGAGTAAATCAATAATGCGATAAGCTCTATTTATTTGTATCAAATTGCAGTCAAATTGCATGAGTTCTACTT
>LPNY01000225.1 GCA_001655195.1 Arcobacter sp. EP1
CTGGTCATGCCCCACCTAATTCTGAGATGATTGAACTGGTTGGTGACAACTATTTTCTTATTAAGTTAACCTTTTAGTGTGAAAAGATTGTTTTTGAGAATACTGGAAAGTCTATTAAGTTATCTTCAATGTGGCTTCCAAGATTCATTGAAAATTTTACAATTTTGAAAAGTGTGGTGAGTTGACTGATATTACTAAACTTACAATCGTAGAAACCTAATGCCTTGGAAAATTCGAGATCTGTTGCACATAATCCTGCGAGATACCTGCAACATTTGGCGTCTCTATCTTAAGTTATTGATACTGTTAAAATTCACCCTGGACTTGTGTATAACGGAGATGAGACCATGATTGATG
>LPNY01000201.1 GCA_001655195.1 Arcobacter sp. EP1
CACCATGAATAAATCTGTCATATAAGTTACTAACACCTGCTCCTAATATTACTCCAGCGGGCAAAGAGTACTCTTTAAAAACATCTTTATTAAAAATCAGATATAAAAATACTCCAGATAAAAGTGCAATCTGAAGATATTTTAAATTACCTTCTAAAAAAGAGAGCATTGAGAAAGCTACACCTTTATTATATGTCAGTATTAAAGAAAAATAATCACCATACCATCTAAACCCTTCTAAAAAAATAGTTTTTAGATTTTGATCTATTACAAAAACACCTATAAAAGCTAAAACAAAAACTATTAATGACTTAACCATTAAGCCTACTTTGAAGAAGTGTTGTAACCTCTTCCATCATTTGACTTAATATTTCTTCATCTTTACCCTCTAAAAGTATACGAAGAAGATTTTCTGTTCCTGAATAACGTATAAGAACTCTTATGTTTTGTTTTTCAATCTTGTTCACTAACTGCGTATAGCCTTCTATCTCTTCTAAAGGTACTTTTTTCCCTACACTTAGGTTTTTCTGCAACTGTGGATATAATTCAAATGGATTAAAAAGTTTGCTAACTGGTTCCTTTTTTGTTAGTAAATCAGCCATTACAGCAAGTGCAGCAACAAGAGCATCTCCCGTTTTTGCAAAATCAGCCAGTATAATATGTCCACTTTGCTCTCCACCAAAGTTTAATCCCTTTTTCCCAAACATTTCAAGAACATATTTGTCACCTACACTGCAACGATGAAGTTCTATTCCATTTTCATTTAAATAGTCTTCTAATGCTTGATTACTCATAACAGTTGCAACTGAACTATTTTTTTGTAGTTTCCCATTCTCTTTTAAGTATA
>LPNY01000210.1 GCA_001655195.1 Arcobacter sp. EP1
TTGAAAAAGTGCCCACAGTTATGTGAGTGCCCACAGTTATGTATGGTCACCTATATAGTCTGTCAAAAAGCTTATTCTGTTAGAAAGATAAGTAGCAAGAAAAGTCAAGGGTATTTTGCGTGAACGTTATTATAAAGCTTATTCCCCTCCATCTGTTAGAAGGATATGTAGTATGTATGTTTAGCAAAAAAAAGTAATATCAAAAAAGATTACTCAGTTCGAAGGATTGCAGCAATAACAGAGTGTTTCGGTGCAAATAATGCTCCAATTAAAAAAAAAAAAAAA
>LPNY01000060.1:0-741 GCA_001655195.1 Arcobacter sp. EP1
TCCTGGTAATTATTCGCCTGCAAATTTGTTTGATGAAATTATTGGAAAATTATATAAAAATCATTATGACGATTTCCTTGTAGAGGTAGATGGAGAAACGGTTTTTAAACAACCCTTCTCTATTTCAAATATTCCAGCTAAAGGTAAAATTAAAATTATTATAGAAGAATCTAATTATACAATTGATTTCCTTCAATCAACTTCTCTTTCTCTGTTAGGTTTTACTAAACAAGTTCCGGTAGAAAATGATGGGTTTGATGAACATTATGTAAGTAATCTTCCCCCACATACAAGTGATGGTGTAAGTGTGTATAACATTATTTCAAATTCTATATCTCAAGATGGAGCAGATATTGATAACCAGATTATGGCTACTCAAATGATTAATGTAGCGCCATATGAATTTTTAGATTTCCAAATGAATATTGAACCTCCTTGGCATTTGTTTAACAAAAAGAAAGTTAGTAATAATGTTTCATTTACATTTGTTGATAATAATGGTGCAGAAATTAAAATGGGTAAGGAAGAAAGTTATTTGATAGTTCAATTTAGAAAAGTAAAAGAAGACTAAGTGAAGAAGACAAAGTAAATTAAATAATAAAGTTGATAAAAATATAAAAATTAATTTTTGTATAAATGGTACAAAGAAAATTGGTTATGTTTGAGGAAGAGGTTAATACACCACCAATAAAAGAAGAGGTTAATACCACACCGAAAAAAGAAGAAGAGGTCAAGGTTACA
>LPNY01000060.1:951-1493 GCA_001655195.1 Arcobacter sp. EP1
GAAATGATAATATTACCAATCTTACCGATTCTACTAAAGGTGGACAAAAATATACTTTTTCTATACCTGCTAACCAATATATTAAACCTTCTCATATTCGTGTTATGTATCATGTAGAAAATTCAACTGGAAATACTTATACTCAAGAGGGTGATGTTGATAAAAAGGCTGAGTTTGGTGCTATTCAAATTCGTAATTGTAACTCAACCGTTTTTGATATTGTTGATCTCAGTTATGATAAAAATAAAGGAAAGGCAATTACAATTGAGAAACCTTATTTACAAGAATTAATGTATAATATGAAACAAGCTGGTTCACCAGATGATGAGTTATCTACTTCTTTCGTTAAACATGAGGAAGTTGTAGCTACAAATAATGATGTCATTGATAAAGATAATAAATTTATCCGTAATACAGCTGGTGCAACTACATTTGTCCCTCGTAAACCTGGTTATTCTTCATTTAAACAACGTGAACTTCTCTGTCGTCAAACTGATAAATCAAATGAAAATCTAGGTGTTATGAATGTTCCTCTTAACTGG
>LPNY01000181.1 GCA_001655195.1 Arcobacter sp. EP1
TTATTAGGATCTCTAGAGGTATCACCTCTTTTAAAAGATTCCATCAAATCATTAGGATCACCAATCTCTATACCTTTGCCATTGTCTCTAACAGAAATTACAGCACAATTATTCTCGAAACCTAGTTGAACTTTTATCTCCAAATCTTCTTTCGCACCATATTTGACACTGTTGTTAATCAGATTCATCATCACTCGATGAAAACGCTGAATATCAATGACAACATGATGATCACTCTTATTGGCTATATAATCTAGTTTAA
>LPNY01000086.1:0-18278 GCA_001655195.1 Arcobacter sp. EP1
TAGAAGTTTTACTTAAAAGAGGTTGATTTTTTATTATATTTTAAGGTGGCAACTCTCTTGGGCACGCTACGCTTAGTCCCGCTTTATTACTTTTGGCTTAGCCCCAATAAGTAACCAAAAACTCTTTACTGACGTCTATTTTTGTAATATTTACTTATTCTTATATTATTTTAGTTTAAAATACTACCCTTAGCTTTCCCAGTAGCTCCGCGATTAGCTTAAGATTTCTCTTGTTGTTATTGTTTCCCTTTTTGAAAGACATCTCTGAAAAATGGTTGTAATTAGTACCACTATAAAGCTAATGGTATTTAAATATGCCTATGTCATTATTCCTCTCTTAGTCAACATTTGCAGGCGCCGAGTGTGGGTTTTACTTTTTTCAAAACCTGTCCGAAACTGTTTGAGCGTTAAGAAATATGCTGGGAGCATATTTTAGCGAGTTTTACAGGACTGAAAAGAGTAAAACACTAAGGGGGGGGTACGCATCGCGCCGAAACCGTTGACTCTTTTGCTTACTTTTACGCTAAAAGTCAGATAGAGTGAAGACCTTTAGGTCTCTATGATATTTAATAAAACTGAAGGTTTAAACCTTACAGTTTTATCTCAATCCCAACAGGACAATGATCACTTCCCATAATATCTTGCATGATAAAGGCATCAGTGATGTTCTCTTTTAAATCATCACTAACAAAAAAGTAGTCAATTCTCCAGCCCGTATTGTTTTTACGTGCATTAAATCGATACGACCACCAGCTATACTCTTGTTCAATATCACCATTGATATGCCTAAAAGTATCAGTGTACCCGTGAGATACTAACTTATCCATCCACTCTCGCTCAATTGGCAAAAATCCTGAGGTTTCTTCATTGGCTTTTGGACGTTTTAAATCGATTGGCTTGTGGGCTGTATTTACATCACCACATACGATGATAGATTTGCCTTCTTTTTTTAGTTTTTCACAGTATTCTAAAAATCTATCATAAAAAGCCAGCTTGTATTGTAGACGTTCATCATCCCTTTGTCCATTTGGAAAGTAGATGTTAAAGTATGCGATTTGTTTATCTCCTAATTCAAAATGAACTTCGTTAATACGTCCTTCATCTAAAATATCGATATGTAATGCATCATCATGAAATGTTGGCTCAATATTGGTAAATAGGGCTACGCCTGATTGTCCTTTTTTACTGGAAGAACTCACTTGTGTATGAGAGAACTCTTTATCAAAAATAGTTTCAGGGATTTGTTCTCGTTCAGCTTTGATTTCTTGAAGTCCTAGGATATCTACAGAATCTTCATCTACCCATTTAAGTGCCTCTTTTTTATCAACAGCTCGTATCCCGTTGACATTCCATGAAATAAATCGATAGGTTTTGCTCATTTGTTTCCTTTTGTTTTTTTCTCTTTTGGTTCTTCTACTTCTTTGACTGTCCCTATTTTATCAATTGGAATATGTTGGTCGTTTGTTTTTTTTGCAAAAGGGTTTTCATTTAGGTTCATATTTGATGAGAAGTCACCCATTTTACCTGAAAGACTGTCCGGTTTACCGCCATGCATATCGATGTAGCCTTTGTCATTTTGTGCGAAACAAAGCACTGTTAGGATGATAAATAATAGACTAGTTTTCAATTGTTTCCTTTTTTGATTTATAATTTTTATACATTCCATAAATAGTAATAATTATCCAAAATACTTCAATAATAAATGAACCTAGATTAAAATGTACAAACAACGAGATGAGCAATAAAATTGCTCCTATTAAGTTTAAAAGTTGGTAATAAAGGGAATCAATTCCGTATCTGTTCGCTTGGAGTAAAAAGTATGCCCAAACAATAAATATCATTCCAATAAATCCAATCCACTGATAAATATCCAAAAAAATCCTTAGTGATTGTTTTTTATATCCTCTTTTATGGCATGTAAGATTGATTCTGGTTCACAACGGTTGGTGTGATCTTCATCCACAAAAGTATAGATAATTTCAAAGTTTTTATTGACAACATAGGTTGCCGGCAACGGCAAGTCAAAGGTGCCATTTTTGTTGGATTCTAATATATCTATGCCAAAATCTTCATAAACTGGAAGTAATTCTTCATCAATAGTGTACACCAAACCAAATTTTCGTGCAACGGCGTTGTTTTTATCACAGAGTACTTCAAATTTTAGATTTTCTTTCTCTTTTAAGTTGAGTGAATTATCAGGTTTTTCTGGAGAAAGAGCAAGCAATTCAGCATGTAACACACGCAGTTCCCCTTGAATTCTTTGAAGTTGTTTGAGTTCTAGGTTACAGTATGGACACCATGAACCTCGATAAAAATTGAGAACAATATAATTGTTTTTTTGTAAGTGTTCATCGAGATGAATAGGTTGGTTAGTGGCATTTAAAAGAGTAAATGTTGGTATATGATCACCTATTTTTAGTGCTTGTTGGCTAATGTTTTTTGTTCGTAATCTGTCAGTTGCATCAAGCATTGTTTGTTGAATATGTTCCGGAACCTTTTGCTTAAAATCATCTTTGTATCGGTTAATAGCATTTTTAAGTGTAGGCATAATATGTCCTTTCAATTCTCTTATTGTTGATGATAGCACTTTTTTTATTTGGTAATATTTAAAAAAACACTCTAATGTCGTTTAGTTACAAATGAACTTTAAATTTGGGTCTTTAAGTTTTTTAGGAGTAGTATTTCAAAAATTTTACATGATATTGGAACTTTTATGCAAACAGAGATTCTATTAGGTATTCTTACTTTTTTTACATCAACTATAGCAGGTGTCGTTGGTCTTGGTGGGGGTATGATACTCATTGCTGTGTTACCTTCTTTTCTGCCCATCAATGCGTTAGTCCCTGTTCATGGACTGACACAACTATCTAGCAACCTTAGTCGTGCTGTTTTTGGCTATAAAGATGTAAAAATTGAAGTTATTCCGAAATTTCTTTTTGGTTCGCTGCTTGGAGTTTCATTTTTTGCAGCGATTTTATCTTTTATTTCACTGGAGTATGTGCCGTTGTTTATAGGTGCGTATATTTTACTGTCATTGTGGAGTAAAAAGTTTAATGAAAAAATAAAACGTTTTGAAAGTTATGTAGTTATTGGCTTTTTTCAAAGTGGTTTTTCCATTGTTGTAGGTGCAACAGGACCATTAGCCACAACACTATTGGTTAAAGATTATGATGATAAGCACACTGTTGTAGCAACCGCAGCAGCTTTAATGAGTATTACTCATATTTTAAAAGTGTTTGCTTTTATGATTTTTGGGTTTATCTTTTTTGATTATATTAGCGTGCTTACTGCTATGATTATAGGAGCCATTGTTGGTTCATGGGCAGGAACAAAACTGCGAGATAAAATCGATGGTAAAAAGTTTATGATGGCATTAAAAGTTTTACTCTCTATCATGGCTATCAAGTTAATCGTAAGCCTTTTTATTTGACAAACATGTTAAAATAATCTTATATTATAATTTATATAAGGTTATCCTATGAATAAACTACTTTTTATATCAACTACTATATTTACACTATTATTATCAGGTTGTTCTTTGATGCAACCAAAAACTGCTACTCTTGATGTTTCAACACAACAAGAGTTAAAACAAGAGGCTTCAAAAGCTATTAAAACAGTTGCTGGTTCTTTACAAAAAAACTTAATGAGCAAAGTAAAAGAGGGTGGCCTTTCACGTGCAGCTACTTTTTGTTCAACTCATGCTACCTCTTTAGCTAAAGAGGCATCAAAAACACTTAACAAAGGTGTTAGCTTACGCAGAATCACTGATAAACCAAGAAACCCTATGAGTCAAGGAACACCTGAGCAGTTAGCTGTATTTGAAGAAATTAAAAACAAAATGACAAAGGGTGAAAAAGTTGATATGATAGTTAAACAAAAATCAGCAAATCACTATCAAGTTTACAAACCAATCAAAATGGCTGGGGCCTGTCTAAACTGTCACGGTGATGAAACAAAACGTCAAGAAAAAGCATATGAAATCATTGCTAAAAAATATCCAAATGATAAAGCAGTTAACTACAAACTTAACGATTTTAGAGGGGCTTTTTTAGTGGATATAGTTCGGTAAATCTTTGAAGGTTTCCATTTTTTAGCTACAATAAAAAATGGAAATCCTAAAAAATAGAACACTTTTATTAGCACTGATTTTTTTACTTTTGATACTACTTTATGTATTAATGGAAGATAGTTTTAAAAGTCAATTCTTTTTTTCTACCACGGCAATTATTTGTTAAAACTTATGCTTTTTTATAATCAATTTTTTTATCATCCATTCCAATATGTACCGCCGCTGCTAAGATAGATAAAGCGACACAACACCACCAGATAATATCATATGAACCAGTGAATTCATAAACTAAACCTCCAACCCAAGCTCCAATGAAACTGCCTACTTGGTGAGATAAAAAAACAATACCATAAAGTGTTGCCAGCGCTTTTAATCCAAAAATCTGTGCTACTAAACCACTCGTAAGTGGAACAGTTGCTAGCCAAACAAATCCAATAGCCGCACCAAAAGCAATAGCCGTAAAAGAAGTCAGTGGCAAGATAAGCATCAGTGCAAAAATAACAGCTCGTAAAGAGTAAAGAATAATAAGAAGTTTTCTCTTCTCAAATTTATCCCCTAAGGTACCAAACAAAAACGAACCAAATATATTAAGAAGTCCAATCAATGAAAATGCCAAAGTTGCAACACTCGAAGTCAATCCTCCATCTTGTAAATAGGTTGGAAAGTGGGTCATGATAAAAGCAACATGAAAGCCACAAACAAAAAAACCAATGTTGAGTCGCCAGTAGCCTTTGTGGGTTTTAGAACAGTGAAGGGCTTTTGATAAAGACTCTTCTTCATCTATATTACTACTAATTGTTTGCGAGTCATCACTTTTTAAAAAGTAACCAAAAATACCCATAGCAAGCGCAAAGATACACAGAATATAAAAGCTTGTATGTAACTCAAAATGTGTTAGAAGTGAATCTGTTATTGGAATAAAAATAAACATACCAAAAGAGGCGGCAGCTGTTGCAATACCAAATACAGTACTTCTTTTTTGTGGGGCAACAACTTTTGCTATGGCTCCTAGAACGACAACATAAGTTGTTGCGCTAAGGGCTAACCCAACTAAAAAACCAAGGCTTAAATGTAATCCAAATGCAGTTGTAACGGTTGTGATTAAATAAAGACCAAGAGTGTAAAAAATAGAACCTATGATGAGGACTTTATCATTTCCATATTTATCACTGAGATATCCAATAAAAGGTTGAGCTAATCCAAAAAGAAGATGTTGTATTGCTAAGGCCAAACCAAAGTCAGCACGTGTTATATCAAAATTAGTAGTGAAAGAGGGAATAAAAAGCCCAAAACTTTGTCTAAGACCCATACTAATTACGAGTATGAGTATCCCTAAAATGATTATCATATTACGATGTTGTTTTAAAGTCATTTGTTTTCCTATTATGTAATAGTAGCCAAAAATGATATGAAATTTATTAAATTTTAGAATAACTATTCTAAAACACTTGACATTTTAGAATATGTGTTCTATAATTTCATAAATGGAGTTAAAAAATGGCAAGACCAGTAGAATATGATTTACAAAAAGTATTAGACAATGCAATGGAAATATTTTGGCAAAAGGGATATGAAGGTGTCTCAATGGCTGAACTTGTCTCGTATACTGGATTAAATCGTAGAACTATGTACTCATTATTTACAGATAAAGAGGGTCTTTTTAAAGATGCCTTAGATAACTATTACGCAAAACGTTCTGCTATAAAACTAACCATTTTAAAAGAAAACCCGGGTAAAAAAGGTATTGAATTGTTTTTTCAAACATTTAAGTTTGATAAAAATTTTAAAGGGTGTCTTTTCTCAAATACTATGCGAGAAAAACAGTTTATGAATGATGAGACCTACAATGTTCCAAAAGAGTATTTTGATGCAATCAGTACTCAAATGGAGATAAACCTTACACAAGCTAAAGAGCTAGGTGAGTTTAATGGTGATGCAAAAGCAATGGCGTTAACATTAATCACTTTTATTCATGGATTTCATGTCTTTGGAAAGTATAATCATTCAAAAGAAGATAGTGAGACAATCATAAAAAATATCTTAGCTAGCATAAGATAATTTTTTTTGTAGGTTATAGAATGCATGTTCTATAAAAAAATAAAATTAAAAAGGAAAATATCATGTCAAGATTATTGGATGAGATAAAAAAATATCAAGATAAGTTTAAAAATAAAGTGCCCGTAGATATTCAAGAAACAATGTTATCTGCAACAAAAAAACTTGGAGAATTAGGGCTTAGCAAAAATGCGTTAAAACGTGGTGCAAAATTTGAGAATTTTGAATTTTCAGATATTGAAGGTAAAGATGTAAAATTATATGACTATTTAAATGAGAGTGATTTTTTAGTGATAAACTTTTATAGGGGTGCTTGGTGCCCATATTGTAACTTAGAATTAAAAGCACTACAGAATTCGCTTTCAGAGCTGAACTCTTTAAATGCTAGGTTAATAGCAGTCTCACCTCAATCTCCAGATAACTCTTTAAGTACAAAAGAAAAAAACGAGTTACAATTTGATGTATTAAGTGATTTTGAAAACAAAGTCGCAAAAAAAGTGGGTCTTGTTTTCTCTCTTGCTGATGAGCTTAAACCAATTTATAAAAGTTTTGGTATAGATATTCCAACTTCTAATAATGAAGATAGTTATGAACTTCCAATGCCAGCAACTTATGTGATTAATAAAAATAAAGAGATAATTTTTTCATTTATCCATGAGGACTACACAAAAAGAAGTGAACCCAAAGATATTATTGATGCAATTAAAGAGCATTTATTAAAGAGTGTTGAGTAAAAAATTAATAAGTATTAAAAAATAAAAAGGAAAAAACATGCAAGGAACAGATTTACAAACAGTAAAAGTCCTAGGTGAAACAAGTGTTAATTTATCATTTTCTAAAAGAGAGAAACATTTAATTGGACTAGCAGTGACCTTAACAGCAGGATGTAGTTTATGTACAAATAGAAGATTTAAAGA
This sequence comes from Arcobacter sp. EP1, assembly GCA_001655195.1. Taxonomy (GTDB): domain Bacteria; phylum Campylobacterota; class Campylobacteria; order Campylobacterales; family Arcobacteraceae; genus Arcobacter_A. Next base: position 7,045 of record LPNY01000086.1, read on the forward strand.
AGCACTGGATGATGGTATTACAAAAGAGGAACTTATTGAATTAACTGATTTAGTTGCTTTAACAAATGCAGGTGTTGTTGCACGAACGGCACTATCAAGTTGGGATGATGAAACAAGTTCAAAATGTACAGATGGTGTGTGTAGTGTAAGTTAAAAAAGTATCAATAATTAATATGGGTCATATCATTTTTTTGTATTTGACTTTTTAAATACATAGTGCTACTATTCGCTCAAATTAATTATTGAAAGACTCTTCATGAAAAAAGATTTATTAACACGTTTTTTTAGCTCAAAAGAAGCTCTGCTATATGTTATGGCAGTAGCTATGCTTTTAGCATTTTCAACATGGATGAGTTTATTGAATAACTTTGTTGTTGAAAAAGCAGCTTTTGATGGAAGCCAAATCGGGATTTTACAAAGTCTTAGAGAAATTCCTGGTTTCTTAGCATTTACTGTTGTTTTAGTATTGATTTATGTGTGTCAACAACGATTAGCATACTTATCAATTATTACCCTTGGAATTGGTACTTTATTAACTGGGTTTTTCCCAAATGCAATGGGGTTGTATATTACAACAGTTATTATGTCCATCGGATTTCACTATTTAGAAACCCTCAATCAATCATTAAGTCTACAATGGTTGGATAAAAAAGAAGCTCCCATTGTGCTTGGAAAAATAACGGCCGCCAAGTCATTTACGGGATTGGTCGTTTTTATTTGTATCTTTGTGTTGATGAATTATTTAGATGTAGCTTATAAATATGTCTATTTAATTTTTGGTGGATTAACAGTGCTTATCGGAATTGTTGCATGGATAATGTTTGCCCACTTTAAAGAGACAGTGGCTCAAGAGAAAAAGATAAAACTCAAAAAAGAGTATTGGCTTTTTTATGTTTTGACTTTTTTTGCAGGCGCACGACGACAAATCTTTGTAGTATTTGCAGGCTTTTTACTGGTTGAAAAGTTTGGTGTTGATATTCATAACATGGTGGCATTACTTTTTATTAATTCAATTTTAAATATCTATTTAGCACCAAAAATAGGTAAGTTTATTGTTCATTTTGGTGAGCGCGTTACTTTAAAAGTTGAATATGTTGGATTGATTTTAGTATTTGTATCCTATGCTTTTGTTCAAAATCTCTATATTGCTTTTGCTTTGTATATTTTAGATCATCTATTATTCTCTATGGCAATTGCTTTAAAAACCTATTTTCAAAAAATAGCAGACCCAAAAGATATTGCTAGTGCTAGTGCTGTAAGTTTTACTATCAATCATATTGCGGCAGTTTTTTTACCAGCAGTATTAGGTTTAGTGTGGTTATATTCTCATTCATTGGTATTTATCATTGGTGCAGGTATTGCAGTGCTCTCTTTTGCTCTGTCTTTTTTAATTCCGCGAGAACCTACACAAGGGTATGAAACCATACTTAAAAAAGTCAAATAAAATAGTTTAACACTACAATAATAAACGCTACAGACAACAGAGTCTGTAGGGTGATAATAGATGACATCAATTTTACATCACCTCCTAATTGTCTTGCTAATACAAAAGAAGAGGGTGCTGTTGGAAGAACAGCAAATATAATCAATATGGCTATCATTTGAGAATCCAGTTGAAAGAGTAATGCAACTGCATACATAATAAGTGGAGATAAAACCAGTTTAGAAAAGTTAGCATGAAAAATTTCATTCTTAGAATCATTGATTTCTTTAATAACTAATCCGAATCCAACAGATAACAGTCCCAATGGTAACGCGGCAGAACTAATAATTGATAGAATTTTTTCAATAATAATAGGCACACCAAAATCAATATAATTAATCATGCCTCCAATAAAACAAGCAACAATCAAAGGGTTGCTAACAATGGATTTGATTAAATCCATAAAGGTAAGGCGACTCTCATTGACATATAATGCAAAGGTTGAGATACACAAAACATTGATAAAAGGAATAACAAACATCAATAATAGTGCCGCAAAAACTAACCCCTCATTTCCAAAAATAGAATCAGCTAAGGCTAAAAAAACATAGGTATTAAACCGAATCCCTCCTTGTACAATGGACGTAAAAGCGGCATTATCAAAGCCAAGGTATCTGTTTAACACTATTAGAATAATCCAGACAATAAAAATAGTAATTAGCGCAGTTAAAATAAAGTATGTACTGTTAGTTGAACTCAAATTTGCCGTACTTAGTTTGTAAATAAGCAGTGAAGGCATAAGAATATAATAGGTAAGTTTATCTGCTTGTGGCCAAAACTCTGAAGAGGGAAATTTAATCTTTTTGAGAAAATAGCCAATCATTATGAGTGAAAAGATGGGAATAAGTGCTGTAAATATATGAATCATTGGGAAGCCTTAATAAACTATTTTAAAAAGTTTCAATATAATTTAATATATTGAAACAATTTTGAAACTTAAATTATAGATGAAATTGTTATAGGATTAGATTAAATGCTTTTCAAAAATGATAAAAAATATACGTTGATTGATATTCAACGGCTCTTTTCTCAAATTCCCATCATATTTATTATGCTCTTAGCAGTACTCTTTACTGTTATTAGTTTTTTTATATTAGACTCAAAAGAGAATCGTAAAATTGACTTGCTCAAACAAAAAACGCTATTGCATTATGAATTTACAACCAAAGAACAAATTAATCGTTTTAAAACACACGTCAAAGAGCAGATAAAACAAAGTTTTTTAGAAGAAGAGATTGTTTTAAAAAAAGTAACCTATAAAGCTTTGGGGTATCTTGAGTCTAACTCTTTAATCCAGTTTGAGTTATTAACAGATTATTTAAAAACCATTGAAAATGATAATGACGTTGAACTAGTAGTATTTACAAAAGATAATTTAAACATACTCTATGGTGAGACATCCATTGACTACTTACAACAGCTGATTTTTAACACAAAAAAACAGACACAGTACCAAAATATTACCTTGCAGTATATCGCTTCGCAGGGCAAAAATAATCTACAGTATTGGAAAGATGATTTGAAGAATACGATTCGTTTAAGTTTTTTTGATCGTATAACAATGAATAATTATGAATACTATGTGGGAGCATTTTCTACAACAAACTCTATGAAAGCTATCACTAAAGCCTCTATTCTCGATACAATAAAATCTCACAACTTTGATATTTGGTTTTATGATGTGTTATCTCAAAGTACGTTTAATTTTAATAAAAAAAATCAATTTCATGCCTCCAATACGTTGTTACAAGATATAGAATCTAATAAAATGTTTGAAGTTTTGACTCACTATTTTAATGATTATGAATATAATCCAATGTTCAAAGATTTTAGTCACTATTATGATAAATACAATTTTTTGATTAGTACTTTTTATGATAAAAAAGATGTGGAACATGAAATCAAAGATGCTCTATCTACGATAAAACGAGAGTATCGAAATCTATTTTTCCAAGTAGTGATTTATATTTTGGTTATTACGACGGTTTTAATTCTGTTTACCTATGTTTTTTCTAACTTTATTAAAAATATTTTTAATGAGTACAATGATGAATTAGAAGCTAAAACAATCTCATTAGAACATTGGAAGAAACGCTTTGAGTTAGCTATTATTGCTTCAAATGATGGTTTATGGGATATTGATTTTAAGACAAAAAAGATATATTTTTCAGATAAATGGTTAGATATGTTTGGTTATGAAAAGGAGCAGTTGTTAGCCTTTTCTGACTGGTTTTCATTGATTCATAATGCAGACAAACCTAAAGTAGAACAACTTTTTGACAAAATTTTTGCAAAAGAGGATGATACATTTATCTGTGAATATCGTTTAAAGACAAAGAACGAAGGTTTTAAATGGGTACTAGCACGTGGAAAATCTTTTGTTAATGAGCAGAATGAATTAGACCGAATGTTAATGATGTCCATGGATATTGATAAAAATAAACGCATGAAAAAAGAGTTACTGGATGTGGAACTTTTAGTTGAAGATGGAAAAATCGTTATCTTTAAACTTAATAATGATACTAACTTATCGGTGCAATATATCTCTAACAGTATTAAGACTTTTGGTTTTACAAAACAAGCTTTTGAGTCAAAACAGATGAATTTTATGGATTTGATTTATAAAGAGGATATTAATAAAGTTCAAGTTGCAATTAATGCTGCTTTAAAAAATGATTTACAAAACTTCACAGTTGTTTGTAGAGTTGTTACTCCTGAAAATAAGATACGTTGGATTTCAAGTAGAGTGATACTGATTAAAAACCACTCTGGGGAAGTGAGTCATTTTTATGGTTATATTAATGATATTACTAAAATAAAAGTTAGCCAAGAAGAACTCAAAATAAAAGTGCAAGAAGAGGTTGAAAAAAATAGGGCAAAAGATAGAATTTTGATTCAGCAAAGTAAACTAGCAGCCATGGGAGAGATGTTAGGGAATATTGCCCATCAGTGGCGACAACCTTTAAATAACGTATCGTTGATTTTACAATTTTTGAGGGATAACTATGATAATAAAAATGTTAGTTCTCAAAAACTAGATAAGTTTATGAACAGAGCTAATACACATATTGAATATATGAGTGAAACCATAGATGATTTTAGAAATTTTTATAAACCTTCAAAAGTACAAAATGAGTTCTGTATCAAAGAATCTATTGCATCTTTGCTGGATATGGTAAAAAACCAATATGAGTCAGAAAATATTTCCATAGAGTTTAATGCGATAAATATTACTATTGTTAATTATGAAAATGAATTAAAACAAGCCTTATTGAATATTTTGAATAATGCAAAAGATGCATTGATTGTAAAACAACAGCGAGAGAAATTTAATGCATTAATACAAATTGATGTTAGCAAAAAAGAGGATAAGGTTATTATTGAACTGTTTAATAATGCAGACAGTATTAAAAATGATATAATTGAACGAATTTTTGAACCTTATTTCACAACAAAATTCGAAACACAAGGAACAGGAATAGGTCTGTATATGACAAAATCAATTATTGAAACAAATATGAAAGGAAAGATTGAAGTACAAAATTGCTCTGATGGTGTAAAGTTTACAATTACCCTAAACAGTTAGTACTTTGAAAAGAAGATGAACGATTTAATTACACGTGTATTATTAGTAGAAGATGAAGAGGATGCAAGAGAGATATTGAGTTTTTATCTGGATACTATATTTGATGAAGTTGAAATTGCCTGTGATGGTGAAGAAGGCTTACAACGTTATACCCAAGCCTATGAAGAAAACAAACCGTATGATTTAGTTTTAACCGATATTAAGATGCCACATAAAGATGGACTTACCATGGTGGATGATATTAGTGAACTTAATGAGAGCCAAAAATTTATTATTGTTTCTGCACACAAAGATGAAGAGTATCTATTTCGTTCAATAGGACTTAATGTTATTGCTTATTTTGTTAAACCTTTAGAAGTGAAAAATGTCATGGAGATGCTCAAAAAAGTAAAAACAAAAGTACTTGAAGATAAATCCAAACATGAGATTCAAGAAGAGGTAATACAATTAAACACAACCTATACTTACAATACAAAAAGTAAACTTTTGTATAAAGGGGACGAGTTAATTAATTTATCAAAAAAAGAGAACCTTCTTTTACAAGCTCTTACTAATAATATCAAAGAGATCAAAAGTAAAGAGTTTTTAAAAGATTTTATCTGGAATGATATACAAACTTCTGATGCAACTATGCGTACTGTTATAAAAAGAGTGAAAGATAAAATAGCGGATGAAGACTTTATTGTTTCAAAAAAAGGTCTTGGATATATTATTGAATAAACTTTAAGCCCATAAAATCGATAATTTTTGACAAATTATAAAATTTGAAACAATTTTGAAACCAAATTGTTTCAAAATGTGCTATACTTCTTCTAGTACAATTATCAAGGAGAAACAACATGTCAAAATTGTCAATTTTAAAAAAACTTTTTGTTACATCTGCAATCACTGCAGCAATGCTAACAGGTGCACAAGCTGCTAAAAAAGAGACCAAATATGTAATTGCAACAGCAAGTACCGGTGGAACTTATTATCCAGTTGGAGTTGGAATTGCAACTATTGCATCCCTTAAACTAGCTAAAAAACACAAAACAACATTTTCTGCAATTACAAGTGCGGGCTCAGGTGAAAATGTAGATATGCTTCAAAAAGGTGAAGTGAACTTTGCCATTTTACAAGGACTTTTTGGTTCGATGGCGTGGCAAGGAAAAGCTAAATACGAAGGTGCTCCAAAGAAAAACCTACGATCTATTTCTATGTTATGGCAAAACGTTGAACAGTTTACTGTTCGAAAAGAGTATTCTAAAACGGGGAATATTAATGACCTAAAAAATTTATACGGTGAAAAATTTTCAATTGGCGGAAGAAGTTCAGGTTCACGAGTTTCAGCAGAAACTATTATGAACTCTTTAGGAATTGACTTTAATAAAATGAACGTACAGTACTTAGGATATACACCAAGTTCAACAGCACTTCAAGATGGAAAAATTGATGGTATGAATACACCATCAGGACCTCCTACATCAGCTGTTACTAATGCTTTTGCATCAATTGGTAATGATAAAATCAAAGTATTAGATTTTAATGCAAAAGATTTAGAAGCAATTAACAATAACTACCCTGTATGGACACCATTTACAATTAAAGCAGGAACGTACCCAGGACAAAACCAAGCAATTAATACAATTGCTCAGCCTAATTTATTAGTAGTAACAAAAGATACTCCAGAAGAGACAGTATATCTTTTAACGAAAACAATTTATGAAAACTTACCGTTTTTAAATACTGTGCATAAAGCAACTAAAGCAATGTCTATTGAAAAAGCAATTGCTGGTTTACCAATGCCTCTACACCCAGGTGCTGCAAAATTCTATAAAGAACAAGGTATCTCTATACCTGCAAACCTAATGGCAAAATAAGCATATTGACATATCAAAAGAAGTAACCCTTCTTTTGATATATAAATTATGTAAGTAATTATAAATTGTTTATGTAGTTTATATAAATCTAGGAATTAAAAAATGATCAAAATTAAATACTTTAAAGAAATCACTTTTGTTTACGCTATTTTTATATCTTTATTTCACTTTGGAATAAATGTTTGGGGTGGTATCAGTGATTTGTGGTTTAACTCCGCACATTTCGCACTTTTGGCTTCGTTAGGATTTTTAACTTATGAAGCAACAAAAAATGACAATGAAGTTAGCATTATCAATCTACTTTTTGCAGTAGCTTCCATATCAACATTTATCTACATGATGGCATTTGAAGAGAGTTTATATGCTGTTTCCAATGGACAAATGCGAACCAGTGATTTAATTGTAGCTGGTATGACAATTGTTTTAGCTATTGAGATGGTGAGAAAATCAACGGGATACATTATCCCTGGGATTATTATCTTCTGTATTGCTTACTTACTGTTTTTAGGACAACATATTGATGGTATTTTTGCCTTTGCAGGGATGAATTATGAACGGTTCTTATACCGAATGTTCTATACTAGTGAAGGGTTATTTGGACCAATTGCTACTATCTCATCAACCTATGTTTTTATGTTTATTCTTTTTGCTGCTTTTTTATTAAAATCAGGAGCAGGGGATTTTATTGTTGATGTTTCAAGTGCTGTTGCAGGTAAATTTACAGGTGGTACTGGACATGTTGCAGTATTTTCTTCAGCACTGATGGGTACTATTTCTGGAAGTGCAGTTGCTAATACTGTATCAACGGGATCTATTACCATACCTATGATGAAAAAAGCAGGTTTTAAAGGAACCTTTGCAGCAGCTGTTGAAGCAGCAGCTAGTACAGGTGGACAAATTATGCCTCCAATTATGGGAGCAGGGGCTTTTATTATGGCACAGATGACTCATATTCCTTTTGTGACGATTATTACGGTATCTGTTTTACCTGCAATTTTATATTTTGCATCCATTGCTTTTTATATTAATATTCATGCTAAAGAGCACGATATAAAAGGAAATGACAATGATATTAAAATCCTGCCACTATTACGAGAAGGGTTTCATTTTATTATTCCATTATCAACGTTAGTAGGACTTTTAGTTTATGGATTTACTCCTACATATTCTGCTGGTATTGCAATTGTAACCATCGTTTTATCGTCATACTTAACTAAAAACAAACGAATGGGAATCAAAGAGATTCTTGAAGCCTTGGCTTTAGGAAGTCAAAATATGGTAGTAACTGGGGTTTTACTTATTGCCGTTGGTGTGATTGTTGGAATTATTAATATTTCAGGTGTTGGGATTACTTTTTCACAGCTTATTATGGAGTGGTCTGGAAATTCACTGCTTATAGCAATTGTATTAATTGCTATTGCTTCTCTTGTTTTAGGAATGGGACTGCCTGTAACGGCATCATATGTTGTATTATCAGTTCTTTCTGCACCTGCTTTAGTAGGCTTGATGCTTAGTCCTGAAATGGCGGCACTTGTTAATGCTGGTATTGAAATACCTGAGGTTGCTATGTATCTGTTATCAGCGCATTTAATTATCTTTTGGTTATCTCAAGATTCAAACTTAACGCCACCTGTTTGTTTAGCAGCATTTGCGGCAGCAGCCATAGCAAAAACGCCACCAATGAAAACGGGAATGGTTTCATGGAAGGTTGGAAAAGGGATGTACATTATTCCTTTACTGTTTGCTTTTACGCCATTGATTAATGGAAGTTGGTTAGAACGATTTGAGGTGTTTGGATTTGCCCTCATTGGAATCATGTGTTTTTCTATTGTGATGGAAGGATACTGGGATAAAAAAATGAGCATCTTAGAACGGGCAGTATTTGCAGTATGTGCAGTGTTATTGTTGGTTCCAGATAAGGTATTTAATATTGAGAGTTATTTTGGAATAGTTCAAAATACTCATCTGGTAGGATTTGTTATTTTTGTTGTGGCTATGACCATGCATAAGATGTTATTTAAAGAGGGAAGAAAGTATGCTAGCGCTAATTGATACCTTAGAAAAATGCGGTTATAGAGTTCATTTTGTTCAAAATAAACAAGAGGCTTTAAGTGTTGCAAACTCTTTAGTGCAAAAAGACATGAGTGTAGGACTTGGTGGTTCCACAACTGTTAAAGAGATTGGGTTATTGGATGAACTTATAAAAAGAGATGACATTACACTTTTCAATCAGTATGAACAAGGTATCTCCATGCAAGAGAATACCAAACGAAGACGAGAAGGTATGTTAACAGATTTATATGTTACGGGTACAAATGCTATTACAAAAGATGGAAAACTAGTTAATGCTGATGGTAGTGGGAACCGAGTTGCAGCGCTAATTTTTGGTCCTAAAAAGGTACTAGTAGTAGCAGGAGTAAATAAAATTGTTGATTCACTGGAAGATGGATTTAAACGATTAATGGATGTTGCCGCGGTTAAAAATGTGGATAGAATGAATAATATTTCAATTTCTAGAGGAAAAGAACCAAGGCATAATCTTGATAATATTGCAAATAAATTTACGTATATTAAAGCAGATGAACAAGATAGAATAACCATTATCTTAGTAAATGAAACGTTAGGATATTAAAGTATGTATGATTATTTAATTATTGGGGCTGGAATTATTGGTTTAAATATTGCTAGAAATCTTAAAAATAGATTTCCACATAGTAAAATTTTAGTCATTGAAAAAGAGAAAGAAGTTGCAATGCACAGTTCGGGAAGAAACTCAGGGGTATTGCATGCAGGATTTTATTACACGGCAAATTCATTAAAAGCTAAATTTACCAAAGAGGGAAATGCGGCACTCAAAGAGTTTTGTAAAGAGAGAAACCTACAAGTAAATGCGTGCCAAAAAGTTGTGGTTGCCCAAGATGCAACTGAGCTTGAAGGATTAGAAGAGTTAAAACGAAGAGGTGATACCAATGGTGTTGAACTTCAATGGCTAACTCAATCACAGCTTGAAGAGTTATATCCAAATGTATCAACCCATGAAAAAGCACTTCTTTGTCCAAGTACTGCAACAGTTAACCCAAAAGAGGTGACAAAAGAGTTTGCAACGGTTATTCAAGAGATGGGTGTGGAGTTATTGTTAGATTGTAAATATGATACTTCCGTTGGTAATAAAGTTGCCACCTCAAAAGGGGTCTTTGAAGCTAAAAAAGTGATCAACTGTGCAGGATTGTATGCAGATAATATTGCACGAGATTATAACTTTTCAAAAGATTATGTCATCATTCCTTTTAAGGGAATTTATTTAAAAGATAAAGATAATATTTCACAACTTAAAACAAATATCTATCCAGTGCCAAATCTTGCTAATCCATTTTTGGGAGTTCATTTTACACTCACTGTGGATAATGAAGCCAAAATTGGACCAACTGCTATTCCTGCTTTTTGGAGAGAAAACTATAAAGGGTTTGATAACTTCTCTTTTAAAGAGTTTTTTCAAATTATCTATTATGAAGCCAAGCTTTTTTTAACTAATGCTTTTGGTTTTAGGGAGTTGGCTTTTACAGAAGTAAAAAAATATAGTTTTGCTCACCTAAAAGGGTTAGCAAGAAAACTAACTAGAAACATGGATGATATGGGATTTGATTCGTGGAGTACACCGGGGATTCGTGCCCAACTATTAAATAAAAAAACTCTCGAATTAGTACAAGATTTTGTGGTTGAGTCTGATGAAAATTCAGTACACGTTCTCAATGCTGTTAGTCCCGCATTTACCTCTTCTATTCCTTTTGCTAACTGGGTTGTGGAAGAGCATGTGTTAAAAAAGTAAAAAATATTTGACCAAAATAGAATTTTTTGTTACAATGTATAAAAATCAACAGGAGATGTTATGTTTGTTAAATTGAATGATAGAGTTTATTTAAACTTGAGTAGAATTACTCGAACAAAGATTGATCATGTGGAAGATGGAATTCGAGTACGATTCTACGAAGGACAAGATCAAGTGGCTAAATCACAACGATTTGAAGATGTGAAAAAAGCTGAAAAGTGGTTAACTAAACTTTTAAAACAAGTTAAATAAGAGGTTTCCCTCTTATTTTACGCTGTAGGGTCTACAAAACTTCGTTGGGCTAACTCTTTATCGATGGTATATAATCCATATCCATTATCCCCAACTAATTTAATATGATCAATGATTTCACTCACTGTTGCTTCTTCTTCAACTTGTTCTGTTACATACCATTGAAGTAGGTTATAAGTTGCATGATCTTTCTCTTTCATTGCTATATCAGAAAGGTTATTTAAATTT
>LPNY01000086.1:18297-140890 GCA_001655195.1 Arcobacter sp. EP1
GTCATATATTGTTCATGAGCAAGTGATTTTTTGAAAACATCTAATAGTGATTTGTATTCAACTTTTACTGACTCAATTGCAGGAAGATTAATAGATGCACTTTGGTCTTCGAGGTATTTAAACATCTTCATGCCATGGGCAACTTCTTCTTGATACTGTATTAAAAACCAAGATGCAGCACCGTTAAATCCCTCTTTTGAACAGTATGCACTCATCCCAAGATAAATATATGCAGAATGAAACTCTTTGTTTAACTGTTCGACAATAGCTTTTTGTAAATTTTTACTAATCATAAATTCTCCTTAATCTTTCCTATTATACTTAATAAGAAATTAAACTTTTGAAAAGTTATTATAGTATTCTTAAAGAGAAATTATGGAAAAATAGAGAAAGCGTCACAAGATACAGTTAGTTTAATAATTCGTTTTTTGATTAAAAAGAGAGACAAATGAACTTTAAAAATGAAAAACAGCTTCTATTTGTTATTCGGTATACCTTGCCTTTACTTATTCTATTTTTATCAGGAATTATTACTACCTTTTTATACTATGACCATAAAATAACTTTTGAAAAAGTCAAACAAAACACAGAAGAGAAATTTATCCAAGATAAAAAACAACTTATTAAAGAGATGGTTGATAATGTTTATGACTATGTTATTTCAGAGCACAAACAAACAGAAGAGAATCTAAAAAAATCGTTGATTTCACGGGTTCATGAAGCGCATCGAATTATTATTAATATTTACAAAGAGTATGCTCATAAGGTCAGTGAAGAAGAGTTAACCCTTTTGATTCGTACTGCAATCAAAGATATACGTTTTAACAATAACCGAGGCTACTTTTTTGTTTATGATAAAAAAGCTGTTAATATTATTCACCCTTTAGTTCCACGATTAGAAGGCAAAAATCTTATTAATCATAAAGATACTAAGGGAACTTTTGTACTACAAGACTCCTTATCTCTTTTAAAATCCCAAGCAGAATCTTACCAAGAGTGGTATTGGCGAAAAGTCAAAGGGGACATGAATGAGTATAAAAAAATTGGGTTTGTTAAAAATATTTATGAGTTAGATTGGTTTATTGGAACAGGTGAGTATGTTGAAGATTTTGCTGTAGATGTTCAAAAAAAAGTATTATCACAAGTTGATAAATTTAAATTTGGAACCAACGGTTATTTGTTTGCTTTTAATGAAAAAAATATCTATTTAACGCATCCTGTTAAAAAGCTTGTAGGCACAAGTGCTTTAAAGCGGAATAATCTCAATAATACAAAACTGATTATGGAAAAAATGTGGGAAAAAGCTAAAACAGGTGGTGGTTTTGTTGAGTATATGCAAAAGATAAATCCTATAACTAAACAACCTACAGTTAAGATTAGCTATGTGAAGTTTATTCCTGAATGGAATTGGCTTATTGGTACAGGTTTTTATAAAAAAGAAGTTCAAGTTTTAATTAATAAAGAACAAGAGATATTAGCCTCACGATACAATGAGAATATTCAAAACGTTCTGATTTTTGCTGCTTTAATCACCCTTGTATTATTAACACTCTCTTTTTATATCTCTTATGTTATTGAACTCAAATTTAAAAACTATAAAAGTGATATTAAACATCATATTGCAGAAAACCAGCAACAGTATGAGCTTTTAGCACAAAAGTCAAAGTTAGCCGCAATGGGCGAAATGATGGAAAATATTGCTCATCAATGGCGACAACCTCTTTCTGTAATTACAACCGTTTCAAGTGGTGTAAAACTGCAAAAAGAGATGAAGACCTTAGATGATAATAATTTAATGGAATCCATGGACAGTATTGGAAATTCTGCACGACATCTATCTGAAACTATTAATGATTTTAGAGACTTTTTTAAACCTGATAAAGAGAAAACGCTTTTCACGTTACAAAGTGCTTTAGAAAAAACTTTTAAGCTGTTAAGTTCACAGATTACCAATAAAGATATCACTATTATTGAAAATGTCAAAACAATCACTATACAAGGATTTGAAAGAGAATTATTGCAAGTTCTATTAAACGTTTTAAACAATGCAAAAGATGCCCTTGAAGGATTTGATGGCGAGCGTTATATTTTTATTGATGTGTACGAAAAAGATAAAATTATTTGTATTAATATCAAAGATAACGCAGGGGGTATTCCATCAGATATTATTGAACGTATCTTTGAACCCTATTTTACAACTAAACATCAAAGTGTTGGAACAGGTCTTGGTTTATATATGTCGCGTGAGATTATTACACGTCACATGAGTGGAAGCCTTGAGGTTACTAATGAAAACTTCACCTATGAAGACAAATCTTATTGTGGAGCAAATTTTTTAATAAAACTTCCCAAAGAGTAGAAGGTTTTAGTTCTAATTTAATTCTTTAAAAGTAACCTAACAAATATTTAGATAAAATTCCAAAAAATTAATATAGGAAATTTAATGGCAATTTATACATGTGGACACACAACTCCTGACTCTGATTCAATCTGTTCAGCAATTTCATTGGCTTATTTACTTAACAGAATTGGACGTGAAGCAACACCTGTACGGCAAGGTGAAGTTAATCCAGAAACGCAATTCATTTTAGATAAATTTGGTTTTGAAGCACCTGCTCTTAAAACATCTTTTGCAGGTGAAAAGCTTTTTATTACTGACTACTCTGATTTAGGACAAGCACCTGCAGATGTTTTAGAATCAACAGTTGTTGGTATTGTTGACCACCACAAACTAGGTGATATTACAACTTCAGCTCCATTAGAGTGTTGGATTCGACCAGTAGGTTGTACTAATACAATTGTAAAAGAGATGTATGATTATCACGGTGTTGAGATTCCAGCTGATATTGCAGGAATTATGATGTGTGCGATTCTTTCAGATACGGTAATTTTCAAATCACCAACATGTACTGATATTGATATTAAAGTCGTAAGAGAACTAGCTGATATTGCTGGTGTTGAAGATTTTGGTGCACTTGGAATGGAGATGTTTAAAGTAAAATCTCAAGTTGAAGGTGTACCTGTTAGAGATTTAATTCTAAGAGATTATAAGCCATTTGATATGCATGGAAATCAAGTTGGTATTGGGCAGTTAGAAGTTGTTGATTTAGCAATTTTTGATTCAATCAAAGATGACTTAGAAGCGGACTTAGAAGACTTCAGAGCAGAAAATGAGCTGCATACGGCATGTTTATTACTAACTGATATCATGAAAGAAGGTTCAGAAGTAATTGTAGCATCAGTTGATAATTCAGTATTTGAATCAGCATTTGATAAAGAGTTAGATGATGGAAAAGTTTGGTTAGATGGTTGTTTATCACGAAAGAAACAGATTATTCCTTTCTTAGAACCTGCATTTGCGTAACCCTTTTATTTTTGAATGAAGCCTTTTGGCTTTGTTCAAAAACCTAACAATTTGACATACTTCTTTTAAATATCATTTTTTTATATTAAACTTCTTCTCATAATCAAAAGGACATTGCAACATGGAACCCTTTAAAAATCTTTTTAATGAAAAACTCGTAAGAGAATTTGCCAATAATATATATACTTATGACAATAGTTTTAAAAAAGATGAGTACCTTAGTAAAGTATTAGAAACTTTAGAAAACTTAGAACTTAAAGATCGTATGCGACTTATTTCGAGTTTGATTCACCCTTTTTTAAATAAAGATTATTCACATACAATAGAAGTCTTAAAACAGGTAAAAGCTTACTTTACAGCCGCTGAATCAATGGGCTTACAATCTATGATATTACCAGATTTTGTTGAGGTATATGGGTTAGATGATTTAGAGGTTTCCCTTGATGCCTTAGAGTATTTTACCGTTGAATCTAGTAGTGAATTTGCTATTCGACATTTCATTGTAAAGTATGAATCTCAAACTATGAAACGTTTTTTAATATGGGCTAAAAGTAACAATGAACATATACGAAGACTAGCAAGCGAAGGGTGTCGTCCACGACTACCATGGGCTATTGCTTTGCCAAGTTTTAAAAAAGACCCCACTAAAGTATTAGCAGTATTAGAGTTATTAAAACATGATGATAGTATGTATGTGAGAAAATCAGTGGCAAATAACCTCAATGATATTTCTAAAGATAACCCTGATGTGGTAATCAATTTTGTTAGAAATAATTTAGGTATTTCTAAAAACTTAGACTGGATATGTAAACATGCCTCCCGAACGCTTTTAAAAGCGGGTGAAAAAAGAATCCTTGAATTGTTTGGCTATAAAAAAGATAGTGCATTGAGTATTAAAAACTTTGTTGTGGATAAAACAGTTCAAGAGGGGGAGACTTTAAATTTTTCTTTTGAGTTAGTTACAACAAAAGTTTCTGTTGGAAATGTTCGTATCGAGTATGCTATTGATTTTCAAAAAGCAAATGGTAAACTATCCCGTAAAGTTTTTATGTTAAGTCAAAATGAGATAAAACAGAGTATTAAAGCCTTTAAAAAGTATCAGAGTTTTAGACCTGTCACTACACGAAAATATTATAAAGGTTTACATAAACTTGCACTTATTGTAAATGGTGAAGAAAAGATTATAAGAGAGTTTAAATTAATATGACCCCGGCAATTAACCTACTAAAGAAAAATAAAATAAAATTTAATATCCATAAATATGACCATGATCCCGAAAATACAAACTTTGGACTTGAAGCTGCTCAAAAGTTAAACCTCAATGAAAACCAAGTTTTTAAAACCCTTTTGGTTGAACTCTCACCCAAAGAGTTAGCTGTTGGTATTATTCCTGTAAATTGCCAAATGAGTCTGAAACATATTGCAAATGCATTAAAAAGTAAAAAAGCGGTTATGGCAGATAAAAATGAAGCTCAAAAAGTAACAGGATACCTTCTTGGAGGAATTTCTCCTTTGGGACAAAAGAAGCGACTTCGTACCGTTATTCATAGCAGTGCTTTAGATTTTGAGACCATCTATGTTAGTGGTGGTAAACGTGGATTAGATATTGAACTCTGTGCGAATGATTTAGTAAAGCTTTTAAGTGCCACTGTTGAAAAAATAACATCTTAGTTACAAAGCATGAATTCATTGAAACTTTAAGTACTTTATAAACATAGTTGCATAATAATAACCTTTATACCAATTAAGTTTAATTGGTACCATTATTAACTGGCATAAAGGACATATTATGGCAACCTCTCAGATGAATGCAGTTTGTTCACAACTGTTAACTCAAAATGATTTAAATATTTCAGATAACTATTTCGACGAAGTTCAAACAAAGGGAATTGTAACTTCAATTTTAGAAAATAATGATTTAAAATCAATCAAGATTTTTTCTAAAGAACAGATTTATTTATCTGAAATTACGCCAATTTTACACGATATGGGGTTCATTATTATTGATGAAGTCACCTATAATTTATCAAAGGGTGATGAACTTATATATATTACACGTTTTAATTTATCACTGAAAGAGACAAAACAGATAGAGATTGCACGGGAGAACATTGAAACCGTTCTTTCTGATACCCTTAAAAATGACAATATGTATCATTGTAAACTCTATTCTCTCATTTACGAACAAAACTTCTCAATACGGCATATTATGTTGTTGCGAGCGCTAATTGAGTATTTAGATCAAGCAGTCTTGACGCTCAATTCTGCAACTATACGTAACACGATTATTACCCACCATCCTATTGCTGATCTGTTTATTATCTATTTTCAAACAAAATTTAAGCCGGATATCAAAGATAGAGAACGAAAACTTCAAAAGTTAGAGAAAAAAATTGAAGATGGTATTAAAGTGGTTCCAGAAATCATTGATGACAAGATTTTAAAATTGATGTATGAATTGCTTAAAAATATATTACGAACAAACTACTATTTACATAAAGACTCAATTGCTTTTAAAATCCATACAAAAGAGTTTGGACGAAATTTAAAAGGGTTACAACCCAACTTAGAAAACTTTATTTACAATCCTGAGTTTTATGGAATACATTTACGCATGAGTAACATTTCACGAGGTGGTTTACGATGGTCTGATCGACATGAAGATTATCGACAAGAGGTCAAATCATTGATGATTACCCAAGAGGGTAAAAACTCGATCATTATTCCTGATGGTTCTAAGGGTGGATTTGTTATCAATAAAGACAAAAAAGAGATAACCAAAGAGTATTTCGAAGAGATTTATCGAAAATATATTGAAAGCATGTTAGACCTAGTTGACAATATGGCAGGGGGTGAAGTTATAAAACTTGACAATATTGTCTGTTACGATGATGATGACCCTTATTTTGTTGTTGCTGCCGATAAAGGAACAGCAGCCATGAGTGATGTGGCTAATGATGTGGCAAAATCACGAGGTTATTGGCTAGGTGATGCTTTTGCTAGTGGTGGTTCAAACGGTTATGGACATAAAGATTTAGGAATTACAGCTCGAGGTTCAATTATGTCAACAAAACGGTTCTTTATTGAACAAGGTGTTGATATTTATAAAGATGAGGTTTCTGTTGTTGGAATTGGTTCCATGAATGGAGATGTTTTTGGAAATGGGATGATTGAGTCTGCTAAGTTTAAACTACTTGCTGCATTAGGACATAAAGAGATATTTATTGATCCAAACCCTGATACCAATGCTGCTTACAAAGAACGTTTACGACTATTTAACGCAAAAAAATCAGGTTGGAATGAGTACGACCAAAAACTTATCTCAAAAGGTGGGGGAATTTTCCTACGAAGCGAAAAAGCTATTGAACTTAGCCCTGAAATAAAAGAGATGTTAGGGTGTCAAGAAAAAGTTCTAAGTGGGGAAGATTTGTGTAAAAAACTTCTTTGTTTAAATGTTGATTTACTCTTTAATGGAGGAGTTGGTACGTACGTAAAAGCAAGTAATGAAAACTCTTTAGATATTGGAGATAAACAAAATGAAGCAGTAAGAGTTGATGCTACGGAACTTCGAGCTCGAGTGGTAAGTGAAGGTGGAAACTTAGGATTTACTCAAAAAGCGCGTATCGAATATGCACTTGCTGGTGGAAAAATCAATTTAGATGGAATTGATAATGCGGGTGGAGTAGATACCTCAGATAGAGAAGTTAACTTAAAAATCTTACTTAATATGATTCGACACCATGGTATTTTGGATGAAGAAGAATCCAGTAAAACATTACATGGGTTAACGGATCAAGTTGTAACTCTTGTGTTGCAAAGTAACTATAACCAAGCCCTTATTATTTCGCGGGATGAGCGGTTAAGTCGTGTTTATTTAAATGACTTTTTAAGCACGGTTGAAATACTTGAAAACAATTTGGTTGCTTTTAACCGTGTTGATTTTTATATTCCAAAAAATGAGAATATCAAAGAGGTACAAGATTTAAATGGAAATATTGTTCGACCAGTACTTTGTTCAATTCTTTCATACTCAAAAATATTTTTACGAAAAATTCTTTTGGATTCAGAGATTATTGATGAGGCATTTGCTACAAAGTATCTTTATAAATATTTCCCTAAATCTTTTGTGGGAGCGTATCAACATGAAATCGCTTCTCATCCACTACGACGTGAAATCATTGCAACAAAAATTGCGGACTTAATTATCAATGCTCAAGGTTCAACCTTTATTAGTGATTATGATAAATTAGGAAACGAAAAGTTCTTACTTAAAGTTAAATCGTACTTAGTAGTTTATGAACTCTTTAGTGCTCGAAGTATTAAAGAAAAAATCTTGATGCAAGATTATAAAATGGATATTGATTTACAGTACAAGTTAATTAATAAATTAGAGTATACTCTTTATTCAAGTACTCGTTGGATGGTAAAATACTTAAAACGAAATCAAATAGATGCTTCCCATATTTTAGACCACAAAGAGGAGCTTTTCGAACATCTCTCTGAAGTTCATAGTGAGATGCCAGAGTCATTAATCGAAGGGGATGATGAGTTCAATCAATTCTTTGCAGTAATTGATTATCTTAGATTTGCAGTTGCGGCTATCGTGATTAAAGAGAATACCCATCACTCATTTAAAGATGTTGTTATTTTGTTCTACTCGTTAATTCACGAATTCTCAATATTAGAACTTATTATTGCACTTAATAAAATTAAAGTCACCAATAAAAATGATTTGATTTTACGAAACCAAGTGTTACAGTTCATTGAGTATATTGTTGTTCATTACACTCAACGTGTACTAGATTTCCAACGGGTTAATGAAGAGCCTAACGAGGCATTTAAAAACTATATCAAAAATGAACAAGATGCCTTTTTCAAAATCAAATCTAACCTTGATACTTTTGTGTCAAAAGAGAATAAAGATATTAAAGAAATTGCCGTTGCAGTAAATCAACTAATGGTTTCTTTAATTTAGGTTTAAAAAACTGTATAACTTTTTCATCAAGGGAAAGACTTAAAACAATCATAATACAATCTCTATATCAATTATAGGAGTTGTATTATGTCTAAACTAGAAGATGAACCCCGCTTAGAAGATATTGAAGATTTTGACGGAAAAGAGTCAAAAGAGAAAAGTAATACTATACGTTTAGTTATTGTCCTTATTTTAATAGTAGGGGCTATTTATACCTATTTTAAAAGTACTAATGACACTGTTGATGATTATGTAGGAACCCCTGAAAAACCGGGAATTACTACGACAAAAGGTAAGTAATCAAATCAATGGAACCTTTTGATTATCATCAAAGTACAAAACATTCCTATTTCTCAATTCGTACGCACCCTAATCGTTTGGATTGGGATAACCAACCTAGTCAATTTAAATCATATCCCCAACATTTTAAAAAAATTCAACTGGATTACAGCAACCCAAATCATAGACTTCTTATTTTAAGTGCAGGAATAACGGCTAAAAAAAGTTATCCCGGCGTTGAATACTATCTTCGTATTAATCCAAGTGCTGGAGCGCTGTTCCCTTGCGAAATCTATTTTCAAGCACGTAACTTGGATGGCTTTGAAAATGGAATTTATCATTTTGAGATTGAATCAAACAGTGTGACGTTATTGCAGACAATTAGTAGTGATGGTATAGAGTCTTATTTAGGTTTAGAAAAACAGCAAGAGGGTTTTATTTTTTTATTTTCAAGTATCTATTATCGTTCTTCGTGGAAATATAAAAATAGGGCACTTCGATATTGTTTATTGGATACGGGACATTTATTAGGGTGTGTTGAAGCGAGCTGTTATTTGCAGGATAGAGCCTATCAGATTCAGTATAACTTTGATAAAAAACGTTTAAACAGTATATTTGGATTTAAAAAACAGGAGTTTTTTACGGCAGCTATAATAATAGGTAATCTTACCGAAGAAAAAAGTGAACCTTTGAGTATGCAGTTAGATTTTGTGGATGGAACAAATACTTTTGAATCTAATGAACTCATCGAGTTTGCATATGCACAAACATTAGAACAAATATCGTGTGATAAGTCATATATCATGCCACACTTCTCTTATAATAAAACTGCCCTTGAAGATACAATGGTAAAAAGAAGATCAGCTAGAGAGTTTTTTAAACGAGCTATTTCTAAAGTAGAGTTTGAAGCAATTATGGAAAATTTAAACGCACCAATTATAAGTGACTGTGATGAAGAAGTATCCATTTATTGCGTTATTAATCGCGTTCAAGGGATGCAATTAGGGCTTTATTTAGATAAACAATACCTCAAAGAGGGTGACTTTCAATCAAAAGCTGGCTATTTGTGTTTAGAACAAGAGTTAGGACATTTTAGTGCGGTGACATTTTTTTTAACTTCGAATGCTCGTAATTATCAAGCACTGTACCAAAAAGCAGGAATTATTGGACATCGTTTATATTTAGCCGCAAACTATTTAGGTATTGGTTGTAGTGGTATTGGAGCATATTACGATGATGAGGTTAATGAGTTTTTAGAAAATAACCATAAGGTACTTTATGCATTAGCTATAGGAAATTAGTTTTTTTATTATCTTTTTTAACTCTTTCTTACTAAAATAATGTAACACTATCATATATTCTATTTAAGGCAAATTGATGCGTTTTAACAAAATGAGCTTTTGTAACCTTTCAATGGTTGTGCTGATTTTTATTCTCTCTTATTTTTTTACAACATTCATTATGCAAAGCAACTTTTTCAATGAGTCAAATATGGCGCAGTATAAAAGTTCTTTTCTCTTTCAAACACTTTTTTTAGCCTTAGTATTTTTTGTGGTTACTTTTGTTTATACCTATTATAAAGCTAACCGAAAAATGCTCTATAGCAAAAGCCAACACAGTGAAGAACGTGATATTTTAACGGAAAATGAGAAACTTAAATCATCTTTGACTATTGATTTACTCACTAATGTTGCCAATAAAAAATATTTTGAAGAGCGTTTTGATGAAGAGTATAAACGAGCTATGCGTGAAAAGCAACATTTGTCATTAATGATTGTTAATATTGACGAATTTAGAGCTTTTAGTGATATCTATGGACGACATGATGGGGATGAGTGTCTGAAACTTGTTGCTAATATTTTAGTGGGACAATGTAATCGACCCAGTGACCTTGTGGCTCGTGTTGACAAAGATGAGTTTTATATTTTATTACCCAATACCAATGAACCAAAAATAGTCTCTCAAAAATGCGTGAAAGCGGTACATGGTATGCAAATACCCCATGAAAACTCTATTGCTTCAAATGTTTTAACCATAACCATAGGTACAAGTACAGTTTTGCCAGAAGATATTATTGAAAAAAATCAGTTAATATTAAATGCTCAAACCTCTTTACAAAATGCAAAACGAAGTGGACGAAATAGGGTACACTAACGAATTACAAAACCTTCAAATGACTCATCTATCTCTTTGACGATTAGTTTGTCAACTCTTGAATTAGCAGAACCTTTTTTCAAGATTTTCATAAAAATATCATAGGTATCTTCATTAAGCAAAACACCAACTTCAACATCACCGTTTTTTAGGTTTTTAACATATCCTTGAAATCCTAGCTTACTGGAATTTTGTTTGATAGTTTTACGGTAATAGACTCCTTGGACTTTACCACAAACAATAATTTTATAAGATGTCATGATTTAAAATTACCTTCTATGTTTATGCACTAAGAGAAAGAATCTCTTAGTGTGTATAGTTCTCTTTTTTATCTACTGTATCTAACTCTTGACCAATCTCTTGGTAACGTTTGAAGTAGTGTTTGACAAAGGCATTAATGTTTGGATTTGTTGGCATAAAATACTGTTCTTCTTTTTGTGCGTATTGATTTAAAAACTCTGTTGCATCTTTTTTATCTAAGTAGTGTTGTGCTAGGTTTGTATAGGTTACTAAATACCATTGTTTCAGTGCTTTGATTTTTTCTTCACTTAAATCAACGGTTAGACTCTCATCTTTCCACGTTAGAACTTGAGCATCAAAAAGTCCATCTAAATGGATAAGTCCTTCACAATAGTATGGTTGTACTTCATCAACTTGCATCCACCCAATTAGCCCAACAGCTCGCTTAACAACATCAATAAAGACTTGTCTCTCTAGGTGGTCTTCATCATCATTTTCATCAAGAATGTATGAAATAAGCCCTCCTGTTGTTGCTTTGAACTCTTCGATATTTTTAAAGTTTCCAGTTTTATTCATAATGGTTTCAGTCTCTTCATCACACCATAAAATATGCCCAAACTCATGTCCAATTGTGCTGATATCATAGACTTGATGCCAAGAAGCTGTTTCATTAAATACAAAAGTTCTATCTTCTGTGAGCAGTTCTTGTCCAAAAATTTCCCGTGAGAGTTTTAAAAATGGTTTTGCTCTACTTGTTTGTAAAATCTCGTCAGAAAATGCAAAAATTTTCTTTCCTTCTTCTTTAGAAACGATTTCATCATTGGGTACCACTTGTGCTGAGAAAAGACCGTTAAATTCTGCTCCAAAAAATAGTGCTGGACGACCAATATAAAGTTGTACTTTATCCAGTGATTTGAGTGAGAAGTCATAGATGTTTTGGTACTTTTTATTTTTTTCTGTTTTATCAAATATTTTTGCAAAAGAGGCTTTGATTTTATTGACACGGTGGTCATTTTGAGAAAACTCTGGATTTGTTAGTCGAATATCCCACTCTAATGCAACTGCTTTACGGTAGTGGTCTTCGTAGTATTCTAACGGGTGACCAATTTGAATAGGTGATTTTATTTTCATCCATGTTCTATCCACATCTGCCCATCGTTCCACTAAAAGATGAGTTCTCTCCTCTCCAAAAGCTTTAATGAGACTTTGAATATATAAAATATAATCCCATTTTTGACCATAAACTTCATCTTCTAGTTCGATTAGACTCTCTTCAAAATCCTCTAGTGCATCAATAACAGCAGTTGTTTGTGTTTTAAAAGCTTTGATATAAGCTTGTGAGTGATAACCATCATTTTCTTTTACTAAAGCTGAATATGAACGGTCTGCAATCATATTGTTATGACCCAAATCTAGAAGTTTGTTATTCTCTAAATATTCTATTACTTTATTGTTATCATCGTCAAAGGTTTTAGCTAACTCTTTATTAACTCCATTGATGATATGTGCTGTCCAAGTGCTTTGCCATGAAGACATCTTTAGTCCCACACTATAAACCCCTTCAAAGATACTTGCATAAAAAGGAGAGAGTAGATTATTGTGTTTGATGTATTCCACTGTTTTGAGGTGTTTGTCATGCCAAAAATCACGTACATATACATATGCTTTTTCTTGTAGTTCAATAATCTCTTCATCATTTTTATCAAGTTTTTTAAGCACTTGCACCAATGAATCATCTCGCAAATTTACTAGACGCGTTACTAATGCAAAACGTAAATCGTTGTTGAGTTCTAGTCCAAGTTGTTTTGCAAACTCATCAATTAGTGTTAGTTTGTCATACTCTTCATTTTCTAAATAGGAAATAAGTTTGTTAATATTTGTTTTTTGTGCATCTAAATACTCATAGACTTCTGCTAAATCATTTAAAAAGTTTTCGTTATTCATAAATATCCTTATTATAATACTTTATATATTTAGTGTAGTCTATCGTCTTTCATCTTTTTTTTAACTAAGTAATCAGTTCTAAATGGGCTACTCTTTTTGTGTTGCTTTACTTTTATAAATACTGTTTGTACTACTCAAAAAATAAGAGATAGTTAGAACACTTAAAAACCCAAGTGGAACTAGAATATTAATTATTGTATCATTAATACTGTAGTGTGAAAAAGAAGCAAAGATAAAATCAACTGCAAAACCAAAGTATGCTAACAGTCGAATCTTCTCAAAGTTATTTGGCAAAAGAAGTGCCATAGCTCCCAAAACTTTAAAGATACCTAGTAGGGTAAAAAAGTATAAAGGATAGCCCAAAGTTGCGGCAACATCAACAACATTTTGAGTTTGAATGATATCAACAATTCCACCAATAAAACCAACTAAAACAACAATAATAAGTGTTGAAACAATATAAACGGTACGCAGTGTTAACAGAGCTTTTTTCATCATAAATCCTTTACTTTTGTAATAATATAATTTTTTTGTTTACTATTTATTTAGTCTAAATTAGCACTCTTTGTTAAAAAGTGCTAATTTCTTTAAAAACTTTAGCTTTGTTTTATAAAGTTGTGATAAAATTTCATTTACAAAAATCAAAAAATATCGGGAAATTATGGCAATTATTGCGTTGGCAATTTAACCATTCCCAAAACAAGGACAGAATGAAATGGCAAAACATCAATTTCAAACAGAAGTTGGACAACTTCTACATTTAATGACACACTCTTTATACTCAAATAAAGAGATTTTTATAAGGGAACTCGTATCAAATTCAAGTGATGCTATTGATAAATTAAACTATTTAAAATTAACTGACGACAATATGAAAGCTAGTTTACCAGCAGATTGGTCAGGTGAAATTAATATCTCTTTTGATGAAGAAGATAAATCATTAACGATTATCGATAACGGTATTGGTATGAACGAAGAAGATTTAATCGCTTCTATTGGTACAATTGCAAAATCAGGAACAAAATCATTTGTTGAAGCAATGACTGGTGATGCTAAAAAAGATTCAAACCTTATTGGGCAATTTGGTGTTGGTTTTTATTCTGTGTTTATGGTTGCATCACACGTTGATGTAATCTCTAAAAAAGCAGGTGAAGAGACTGCTTACAAATGGTCAAGTGATGGAACAGGTGAGTTCGATTTAGGACCGTGTACAAAAGAGTCAAATGGTACAGTTATTTACATCAAATTAAAAGATGAAGAAGCCCAAGAGTTTGCAGTAAAAGAACGAATTAAAAATATCGTTGGTAAATACTCTAACCATATTGCATATCCTATTTTCTTAAACTACAAAGAAGAAGTAACTGAAGAGTTAAGTGAAGAAGATGAAAAGTCTGGAAAAGAGGCTAAAAAATCTATTGAAAAACGACACGAAAAAATCAACGAAGCAACAGCACTTTGGACTCAACCAAAATCAAATTTAAAAGCTGAAGAGTACAATGATTTCTATAAATCTATTTCTCATGATTCACAAGATCCTATGTGTACAATTCACACTAAAGCAGAAGGTGTAAACGAATATACAACATTATTTTATATCCCTTCTATTGCTCCAATGGATATGTACCGAGCTGACTACCAACCAGGTGTAAAGTTATATGTAAAACGAGTATTTATTACTGATGATGAAAAAGAGTTATTACCAACATACCTTAGATTTGTAAAAGGTATTATTGATTCTGAAGATTTACCATTAAACGTTTCAAGAGAAATCTTACAAGAAAACAGAGTAATGGCAAACATCAAACAAGGGTCTGTTAAAAAGATTCTTTCAGAAATCAAAAAACTTTCTAAAGATGAAGAAAAATATGAAAAATTTGTTGAGCAGTACAACCGTCCATTAAAAGAGGGTGCTTACCAAGATTTCACAAATAAAGATGCTTTATTAGAATTAATCAGATTTAAATCAACTAAAACTGAAAATGGAAAAATGACATCATTAGCAGCATATAAAGATGGTGCAGATAGTGAGCAAAAAGCAGTTTATTATATCATTGGTGACAATGAAAATGTGCTTAGAAACTCTCCATTATTAGAAGCATACAATAAAAATGAAATTGAAGTTCTTATTTTAGATGATAAAGAGATTGATGAAATTATTACTCCAATGTATGGTGCATATAAAGAGTGGGAATTCAAAGATATTACTTCGTGTGAAGCTCCAAAAGTTGAACAAACTGAAGAAGAGAAAAAAGAAGTAGAAGAAAAATTTGAAGATATCACTAAAAAAATCAAAGATATTTTAGGTGAAGCAGTTTCTGATGTTCGTGTAACAAACAGATTATCTGAATCTCCATCGTGTGTTGTTAAAGATGCAGGTGATGCACAAATG
This sequence comes from Arcobacter sp. EP1, assembly GCA_001655195.1. Classification (GTDB taxonomy): domain Bacteria; phylum Campylobacterota; class Campylobacteria; order Campylobacterales; family Arcobacteraceae; genus Arcobacter_A. The sequence continues at coordinate 33,643 of LPNY01000086.1, forward strand.
CAACAAATGGCTCAAATGATGAAAGCAATGGGACAAGCAATGCCAGACTCTGCTCCTATTTTAGAAATCAACCCTGACCATGCAATCGTAACAAAACTTAACGGTTGTGCTGATGATGCAATGATTGATGATGTATCATGGGTATTATTAGACCAAGCAAAACTAAGTGAAGGTATGGAAATTACTGACGCAGTATCGTTTGCTCAAAGACTTAACCGTATCACAGCAAAAGCTCTGTAAAAGAGCTATTTGCACACATCTTCTGCGTTGGAGGTCAATTTTTAATCGGTCACGTACTTCTAGTATGCTCCCTCATAAAAATTAATCTCCGCCTTGAACATACATACAACTATCTCTTTTACCGAGATTTTGTATGTTTAATTAAAATTAACTACAAATTATTTACTAAAAATCTTTTTTCTTTTTCATAGAAGTTTAGAAAAACTTTTTTAAACTTATCTCTTATTTCTTTTTCGTTTGAATCTTTCAATTTAGTAATGTATGATTCAAAGTCATCAGTAATTTTTTTATAAAGAAGAATGGGACTTATTTTAATTTTTCCATTACTGACACTCAGTGCTTTATCATATTCATCATGATTATAGTTTATATATACATCATCATGAATCATTCCTGAGTGCATAAGTGAATTTCTAATATTATGAATTATTTTTTTTAAATCTTTATATTCTGTAAGTTCTGGAAAAATTCTAGCTAGTCCATTTTGTAGAAGTTCTGTAGAGTCTTTATCATTGTATGCTCTTATTGGAATCCCATCAATATATCTTTGTATTTTCTCAATATATGAAAATATTCCAAATAGAATAAAGACTGCATTTTTAAATGGTTTATATTTATTAAAATTTGTTTGATTATTATTCTCTTTTATATCATTACTAATTAATGTTAAAATAGGATGAACAATCCATTCTTTTACTTCTTGTTCTAAAACTCTAATCTGGTCTTCTCGGTTATTATGTATATTCAATACTTTTCCATCGTTGTGTTGATTAATTATTTGTTTTTTTTCAATATCTAACCAAATTCCTTCACATAAATAAAAGCTTTCATCGTATTCAGTCACTGTAAATCTCCCATGATTTTTCTTAGTATATTAAATATGCTATAATAAAACAATCAAAAGGCAAAATATGGATAAAGAATTATTAGAAAAGATTAAAATAGAAAAAGAAAAACTTTTGAAGGATGGATTTAAAATTATTGGAGTATTTGGTTCTTATGCTAAAGGGGAGCAAAATAGTGATAGTGATTTAGATTTACTTTATGATATAGAGCCTACCTTTGTTCAAAAATATGGTGGCTTTTCTGCTTTTTCTAAACTCACTGAGATAAAGAACTCTTTACAAAAAGCTTTAAATAAAGATGTTGATATAGCTACTATTGATAATCCCTCAAAAACCTTTCAAAAATATGCCTTAAAAGATATTGTATATGTCTAGCTCATTTGAGAAGTTAAATTTTATTCTTGAAAAGATAGATGATATTGAATCTTTCAAACAGCGTTTTAAGACGATTGAAGATTTATTAAATGATACGATGGGATATGATGCAACATTAATGTGTTTATTACAAATTGGGGAAACGTTAAACCAACTAAGAGATGAATCATATGCTTTACAATTACCTATAAAAGGTACCTATGATGTAAGAAATTTTATTGCACATGATTATGAAGGTGTAAACAAAATAATTATAGAAAATATAATTAGATTAGAACTTCCAAAGCTACAAGAAACTATTTTAAGTATAAAAGATGACTAAAGTTTTTTAGTCATCTTTATATATATAATTAGAAATCAATCTACATAAAAATCTTTTTAGAAGTCTGATTACTATCACTATTTGTTATCATACTAGCCATCATGCCTGTGATAAAAAATATGACAATACCGTAGAGTAGATATTTGAGTATAGTTTTGACGATTTTCATTATTTACCTTTTTAACCAATAGTATGATTATATATTATTGGCTAAAAAATAAATTGATATAGGTCAGATTTTGGTTATGGTTTAAATAAACTTTGCAGAAACTTCTCTTAAAATTGCATCTGACTCAAAACTTTCACCGTTATATTTGATGAGTTTAATTCCTTGAGAAGTAAATGATTTAGCAGTATTTTTACACGCTTTTTTAACAACGATATATTCACAATCTGTTAGGACTCTTCCCATTTTATTGTGTTGTTCAATATGGTCTGCATCATCATGGTCATGGTCACAGTCATGGTCTTCTTCTGGCTTACTGTGGTCAATATCTGTTCGTGGGCTGTTTTTAATCTCTTCTAAATTAAATGAACGAAACATTCCAGAACCACTCATTGTAAAGATAGCAAATTTTGGAGTGTGACCTGCATTTGGGAAAAAAGTTAGGGTTTCATCTTTGACGGGAATTGCAATTTTCATTATAGATACCTTTTAATATTTTTATTAAACTATATTAACGTCTAAAATTTAAACTATCGAACTGTTACCACATCAGTACAAAAGTTTAAATTTTTTTCAAGTTTATGTTACCTAGTGACTTCCTCGGCCTAACATTTCAGAAGCTTCCATTACAATCATAAATGCATTAGGGTCATTGTTTTGAATAATTTCTCTTAAGAGTCCTAGTTTTTTAACATCAACGACAATAAAGATAATGGTTTTATCATTTTGATTATTTAAATCCACACCTCTAACGATACTTCCATGCTCACCTAGATTTTCAGAAATGACTTCACTTAAAAACTCTGCTTTATTCGAAACGATATGGACAACCTTTTTTGATAGAGCACCAGTTAGAACAATATCAATACAACGTGCAGTAATATAGATACTAATAGTACTCCATAAAGCTTTTTCAATATCATTAAACACATAAATTGAACTTACTATAATAAGAAAGTCCATGAACAGTATTACTTGGCTGGGTTTGATTTCACTTTTTGATGCAACTAGTTTAGCAATAGTAGTCGTACCCCCTGCACTGGCATTTCCTTTAATGATAAAACCAACTCCAAAACCTATTAAGGCACCACCAAAAAGTGAGGCAAGTAAAATATTATGAGTAATTGCGTTAAGTTCTAAATAGACAAAAACATCAATAAATAGCGAAATAAGAGTAATGGCAATAATAGTTCGTAACGCAAATGCTCTACCTAAATATTTAATTCCTAAAACAATAAGAGGAACATTGATTAATAAAATAATTGTTCCCATAGAGAGATTTGTTAGTTTATGAATCAAAATGGCCATACCTGGAGTTCCTCCAGTTGTAAAGCTATTGGGTATAAAAAAAAGTACCACAGCAAGTGATATAAAAAGAGTTCCTATTAGAATAAAAGTGTAGTTTTTTAACTCTTTTGAAAAAAATGTCTGGCGCACATGGTTCCTTTGCAATAATTAAAAAATGTATTGTATATAAAAAATGATTAACCTCTGCATTAATTTTTATAAATCTTATTTTTCCAATTATTTGACTTTTATAGTATAAGGGCTCTTTTATTGGTGAGTACTTGCTCTTTCTTTGTTCTGCTATTTTCTATTATTAGATTTAATATTATTTATATTGACTGGAAATAATTATTAAAAAATAATATTTATTTTTCATTAAGAGCAGAAAGAATATACTAAGAAAATGTTAAGACCAAAGGATACAAGATGTTTAAGAATCTAACAATTAAAGCTAAAGTGATAGCACTTTTAGTCGTCTCTTTGTCTATTTTGGCAATCTCCTTGGCATTCTTTTCTGTTAATAAAGTTCAAGATAGTTTATTACAACAAAATTATGCTGCACTAACTGCTGCACGAGATGGAAAATCAGAACAAATCAAAAACTTTTTTGCTGAACGTATTGGTGATATTAATGTTCTAGCTAAAAGTGGTGACGTAGAAGAGCTAATATACGACGTAGGTAATACAATGGATTTAGTTGATTATGAAGATAACGGACCTTTCCCTGTAAAAGAGATTGTGGTTCAAGATGCAACTAAAAAACATGAAGAATTTTTTCAAAACTATATGAAAGAGTATGGTTATTATGATGTTTTTATCATTACTGCTGATTCCGGGCATGTAATTTATACTGCCGCTAAAGAGTCTGATTATGGTGTAAATATTAAACATGGTGATTTAAAAACAAGTGGTTTAGGTGAGGTTTGGAGTAAAACCCTTGCCAATAAACGACCAACTTTTGTGGATATGAAACCCTATGCTCCAAGTAACGATGCCCCTGCAATGTTCCTAGGAACACCTGTAATGGAAGGTTCAGAAATTTCTGCAATTTTAGTTTTTCAAATTAGTGACCGATCAATTAATAAAATTATGCAATTTAGAAAAGGGTATGGAAATTCACAAGAAGATTATCTCGTTGGAAAAGATAAACTCATGCGAAGTGATAGTTTCTTAGATCCAAAAGGACACTCTTTAAAAGCCTCTTTTGCAACAGGTGCAAATGTTGATACCGTTGCAAGTAACAATGCAATTGCAGGAAAAACAAATACTGAAATCGTTATTGATTATAATGGTAATCCTGTTTTATCTGCCTATGGACAAATACCAATTGGACAAGATTTAAAGTGGGCTGTACTTTCAGAAATCGATGAAGCTGAAGTGATGGAAACCCCTAAAGCAATACGAAATATGATTATTATCATTGCATTAACCCTTTTAGCGTTTGTTGTTATTGGAGCAATTGTTGTTATTAATAATATTGTAGTAAAACGACTATTGAGCTTCCAAGAAGGTTTAGTTGGTTTCTTTAAGTATGTTAATCGTGAATCTGATGATGTTAAAGAGTTAGAAAGTGACTCTATAGATGAGATAGGATTAATGGCAAGAGTTGTTAATGAAAATATCAGAAAAGCGAAACAAGGAATCGAAGAAGATCGCGCAATTATTGATGATACAATTCGTGTTTTAGGAGAGTTTGAACAAGGTGACTTATCTCAAAGAATCACGACAAATGTTAATAATCCAGCACTAAATGAACTTAAAAATGTATTGAATAATATGGGAGCTAATTTAGAAAAAAATATTGATAATATTTTAGATGTTTTAGAGACGTTCTCAAACTATAACTATCTAAGTAAAGTAGATACTCATGGTATTAAAGAACATCTTGAAAAATTAGCAATAGGTGTTAATTCATTGGGTGCATCAACAACACAAATGTTAGTTGATAATAAAAGAAATGGGCTTATTATGGATGGTTCATCAGATGTCCTACTTGAAAATGTGGATAAATTGAATCAATCATCAAATGAAGCTGCTGCATCTTTAGAAGAAACTGCTGCTGCACTTGAAGAGATTACAGGAAATATTACTCACACAACTGAGAAAATTTCTCAAATGTCAAACTATGCGCAACAAGTAACAACATCTGCAAGTGAAGGTGAAGAGTTAGCTAAGAAAACAACTGAAGCAATGGATGAAATTAATACTCAAGTAACATCAATCAATGAAGCCATAACAGTTATCGATCAAATTGCTTTCCAAACCAATATTCTATCTCTTAATGCAGCTGTTGAAGCAGCTACTGCTGGTGAAGCTGGTAAAGGGTTTGCTGTTGTAGCACAAGAGGTGAGAAATCTAGCAAGTAGAAGTGCAGAAGCAGCCAAAGAGATTAAAGAGCTGGTTGAAAATGCAAATATTAAAGCCAACGAAGGTAAAACAATTGCAGATTCAATGATTAGTGGTTATGGGAGTTTAAATACAAATATTGACCAAACCATTGAGCTAATTTCTGATATCGCAAATGCTTCTACTGAGCAACAAACAGGAATTGTACAAATCAATGATGCGATTAATTCTCTTGATTCTCAAACACAACAAAATGCCTCAGTGGCAAATCAAACAAAAACTATTGCATTGCAAACATCTGAATTAGCAAAAGGGATTGTTTCAAGTGCTGATGAAAAAGAGTTTGAAGGTAAAGTAAATATTGATGTTTCAAAAGAGGTATCTCAATATCAAAACACTACAACAGCATCAAATGTTAATAACAAGCCAGTAACAAGTAGTCCAAAAATGAAACGAGATCCTGTTAACCATGACAGTGTAGAACAAAAACAAACAACTGTTGTTGCAAATAATAGTGCTGATAATGATGAGTGGGAAAGTTTTTAAAAACTTTTACGGCACTTAAGGTATGATAACAAAAATAATATTTAGAAAAAAGAGAAAATATGGAAAAAGTTGACAACATTTCTGAAGAGATTGCAATACTTTTAAGAGCCTTTAACGACTCCATTAAAAGTATTGCTTTGCTTGATTATGAAACACGATTTCTTTATGTAAATGATATTTTTCAGCATCGTTGTGGTTATGGCAAAGAGGAATTATTAGGGAATAAGGTATCTCTACTAAAATCAGGACAACATGATACTGAATTTTACAAGCAGTTATGGGATAGGGTTAATACCAATCAAATGTACCAAGCTGTATTTACCAATAAAAATAAAGCAGGGACCTTTTATCATGATGAACAGACTATCATTCCAATTGGTGAAGCAGGTAAGGAACAGCACTTTTTAGTTGTGGGAAAAGATATTTCAAATGCCATTGCTTCAGAATTAAATAGTATGAGTTATGAGAGTATTGAATAAATCTTGCAAATTGTAATATAATCGCAATTCTTTTAAAAATCATTTTATAATAACTCTAAATATAGTTGGAGTATTTATGATTGAAATAGTTGTTTTATGTTTAGTTTTGTGTGGATTTCTTTTTTTACTTTATCAAGAAAAAGGTGTTCAAAAGGGAAAAATCCCTTTTCGAATTAAAGAGAAATAGGTATCTATTTTTTTATAATTTATATTTGGAATTCAACTAAAAAGGGGTTGCAAACAATACTCTTTTATGATAAAGTATTATAAAATTTTTAAAGATATAACATGGGCTTTTTTAACAAAATCATTAAATCAATCATGCAAGCTTCACTCTCTACATTTACTTTAGAAAATAATCAATTAAAATTTTTACTAGGTTCTGATAACTTCTATTTATATGACTTAAACCAATATGATATGAAAACACGGCATGACCCATATGCTTTAGAAGCTTATACTTTAAAAAATAGTGAAATCCATTTGGAATTTATTAAAACGGACATTAGTGCTTCTTGGAAAGGACAGCCTCGTAGCCTTTATGAAGGTTTATTAAAAGAGAAACTTAGCTTAAAGTCTATGGAGTTACTTGAACGTTTTGAAATAGATCGTTATGAGTTTTCTACTTATAAAATTAATGATGCATTCGTTTTTCATTTTATCTATATTTGGGAGAGTCAAAAAAATGTATTTGTTATTGATACTCAGGGTAACCTCTATAAAGCACTCTTATCTCAACTAAAAAGTGATTATGTGGATAGTTTTGAGGATATGGAAAAAGGGAATGTTAACTTTGATATTAGTTTAGTAAAGAACAACGCTTTTGAGTACTATTTTAAACAAACCGATTAAAGGAAAACTGATTAAAAATTTTTTATTACTTTTTACAATTTTATTTTTTTTAGGATGTCAATCTGAGCATAAACCTCTTTTTACTTACAAACAAGATAAACAACAGCTCCTTTTTCAAATAGATCAAAAAATGCAGTTTCAATTAACAGCACGTAGTTTTAAATATCAATTACGACATGGTCAAAATGTTTTTAAAGCATTTACTCTTTATGACGATATTAATGCAATCTTTATTGAACATGTACAATTATCACCTAATGGTGGCTGGAACGGTCAACCTCGGTCAGTCTATCGTAATTTTATCAAAGAGAAACTACGAATTAAATCTATGGAAGTTCTTGATCGCCAAGAAATGGGTAACTATGAATTTACAACCTATAAAATAAACAATAAATATGTTCTGTATTTTGTCTATATTTGGGAGAGTCAACGAGATACTTTTATTTATGATGCAAAAGGCTTATTATATAATAAACTCATCAAAAAATTGAACCCTTCACATAATACAAATAGCTTAGATTTACCAAATTATGGTCGACTATTTAATGAGAGTTTAGTTCACTATAATACTATTTATAGGTACTTTCAATAGGGTTTAAAGAGTATTTCATGAAATATTTATTTTTGATGTTAAGCGTACTTTTTATAAGTGGATGTCAGTCTTTCAATCAGTATGCTTATAATCCTCAAGACAAAACATTAGATTTTGCTTTGAACCAACAAAGTGTGCTAAAACAACCACTCTCTTCTTATTCATATAGACAAACTTATGATAGGTGTACGAGTAACTCATATGTCATTAAAGACAAAGAGTATTTTGTGGAGCACATCGCACTTAATAGTAATTGTGATTGGAATGGTTCACCCCTTGGCTATTTTGAATATAACTACAAAAGTAAATTAAAATCAAAATCCATGAAGAGACTTCATAAAACATCAGTAAAAAATTATACCTTTTTAACGTATGAAATAAACCAAAATAGTATTTTAAACTTGATACATATTTATACAAATTACAGTAATACTTTTATTATTGATTATAAGGGTGAATTATTTTATAACCTATTGAGTCAAATGAAACAAAAGTATTCAAATGATTATAGTGACAGAACGCGATTTAGAAGTGATTATGAACAGAGTCTTGTTCAGATGAACCTCTTTTATCACTACTTTCAAAAAGAGATAGAAGAGGTTCTAGAAAAATAAGCTATCTTTTTTGTTACTTATTGTCCAAAGACTTGTTTGAGTAGGCTTGTTGTTCGGTTAACTGGATTTTCTCGAATGGCAATCTCTTCTTTTTCTATCATCGTAAAAAGACCATTAATAGCTTTTGTTGTGATATATTCATCCAAGTTTTTATCGTCACCACCTGGCAAGTAGGAGTCAACCCCTAATGTTTTTGCATAACCCATTACACCACTACTTTGTAATAATCCTTTTCCTTGGGATTGATAAAAACTATTAAAAGATTCATAATAACTGGCAACTTGATTTCTACTAATGCTTTTTTTCACAATTGGGGTAATAAGTTCTTTGAGTTGGGTGTAAGTATTCTCTTTAAAATATTTAGTTGCATCAGTGTTTGAACCATTTAAGATTTTAGTAGCATCTTCGATACTCATTTTCTCAATTGCCTCCATAAAAATACCTGCAGTTTGCGGTGCAGCTTGACTAGCCGCGTCATTCATCGCCGTGATGAGTTCATCTGCATAGTTACCACCACCTGCTTTTCGTATGATAGTCTCTACTTTTTGTAAGTTTTCAGGTAGAGGGATTTTAACTAATGAATTGTTTAAATAACCATTATCTTTTCCTAACGTATCAACAGCTATTTTTACTCCTTGAGATAGAGCCTCTTTCAAGCCTTGGTTGATAGTACTACTAGATAGCGAGCCAACAGAAGTGGAAGATGAGTTTTGTTCAGGTTTTTTGACCGTATCTAATACTGTTTTAGTGATACTATCTAAACTAAATGAAAAAGCCATAGTGGAGGTTATTAGCAGTGTTGCAACTATTTTTGATGATTTCATAAATGGTCCTTATTAAATAATTAAATTTTTTATAGAATTATATTAGTCAAAAGTGCATTAAAAGTGGATTTGTTTTTGTGGGTAAATTTTGGATTTAAAATTGAAAAATTATATAGTAGTATTTGGGGAAATTGGGGAAGAACTACTATATAATTTAAAAAAAGGAGACATTTTGATTGGCTCAAAATGCTGTATGTAATGAAAGTATAGTTAATCAGGATAAAATTAGTCCTATTTGTTTTGACTAGCTTTTAAATTTAAAAAAAGTTTAATATTAAATATAAAGAACATAAAAATATCTTGTTTGAATTTAAAAGTAATATTTGAAAATCAAGGGAAAAATAATTATATAGCGGATATTGGGGAAGTGGGAAGAAACCGCTATATAATTCTAAAGGAGACATTTCGCTTTTTGGCAAAATGTTGTATGTAGTGAAAGTATAGTTAATTAGGATAAAATAAGTCCTATTTATTAAGATTACATGATATATTTAAACAAAGTTTAAACTTAAAAACCGCTTTTATAGCAAAAAATTACGTTATAATAGTACACTAAAAATAAATAAAAGGATGATACTATCGAGGATATAGCTACTTTTCTACATGAATACAAAAATCAAACAATAGAAGCAGAAGAAATTGTAAATTTGCAAAAAAAAATTAAAAATTTTTCAAATGAAGTTAGAAAAAGCGAATATTTTGAACAGTTTTATGAAAACTATTTAACTATTTGCGGATACTCTTATCGGTTGGACGATAAAAAACAACGACTTTTTTATACTTTTCAAGAGGCAGTTTATGCCATTGACTTAGCAAAATTAACTAAAGACGAGGAGGGTATACTCTTAAATAGTGTGGTATATATATTGGTTTTAGATAACTGTATTGATGAATATTTAAATGAACCCATAGATGAAGAAGAGAAAAATAAAGCCATAGAGGCTTATAAAAGTTTAGAAGCTAAAAAAGCCAAAGAGAATAAAAAATATCATATGTATCAATATTAAAAAGGAAAAGATATGGCTAAATTTCAAGATACGTTAGATGAAAGCTTAATTAAATTTATTAATAACCAAAAAATGTTTTTTGTTGCCACTGCACCAAAAGAAGGAAAAATTAATATCTCCCCAAAAGGATTAGATGGGACACTTAAAATTATTGATAATAGTACTATCTACTGGTTAAACTATTTTGGTAGTGGTAATGAAACAGCGGCTCATCTGCAAGAAGATAATCGATTGACTTTGATGTTTTGTGCCTTTGAAGGAAATCCATTAATTTTGCGACTTTATTGTAGTGTTGAAGTAGTGCAGGAAAAAGATGAAAAATGGGGTGACTCAATAGAACATTTTGAAAACAGTCATGGTGCTCGACAAGTGTTTAAACTGCATATTGAAAGTGTCAACAACTCCTGTGGTTGGGGTGTTCCTCTATATGACTTTGTTTCTCAAAGAGATAAACTAAGCAACTATATGGAAAATTCTACAAAAGAAGATCACATAAAATATATGAAGAAAAATAACCAAACAAGTTTTGACGGAAAACCTACCCACCTCTTTAAATAATGAAGAGGTGATGCTATCTGCTAAAAAAAATAATTCTAATAAAAAATAGTAAGTTCATTATAAGTTATAAAGATTAAAATTTATTATAGATTTATGCCATTGTTTTATTTACCCAAAGATAAAAGAGAAACTCAATTTTCAATGAAAAGAGGGGAAAAGTAAAATGTTTTCAAATTTAACAATTAAAATGAAACTATTCGTTTCTTCAGCGGTTAGTATGGTTGGTTTGATTTTTTTAATCATATTTTTTTATAACAGTTCTACCAAAATTGAAAAGCTTGAATTAGGTAAACAGGTTATTGAAGCTCTTAAATCTGACATGTTAATGTTAAGGCGAAATGAAAAAGATTTTATTTTGCGAAAAGATTTAAAATATCTCAAAAAATTTAATAAAAATATTGCAGTACTACGTGCTGATACAAAAAAACTCCAAGAGAACTTATCTCAAAATGATATTTCAATACAACGTGTGAAAGAGTTTGAAGTTATTATTACTGAATACCAAAATAAATTTCAACAGTTTGTTACAAAACAAGAATCCATTGGATTAAATGAGAAAGTCGGACTCTATGGAAGTTTACGTGCAAGTGTCCACAAAGTTCAACAGAGTGCAAAAGCTTCAAATAACTACGAACTTCTTGCCGCAGTTTATGATTTGCGAAAACAAGAAAAAGATTTTATGTTACGACGTAATACAAAATATGTGGATAAGTTTAACAGTAAAATTAATAAACTCAGCTCAAAAGAGTATGTGACCGATTCAATTAAAACAAATCTTAAAAACTATAAACGTGATTTTTTATCTCTCATAAAAGCAGAAGAGGCGATAGGATTAACCAGTAAGCTTGGACTCCAAGGTGAAATGCGAAAAACGGTTCATAAAACTGAAACACTTTTAAAAACATTGGTTAAAGAAGTGGATGTGGTAGTAGATGACAAAGTACATGAGATAGAGGCCTTTATTTTAATAACAGGACTTATTTTACTCGTTGTTACTGTATTGCTTTCTTATATGACTTCACGGGTTATTGTTTCTAGTATTATGAGTTTTCGAAATGGGCTCTTTAGCTTTTTTGACTATTTAAACCGTAAATCAGATAGCATTAAACAGATGGATGAAAAAGGAAAAGATGAAATTGCACAAATGGCAAAAGTTGTCAATGAAAACATCAAGTTAATTGAAAATGATGTAGAACAAGACAAACGTCTCATTAATAATACTATTGATACTTTAAAAGAGTATGAACAAGGTGATTTTAGCGGAAAAATTAGTGAGAAGTCTTCTAATCCTTCTTTAAATGAGTTAACAAATATTATTAATAATATGAGTATTAACTTGGAAAAAAATATTGATGATATTTTAGATGTTATGCAAACATATGCCAACTCAAACTATACCACTAAAATTGACACTGCTGATAAAAAAGCACATTTAGAAAAACTAGCAAGTGGTGTAAATAACCTAGGTGAGAGTATTTCGGCACTACTTAAAAAATCCCTTGAAATTGGTATTACTTTAGAAAAGTCTTCCGAAACGCTTATTAGTAATGTAGATACACTTAATAACTCTTCAACAACAGCAGCTGCTTCCATTGAAGAAACAGCTGCTGCTTTAGAGGAGGTTACAAGTACTATTACAAACAGTGCAAATAGTATTGTTGAACTAAACCAATTTGCAGATGAATTAAATAGTTCTGCAAAACGAGGGCAAGAACAAGCGTCAAATACGACAGGAGCTATGGAGGATATCACTGAACAAGTAACCTTAATCAATGAGTCAATTTCAATTATTGATCAAATTGCATTCCAAACCAATATTTTATCACTCAACGCAGCTGTTGAAGCAGCAACTGCAGGAGAAGCTGGTAAAGGGTTTGCCGTTGTTGCTCAAGAGGTGAGAAACCTAGCCACAAGAAGTGCAGATGCTGCTAAAGAGATTAAAGATCTTGTTGAGAATGCAACGAAAAAAGCAGGTGAAGGAAAATCTATTAGTAGTGAGATGATAAAAGGATACAGTTCACTGCTTGAAAATATAGAAAATGCAACGAAAAAAATTGATGAAATTGCAAGTTCAAGTAAAGAACAACAAACAGGAATCACACAAATTAATGATGCGGTTAATCAGTTAGATCAACAAACACAACAAAATGCTTCAATTGCTGGACGAACCAATGAGATAGCTATTCAGACAGATAGTTTGGCAAAAGAGATAGTAACTGATAGCCAAAGTAAGGAGTTTATTGGTAAAACTGATGTTCACTTTATTGAATCTAAACAGACTTCAAATGTTAACGAAAATGTAGAAAAAAGACAAACATCAAAAGAGCCTAAAAAAGTTGTGCCTGAAGTTCAAACAAGTTCACGAAGCATTAATAAATCAACAATAATAACACCTAAAAATGATAGTGATGATGAGTGGGAAAGTTTTTAAAGGAACTACTTAACGAGTTCCTTTAATTCCTTTTCGATTTTTTTGATATTATCAGTACAAGTGATTAACTCTAAATCACTTTCATTAATCATATTGTATTTAAAAAGGGATTTTTTCATAAATTTAAGAAGATATTTCCAATACTCTTCTCCTACTAAATAAATTTTAAACCCATTCATTTTACCTGTTTGTGTTAAGGTAAGCACCTCAAACATTTCATCTAAAGTACCAAAACCACCTGGAAATACAATACACGCTTTTGAGTATTTGACTAACATGTATTTTCGTGAGAAAAAGTAGTTAAAAGTGATATTCTTTGTGGTGTAGGGATTACTACTTTGTTCATGGGGTAATTTAATACTTAATCCTATCGATTCAGCATTATCTGCTTTAAAAGCACCCCGATTAGCTGCTTTCATAATACCATCACCACCACCAGTTATCACATTGATTCCATTTTTTGATAATTTATATGCAAGCTTTTGTGCTAGTATGGCATAGTCATCACTTTGGGGTGTTCGAGCACTTCCAAAGATAGTAACTGATGAAGAGAGTCTGCTTAGTAGAGCTTTACCTTCATTAAAATCATCTGCAATTCTTTTTTTGTAAATAATATCTGCTTTCTTTTTTGATTGTGTCATGATGTACTCCTTAAAAATTATTGTATGCATGCTTGTTACATCATCACACCTATTATAGACCCACTAATCTTAGGAAATCTAAGGCTATTAAGATTAGTTTTTGATTTTAAAATTAAAAACTCACTTTAATCTCACCATAATTTGTTACACTAAATAAAAAAATGGAGTCTTTTTGTTTAGTGAAAAAAATATCTCAAAGTTGATTATTCTCACTCCCATTGCAACAGTTATTCTAATCGCTTTTTTTGTTATTTACTTTTTTGTAAAAAATCAGTACGACTACTTTGAAGAGGAGAGTGTTCGTGTTGAAAAAGAGTATTTAGTCAAGCAACGTAATATTCTAAAAAAAGAGATTGATTATGTTATTAACTATATAGAACACCATGTAAAACGTAACAGTAAATTAACCCAAGAAGAGTTAAAAAAAGAGTTGTTAAACTATATTGAATCCATTCGTTATGAAAAGCATGGTTATATTTGGATTCATGATACGAACTATTATTTACGAGCTCACCCTTTTAGGCAAGATAGAATTGGCTCATTGGATATCAATCTAGAAGATGCAATGGGAACTAAAATCACTAAACAGTTTATTGATGAAACCTTGAAAAATCCCAATGGTATTTTTATTGAGTACTATTGGCAAAAACCGCAAGATGTGCATTTTTCTAAAAAACTAGGCTTTTTTAAACTCTATGGGAAATACAATTGGGTTATTGGTGCAGGGCTTTATGTGGATGATATTGAAAAATCAATTTTTGAAAACAAACAGCTATTAGAAAAACGCATTGACAAGTATATTCGACTGGTAGTTTTAATTTCATTGTTGGTTATTTTGATTATTGGCGTTATCTCATTTCTCATTTCAAATAAAATCAACAGAGCTTTTTCTGAGTATAAAAAAAGTGTTCAAAAAAAAGAGGATTTACTACAAGATTTAAATAAAAATCTTGAAAATAAAGTGCAAACAGCGTTAAGTGAAGCAAAGAAAAAAGATAGAGCAATGTTACATCAATCACGTTTAGCACGTATGGGAGCAATGCTGAGTATGATTGCTCATCAGTGGCGCCAACCTTTAAGTGAAGTCTCAGCAATTGTTATGGAGTTAGAAACGGCTCATAAATTTAATAAGCTCGATGATAAGTTACTTAAAGAGAGTGTTTTTGAATCCAATCGGCTCATACAATTTATGTCGCATACTATAGATGATTTTAGAAACTTTTTCAAACCTGATAAGAAAAAGGTGTATTTTTATATTGATGATGCTTGTAATGAAGCTATTAGTTTAGTGGGTGCATCTATTAAAAGTTATAACATTACTTTAGAAAAGCAAGTGAAATGTAATTGCATGGTAAATGGTTATGAAAGAGAGTTTGCACAAGTGATGTTAAATTTAATCTCCAATGCTAAAGATGTATTAAATCAGCGGGAAATTAAAAACCCTCATATTAAAGTTGTTGCAGATTTTGTGGATGGTGAAGCAATTATTACTGTAGAAGATAACGCTGGTGGTATTAAAGAAGAGCATCTTGAGTTAATCTTTGAACCCTATTTTACCACCAAAGAGAGTTCAAAAGGAACAGGGCTTGGATTATATATGTCTAAAATGATTATTGAAAAGAATATGAATGGTGAACTTAGCGTTGAAAACAGTGATAAAGGTGCTTTATTTAAAGTGCAAATAAAGGTGTAAGAATGGATGAAAATCTATTAAAACAACTAAAGTCTTATCGAATACTTTGTGTGGAAGATGAAGATGGGATTCGAAAACGATTGGTTAGTACGTTAAAGTACTATTTTGATGATGTTTTAGAAGCCAGTAATGCTGATGATGGATATGACTTATATGTAGAGTATTCACCTGATATTATTTTAAGCGATATTGAGATGCCTCAGCGAAATGGTATTGAAATGGTCAGTAAAATCAGAGAAAAGGATTTATCAACTATCATTATTATGGTAACAGCATATTCTAATGAAGAGTATCTTTTGGATTTAATTAACTTACATATTAATCACTACATATTAAAACCCGTTCACTCAGAAAACTTGCTTAATGGAATTATTGAAGGCTTTGGAGATAGATTAACTACCCATTTAGTTTTTACAAAAGAGCTCTATTTTAATATGGAACAAAGAGAGTTACTTTTTAATGACGAGGTGGTTGTTTTACGAAAACGTGACAAAGAGTTTTTGCAACTGCTGTATGAAAATAAAAGTAGGGTGACAACATATGAACAAATTGAAGAAAGGATTTGGAAAGACCGTAGTATGAGTATGAGTGCACTAAAAACATTCATTAAAGAGTTACGTCAAAAACTCCCTTTAGATATTATTCAAAATGTCTCACAAATTGGATATAAACTTCAAAACCTAGAATAAAACTCACCGTTTACCTACTTTGAGTCGTTACTATTTCTTATTAAAAAATAAGGAGTATAGAATGTTAAAGAAAGGTTTATTGGTTGTCTCAATGGCAACAGCACTCTTTGCTGGAAATGTAAAGATGGATCTAAATGCAAAATATGGAGCAAATAACTTTCACACTAAGGGAGCTCAAAAGTTTGCAAGTTTAGTTAAAGATTATACTAATGGAAGTGTAAATATTACGGTTCATGCGGGTTCTTCACTAATTAAAGGAAACCCTTTAAAAGCAGTAAAAGATGGAACAGTTGCAATGACAGATATGTTTATTCCTTTTACTTCTGGTGGCGGTAAAGTTTTTGGAATTTCTGCTTTACCATTTATTGCACAATCTTATGATGATGCTTTTAAACTCTATCAAATTTCAAAACCAGCTTATGAAAAAACTGCCAAAAAATGGAACCAGAAACTACTTTATAGTGTAACATGGCCTCCTTCTGGATTTTATTCAAATAAAACGATGACTTCTATTTCTGATTTTAAGGGTGCAAAAACAAGAACCTATGATAAAAACTCTGCTGCGTTTGTCAACCAAGCAGGTGGAAATGCTGTTGCTTTACCTTGGGGTGAAGTTTACTCTTCTTTACGAACAGGAATGGTTGATTCAGTTGTAACTTCATCAGCCTCAGGAAAAGATGGGAAGTTCTGGGAAGTTTTAGGAAACTTTACAAAAATTAATTACGCCTATCCTCTTCAATCAGTTACAATCAATTTAGATTATTGGAATAGTTTAAATAAAACGCAAAAACAAGCGATGTTAAAAGCAGCTGCTGAAATTGAAAAAACTCAATGGCAAGCTTCAAAAGAAGAGAACAAAGTTGCTCTTGAAGTATTGGCTAAAAATGGTATGAAAATCAATGAAGCAAGTCCTGAACTAAAAGCCGAACTTGACAAAATTGCAAATGATTTATTAACCAAATATTTAGATGGTGCTAACTCTCAAATCAAACAGATTTTTAAAGAGTACCGAAAGTAATCGTGATGAATACGTTAACAAATTTTATAGATAGGCTCTGCAAAGGCGGAGCTTATTTAGCGGGGTTACTATTAGCTAGTTTAGTTATCTTAATATTAACAGAGATTTTTCTACGGTACTTTTTTGATATCTCTACAATGATTGCAGATGAGTATAGTGGCTACTTGTATTTAGCTTCAATTTTCTTAGGTCTGGCATACACTTTTGCAGGTGATGGTCACATACGAATCAATATTGTTACATCACGTTTAAGCAAAAGTGTCAATGGTTTTATTGATACTGTTGCCGCTATTATTACTTTAGCTGTTTTGTCTTTTGTATTGTATCGCACTATTTTATTTACCTATGATGCATATGAGCTTGAAATGCTTTCAGAAGCAGTCTCTGAAACACCTCTGTATTTAACTCAAATAGTTATGCCTATTGGAACATCTTTATTTATTTTAGCAGTTATTGCATTTATTATTAAAAGGCTTAAAAATGATTAGTGATCCACTTATATTATCAGTTATTATCATAGTAATTATGTTTGCATTTTTACTCTCTTCAATTTGGATTGGTGTTTCATTAATGCTTACAGGTATTGTTGGTATGCTTCTTTTTGATCATAATTTGCCACCCGTTATTAGTGTTTATGACAAAATAGGTGATTTGTTGGCATCTTCATTATATGATGCGCTGAACTCGTGGTCACTTGCTGCATTACCTATGTTTATTTTGATGGGAGAAATTTTATATAAGTCCTCTATTTCAACACGTCTTTTAAATGGATTAAAACCATGGTTGAGTTATATTCCTGGAGGATTACTGCATGTTAATGTAGCAGCATGTTCACTTTTTGCCGCAGTTTCAGGTTCCAGTGCTGCTACAACAGCAACGGTGGGAAAAATTACTCTTGATGAACTTAAAAAAAGAGGTTATTCAAAATCAATTGCTATGGGTTCACTAGCAGGTGCAGGAACCTTAGGGTTTTTAATTCCGCCTTCATTGATTATGATTATTTATGGTGTTTTAGCAGATACCTCTATTGGTAAACTCTTTATTGCAGGAATTATTCCTGGATTATTACTAGCAACTCTTTATTCTATTTATATTATGGTGGTTGCAAAAATTGATAAAAGCGTTGAGCCTGAAATCAAAGAGACCTTCTCTTTTAAACAAAAAATAGATTCATTAAAAGACTTAATCCCTGTTTTTTCTTTGATTACCTTGATTTTAGGTTCAATTTATGGAGGATTAGCTACACCAACTGAGGCCGCAGCTTTAGGCGTTTTAGGAGCAATTATTTTAGCTCTTTATTTTAAAAGTTTTTCTTGGGATATTTTTAAAACAGCACTTTTAAACTCTGTAAAAACTTCGACTATGATTAGTTTTATTATTGCTGGTGCAGTTTTCTTGTCGCAGGTTATTGGATTTTTGGGAATTGCTCGCGCTATGAGTGAGTTTATTACTGGACTTGGGTTATCTCCATTAATGTTGATTTTACTCATTGGAGTGATGTATATTATTTTAGGAATGATACTGGAAGCAATCTCTATTGTTGTAATGACGCTTCCTATTGTATTGCCTATTGTTGTTCTTGCTGGGTTTGATCCTTTATGGTTTGGAGTCTTTTTAGTCTTTATGGTTGAGATGGCACAAATTACGCCACCAGTTGGTTTTTCATTATTTGTGATACAAAGTATCTCCAATGAAAAGATTGAGACAATTTTAAAAGCAACCTTCCCATTTTTTATTATGATGATTATAACGGTTATGGCAATTACTTTTTACCCAGAAATTGTTCACTATCTTCCTAATCAAATGATTAAATAATTTTAGGAAAGAAGTGTGAATTAACTCACTTCTTTCCCACTTCAAGTAGTTAGAATTCTATTATTAAATATCAAAAATGGAAAGTCTATGTTAGAACTATTTTTTATAATGATTTGTATATTAATTTATGTTTACTCTTTTTTATATCGAAATATTGCGCTGTTATTGAGTCTTGCAACCATTCTTGGAGCCTGTTTTGTTGATGTGAATCTCTATTTCGTTATAGGTATTGTCTCAATTTTAACAATTATTCGTATGAATAAACATGGTATTAAAGATGAATTTTGAACTAATAAGTTAAAATAAAGGAATATAAATGGAAGGTGAGAAGATGAATATTAGACTTAATTGTGATATGGGTGAAAGTTTTGGTATCTGGAAAAGTGGAAATGATGAAGCCCTTATGCCATATATTCAAATGGCAAATTTGGCATGTGGTTTTCATGCTAGTGATCCTTTTTCAATGGCAAAGTCTGTCAAACTTGCAACTTCATATAATGCTGAAATAGGAGCCCACCCTTCTTATCCCGATTTAGTTGGTTTTGGTCGAAGAAGTATGGTTTGCTCTCTTGAAGAGATTAAGTCCATTGTGATTTATCAAATGGGTGCATTGGATGGAATGTGTAAAGTATTTGGTACAAAAATTACTTATGTAAAACCTCATGGGGCACTCTATAACGATATGATGAAAGATGAAAATATTTTTAAAGCCGTTGTAAGTGCTGTAGGTGCTTATGATGCCAATATTAAATTGATGGTTCTATCAAGCACTAAAAATGAAGAGTATGCCAATATGGCTCTATCATATGGAGTGAGTTTACTTTATGAAGTATTTGCAGACAGAAACTATAATGATGATGGTTCTTTAGTAGCTCGTATGAAAGAGGATGCTGTTATAAAAGATGATTTAGATGTATTAGAACGAATTAGAGTACTCAAAGAGAATGGATTTATTTATAGTAAAAATGGTAAACGTCTTTTTCTCAAAGCAAATACAATTTGCGTGCACTCAGATAGTGAAAATGCTTTAGAATTTGTTAAAAGTATACGAAAAAGTTTGGATTAATGCAGTTTAAAATTGCTTCCGTTGACGCTTTCATTATAAACTTTTCAAAAGAGATTAGTTTAGAGACTTCCCATAAAGTCAAGTTTTATTTTGAAGAAGTAAAACAACTAAAAGGAATCGTTGATTTGGTTCCTTCTTACACAACACTCCTTATTACCTTTGATATTTTTGAAACTTCCTTTGATGATTTAAAAGCAGCAATTTTAA
This sequence comes from Arcobacter sp. EP1, assembly GCA_001655195.1. Lineage (GTDB taxonomy): Bacteria > Campylobacterota > Campylobacteria > Campylobacterales > Arcobacteraceae > Arcobacter_A. Next base: position 54,256 of record LPNY01000086.1, read on the forward strand.
AAATCGTTTATGAAAATAGTAGTGCCATTTTAAATAATAAACGCATTATTGTTCCTGTTTTTTATGATTTAGAAGTAGGCTATGATTTAGAACGAATTGCCAACTATCATAATATCTCAATTAAAGAGGTTATCTCTTATCACACCTCTTTAGAGTACAACGTTTTTGCTATTGGTTTTGCTCCTGGATTTGCTTATTTGGGTGAAGTTTCTGAAAATATTGCAATGGCACGATTATCAAGTCCTCGAAAATTAGTACCAAAAGGTTCCGTTGCCATTGCAGATAAACAAACAGCAATCTATCCAGAAGATAGCCCTGGTGGTTGGAATATTATTGGAAGAACTCCTTTTAAAATGTTTGATAAAAAGTTAGAAAGTTTATCTCCTGTAAGTATGGGAGATACTATCATTTTTAAATCCGTAGGAAAACAAGAGTTCTTGGATTTAGGAGGGGTAATTTAATGGGCTTTGAAGTTCTCAATCCTGGAATTTTAACACTGATACAAGACAAAGGACGTTTTGGGTTTGCTTCCCTAGGAGTAACTACCTCAGGTGCTATTGATGAGTACGCCTACTGTTATTCTAATAAACTATTAAATAATGATTTAAATACAAATGTTTTAGAGATAACCTTTAGTGGTCTTTGTTTAAAAGTGACACAAAAAACAATGATAAGTGTAACGGGAGCTGATTTGACATTTAGTATTAATGATATTGTTCATGAACCGTGGCAAAGTTTTATAGTACACTCTGGTGATATACTAAAGTTTTCAAAACAAAAACATGGACAAAGAGCCTATTTAGCTGTAAAAGATGGCTTTGTCCTACCAAAAGAGTTTGGAAGTTGTTCAACCACACTCAAAGAGTCTTTAGGTGGAGTTAATGGAAAAGCACTAAAAAAAGGGGATTTTTTACCTTTTAATACTACAAACCTAACCCATACAAAACGGCTGAAAAAACATCTTCAACCCAACTATACTAAAAGCTTAACTTTGCGAGTTTTATTGGGTTACCAAGAAGAGAGTTTCTCTCCCACTCAAAAAGAGAAGTTTTTTAGTAGTGAATTTAGTGTGAGTAGGGAATCCAATAGAATGGGTGTAAAACTTGAAGGTGAAGCAATCATTCCAAAACTTGATGGCATTGTCTCTGAGGGGATTTCTTTTGGGGCAATCCAAATACCTAAAAATGGACAGCCAATAATTTTACTCAAGGATCGTCAAACAATTGGAGGATATGCAAAAATTGGTTCCGTATTGAGTATTGATTGTTTTAAACTCTCACAAGCCAAAGCAGGCGTTAAAATAAATTTTGTACCCATTAGTTTAGAAGAGGCAACTACAAAAGTAAAAGCGTTTTATAATCAGTTTAGTTAATTCATCTCTTTTATTTTTGTGGTTAGTGTCTCTAGAATATATTGGAAACTATCTTTAGTTTTATGTTGTGAAAGGGTGTAATAAAACGAAGTTTGAAGGATAATCCCCGATTTACTTTTCAGTGTCGTGTTTAAAAGACTCTTTTGAATGTTATTGATAACAACACGCACATCATTTATTTTTGAGTTCTTAAAAAAGATTAAGAAGTTATTGCTAGAGTACCGTGCCATTTGGTAATCAATACCTTCTTCTTTGAGATGTCTATTAAGATAATCAGAAAGAAATTTGATGAGGTTATCCCCGATTAAATTTCCATGTGTTTTTTGAATGTAATCATAATCTGAAATATTAACTAAAACAATTATTCCATCATTTTTTATGTTTCCGACATCATCAACAAACTGAGAATAGATCCATTTTTTATTGTAAGTTTTTGTCAAAGAATCAATATACATCTCATTTTGAAGAGATTCAATCTCTTTTTGTAATGATTGCATCTGTTTATAGATTTTTGTTAGTTCGGCTTCATCTCGATTTACAATCGCAGTTTTTGCATTTTCGGTTGCATTTGAGAGTTTCTCAATATTTATAGCTGTTTGTGACATGTAACCATTAATGGTTTCGAAATCTTTTACAATAACTTTATTAACCTCTTCTTCAAACTTTTCATCACTGATATCAGTGTCTAAGATTTTGGCATTTTTATCAAAGGTTTGAAAATATTGTGATGGTAGGATAATATCATTCTGCAGTAGTTCGTTTACAGTATTATCAGTAATTACTTTTAGTTTATTCTTCATTATAGTCCGCCCCAATGATGTTGTTAATAGATTTTGGTTTTCCTACATAATAGCCTTGAGAGTAATCAATTCCCAATGATCGTACGTAGCGAAGTGTTTTTAAATCACTGACAAACTCTGCAACAACCTTTATATTGTGCTGTTTACAAAATACTACAATACTGCGAATCAAATTTGAATAAATTTCTTCATTTACCTTTTTAATTAAAGAACCATCTATTTTAATGTAATCAATATTGAGTTTTAAGATGTAGTCGTAGTTTGAAAAACCTGTTCCAAAATCGTCAATTGCAATACTCACATTATATTTTTTTAGCTCGTGAATAAAGTCATTAACCGTTTCAAAATTTGAGATTTTTTCACTTTCGAGTATCTCAATAGTAAGGTACTCTCCAATATCATTGTTCTCCAACAAAGATATTATTTGTTTTTTGATGTGAGGATTTAAAATATCATGAAAATCCAGATTAATACTAAAGTGTTTTTTGTGTTTGATAATATAAGAAATTACTTTATCAATAAGTATTGACATGAGTTTTGTATAGAGTCGATATTTTTTTGCACGGTGAATAAAAATACCCGGCAAAATAAGGTTACCCTCTTCATCAAAGAGACGCATCAGTGCTTCATATTTGTGAATTTCTAAGGTATTTGTATCAACGATGGGTTGAAAGTAGGGCTCAACAAGCTCATTTTCAATATTGTATTGCATAATAGGAATGAGATCAATATTCTTGAGTTCATTTTTAAACAAGTTTGCATCAAAATACATATAGTGAACAAAGTTGAGTTTTGCACTGTGTAGTGCTTTTTCTGCATAGACACGCAGTTTATTATCATTACTTTTTGAACAGCCAATAGTAATATCTAGATTGATTTGAGTGATACCATCCACAAGATAAAACTTATGACCAATAACAGTCTCAAAGATAATATCTTTTATTTTAATCATTGTTTGTTCATCAAGATCGTCATATAACGTTATACCAAAGACATCAATATAGAAATTTTCAACTTCGATTAGTACTGCTTTTGAGAGAACATTTCTGATTTTTTTAGGTATCTTTTTATCAAGTAGTTTTTTAAGTTGAGTAATAATTGTATCACCGTTTTCATATCCGTAAACGGCGTTAATATCTTTCATATAGAGTATGTCTACGAGGAAAAGGGTCTTGTAACTATTCTTATAGATATTTTTTTTAATGAGGCTAAAAATATTCATAAAAATAGCATTCCTTTCAACCATAAAGACTTGAATGTCAGACAGTTGTCTCATTATATATAATTTATTCTTAAGAATTGTCGAGTTTATTCAAAAATTAGCAAAATTTAAAATCTTTAGAGATGTTTGAGGTCATTTTTGTTTTATTTGGTATAATTTCGATAAAATCACCTTTTATATAAGGAAACTAATGGAAAATATAGATATTAAAAATATATTAGTCAGTGTGAACATCCCTGACGTACTTAATGCTATTTCAACTAACAGTACTTTTGAAATTGATATCAATGGAAAATTTTATTTAAATGCTCAAGCAGAACCAACCATGCCAATTGTTTTTAAAAGTAAAGTTATTGAAAAAAATCCAGCAATTGTAGATTCTGCTGTGATTATAAAAGAGTTATTTAAAGCGTATAACCCTGTAATAAATGGAGCAATTTGTAAAATTAAACCACTTATTGCATGGCAACAAGTTATTGATTTAAATAAAGGAAAAATGCTCTACTTTGATCACCAAAGTGATGGGGTTGAGATTTTTGAGGATAAAGAAGTAGAAGATATGGGTTGGGAAGCAACGGCCTTAGATATTAATTATCGTGAAATTGCTGAACATATTGAACACGAGTGTAAAGGGTGTTTAGTATTTTATGATAATGATATCCAGTTTAATGGATTTGTTATTGCAAAAGATCTTGATGAAGTTCGACAAAAAGTGAAAGCTTTTATCATTACGAAAATTGAAGAAAAAATCAAGAACGATGAACTTGATAAAGATGATGATGACGTATGTGATGCCTTGTCATTTTTTGGAATAGAGTAGTCAATGGAAGAATTTATTAGAGAGTGGGGTTATCTTGCCCTATTTGCTTACTCTTTTGGTGGTGGTTTTGTTGGTCTTGTTATTGCAGGCGTTTTATCATATGCTGGAGATTTAAACCTTTTTGTTTCAATGATTGTAGCGGGAAGTTCAAACTTTTTAGGGGATCAATTCCTCTTCTATATGGCACGAAACAATAAATCTTATGCAAATACTACCATGAAAAAGTATGGTAGAAAAGTTGCCTTGGCCCACCTATTGATGCGACGTTATGGCTCCCCTGTAGTATTTTTGCAAAAATACATTTATGGAATCAAAACCTTGATACCTTTAGCCATGGGATTAACAAAGTACTCATTCCAAAAGTTTACTATTTACAATATATTTGCAACGGTTGTATGGGCAGTTGTCGTTGGATATGCCAGTTATTTAATGGGCGAAATCATTTTAACTTATGCTGAAGAGTATAAATATTATGGTGTTGCAATTTTATTAACCATTATCTTTTCAGTCTCATACTATTTTAGAAAAATATAGTGGCCTTGTGCCACTATAACAACCCACTAAGGAACCCTTATTTTTAATTCACTCCCTTTATCAAAAGATTTTATTCAAAATCTAAATTCGCTTAATTATACGGCTATGACCCCGATTCAAAAAGAGTCTTTACCAATCATTCTTGAAGGAAAAGATATCATTGCACAAGCAAAAACTGGTTCTGGAAAAACGGTTGCTTTTGGAATTGGAGTGCTCAATCGCCTTAATGTAAAGCGTTTTAGAATTCAAACAGTTATTTTGTGTCCGACACGAGAACTTGCAAACCAAGTAGCCAATGAGGTTCGAAAGTTAGCCCGTTGTATGCATAACGTAAAGGTATTAACTTTGTGTGGAGGAATGCCTTATAAACCCCAAGTAAACTCTTTATTTCATGGAGCACATATACTTGTAGGAACACCAGGACGTGTTTTAAAACATTTAAGTGAAGAGAATATGAACTTTGATGATGTTAATACTTTGGTTCTTGATGAAGCAGATCGTATGTTAGATATGGGCTTTAATGAGGATATTCAAAGTATCATCAAAATGATGCCAAAAGATCGACAAAGCTTACTTTTCTCCGCAACTTTTCCTGAGGATATTGATGAATTAAGCCAATCAATTTTGAATAACCCGACAAAAGTATCTGTGATTTCAAAAGAGACAGTTAAAATAGAAGAGCATTTTTATCAAGTAAAAGATGAAAATAAAACGGCACTTCTTCCTGCACTATTTTCAACCTATGCCGTTAAAAGTGTTGTGATCTTTTGTAATACAAAAATTAAGTGTGACTCTTTGTTTGATGAACTTGATGAGTTAGGTTTTGATGTTTTAGTTTTACACTCTGATTTTGATCAAAAAGAGAGAGATGAAACCTTAACCTTGTTTGCAAATAAATCTTATCCTATTTTAATTGCAACAGATGTTGCAGCACGAGGTTTAGATATTGATGATATTGATATGGTCATTAACTATGACGTGGCAAAAGATGCTGCTGTTCATACCCACCGAGTAGGAAGAACAGCACGAGCGCAAAAAAGTGGTCGTGCTGTTACTTTTGTTAATGAGTATGATTTAGACAATATGGATGAAATCCAAGAAAACATCACTTATTTAAATACTGAAAAGCTAGAAGATGATTTATCATTTAAACTAGATGCTCCTTACCGAACACTATACATCAATGGTGGAAAAAAGAATAAAGTGCGAGCAGGGGATATTTTAGGAAGTCTTATCCAAGAAGTAGGCTTACAAAAGGATGATGTAGGTAAAATTAACATTTTCAATTTCTACACTTATGTTGCTGTTAAAAAAGAAGTAGAACAAAAAGCGTTAAAAGGTTTAGAAAATGGAAAAATCAAAGGTAAACGATTTAAAGTCTACCCAAGATAATTGTTTTTATGCTACAATAGTATAACAATAATATTATTGAAATACAACTATAGGAGTACATGATGTCAAAAGCAAGTGCAAGACATATTTTAGTTGAAGACGAAGCTGTTTGTAGTCAAATTAAAGAACAGATTCAAAATGGAGATTTGACATTTGAAGATGCTGCTAATCAGTTTTCTCAATGTCCATCAGGTGACAATGGCGGAGAGTTAGGAACATTTGGTAAAGGTCAAATGGTTCAAGAATTCGAAGATGTCGTTTTTTCAGAACCAGTAAATGAGATTTGTGGACCAGTTAAAACTGATTTTGGTTACCACTTAATTGAAGTAACATCACGTCAAGATTAAGGTAAAGAATAATATATAGTGAGGCTCACTATATATTAGTACCTTTTTAGGCACTTTTTTCTTCCACCTCTTCATCCCACAAAATAGATAACCCGTACTCTTTATCAGGTATCACATATTTAAAATATTCACTGCTCCCTTTTCCTCCATGAAGTCTCACGATAATTTGTCCTTCTTGTAAGAGTTTTTTCATCTCCAGTATTCCAAAGGAACGTTTATTAAAACGTAATAGGGTGTTAGAGTAAACTCTAAAAGTGCATGTGGAATCAGCTGTAAATACATAAGCATCGCTTTCATCATACTCTTTATTGGCATTTTCGCAACTGTAGAGTTTGATCCCTTTTCCTTGTGCTGTCATTTTGCGTGAATGTACACTCCCACTGCAATAAGGACATTTTCCTAAGATAGACATGATTTCTCCTTTTTGAAATAATAACAATAAATTAAAAAAGAGAGTAAAAATATTTCAAATTGTAAGATTAGATGGTTTTAAATAAATAGTTAGAAAAAGGGGATTATCCATGAAGATAACCCCTTTTAGATGTAAGGCTAGTGTTTATCAGAAATGTCAATATTTATTCCACTATCTAACAGCTCTTTTTGTCGCGGTCTAAGATAGTCTAAAAAGGTGTGGAATTTTGTGTAGTATGTGCCACTTACGTACCGAATCAACTCTTTAAAGTGAAAACTATAAAGAAGGGCATCAATACGAACAATCTCTTTGTTTTTATCAAAGAGTACAATTCCTGGACGATAATCAAGCACCATATCTTTTGCCCAGTCATAGGGGGTTGTTGCTTTTCCATCTGGGGTGATGATTTTCTCTTTTGACATGGCGTCATATCTTACAAAAGTGATTTTTTTAAGCTCTTCTTGAACGCCTTTGTTTTTTAGGGTTGTATTGTGCATATAGTTACATTGGGTACAACTACCATCTTCAAACATAACAGCTAGGGCACCCTTTACTTGTGAAAGGTCAGTAATATTTTTGAACATTTTGTTGGATTTTAATGTGTAAAATGTTTTATTTTTTACCTTATCAAGATATTGAGTTAGGGTCATATTTTTATACTCTTTGTTTTTAACAAAATCAAGTACCAGTTTAAAGTTTTCAGGTGAACGATAACCATTGAGTCGTACGATAACTTCATTTTTTTGATTTAAAAAAAGTATAGTTGGGGTATATTGAACTTTTAAATGTTGTGCGTACTCTTGTTCAGTCATACTCAAATTATCATTGATTGCAACCTCTTTTGATCCTTTGATATTGATTCCAATAACATCAAAGTTATCTTGAATATATTGTTGGTTTTTAGCCCCTTTTACGAAGTTTTTATTGAGCATCTTTGTACAATAAGGACAAAATTTTAATGTCATAAATAAAATAACATGTTTGTCTTCTTCTTTGGCTTCTTCAACATCTTCTGCCATATCAAGAAAACTCTCTTTGAACCATTCTGGCATATCATGATTCATACCACCTGTAAATTTACCCTTTTTGGCTTGAAGATTACTGCTTAGAAATAATAGAGCTAAAATTATAGTTACTATTGGCATCATCTTTTTTCTCATAAACATTCCTTATTATTAAAATTAGTTATAAATTTATAGCAGAAAAATTATAAATAAAAATTAAAAACTATTATTAGTTATTGTAATACAAGTAGCATTTTATTTGAAGTTTATTAACTGTAGTAAAAATTGATTTACTACAGTTAGGAGTGTCATTATTTTGAACTATTTTTTGCGTTCAAAGATACGTTCAGTAAATTCAGCAAATTTACCTCGAACTGCTTTTTCCAGTTCAATTGCAAACATTTTTATCTCGTCATGCATAACATTTGTCTGTTTTAAAAGAGCTGTTAATCCATTGTTGTATTTATTTAAATACATGTTATCGATTTGTCTGTTGGATCCAATAACAATAGCCATACACGATTCATCCAGCCGTGATAGTATCAGCTGTGTTGTCTTTTCACTGGCATTTTGCCACTCATCCATGATAACTATAGAACTTGAAAGAGTTCGACCACGAGCTTCTCCTGGCCACAGAGTTTCAATACAATACTTGGAACTGAGCTCATTAATTTTTGATTCAATGGACTCTTTGTTCTCTTTATTTTCACTTTTCTTTAGATGTTTTTTAGCGATATACTCTAGGGTATCCGTTAATGCCATATTATAAATACGGAACTTCTCATCGTTACCTGCAAGGTATCCAATATCTGCACCCTTATCTAAGGATTCAATGGAGTTTCTTACATATACGATTTTGTCATAGTGTCCTACATCAATTAGGCGCATAGCTGAAGCAATTGACATGAGTGTTTTACCACTACCTGCTTTTGCATCAATAACCAGTAGGTCAAACATATCCGTTAAGATTGCCTTCGTAAAAAGTTTTTGTTTTAAATTTACAGGTTTTACTTGCAAAGATTTAAAATCATTCTCCTTGAGTGTATCTAAATGACCGTTACAAACAATGGCATACTCAGAGTTTCCATCAGGACTTTCAAATGCATATGAGAAGTTTTGATGTTGGTACTGCTCGTCTACTAGTTCAACCTCTTTTCCATCAAGAGAATTAAAGTTAGAGGAGTCTAAATCAAACTGCTTAAAGAACTCAAACTTTGGAACTGTTGATTTATCGTCATGGAGTGTTTCTGCTTTTATACCTTTAAATTGGGCAAAGGTACGTGCATAAATATCAATGGAGAGGAAAATTGTTTGAGCACCCTTATAGTACTCTTGTGCAATAGCCGCAACTTCAATGATTCGTTTATCGTTACTTTCACTTAAGTGAACTTGTTCAAACTCAGATTCATATTTATCTTTAGCAATAACATGAAGCACGAGTTCTTCGTTAAAATATTTAACAACTTTGAATCCATCTTTATGATCCACTTCTTTAACTTTCATTTTTGCCAGAAGCCGTGCAAATTCTCTTGAGTAGTATCCTAATTCATTGCTTAACTTTTTTTTATCCTCTAATTCAAAAAGTACTGTTTCAGGAACGACGATTGTGTTTGAGCCCTCATCAGAGACTCTGTAGAGATTTTGTAGGTTAGATAAAATGATATTGGTGTCAATGACATAAACTTTATCTTTCATAGAAAAATTATAGCATTAATTTATTACAAGTATATTACAGCAGATGAATATATTATAAACAGCTTTATTTCACAATAAAGCTGTTGTAATGTATTTATGTTTTTTAGACAAACTCGCTTAAAAACACGCGGCGGTTATCCACTTTTTTAATTTGTGAAAAGTTATCGAGATAATCTAAATAAGTAATCAGATATTTTCGAGTCAATGGATAATGCTCTTTGAAGTTTTTTAGGTCAATATAACCTTCATCTTTAATGATTCTTTTCATGGATAGTACCAGTTTAGACAAGCTTTGTGCATGAATAAAAAGGTTATGTTGTAGTCTTACTACCTGTTTTTTTGAACATAAAGATTTCAAAATATTATCACCAGTAGTTCTATCTAAATCTAAATCATCATAGATATTATATGGTGCGGTTGGGCTAATATCCTCTTTTTCTAAACGCTCTAATAAAATACGTTCTAAAGATGTTTTTAAATCCTCTTTTATGTTGGCATTTTTATAAAGACTTCCATCTTCTATTAAAAAGTTCTCTCGTACGAGTTCATCTAAAACAGTTTGAATAAAACTATCACTTGCCCATTTCAAACGCAGTTTAACTGACGCAACAGAGAGTAGGGCAAATTGATTTTTTGTATAAATATCCACAAGTGTTTTTTTGATAATCTCTTTTGTTTGTAATGGATATAAAACTAACTCTTTTTCATCAATAAAAGTATTTTCAAGTTCTTTGGCACTCTCTAAGGCATCACTGTGTGATTGAGCAAAACGTTGTGCTGATGAGATGAGCCCTAACCCTTTTTTATGGGCATTAAGTAAAATCTCATACGCTTTTGGGAAATTTTTTGCACTTAAAAACTCTAGCAGTTTAAGTTTTTGACTCTTTTTCATAGGGTCTGCAACAGGGTTTAATACAATACCTCCTGCTATAGTATCATTTCCTTCTCGAATAATGAGTTTCTCATTATAAATTGAGAATATCTCTTCGTTGGCTTTTATAGTTGCAAAACCACTTTCTAAATGCGTCTCACTGTTAAAAAGTAAAACTTTACCATCAATCTTTTTTGAACCTAAATAAATTGCATAAGTTCGATTGTGGTGTAGTTTTTTACCTTTGAGTACTTGAAATCCAATATCAATGTTGTTAAACCCTCGTAGGTAGCCTTTTTTACTAATAACATATCCACGTTTAAGTACCTTGGCATCAATTCCAGAGAGGTTAATTGCTGCTCTATTTGAAATGTTTGCTTCCATGACATTTTCATTATGTACTTGGATGTTTTTAATTTTGACCTCTTTTTTTCGTTCACAAATAAAAACTTTTTCTTCTAACTTAAGGGGTTTTCCTAGAACTGTTCCTGTGACAATTGTACCTGCCCCTTTACTACTAAAGACTCTATCAATATAGTAGTGAAAGAAGTTCTCTTCAACTTTTGTTGAGGCATTAAGTTTAAAAAGTTCCTCTTTTAAGTTTTCAATTGAGTCTTCATCAAAAATAGAGACCGCTTTAGTCAGTTGAATATTAAAATCAAAACCGCCCACAAACTCAACAATGGATTGCCTTTTTTCTTCTAATTCTTCTTGGGAAACTAAATCTTTTTTAGTAATAACAACAATAGCCTCTTTAACCCCTAATAGATTTAGAATTTCTAAGTGTTCTACCGTTTGTGGTTTGATTCCTTCAGCAGCACTTACTACTATCATAACGCAGTCAAAACTAAAGGCACCTGCAATCATGTTTTTGATTAGTTTTTCATGTCCTGGTACATCAATAAATGCGATATTTTGTTGTGCTTTTTGTATGTTTGAAAAGCTTAAGTCAATAGTAATACCGCGTTCTTTTTCCTCTTTTGTTGTATCCCCTTCAAATCCATTAAGTGCTTTAATTAAAGCAGTTTTACCGTGGTCAATATGCCCACATGTTCCAATAATAAAACTATGCATGAATAACCTCTTTTATTCTATTTTCTATTAATTCTAGTTCGTTTTCATCAATGGTTCTAAAGTCTAATAAAAACTTTTCATCTTCAATTCGACCAATGATATTTTTCCCACGAAGAAGTTTTTCAATTTTATTGGGTTTATAGTTTTTGAACTCTAAACTTAATACTATGGTTGGTATCTTTTTATTAGGAGTTGTTCCTCCTCCAATAACTGTTTGAGAGGCCTTAATTTGACAATTACAATGCTCTTGCAATTTTATTTGTAGTTGTTTGGCTCTCTGCTCTAAAACTTCTGTTGAGGTAAAGAGCATTTTTAATGTAGGTATCTCCTCAAGCTTTCCTAGAAGAACCGATTTAACATTCTCTTCTAATAGTGCTAGGGTGAGTTTATCAACGCGTAACATTCGAAGTAGTTGATTCTTTTTTAGTTTTGCAATGAGTTCTTTTTTACCCACAATAATACCTGCTTGAACGCTTCCTAAGAGTTTATCTCCAGAAAAACTCAACAAACTAGGGTTACATTTCATATACTCTAAAACAGAAGGTTCATCATCTTTTAGATTGTATGGCAAGTCAACTAAGTGACCACTTCCCATGTCATAGTAGTCTATTACTTCTTTTTCTTGTGCAATTTTAACAATCTGCTCAAAAGGTACTTCTGAACTAAATCCTTCAATAGAGTAGTTTGACTTATGAACTTTCATGAGCATAGAAGTATTATCATTAACCGCATTTTCATAATCATAAAGATGCGTTTTATTGGTTGTGCCAATTTCATGTAATTTTGCACCACTTTGACTCATCACATCTGGGACTCTAAAACTTCCACCAATCTCAACTAACTCACCACGGCTTACAACGACCTCTTTGTTTTTGGCAAAGGTATTAAGTATTAGAAAAACTGCACTGGCATTGTTATTAACAATGAGTACATCTTCACACCCTAAAAGTTCACAAAAGACTTTTGAAATATGAGCGTATCGTTCACCTCGTTTTCCCTTTTGTAAATCATACTCTAAGTTGTTATAACTTGTTGCAATGGTTTTAGCTCGTTCAAAGACTTCTTCATTAATAAGACTTCTTCCCAAGTTTGTATGGACTATGACACCCGTTGCATTGATAACTTTTTGTAAAGAGGGTTGAGTTAAAGATTCATATTGTTTAATAACATTTTCAATAAGTGTTGTTTCGTCAAAGGAGTCAACTTTTTGAGATAAGATATCTTCTCGTAGTTGATTAATTAACTCTTTAGCTATTTTAGCGATTAGCTTAGAAGAGTAATTCTCAAAGGAGTTGTGATTGATAAACTTATCAACCTTTGGAATTGATTTTAGTAAAGACATTTTTACCTTTCGTTTGTTTAATTAATATTTTTGGTTATATAGTGTAAAATTTCATTTCAATTTGGGGGGTATGTGATCCTGGTGGACACCGCAGGCTTCAACCCTGATCGGCGGTTTTTGTGTAAACGCCGCGGTAGGTTCGATTCCTACACCTTCTCGCCAAACTCCTAATTGTAGTCAATCTACAGCTACTTTATGGCAAAACTGACACCCCAATTGATACTTCAATCGTATATTTCAAAACTTTAAAAAACATACTCTTTTAAACTTAAAGTATCTAAGCATATAGTATCTCCATACCTCTAAAAAAGGCTACTTATCTACTATATAATTATTAAATGATGCTAAACTATTAGCTTCTACATTATGGTTAAAGTATTATACCTTTATTTTCTTAGCTTCATCGGTCATTGTTCTAATATAAAGAGGTATTAACTTTGATTAATAGAAGATTGTAGCTAAAATAAAGTCAGTTAAATCTTAAGAAAGTAAAAAAATATTTACTAAAAACTAGGAAGTTTTTCTATTTGTAACTAACCAAAGTCAAAAGATAGACTCCAGTTAGTTCAAAAAAGTTGTTATTGTTTAATGATTTTTGCCATTTCGTGAAGCTCTTTGTCAGAATATTTAGCCAGTTGTCCTAACATAATACCCTTTTTTGCCCCTCCATAAGTTCCTTCTTTATAACCTATAAGCGCTTGAATAACTTCTTTTTTAGTCATATCGGCAACAACTTTAGACATTCCTAAAGCTCTTTTTTCCCAATTAGCACCATGGCACCCTTTACAGTTGTTCAAGTTCGTATCTGCAAATAAATAGGTTCCCATCAATAAAGAACCCACTAAAAGTATATTTTTCATTTTAATCCCTCTTAATTCAAAATAATGATACGAGTATATCAAAGTAATATTATAATTTTAATATAGCAAATAGAAATAATGTTAAAAATTAAGCTATCTTAATATGATAATCATCTTGCGTTTGGTGCTCTATCTCATATTTTTTTAACTCTTCAATAATTTCAATAAACTCTTTAATTACAAAGTCATGGTTCTCTTCGTTATGATAAATCATTTGCTGTTTTTCATCATATTCAAAACAGTCGAAGTTTTCAATAAACTCTTTAAGAAGTAGTTTTGGAGTGTTAAAAAAGTTAACATAAGCACATGTTATGGTATCAAATTCAATAATAGTACGATAAATATCAATAGGGTTAACTGGCTTCATTAACCGCCTTTTGTTGTACTCTTTTTGACACTGTTCGCAATCTGATGCAGAACTTGTGAGTTCATATCCTAATGTAACAATTTTTTGTTTAGGTTCTTTTTGAAGAACAGTATTTAAAAAAGTCTTACCTTCAAGTGTCGTAAAGTCAACTAAAACAATATCAAATTGATCTTCTTCATATATTTTTATAGCATCATAAAGGTCAGTTTGAATTTGTGCATCAAAGTTTTTGAGATTTTGTGTGAGGGGTTTGATGTAATCTTCGTGATTACTCTCAAACTCTTTATCAAAAATTAATAAGTTCATGATAAATCCTTAATACCTAATTATATTCCAAGTTTTCTTAAAAGAAAAGATTAAATAGCGGGCTTTAGGCTAGGTATTGTTCGATTTCCTCATGGGTTTGAATAATAAAACCACTGTTATTCATATCGGTTTTCTTTGCCATTTGTAAAGCAATAATGAGACCTTGGTTATTTTCTCTTTGATAAATATCATAAGCTCGACAGTTATAAACATCACCATCAATTACTTTGTATCCTTGATATTTTGAGTCATTTAGAATATGCTCTTTCATCTCTTTTGTGAAAATAATTGCAACATCAATGTTATTATCTAAAATTTTTGAAATAGTTTCCCAGTCATCGATGATTTTACCTTTGTTACTTCCTGCTCTGGAGTAGGTTAGGTGATAGTTCTTTGGTAGTTTTTTTCTATTTTTTTCAATATCATATTTAGTGTAATCAAAAAATTGAACCTCATTAAAATAGTCCATAATATTTTTGTGTTCACTCTCTTCAAAGGTGAAACTCTCTTTTTCCCATAAAATATCAGATGTTCCATTGAGTTGAATAGCAGGAGTGAGTCCTAGTTTTTTTGCTTTTCTTTTTATGGCTTTAATCTCTTTAATCAATTTTGCAAAGAATTCCTCTTTTTGAATAAGAAATTTAAGGGTTCGTTTAATACGAGCTTGTTTGATTTTATTTTTATGAAAGTCCGAGGTTTTAAATATTCCTTGGTGATATAAACAGGCTGTTGCACAGCCAATAGTCGCTTTTTTACACAGGTTTACTTTTGAAATATTAATGGCATTTTGATCAAAATTGACACCGTAATAGGGCGCATTGATAATGTTTTTTTGAGGTGCTAGATAAAGGGTTCCAATTAAATATCCATCAAATTCTGTAAGCATATTTTTTTTAACAGTGAGTAGGGTTGAGGTATCATAATTATAATTCAAAATTGACCTTGTAAAGTTTTTTAGGGTCGAAATTGTATCAAATAAAATTTAAAAGTAATTAAAAAAAAGGGTTTTTAAAAAGAAATAAAAGAAAAACCTAAAGAGGTTTTTCTTTTTGTTATTATGAAATAATAAGTGGCGTTACTCCACGAGGAATAACTTCCCCAATAATGGTTGCATATCCATGAGTTATCTCTTCTACTTCTTTGATATACTCCTGTGCATCTTTTTTATCCATTGCAATGAGAAGTCCACCAGAAGTCTGTGCATCACAATACATGAGTTTACATTTATCCGTTGGACACATAATCGTAATATGCTCTTCAAGATATTTCATGTTTTTAAGTGTACCGCCTGGCACTACTTTTTGTTTAGCTAACTCTTGAGCCTTGTCCATAACTGGCACAATTCCACACCAAATTGAAAAAGATGTTAGTGGATTGGTTGATTCTAATGCATGTCCTAAAAGTCCAAATCCCGTAATATCAGTACACGCACTAACCTTGTATTTTTTCATGATTTTTGACGGCAAGTAGTTAAGACTCTCCATTACTTTTATTGCTTCATTTCGTGTTGCTGGGTCTAATAAATCTCTTTTAATAGCTGTGGTTAAAATTCCCATACCTAGAGGTTTTGTTAAAACCAAAGCGTGACCAATTTCAGCTGTGTTATTTCGATAAATCTTTTGGGGATGTACCATTCCCGTAACACTAAGACCATAAATCATTTCAGGGGCTTCAATGGTGTGTCCACCCATTAAAACACCGCCACACTCTTTGATTTTTTCATTTCCACCACGAAGGATTTCTCCTAGAACTTCTGTTCCATGGTTTTTTCTATCAAAGCCTACAATATTCAGGCATGTCTTAACCTCTGCACCCATAGCAAAGATGTCAGATAGAGAGTTTGCCGCTGCAATTTTTCCATAAATATATGGGTCATCAACAACAGGCGTAATAAAGTCCAATGTTTGTACTAATGCCTCTTCTTCGTTTATTTTATAAACAGAAGCATCATCACTAGTATCAAATCCTACAAGTATGTTTTTGTCATTTGGTGTAAGCGAGCAAATTGTTTGTTTCAGGTCCCCCGGACCCATTTTTGCGGCTCAACCAGCAGCTTTAACGAACTTGGTTAGTTTGTAATCGTTTTCCATTTCCTACTCATTGTTATTTTTAATGGATTATAGGGGTATAATCTGATATAATCATGACTTGAATTGTTCAACAAGTTGATTAATAAGAAGCAAGTCTATCATCCATAGTTTTGAATTCTTACTATTCTACATAAAAAATAATTAAAATAAAATTTACTAAAGGTAAAATATATTTTACCTTTTAAGTTTCAATTTATATTCCATAGTGTACAATTCTTGACGCAAACAGCATAACCTAAGGTTTAGGTTGGACATAAAGTTTGAAAAAATGACACTTTATCTCTACATATGCTTCAAATTAATTTGAGGTTTATTCCCAATGAAAAAAATTCTATTAACACTTATCGTAATGGTAAGTTTCTCATTTGCACAAACATTTACGTTTACTGCAATCCCAGATCAAGATGAAACGAAACTAAAAGAGCGTTTCTCAAAGTTAGCTACTTATTTAAGTGGTGAGTTAGATGTTGACGTTAAGTTCGTACCTGTTAAGTCATATTCTGCATCTATTGCTGCGTTTAGAAACAAACAAGTTCAGTTAGCTTGGTTTGGTGGACTAAGTGGTGTTAAAGCTAGATTAATTGTTCCAGGAGCAATCGCTATTGCACAAGGTGCAGAAGATCCAAAGTTTCACTCTTATATCATTGCAAATAGCTCTACTAACTTAGGTTTTACAAACAAAGTATCTGATTCAATCAAAGGTAAAACATTTACATTTGGTTCTAAAGGAAGTACTAGTGGTAGACTTATGCCAGAGTTTTTCATCAGAGAAGATTTAGGTAAATCACCAACTGAAGTATTTAAAAAAGTTGGATTCTCAGGAAACCATTCTAAAACAATTGAGTTAGTTCAAAGCGGAGCTTATGAAGTAGGTGCTGTAAACTTTAAAGTATGGGACAGAGAACTTAAAGCTGGAAATATTGATCCTAAAAAAGTAAGTGTTATTTATAAAACACCTACATATTTTGACTACAATTTTACTGCACATGGTGATTTAGATAAAACATATGGAAAAGGGTTTACACAAAAATTAACTAATGCAATTATTAATTTAAAAGATAAAACTATCTTAGATGCATTCCCAAGAAGTGGATTTATCCCTGCTAAAAATGCTGATTTCCAACCAATCTTAGATACTGCTAGAAAAATTGGAATTATTGATTAATAACTAGGTAAGAAAGAGTTATATGGCATTTTATTTACAAAATGAGTCAGTCTCTTATGGCGACTCTGAGGTTTTATCATCTATTAATATTGAAATTGGCAAAGGGGAGAAGGTAGCGCTGCTTGGAAAAAGCGGAAGCGGTAAGTCAACGTTACTTAAAACCCTGTTTGAATACAATAAAGATAATACTGCTTATATTCCACAAGAATTAGGTTTAGTAAATAATTTGTCACTCTTTCATAATGTTTATATTTCTCAACTGGACAAAAACTCAACATTTTACAACCTAAGAAATTTACTTAAACCTGCCTCAAAAGAGATAGAAAATATTAGTGCAATTTTAAGTAAGCTTCTTTTAGAAGAGAAACTCTTTGAAAAAATCAGTGACCTCTCTGGTGGTCAAAAACAAAGAGCCAGCGTCGCGCGCGTTTTGTATAGTGATAAAACAATGCTCTTAGCTGATGAACCTATTTCTGCACTTGACGAATACTTAGCTAACAAAGTACTTAATATTTTAAATAATAAATTTGAAACCATTGTTTGTGCTATTCACAATGTTCAACTGGCTGTTGAAAACTTTGATAGAGTGATTGGTTTAAAAGAGGGTAAAGTTATCATTGATAAACTCTGCAGTGAACTCAATGATGATGACAGAGAAAAGCTCTATTATGTTTGCGAGTAAAAACGCCAATATTACGCTTCTCTTTTTTCTTGTTGGAGTTGTCTCTTTTTTCCTAGCCGATTTAGAAATCTCTACTGTTGATACAACCTCTTTAGTGCATAATTTCTTTTTTTCTATAACTGCACTTTCCTTTTCAAACTATACAATTTTATTTGAGGGGTTTTTAAATACGATTGCCATAGCGATTGCTTCTATGAGTATATCTGCGATACTTGGTTTTTTCTTGGCGCTGTTTTTTTCAAATATGATAGTGCGTATTTCTTTATCATTTACACGAGCTATTCATGAACTTTTTTGGGCGCTGATTTTTTTGCAAATCTTTGGTCTGAATACCTTAACGGCTATTCTAGCTATCATCATTCCTTATAGTGCTATTTTAGCAAAAGTGTATGCCGAGATTTTAGAAGAGCATGATATTTTTCCTAAAGAGTTAGAAGGAAAGAATCGAATCTCATTTTTCTTTTTTACCAAAATACCTGATGCTTTTCCTCATTTGATTGATTACACACTTTATCGTTTTGAGTGTGCCTTGCGTTCAACGGCGATTTTAGGATTTGTGGGAATCACAACCTTGGGCTACTATTTATCATCATCTTTTATGCAAGGATACTACCATGAAGTGTGGATGATACTGATACTGTTTTATATTGTTGTTGCAACCATACGTCTGTGGGTGACAAAGTATAGTTTTATTCCTCTTATTATCGCTTCTTTTGTTTATCTAGATGACTTTAGTGGGTTTAATGCTTCAAATTTATGGCGATTTGTCAGCAGTGATATCGTTCCACATCCTATACGAAATGATTTGGGATTTGATGCAACCCTTAACTGGTTTAGTAAAATTTTTAGTAATGAAATTGTTCCAGGAGTTGTAAATACACTGGTTGTAACTCAACTAGCACTTTTATTAACTGCTTTGTTAGCCTTGGCACTTTTTCCGCTTGTTTCAACGAAGTTTTTTAAAGCACCAACGAGATTAATTAGTCATATTGTTTTAGTGGTATTACGTTCAACCCCTGAATATATTTTGGCTTATATATTTTTGCAGATGTTTGGACCATCAATGCTTCCAGCAGCTTTAGCATTGATGTTACATAATGGTTCAATTATTGCTCACCTTATGGGTAAAGAGACACAAGTTCTAAAATTACGTCCTGATATCACAAAACGACGAACTGAAAAATACTTCTATGAAGTATTACCTAGAGTCTATAATCAATTCTTAGCTTTTTTGTTTTATCGATGGGAAATTATTATGAGAGAGTCAGCAATACTTGGGCTTTTAGGAGTTGCTACTTTAGGGTTCTATATTGATAGTGCTATTGCCGACTTTAGATTAGATAAGATGTTTTTATTGCTTTTAGTTACTGCATTATTGAATATTGGGATTGACTTGATTTCTAAGAAGGTCAGAGAGTACTTACACTCGAATCAAGCCATAACATCCTGTGGATGTTCCCTAAAATAATATGAATTATTGGAAAACTAATATTAGAAAGTAATGTTGTTAATTGAACTTAGAGGTTCATTTATTTCAAAAACTTTAGCTCGTATATTTGAAAATCCAAAGCTTTCTAGGCGTTTGGTATGTTTATCTAAATATCTATTTGCATCCTTTAAGTTATCAAATACGTAAACTCCACCAGCCTCTTTTTCTGTTTCATTTTCTGTCCATATTTTCCAAATTAATCCCTCTTCCGTTGCTATATCTTGGGCTAAACCAGTCATTGATTTTGTAAATTCTTCTTTGAATGGACCCTCATAGGGAAAGTCTACTTGTAAAAGGTATTTCATGTTATACTCCTATAATTTTTGTAGTGAAAGTATAATACAAAAAGTATATTTTGTCAACTAGGTTTACAATGTCATTATGTTTTTTATCTTTGGAAACAAGTAAAGTTTTCAATAAATCAATCTTGAAAAATTTAGAAGAGAATAGATTTTATGGGCTTAGTGAAGCCCTAATTGTTCTATTTCCATATATTTCAGAATCTAAAAAAATTACATCTTCTCAATTATCAAAAAAAGTAGGTTATTCCAGACAGGCAATACATAAAAATATCAAAAAACTTATAGAGTATGAGTATATAACCCTAAACTTAGAAAATGAAAAAGAGAAAAATATTCAATTAACACCAAAAGGCAATTCGCTCGTAAAATGTGCTAATGAATATATTGAAACAGTTGAAAAAGAGATAGCTTCATTAATTGGGAATAAAGAACTCGATATTTATAAAAAGACGCAAAACCAAATTTACGAACACCTACAATCTAAATAATTATTAATCAAGAATAAGAGAGTTCTATCACATTGTTGAAGATATTTAATAATCAGTAGTTTATATTTCTATAATTCTAGAAATATTAAAGTATCTCTTAAGTATTATATTTCTATAATTCTAGAAATATAATATTAAAGGAAAACATATGAGTGAAAATATGTTAGAACACGTAAAAGAAGCAGGGGCTTTTTTTATTTTTAATTTTATTGAACTAGCAGTGTTATTTATAGGAGTTAGTTTTTTAGTTGAAATTATCAATCTATTTATTAATCCAGTAAAAGTACAAAAAGTACTTTCTTCAAATAAAGGTGGTTATTTAATTGCATCAGCATTAGGGGCATTAACTCCTTTTTGTAGTTGTTCAACAATACCACTAACACTTGGTTTACTTAAAGCGCGTGCAGCCTTTGGTCCAATTATGACGTTTTTGTTCACATCACCATTACTTAATCCAATTATTATTGCCGTATTTTGGAGTGCATTTGGATATGAAGTAACACTGATATATGGATTTATCGCATTTTTTGTATCGATGTTTGCAGGTTTTGCTTTAGGTAAGTTAGGGTTTGAACGGTTTATTAAAAAAGAGATTTTTTCCAGTGATGAAGAGACTAGGTCATGTTGTGATAGCACTAAAGTTGAAGAGAAAAAAGAAGAAACAAAAGTAACCACTTCTTGTTGCACTCCAAAACTAGCATTTACTACCATAAAACCAAATAGCATGGAAAACGACCAGCAGGGCGGATGTTGCGATGGAACAGTTCAAAAAGAAGATGTTAAAAAAGAGAGCAAATGGAAAAAAATCAGTGATAAAGCATTGATGAAAAAAACATGGAAACAGTTTTTATCTTTTGCTCCCTATATAGCTATTGGTATTGGAATTGGGGCCTTTGTTCATGGGTTTGTTCCAAAAGAGCTATTAACTCAATATGCTGGAGTTGATAATCCTTTAGCAATCCCTGTTGCGGCTTTAATTGGTGTACCTTTATATATCCGTGCTGAATCAATGGTTGGATTAGCACCTGCGTTAATTGATGGTGGTGTGAGTATGGGTGCTATTTTAGCCTTAACAGTTGCAGGAGCAGGGGCAAGTCTACCTGAGATGATTATGCTTAAAAAGATTTTTAAATTACCAATCATGATATTCTTTTTAGTGGCTGTTTTCTCTATGGCAATAGGTTGTGGGTTTTTAGTAAATTTATATTTTTCGTAAATAAAGTAAAAAAAATTTAATTCATTATTTCTAAATTTCTAGAAATATGAATAGATAAGGATTAGAAAATGAATATTGTAAATAAGCTAGCAATCTTTACTCTGTTGTTACTAGCAATGCTTTCGACCATGTCAAATGTGGCAATTATAACGGCCGTACCCTCTTTGAAAGAACATTTTAATGATGTTAAGAATATTGAGTTTTATTCACGTTTGATGATTACCTTACCTTCTTTGGCAATAGCATTACTAGCGCCATTTTTAGGACATATAATTTTTAAGTTTGGTAAAAAAAGGTCAGCAATTTTAGCAATCTTTATATTTGCATTTGCAGGAAGTTCTGGTTTGTACCTTGAGAGTATTGAATTGTTATTGGCTTCTAGAGCACTATTTGGTGCGGCAGTTGCTTCTTTGATGATTGTAACTACTTCATTAGTTGGAGATTATTTTTCCAATGAAAAACGCTCTAAGTACATGAGTTTACAAAATGCCTTTGCTGCTTTTGGTGGTATTGTTTTAGTAACAGGAGGAGGTGCTTTAGCTGATATTTCATGGAGATATACTTTTGGAATTTACCTATTAGGTTTATTGATTTTGCCACTTGTATTTACTCAAATAAAAGAGGTAACAAAAGAGAGTAACTTTGTCATTTTAAAAAATGAAGCTACCGGTAATATCTTTTACATTTACCTTTTAGCTTTTTTATATATGTCGGTTTTTTTCATTATGCCAACGCAAGTACCCTTTATGTTGATTAATAAATACGAAGCATCTGGACAATTTGCTGGACTTGTTATTTCGACATTTTTAGTCTCCAATGCCTTAGGTGGATTGATTTTTGCAAAATTAAAAAAACGACTATCCCACAAAGCGATATTTTTAATAGGCTTATCTATTTTTGGTACGGGGTTTATAGGGTATGGGATAGTCACACAACTTAATATGTTTTTCTTTCCAGCACACATTGCAGGATTAGGCGCGGGTATTATGATGACCAATATAACAACATGGTTTTTAAAGTTTACGACAATAGAAAACAGAGTTAAAAGCTCAGGTTATTTTACCAGTGCTTTGTTCCTAGGACAGTTCGCCTCTCCTATGATTTTCTTTAAGTTAGCAAATGATTTAGGTGTTCAAAACTTTTTGTTTGCATTGGGTGTGAGTCTATTTCTTATGATGATAGTGACACTGTTCATCATTAGTTTTAAACATAAGATGCCTAATGTTGCTGTATCAATGAACAAAAGAGTATAAAAGGGAAAAAATGAAAGAAATTAAATCAATAAATGCACCTAAAGCAATAGGTCCGTATTCTCAAGGGGTTGAAAGGGATAACATAGTGTTTATCTCCGGACAATTACCCATTGATTCAACCACTGGAGAAATTATTGGAGATGATGTTTTAAGTCAGACAATACAGTCATTAGAAAATATTAAGCATATTGTAACTGAAGCAAATGCTTCTATGAATGATATCGTTAAAACGACTATTTTATTAAAAAATATTGGTGATTTTAACATTGTTAATGAAGTTTATGGCGAATATTTTTCAGAGCCATATCCAGCAAGAGCAACATATGAAGTTTCTAAATTACCAAAAGGTGCTTTGATAGAAATTGAAGCAATAGCAATTAAATAAAAAATAAAAAAGGATAAAAATGTTTGAACAAGTAGCAGACCACACAAAAGTAAAAGTTGTAAAAAGAGATGAGATTTTTCAACAAAATTATTTTGGATCAACTGAACTATTACCATTTTGGGTTGCTGATATGGACTTTGAAACTACGCCAAATGTAAAAAATGCTTTACGTGATAGAGTTGATAATGGATTGTTTGGTTATGAAAAAAGTATTGATGGACTAAAGAAATCAGCTATCAATTGGTTTGATAGAAGGCACAATTGGGTAATGGATAAACAAAATTTAAGAACAAGTCCCAGTATTATGGCTTCGATTGGTATCTTAATTAATCTATTAACAAAAGAAGGCGATGGAGTATTAGTACAAACACCATCTTTTCCAAAGTTCTTACATGTAGTACCAAATAACGGTAGAAAATTAATTCAAAGCCCCTTAAAACTTATAGATGGAAGATATGAAATTGATTTTGAAGATTTTGAAGAAAAAGCAAAAGAAGCTAAGGTATTTATTCTTTGTAACCCTCACAACCCAGTTGGTAGAGTTTGGACTAGTGATGAACTAAACAGACTTGGCAAAATTGCAAAAGAAAATGATATGTATATCATCTCCGATGAAATCCATAGCGATATCATTTTTAAAGGAAATACATTTATTCCTTATGGTTCACTTTCAGATGAGTTAACACAAATGTCTATTTCTTTATTATCTCCAGCTAAGACATTTAACTTACCATCAAATAGTAGTAGTTTTTTATACTCTACAAATAAAGATGTTTTAGAAAAATTTGATAAATTCATGCTAAATATGTATTTAGATAAAACAACAGCTTTAGAATCAATAGCAATGGAAACTGCATACAACACGGGTGAAGAGTGGCTTGATAAGCTTTTAGTTCATGTAGAAGATACGGTTGATTATATAGATGAATATTTCAAAGAAAATATTCCACAAATCAAAGTTACTAAAACAGAAGGAATGTATTTAGTATGGCTTGATTTTAGAGAATTAAATCTTGATGCACAAGAGTTTAATCAATTACTTGTTGATGAAGGTATTGCTTTAAATCCTGGAAATTGGTTTGGAAAAGCTGGTATTGGCTTTTTAAGAATGAATATAGCTACATCGAGAGATATGATTAATCAAGGGTTAGAGATTATAAAAAGAGTTGTAGATAAAAGAATAAACAAACCTGCTAGATGTTGTTAAAAAATAAAAAGGAGTGATTTTTACTCCTTTTAGCTAAAAGAGAGAACTTATTATGAAAAGAAATAAAACATTATCATTATGGAAACAAATCAAAGAAGATTTTTTAGTCCCGAAAAAAAATGATCCTGCACTATCATCATCTCTAGAATTAATATTTAACTATCCAGGTGTTTGGGCAATCATTTATCATAGATTTGCAAATAGATTATACAAAAGAAATTTCAAGTTTATAGCTAGACTCATTATGAGCCTTGCACAATTTTTATGCAAAATGGATATCCATCCAGCAGCAACTATAGGTAGACGTGTGTTTATCGATCATGGAATTGGTGTAGTAATAGGTGAGACAACAATTATTGAAGACGATGTTTTAATCTATCAAGGTGTTACTCTTGGAGGAGTTAGCCTTAGTAAAGGGAAACGCCATCCAACAATAAAAGCAAATTCTGTTATAGGAAGTGGAGCTAAAGTATTAGGAAATATCACAATAGGAGAAAACGGAAAAGTAGGAGCTAATTCAGTTGTAGTAAAAGATGTTCCCAATAACTCTACCGCTGTTGGAATACCTGCTAAAGTAGTTCAAAAAAGTGATAAAAATGGAAAACTCAATCATTCTGATTTGCCTGATATTAACAAAGAGATGTTTGAGTATTTATTCAAAAGAGTTGCACTTTTAGAACACTTTATGAAAGAACATGATTGCCTTGGGCTGATTGAAGGAAACCAGAATTTAGAATTGATTTATAAAAAATTTATTAATGCAATGAATAGTATAAAATAGAGATAAAAGACTTTATTTTCTCTAAACAAAAAAGATGTATACTTTACGACTTAATGAGGTGAAAAATGAAAACATATGATTTAATTATTATTGGTGGTGGACGAGCTTCTAATTTAGCCGTGACGGCTGCTAGTCTAGGAAAAAAGGTTGCGTTGATTGAAAAGACAAGTTTAGGGGGTACTTGCCCAAATAGAGGCTGTGTACCATCTAAACTGCTCATTGGTTATGCCCATGTAGCACGTGCAGTCAAAGAGTCTTCCCGACACTTTATTGATGCAACCATTGAAAATATAGATGTTCAAAAGATATTTGATAAAACCAATGCTTATGTGGGCAGTATTGATAGCCGATATGAGTCCCGTATGGATGGGGTTGATGTTTACAGAGGTGTTGGCTCTTTTGTAGAAAATAAAGTCATTGATGTTAATGGTGAAAAGCTAACTGCCACAAATATTGTAATTGCAACAGGAACACGACCTATAGAAGTACCCCATGAAAAAGCATGGAGTAGTGATACTATTTTTCCCTTTGAGAAAGAGATTCCAAAGAGCATCACAGTAGTTGGTTCTGGATTTATTGCTGTTGAGTTGGCAAACTTTTTTGATGCGGTTGGAATAAAGACAACATTAATTGCTCGAAGTAATCATTTGTTGTCCAATGAAGATAAAGAGATATCGGAAATATTTAAAGAAGAGTTCATTAAAAATGTCAAAGTGCTTTTTAAAACTACTGTTGAAAGAATAAGTCACGAACATAATGAATTTACGCTAAATCTTATATCAAATGATGAAAAAACAACTCACAAAAGTGAAGCATTACTTTATGCAACAGGGCGAGTTTCAAATGCAGATTTGTTAGGCTTACAAAACACAGATATCGAAGTTAATGAAAGAGGTTTTATCAAACGTGATGAAAACTTTCAAACAAAAGTAGAGGGTGTTTACGTCGTAGGTGATGCTTCAGGAAATCATATGTTACAACACGCCGCGGCCTTTGAAGTAAACCATTTAGGAAAGATGTTATACAAAGAGGAAAAAGAACCCCACCAGTTTAAGTATATGCCCCACGCAGTATTCACTGACCCCGAAGTTGCAAGTGTTGGAAAAACGCAAGAACAGCTAGAGGAACAAGGTATAACATATGTTTCAACAACTACTGATTGGTTAGCTAGTGCAAAAGCAATGTCCTTACGTATTAAGTATCCTCGAACAAAACTGCTGATTGACCCAAATAGTTATGAGATACTAGGTGCCCATATGATTGGTCCAGAGAGTGCTACCATGATGCATCAAGTTTTGGCAATCATGCACCTTGATAATGATATCCGACATTTAAAAGAGATGTTATATATTCACCCCGCATTAAGTGAAGCATTATTACCAGCAGCTGTTAATGCAGTTAAAAAAGTAGAAGAGTATAATGCTGTTAAATAATATTATAAACACTTAGATATTATAATACCCATAATAAAAGGAATGGGAATGAAAGAAGAAGAACTCGTAAACTGTTTAGCGCAACTTGGAAATATCACACGACTTAGAATTTTTAGGCTTTTAGTTAAAGCTGGAAAAAAAGGTTTAAGTGTAGGAAAAATACAAGAAGAACTAAATGTACCTGGTTCAACACTTTCTCACCATTTAACAAAACTCTCTACGTTAAACTTAATCTCTCAAGAACGAGAGGGTAGAGTATTACACTGTACAGCGAACTATAAACTACTCGATAATGTTATTAGTGAACTCAAAGATCAGTGTTGTATTGGTGATGAAGAGACTAACTGTTAACAATAAAAGGACTTTTACATGAATCAACATGAAAAGATAAACTACATTGAGTTTCCCGTCAAAAGTTTGCATCGAACAAAGAAGTTTTTTTCAACCGTTTTTGCATGGACTTTTGAAGATTATGGTGAAGAGTATACTGCTTTTAGTGATGGTGTTATGAAGGGAGGGTTCTTTAAATCTCCATTGAGTGCCTCGACAAACCAAGGAAGCGTTCTGATTATCTTTTACAGTGATGATTTAGAAAAAACATTAAAAAAAGTTCTTGAAGCAGGTGGTGAAGTGGTACAGGAAATATTTGCTTTCCCTGGTGGCAGACGTTTTCATTTTAGTGATGTCAGCGGTAATGAGTTTGCTGTATGGTCAGAGGTTTAAAAGAGTTAAAAAACTCTTTTAAATAATTACCTCGTCGTTAGCAGTCTCTCTAACCGTATCTATTTTAAAGCACTCATTGGCAATATTTCGTGGTGTCATATCTCCATAAAGTTTTATGATTTTATTCATTGTTTTAAATTCATCTACATTAAATAGCTCTTCATCAAAACCCTCTTCCATTTTGATAAACTGTAACTCAACAAATTTTTCTTTATCGATTATCTCAATATCAATATAATCTAACAGTTCTTGAATAACAAAAAGTCTTTCGTCATCTTCATCTAAGTCTTCATTATTTGCAATAATATCAAATACTTCACCCAAAATTCTTGGTTTTGGATTTCGGTTTGTTTTTACATACTCTTCATTAAAGATTTTTTCTCCACAGTTTTCTTGATGGTTATAGTCCATTAAAAACAACATAATTGATAGTTTTTTATCATTAAGATGAGCAACTTTTTTATCTAGTAAGTAGATGATTGCATTGGCAATTTTTACAATATCAAATTTCAAATATTCTCCTTGATTGGTAAGACGCATGATAGTTAAATCTTGGTTAAGGGCTGATTATAGAAGCTTATATTGTGTTCTGTATAAAAATAATTTTATCTTGTTACCATTATGTCACCAATCACTTGTATCATTTCTCACAATGAATAGTAAATAATTTAAAAAATAATTAATACAAGGAAACATATGCGAGGATTAACAATCAATTTAAAACTTATTCTTTTGATTATCTCAAGTCTCTTACTCTTATCAATAATCACCTTATCAGTGAGTGTTTTTGAAAGCATACAACATTCAAAAGAGGATAAGTTAGAACAGCTCAGTTCAATCACAGCTGCCAAAAAGCAACATATTGAAAACTACTTTAATCGGATTGAAGGACTCATCGTCTCAACAGCAAGCGCAGCATCTACTGGGGATGCATTTAAGTATATGGGACGATACTTTTATAAAATAAAAGATGAAACTTCTATGGACATCACAGTTGATAAAGCTAAAAAAGAAGTTAGAAAGCATTACGAACAACACTATATAAACCGAATCAATTTTGATTTATCAGGAGTTAGTTCTAAAAAGCCAGTTGAACACTATCTTCCCAAAATTGATGATGCTATTTTGGCACAGTATATGTATATTGTTAAAAATGAAGCACCCGTTGGCAAAAAAAATATCATGATAGAATCGAGTACGTTAACCTCAAGTTATACTTTGAACCACACAAAGTTCCATGAGACCTATAATACGATTCTAGAAAAGTTTAGACTTGCTGATATCTTTTTTGTTGATAAAAAGGGAACAGTTATTTATAGTGCTTTTAAAGAAAAAGATTATGCAACCAATCTGAAAACTGGTGCTTATTCAAACAGTGGTTTAGCGCAAGTTAATGAAAAAGCTCAAAAACTAAAAAAAGGTGAAGTTTCTTTTGTTGATTTTAAACCTTATGAAGCAAATTATAATAAGCCATCATCATTTATTGCAACACCTGTGTTTAACAAACGAGGAAAACGAGTAGGAAATTTGGTCTTTCAATTTCCTATTGATGTGATTGATGAGATAATGAACTTTGAAGGCAAATTCGAAGAGGCTGGTTTAGGTAATAGTGGAAACAGTTATTTAGTTGGACCTGACCATACTATGCGAAATGATTATCGTTTTATTAAACAAGTTGATAACCAAAATACAAAAAGCTCAGGTACGACAGTAGGCTTTTTAAGTGTTAAAAGCAAATCAACTGCCCAAGCACTTGTTAATAAAACAGGTGCCCATGAGATTGTAAACTTTAGAGGAGAAGAGGTATTAAGCTCTTATAGTAGTGTGAATGTTTTTGGTCAAAATTGGGCAATCATTTCTGAAATCAATCTTGATGAAGCCTTGGCTCCTACCATTGAATTAAACATCATATTAGCGCTCATTTCATTAGTTGTTTTAATAGCTATTATTCTTGTTACTATAGTGGCTTTGAGAAACAGTGTAATACGACCCTTGAAAAAGTTTGAAGATGGATTAGTTGGGTTTTTTAGTTACCTCAATAATGAAACCCATGAAGTAGTACCTTTAGATGATAGTGCAAATGATGAAATAGGAAATATGTCCCATGTGATTAATAAGAATATCCATAGGGTTAAACAATCCCTTGAAAGTGATAGAGAATTGCTTAATGAAACAGTACAAGTACTCTCAGAGTTTGAAAAAGGTGATTTATGTCAACGTATCACAAAAAGTTCAAGCAATCCAGCATTAAATGAACTCAAAGATGTTCTAAATAATATGGGCAATAACTTAGAGTTCAATATTGAAAACATCTTAGCAATTCTAGAACAGTACACTCATTACAACTATTTGAATAAAGTTGATACACAAGGGTTAAAAGAACACCTACTCAAACTAGCAACAGGTGTTAATTCACTAGGGGATGCTATTACACAAACCTTAGTTGAAAACAAAACCAATGGCTTAAAACTGGATCAAAGCTCTGATATTCTCATTGAAAGTGTACGAATATTGAGTAATAACACCAATGAAGCAGCAGCCTCTATTGAACAAACATCAGCAGCGCTGGAACAAATCAACAGTAATGTGGAAGCCAATAATCAAAATGTTGATAACATGTCTTCTTACGCCCAAGAGGTTACCGTTGCTGTAAAAGAGGGGGAAACCTTAGCGAATAAAACAACAGTAGCTATGGATGAGATTAATGTTCAAGTAAGCTCAATCAATGATGCAATCACCGTTATTGATAAGATTGCTTTTCAAACCAATATTTTATCGCTTAATGCGGCTGTTGAAGCGGCAACTGCTGGAGAAGCTGGTAAAGGGTTTGCTGTTGTTGCTCAAGAGGTGCGAAACCTAGCAGGAAGAAGTGCGCAAGCAGCCAAAGAGATTAAAGCGTTAGTAACCAATGCTAATGTTAAAGCTAACGAAGGTAAAGTTATTGCTGATTCAATGATAGAGGGGTATTCAACGCTAAGTAATAATATTAATAATACCATTGAACTTATCAACAGTGTTTCAACCGCATCAAAAGAGCAACAGTTAGGAATCCAACAAGTAAGTGATGCTGTGAGTCAACTAGACCGTCAAACTCAAGAAAATGCGGCTATTGCACAAAATACAAATGCCGTTGCTAGTGATACGGATAAAATTTCAAAACGTGTAGTTTCTAATGCCAATGCCAAAGAGTTCCATGGTAAAAATGAGATTAAAATCAAAAAAGCAAAAGAGAAAAAGATTTTAAAGAAAACTCTCAAAGCCTTTTCAAGTGGTGATGATGAAAAAATTAAAGCACTAAAAAAACAGAAGAAAAAGGGGTTAGAGTTTAATGGCATTAAACCAAAAGTAAAAGATGCAAAGATTCATACCAATAGAGTCTTTGATGAAGATGATGCTTGGGAGAGTTTTTAACTCCCTACAGCATATCCAAGGCATTTTGATTAAATTTGTGAGTTTTATGAGCTGTTTTGATGACAATATTTTTTTGAGCCAACTCTTTAAAGAGTTTGATTAAGGTTGGTTTTGAAATAGAAATCTCTGCCATAATATCACTGTATGAAGCAATTAGTTCATCGTTATTGTTGAGGTTGTTCATGATGTATTTGACAACTTCAACTTGTTTACTGTCTGTTATGGCTGAAATTGTTTTAATAACGTTGGCATTTTTTTGTATCTCTTTTTCTTGAATATGAGGTAACAAAATATCATGTAAAGTATTGAGTAACTCTTTAACATTGATAGGTTTAACTATATAGTTTTCAACTTTGAGTTTAATAGCATCCAATAGATACTTTGTATCAGTATGTGCTGTGGTTAATATTGTAGGGACTTTAATATTCTCTTCTTCTTGCAAGGTTCGTAAGAAGTCAATACCATTTTCATTTTCCAATAAGATATCAGAAACAATAACATCAATATGTTCACTCTTGATAATTTGCATAGCTGCTTGAGATGTTTTGACAGCATATACATTGTTAACAAAGTCATCCAAGATATCTTTTGTATGAGTTAGTAATGAATCATCATCCTCTAAATAGAGTATGTTAAAGTTATTTAAAATATTCAAATTTCTATTGGTTATCATCGTGATCCTTATTATAAGGAATTGTTATGACGAACATCGCACAATCCTCAAATTTTTGTTTATCTATTTTATAGTAAATATTCTTACAAATAATAGTTCCATGCATATGTTTCTCTATAATTTGTTTCGACATGTAGAGACCTATCCCAGTTCCAGCACTTTTATACTTGGTTGTGAAGTAAGGTTCAAAGATTTGAGGTAGAACATTCTCATCAATTCCTCCTCCATTATCAAAAATATTGATACGAATATTTTTCTGAGACTTTTTAACCATCACTTCAATAAGTTTTTTGTCATCTTTGGAAGTTAGTGCATCCGTTGCATTTGAGATGATATTTAAAAATACATGGGAGAGTTCATTGTAAAAACCATAGAGTTCAACATCATCTTTTACATCTAAACTAAAAGTAATCTGTTTTTTATCTAATAAATACTTGGAGAGTTCAAAAGAATGCTCAATACATTCCTTTAATTTGAACATTGTTTTATCTTTATTGGGTTTAAAGAATGTTTGAAAGTCCTCTAAGGTATTGGACATGTTATCGCTGAGTAACATAGCATCATTTACTTTTTGCTCCATAAATTCAGGAGTGAGTTTCCCTAACTCCATTTTAGTTTGAAAGCTTTGAATAATCATCATAAGTGAGCCCAATGGTTGTCTCCATTGGTGTGCAATATTAGAAATCATCTCCCCCAAAGAGGCATGGCGTGCTTGTTGAAACATGATGAGGTCTTTCTTTCGTGAATTATTAACCTCTTTTGCAATACGTTTTTCTAGGGATTCATTGAGTTTTTGTAGCTCTTGAGTCTTTTCATCCACTACATCTTCGAGGTTAAAGTGAAGTTGTCTAAAGTGATGGATAAATAGAACAGAGAGTAAAATAGAGAATATAAATACAAAGAAAATAGAAAAGTTCAAAATCATGGTTAAGGTATTAAAAATCTTTTGGGTTTCCCGTTTTTCATTGATTGCCATATTCAAATCATAATTAGTTAGGTTGGTCATATAAATATTAATAGAGTTTATCTCAATATATAAATCATCAATTTGTTCAAAAGCTTGAATAAACTTCTTGTGTTGAAGTTGGTATAAAATGGAGTTAATAGCTCTATTGATTTTTGCATGTTTTTTGTTGATATTTGCAATAATACTTTTTTGAAGTAATGATCTGTCTTCTTGAATATGCAGGGTAAAAAGCTCTTTAATAACTTGTGAAAAGTAGGAGTTCTGTTCTTTTTTATTTAATATATTCTTTTTATAGTCACTCCAGTTTTTATTAATAAGCTGTTGTCCCAAGGTAATAACATCTAACGCTTGTTCTACACTTACATTTGAGTGTTGAATATCATATAAGGTATCGTAAATATTGATTTTATAGGTATCTTTGATGGCTTCGAGTTTAATAATAGGTTTAGTACGATTTTCAAACATCACATCAAAATCATTTTTTAGTGTATAAATGGAGATTTGAGATAAAACAATAATTGAAATCATACCACCGGTGATAATAAAAATTAAAATAGAGGTTTTATAAGAGAATGGGATTTTATCAAAATAGGAAAGTAAGGTTTTAATTTTCATCATTTACCTTTATAAAATCACCACGTTTATATTCAAAAAGATAGGTTTTATTATGAAGTTGTCTATTTTTAAACTCTAAAGATAAACCTTTTAAGGCATCTTTTTTAAGTGTTTTTAATTCTTCTAAAAACTTATTTCGAGTGATACTTCCTTTGATATTTTGCAACGCTAAAACAACGCTTTTAGCAGCTAAAAATGATTCTAGGGAGATAAAACTAAGTGGTTCATTAGGGTAGTATTTTCGCATTAATTTTTTGTACTCTAAAATAACATGAATACTGTTGTTTTTATAATAGGGTACAATTTGAGAAAAAAGAAGATTCTGAGTATTAAAATCTAATTCTTGAATCATTTGGTCAGCATCACTAAAAGAGACATTACAAAAAATAGTATCTTTAAAATTCTCATGCTCTTTGGCTGTTTTGATAAATAGTGCATTTGATTTGTATGCTCCTACCATAATAACTGCTTGGGGTTTTGCATCTTTGATTTCATTAAAAGCATGGCGAATGGATAGAGTGTTACGTTTATAGGTACCTTCCCCTACAAGTTTTAAATCTCTTTTATTTAATGCGTTTAGCAGTGAAATAAACCCTTCTTCCCCATATTCATCATTTTGATAAAAAACAGCAAATCGTGATATATCTTTTTTAGTGTGTAGGTAGTTCACAATAGAATCAATCTCTTCTTGATAAGAACTTCGAAAGTTGATGATATTTTCATTTTGTGATGTTCGTAAAAATGAGGCTCCTGTAAAGGGGGCAACAAAAGGTATATCGTGAGTATTAAGATATGGTAATATATTTTTTACTGTTGGAGTGCCTACAAATCCGAAAAGAGCAAAAATATTTTGTTTCGAAATGAGACGTTGTAGGTTTTCAAAGGTCAGCTCAGGTTCATATTTATCATCATAAGTGATGAGTTGTATTTTTTTATCTTTTAAAAGGTTTGTATCATTAACATATGAAAAGTATGCATTAGCACCACTGTGAACTGCACTTCCCCATGCTTTCATGATGCCAGTTTGCGGTATAGAGGTACCAAATATTAGGGTGCTACTATTATATGTTCTATCTTTTATATTAAGATAAATAACCCCAATAACTATAACTGCTATGATTAAATTTCTCATGACCTATAATCCTCTAACCCAATATAAATAAAGTATAACATATTTTTAAAGAATAGGAAAATAAATTTTACCAAAATGTAACACATTAATATTAATTGGTAAAGTATATTTAACTTTTTAAGACAAATTTAAGTTTAAGGCGTATAGAATAGGTAAAATATTTTTTACCAAAGGCAGTATGGTATGCATGAATTCGTCTATTACAACGAGAAAGAGCTTGATTTCCCACTGAGTGAATCAATCTATGTTACAAAAGATTTAGTGGAAGCATCTTCGGGTGATTTTATTGTTTCTAATTCAAAAAGCGTTAATGCGGAGTTGATTGCTGATGAGATTGATTATTATATTACACACTCACAAGATACATTAGCTCAAAAAATCACAACCATCGAAAAACTTTATGAAATGAATGCCATTCGATTTGATATGGCACAAGATATCACTTATAGCCAAGAAGTTAATAACGCTGTTTTACTTGTTGGAACTAATGATGAGAAAAAAGAGTTCTTACGAGCAACAATTCCAAACGAATTTGACCTATTTCATGTTGAGCCATCAATTGTAAAGTCAATTTCTGGACACATTGGAAACTTGGATGTTATGGTTGCAGACGGTGAAGATGAAGTTAAACTAAGTGTCTCTCAAATTGTTTGGTTTAATAAAGAAGAGATTGCAGATAAACAAAGTGGTGCTTTTGACCCACTAGAAACTTCATTGGATGAAGTATTAGCACAACTACGATTAAACATTACAAACTACGAATATAAAAAATTTACTACATATGATAAAACAATCTGTCAATATCACGAACGAAGAGAAGAAATCTGTTCAAAATGTGAAGAGGTATGTCCAACAGTAGCTATTGTAAAAGATGATGAAAATAAGCACTTAGGATTTTCACAAATTGATTGTCACGGTTGTGGTGGGTGTATTTCAGTATGTCCATCAGGAGCAATTGATTATGCTCCATCAAATAGAGGCACTATCTTTGAAATGGCACGATTAACAAAAGGACATATTCCTTTAGTCATTCCTCAAAAAATGGAAGTAAAAAACCTGAACGTATCAATAAAAGAGAATGTTCTTCCCTTTGCAATTGAGGGTGAAAAGTTCTTGCATGAAGGAACACTTTTAACGCTGCTTCAAGAGTCAGGTTCACAAGTGATTTTCTACTCTGACTTCTTATCTAAGGGAACAAAAGATGCCATCTCAATTTTAAATCAAATCTATCAAGCAAAATATGGCGTTGATGCCATTTTAATTGCTATGGATGAAACAGAGTTACATTTAGCACTTAAAGA
The DNA here is from genome assembly GCA_001655195.1 of Arcobacter sp. EP1. Taxonomy (GTDB): domain Bacteria; phylum Campylobacterota; class Campylobacteria; order Campylobacterales; family Arcobacteraceae; genus Arcobacter_A. The sequence goes on from LPNY01000086.1 coordinate 89,987, forward strand.
AGTTAACTTTGTAGAGAATTCACAATTTAGTTTTAATGAAAGTGAATCTAAAAAAAGAGAAATTTTTGCTATTCGACTTTCACATATTGTTGGAAATGAAGATTTAGGTGTTGTTCGTACAGGTGAGCATGTTCACTATGGACATGTGAAAGTAAACGAATCAAACTGTACATTGTGTCTTTCATGTGTTGGAGCATGTAATGTTGGTGCACTTATTGCAGATACTTCTGATAATACACTAAGACTAAATGCATCGATATGTACCGCGTGTGGATATTGTGAAGTATCATGTCCAGAAGTTAACTGTTTAACTATAGAGCGAGATGTGATTAAATTAGCACCTTCATGGTTTAGCGAAGAAGTATTAGCACAAGATGAACTGTTTGCTTGTGTTGAGTGTGGTAAAGAGTTTGCAACCACAAAAGCCATAGAGAAAATCGCCAATATCATGGCACCACTATTTAAAGCTGACCCAATCAAAGAGAGAACCCTTTACTGTTGTGAAGACTGTAAAGGAAAAGTAATGATGCAAAGTTATTTAGCAGATAAATCAAACTATAACAACCCAACGGTAGGAGCATAAGATGAAACAAGAAGCACTCATGAAAGCACGAGCAATATACTACAGTATGTTCTCGCGATTTTTTGTCTATTCAAAAGATATTACAAGTTATTTAGAACTAATTAATATTCTAAAACTGTTAGAAGAGAATCCACTTGACCCAACAACAAAAGAGGCAATTAGTTCAATTTTAGACAAACTTGATAGTAGCTCAAATATGGTGCTGGTTCAAGAGTTCGATGATATTTTTCATAACCCACAAACTAAAAATGTACGAGTAACTGCATCATTTTATGATGAGGGTGTTGAGTCTGGTAAAAAAAGAGTTGAAATGCTTCAATTCTTAGCAAAAACAAAAATCAGACGAAACGAAAAAGAGTACATGGAGTATGAAGACTCTATTGGTTTTATTTTAACACTTATGGCTGAACTTATTGATGAAGTAGTTGCTGGAAAAACTGAATACGAAAATACTCAACACTGTATCTTTTCATCAGTTTTAAATGAGTTTATTGATGAGTTTGCAAAAGAGATTTATGAACATGAAAAAGCAGTGATTTTTAAAGATGTCATTGTGATACTTAAAGCATTTATTGGTTTTGAAAGATTGTTCTTAGAGGTATCAAAACCAGTCTTAAAAATGGAAGAAGAGAAAAAAGTTTCATGTGCAACACCTGAGATTTCAGAAGAAGAAGCAGCACGACGAGCACGAAATAAAGCCCTCAAAGCAAAAGGTCCAAAACAACCTGATGCAAATCCAGATGACATCGCATATGATGTTGAAAGTGACGTTTAAGTTTTAGTTGAGTTCTAGGGGGCTTTAAAAAGAAGAGATGTATATAGCTCTTCTTTTTAAAGTCTCCATGGTGACTCATCGGGACTTAATTTCTATAAGGAGGCAAGTCATGCAACAAAGCAGAAGAGATTTTGCAAAGAAAACAGCAATTGTTACTGCAGGAGCTGCGGTAGTGGGTTCAACTGCTGTTATGGCTGCTAGTGGTAATGAAGGTGTTCAATCATCTTCGAATGGTGTTGTTGTAGGTAGTTCTAAGAAGAAAGAAGTTACTTACAAAAAAACAAATACGTGGGCTGAGTATTACAAGAACGCGGTATAAAAATAGGGAGCATTAGTATGTCTGTAAATACGTACGAAACGCTAGATGCAAAGGTTGGTAGACGGTCATTTATGAAAATGGCTGCGGTAGCAACTGCATTTGGGGTAACATCGTCTTTTGCAAGCACTAACGTAACTCGAGAAGCAACGGCTGAGGAAGTTAAAAATCCTTTCCCTGGTTCTAAAGAAGTTAAAACAATCTGTACAGCATGTTCTGTAGGTTGTGGTGTTATTGCGGAAGTACAAAATGGTGTTTGGGTAAGACAAGAAGTGGCGACGGATCACCCTGTATCACTTGGAGGGCACTGTTGTAAAGGTGCTGACATGATTGATATGGTTCGATCAGAAGTTAGACTTAAACATCCAATGGTTAAGAAAAATGGTCAATGGCAAAGAATTTCGTGGGACGAAGCTTTAGATGGTATTTCATCGAAGTTAGAAAACTTACGAAAAACAGCTGGACCAGATTCAACAATGTTTTTAGGATCAGCAAAATTTAATACTGAGCAATCGTATTACTTTAGAAAATTTGCTGCAATGTTTGGAACGAATAATATAGATCATCAAGCAAGAATTTGACATAGCTCAACAGTCGCCGGTGTGGCGAATACATGGGGTTATGGTGCTATGACAAATTCTCTGGGAGATATCCAGAATTCAAAAGCAATCATTATTTTTGGAGCAAATCCTGCGGTTAATCACCCAGTTGGTTTCGCCCATTTCTTAAAAGCAAAAGAGAGAAACAACGCAAAAATCATTGTTGTAGATCCTAGATTTACAAAAACAGCAGCGAAAGCTGATTTATTTGCACAAATTAGACCTGGTACTGATATTCCATTTATGTATGGAATGTTACACCTAATCTTTAAAAACGGATGGCATGACAAAAACTTTATCAAAGATAGAGTTTATGGTATGGATGAAGTTATGGAAGAGGCTAAAAAATGGACACCTGAAAAAACAGCTGATGTTACGGGTGTTGATGCAGGTCTTATTATTCAAATTGCACGTGCGTATGCTAAATCTACGCCAGGTACACTTATCTGGGCTATGGGTTTAACACAACACACAATTGGTTCATCAAATACAAGAATGGCACCAATCGTTCAACTAGCTCTTGGAAACATGGGTGTTGAAGGTGGAGGATGTAACATTCTTAGAGGACACGATAACGTTCAAGGGGCAACAGATATGTGTTGTCTTTCTCATACATTACCTGGATATTACGGTTTAAGTGATGGTTCATGGAAATACTTCGCTTCATCTTGGGGTGTTGATTATGAATGGCTTAAAGGTCGATTCAAAGGTAAAGAATGGATGAACAAAAAAGGGTTCACTTTAGCTAGATGGTGGGCTGGAGTTCTTGGTGGAAATAAAGGTGAAGATGCTATTCATAATAATGGTACAAACCTAAAAGCACTTTTTGTTATGGGTAATGGTATTACATCAACATCTCAAACAAAAAAAGTAAAAGAAGCATTAGATAATCTTGATTTAGCAGTATTCTGTGACCCATTTGTAAATGAGGGTGCAATTATTACTGATAAAAAAGATGATGTTTATATTTTACCAGCTGCAACACAATTTGAAACATCTGGTTCTGTAACTGCAACTAACCGTTCTGCACAATGGAGAAATGAAGTTGTAAAACCAATGTATGAATCAAAAGCTGACCAAGACATTATGTTTGAATTAGCAAAACGATTAGGTTTCTATGAGCAATTTACTGCTGGTATGAAAGTTAAAGAGAAGAAAAAAGATTTCAAATGGCCAGAAGATGCAACGGATGAAATTGCACGAATCATTAAGACTATTGGTCTAACTGGTTGGACTGCTGAAAGACTTAAAAAACACTCTGAAAACTGGCATATGTTTGACCAAGTATCTTTAAGAGGATACGGGGCAATGAAAGGTGAATACTATGGATTACCTTGGCCATGTTGGACTGAATCACACGCTGGTTCTCCATTACTATACAACATTAACCGAAGTGTTAAAGATGGTGGTATGGGATTCAGAAATAGATTTGGATTAGAACATGATGGTGAAGATCTATTAGCAGGTGCTGGTTCAGCTCCTAAGAATTCTGCTAATAAAGATGGTTACCCAGAAATTAACAGAGATAATATTGAGAAAGTTCTTGGAATCAAGTTAACTGCCGATGAGAAGAAAAGAATTGGTAAAAACTGGAAAGTTGATACGTCAAATATTATTGCTGAGAAATGTATGGAAAGAGGTATCGCTCCTTATGGAAATGCAAAAGCCCGAGCAAAAGTTTGGACATTCCCAGATCCTATTCCAATGCATAGAGAACCACTGCATACGCCAAGACATGACTTGACAAAAGATTATGCTGCGTATCCAGATAAAAAGAATCATTATAGAGTTGATACTCGATATGTTTCTGAACAATCTAAGCAAGATTGGTCAAAAGATTTCCCTATTAACTTAGTAACAGGAAGACTTGTAAACTTAAATGGTGCTGGTGTTGAAAACAGAGCATCTAAATATCTTGCTGCGTTAACACCTGAAATGTTCTGTGATATTCACCCGAACTTAGCAGGTCAAGAAGGTATTAGAGATGGTGAAATGATGTGGATTCACTCACCACAAGGTACAAAGATTAAAGTAAAAGCAAAATACTCTTACTCTGTATCTGAAGATAGAATTTTCTTACCATTCCACTTTGCTGGTGTAATGGAAGGTGAAGATTTATCTGCTAATTACCCAGAAGGTACAAAACCATATGCAATTGGTGAAAGTGCTAATACAGTAACAAACTACGGTTACGACATCATCACTCAGATTCCTGAGACTAAGGGTGGTTTATGTCGAGTCGAAAGAGCATAGGAGAAGTTAAATGAGTAGCCCAGATTTTTCAAGAATGAAATTTTACTGTGATGAAAACAGATGTATTCATTGTGATGGTTGTTCAGTAGCTTGTGCCGAAGCTCATGAGTTACCAGTAGGGATTAATCGTCGAAAAGTTGTGACGATTAATGAAGGTAAACAGGGAATGGAATTCACACTATCAGTTGCATGTATGCACTGTACTGATGCTCCGTGTGAACAAGTTTGTCCTGTTGATTGTTTCTATATCAGAGAAGACGGAATCGTTTTACATGATAAAGAGAAATGTATCGGTTGTGCGTATTGTTTATATGCTTGTCCATTCGGTGCTCCTCAATTTCCAAAAGATGGTGCTTTTGGTACGAAGGGTGTTATGGACAAATGTACAATGTGTGCCGGTGGTCCAGAAGAGACAAACTCTGCTAAAGAGAGAGAACTGTACGGACAAAATAGAATCGCTGAAGGTAAAGTTCCTGCTTGTGCTGCTATGTGTTCAACAAAAGCACTTCTTGTAGGTGATGCTGAAGAGGTTTCTAATATCTTTAGACAAAGGGTAATGTCTGCTGGACATGGGGTACAATCTGCACCTTATGGATGGGACAAAGCGTATGGAAAATAAAGCACAGAAAAAAGGTTTTTTCAACGAAAACATGCCATATATTATCGTAGGCGCGCTATTTGCGCTGCTTACGTACTGGTACTTTTGGTTAGCAACAATCGCTGACTTGACGTATGTGTGGCAATATGTTTTAAAAATGTTTACATTAGATTTTAGTGGACAGATTATTCCTTATTCTGAGTTATCACGACTTGAGCAAGGGTATGTGTCAATCTATGGACCTCAATATGATGCAATTGCACCTGAGGTTGTTCGAGCATTTGAAGAGAGACAACATCTTTTACCATGGGTATTCCTAGCAGAATTCTGTATTTTTGCAGTGATGCTAGTAATGCAAGGTGGAAGAAAAGGACCTAAGTGTCGAAAAACGTGTGAGATGGTTGAAGTTCATTCAACTTTTCAGCGATTTGCTGTATTAGGAAATATTCTGATTATGATTTACCTGTTTGTTACAGGTTTCTCAATTACATTTGGAAACATTACTGGTGGGGGAACTTTAGGGTTTTTTATGAGAGAGACTCATGAAATCATTGGGTTGTTCTGGATACCAGTATGGTTACTAATTACTGTGATTGCGTTTAAAGATCATAAACATTTTAAACGATTAAGTTCAAAATGGGGAAAAGTATTCTTAAAAGGTCTATATACGCACGGACAACGAATTAACTATTTAGCTTTTGTAGCTTTTGGTTTTATTTTATGTTTTAGTGGTTTTTGGCTTTGGTTTTTAAGCATGGACATTGTACCACATGCTGAAATCATCCAATACAGAAGATTGATTCTGTTTGGTCACTTCATGGGAAGTGCTGTTATTACATTCTTTGTAGGTGAGACAATCTACTCGTATGTTGTAGCGATTCGAGGTTATCTTCCAGGGCTGATTACTGGAAAATATCCAAAAGAGTACTTAGAAGAGTTTCATCCAGAAGTTCTTGATGGAGTATAAGATTTTATCCCCTCTCCTTTGGGGATAATCTCTTTTTTTGACTTCTTTTATGATCAGAAGTAAATTTTGATTAATGAAGCAAACCCTAAAGTAAGCAACGAGTTGCTTATAGTGTGTGAGTTTTACATGCTATTTTTTTGGGAGATTTAAATATGCAAAGTTTGCATATTAGGAAAAGTAAAATGAGTAATGATAAATATTTAAAGAAAATCATCATCGAAAAAGTATTAGGTGATGAACTTATAGAAAAAGATGACGTAGTTATCGATGAGTCACGTATAAATATCTTTTTAAATGGAGAAAAAACCATCTCAATGATGTGTATTCCAAAAGACCAAGAAGCACATGCTATTGGATTTTTGATGAGTGAAAATGTTATTTCAAGTGTAGATGACATTACTTCAATAGAAGTTAAAAATGATGGATTAGAAGTTTATATTGAAGCCCATGTAGATGAAAATTCATTAAAAAACTTATATAAAGAAAAAACCCTCACTTCTGGTTGTGGTGGTGGAGTTACAGGAAATGTGGCAGGTAGTGTTGAAGTTCCTTTTAATCAAGTTGCTATGAATGTAAAAGCTAGCACCATATCAAAAGAGGTAAAAATCTTTTATGATGAGAGTGAATTGTACATGTTAACAGGGTGCGTGCATAAAGCGATGTTATATTTAGAAGATGGCACAACGGTAACGGCTGAGGATATTGGTCGGCATAATGCTATTGATAAAGTAATCGGTAAATGTAAATTAGCCAAAATAGATACCACAAAGTCAGTACTGTTTGTTAGTGGACGTTTAAGTTCTGAAATGGTTGTTAAAGCAGTTATGCACAAGGTTCCTATTGTAGTTTCACGTACAGCACCAACCTATTTAGGAGTTAAAACAGCTCATACTCATGGTATTACACTCATTGGATTTGCTAGAGGTAAAAAGATGAACCTCTATACTCATCAAGGACGAATAGATGTCTAGAAATGAACTAGAATCAAATAAGCCTATTAAATTAGATAATACGCAAAAAGATTTGATTCTAACCAACTTAGATAGTCAGGGGAAACTCTCCTGTCTAAAAGCATTTAAGGTAGCACGTCTTATTGGCGTGAAACCTATAGAGATGTCTGATGTGTGTAAGAGTATAGATGTAAAAATCACTAACTGTGAACTGGGTGTGTTTGGAAAACTAAAGTTTCATGCCTTTGAAGAAGATATTTACAACAATTTAAAACGAAACTTCACTTATAACAAAAAAGTAGAGTGTAAGATTCTATGGGATGAAGCACGAACATCAACCTTGCGAAAAGTAGGTTCAACAGTTAAAGCCAGTGATATTGATGTAGTACATTGTCAACTGGGATGTTTTAGAGAAAGGAAAGGTCATGCATATAAAAGTTAAGACGTGGATTGAAGATAGTGAAAGCAACCTGATTTTTGGTGGTGGAAAAACACAAATTTTAGAACTTATAGATCAAACAGGTTCAATATCCGAAGCGTCAAAAAAAGTAGGAATGAATTATAAAAAAGCATGGTCACATATAAAAATACTACAAGAATATATCGAAGATGAACTTGTCATTGTAAACAAAGGGCGAAGTTCAGGAGGAACAACACTTACTCCAAAAGCAAAAGAGATTATAGAGAATTATAAAGTGTTACAAGAAGAGATTAGAGATTTTAGCCAACGACGATTTGAAGAGCTTTTTTTAAATGATAAAGAAGTGATTCACTGTAAAAAAGATAACGAAGATAAAAAATAAAAAGATAAGATGATGAAATTAAATAGTTACCAATACCCAAATATACAAACCCTACAGCTGGATAAAAGTTTGAGTTTAGAGCCCTTACAAGATAACTTTCCTTTTGAAAAAAAGGTGCGTGATTTTAAAATGCAGTTTGATTTTAATGACTTAAACTTTTTTTCCTTTACCATTGAAGGTCTGCTTGGATTCATGTGTAAACTCAAAGGAAAAATAGCAGTAAGTTTAGGGGAGAGTCAAGCACTGATTTATGCGGCAAATGCCTACAAAAACTTAGGTTTTGAGGTGAGTTTTATTGAATTAAATCGTGATGGAAGTGTCAACTTAGAACAGCTTAATGATTTAGAACTTGATTATATTTTTATCTCGCCGTATGTGATGGATACTTTTGTTAAAACCGACTTATCACAAGTAAAAGCAATCAACGGTGATGCAACGTTAGTTTCAAATGTAAGTGCTAGCCAAGAGCAAATAGACTTAGTTGATATTGCACTATTTGATGCTTATAAATTAACAGGTTTTCAAACCCAATCTATCGCGTTACATAATGGTGAACTAGATGAACAATACCTAGGTGAAATGGATGCTATTGCTTTAGAGCTTATTACTAAAGCATTAAATAGTTTTCAATACAACTGTGATTATAAATCAAAAGTTGTAACTGCTTTACAAACTGCACTTAAAGATGACTTTTTCTTTTTTGTTGAACCAAATAGTACTTTAGAAAATACCCTTCATTTTGGGCTTAAAAATATTAAAGCACGAGAGATGATACGAACCTTGTCTTTGGGTGAAATTTTTGTAACCAATGGAGAGGGGTGCTCTTTAGGATTATCACGACCTTCAAAAATTATTCAAGCCATGGGATACAGTGAGTTAGAAAGCCGTCAAGCGCTGAGCCTATCATTTTTAAATGATTTAGATGAAGCTTCAATTGAGAATTTAGCTCAGACCATTGCTAAAAAATACCGACAAATAAGGATGTTAAATGCCTAATACAAAACAAAAAACTTTTTTAGATTTTAATGTTGCCATTGATAAGGCATTAAAATATGCAAAAAATACATATTTAAAAGAGATAGTTCCATTAGAAACAGCTATTGGTAGAGTTTTAGCAAAAGATGTGCGATGTGTTAAAAATCTGCCTTCATTTAATAACTCCGCAATGGATGGTTTTGCTATACGTGCAAATGATGCCAGCAAAGAGTTAATCGTTGCAAAAGTAATTTTTGCAGGGGAGTCAGTTGAAGCTTCTTTAAACGAAAATGAGTGTTACAAAATTATGACAGGAGCAAAAGTTCCTAGTGATGCTGACACTATTATTCCTATTGAAGATGTGTCAGCTTACGAAGATAACAAAGTCACTATCAAAGAGAATGTTAAAAAAGGTTCATGCTTACGATTAAAAGGCGAAGAAAAAGCCATTGATGATTTACTGTTTAACCAAGGTGATGAACTCACTTCATCAATGGTTGCAGTTTTAGCCAGCCAAGGTTTAACCATGGTAGAAGTGTACAAAAAACTCTCAATTGCAGTAGTTTCAACAGGAAATGAGCTCAAAGAGCCATGGCAAGAAGCGTCACAAGATGAGATATATAACTGTAACTCATACGCATTAATTGCACTCTTACAAGAAAAAGGGTTTAGTGCAACATATACAGGTGTTGTTCCAGATAATTTAGAAGAGTCAATAAGTTTTGTAAAAAACCTAAAAAACTATGATGTGATTATTACCACAGGTGGTATCTCTATGGGGGATGCTGATTTTGTTGGGGAAGCATTTTTACAAAATGGTTTAGAGACAATTTTTCATGGAGTAAACATTAAACCTGGTCGTCCAATCATGATGGGTGTCATGGAAGAAGCAGGTGCAAAAGTAGGGCAGACTTTTGTCATGTGTTTACCGGGGAACCCCCTAACCGCTATGGTAAATATGCACCTTTTTGCACTGCCAGTATTACGAAAAATTCAAGGATACAGTGCTATTTATCATGACTTTGAAATAGGGGTTAATACAAAAGAGTTTAAAACAAAAACAGGACGCGTGAATGTGGTGTTAGGAAATCAAAAAACGGGAGCTTTTGAAGTAACAAGAGATAACAAATATGGTTCAGGAATGATTACGGTACTCAATGAGAGTAACGCCATAGTTGTCACTAACGAAGAGAAAGCTTTAATAGAAGTAGGCGATAGCGTTAATGTGATTAAATTTAACTGTTCTTATGTCAAAGAACAAACACAAATAATTAATTAAAATATTGAGGGAAATTTATGAAAAAAGCATTAGTAACATTAGGATTATCAGTTATTTTAGCAGCAAGTTTACAAGCAAAAGATGCACTGATGATGGCAACAACAACCAGTACTGATAACACAGGATTATTAGACTATTTAGCACCAAAGTTTGAAAAAGATACAGGAATACCATTAAAGTGGGTTGCAACTGGAACAGGAAAAGCACTTAAAATGGGAAAAAACTGTGATGTAGATATTCTAATGGTACACGCACCAGCTTCTGAAAAAAAGTTTGTAAGTGCAGGATATGGAGTTGATAGACAACAAATTATGTACAACGATTTTGTAATTATTGGACCAAAAGTAGACCCAGCAAAAGTAAATGGAATGAAAACATCACTTGCTTTACAAAAAATCCAAGCCCAAAGTGCAAAGTTTTTCTCACGAGGAGATAACTCAGGTACTAATAAAAAAGAGATAAAACTCTGGAAAGAGGCTATAAAAAATGCACCTGAAAAAGCATCATGGTATGTTCAAACAGGTCAAGGAATGTTACGAACCATTAACATGGCATCGGAAAAAACAGGTTACACGATGACTGATCGTGGAACATGGATTAAGTACATGGACCAAAAGAAAGATAACAATATGATGAAAATTGTTGTCCAAGGTGACAAAAACCTGTTTAACCAATACTCCGTAGTAACAATCAATAAAGCACAATGTAAAAATGTTAATCCAAAGTTAGCAAAAAGTTTTACCAACTGGATTACTAGTGCTAAAACACAAAAAGCAATTTCTGATTTTAGACTTTTAGGTCAAGCACTTTTTATTCCAAACGCGAATAAATAGGCAAAAAAAGAAGAGAAGAAGGAAACAATAAAGTATGAATCTATTAACCGATGGTTTTAATGAAGCAATAGCCTTACTTGCCTCTGGCAATGAAAGTGTCTATTCTGCTATTACAACAACAGTAACAGTCTCATCATGGTCATTGATGATTAGTCTGCTTATTGGTCTTCCTTTGGGGTTTTTACTGGGGTATTATAATTTCCCTGGTAAACCCGCTGTAAGAACGATAGTTGATACCTTTTTAGCTTTTCCAACAGTTGTGATTGGTCTCATTGCTTATACCATGTTTTCAAATGCAGGACCGCTTGGTGGATTTGGGCTTTTATTTACGCAAAAAGCAATAATTATTGGACAAATTTTTCTAGGCTTGCCAATAATTATTGCTTTAACTGCAAGTCAAGTTGAAGCAGTGGATAAACGTCTGTATATCTCCCTAAAAGGCTTAGGTGCATCATCAAAACAGATTTTAACAGCAACACTGATTGAAGCACGATTTGGTCTAATGACTGCTGCTATGACAGCTTATGGGCGAATCATCACAGAAATTGGTATTTCCATGATGGTGGGTGGAAATATTAAATACCATACGCGAACTGTGACAACCGCTATTGCTCTTGAAACGGGTAAGGGTGAGTTTGTGACAGGTATTGCTTTGGGGTTAGTTTTATTTGTAGTTGCCCTATCAGTTAATATTGCCTTATCAATGTTAAAAAGGAAATGGACACAATGAGTAAGTTATATGAATTAAATGGTGTTGAGCAGTATTATGATGGAAGAAAAGTGCTTAATATTGATAGTTTAGTCTTAGAAGAGAATCAAATCGTTGGTTTTTTTGGACCCAATGGAAGTGGTAAATCCACACTATTTTCTCTTTTGTCGTTTATTACCAAACAAAGTGATGGAGAAATTGAATTTAGCGGCGTTGATAGCAGAAAAATTGATTTAGAGACAAAACAGAGCATCATCATGGTTCCTCAAAACCCGTACCTTTTAAAACGTTCTGTTTTTGATAATATTGCTTACGGTTTAAAACTTAGAAACGAAACACAAAATTTAAACCAAAAAGTAGAAGAAGCCCTATCAATGGTAGGATTAGATATCTCTTTCGCAAAAAGAAAGTGGAGCCAACTTAGTGGTGGTGAAGCCCAAAGAGTAGCGTTAGCAGCACGTCTAATTTTAAAACCAAAGGTATTAATCCTAGATGAACCAACAACGGGAGTAGATACTAACTCAGCCCAACTTATCAAAGAAGCCATTTTATCCACAAAACAAAAATACAATACAACAATTTTTATTTCAAGCCACGACCACAACTGGCTTAATCACATTTGTGATAGAAAAGTAGCCTTGTTTCAAGGAAACTTAGTAGAAAGCAACAACGTGAATCTTCTTTTTGAACCATGGGAAAAAGATAGCGATGGAAACCTAGTGAAACAATTTATGGATGGACAAAGTCTAACAATACCAAGTAGTTTTGATAAAAAAAGAGACTCAGTGATTGTACTAGACGCAGACAATATTCACATCTGTCGACAAAATTGCCACTACATGATAAATGACACCACCCTAATAGGAACCGTTACGTCCATACAACAACAGCGTTCAGAAGAGTTTCTTTTAGTGGAACTTTCGATTGGAGGAATTACGTTTAATAGTAGGCTGACAAGAGATGTGATGCAAGACCAGAGGTTTTTGCCAGGGGATAGAGTATATGTAAATATCAATGCCGATAGAGTGTGTTACATCTAAAAAAATAGCCACATAATAAACGCTCTTTTATTCAATCTCCGCGTTGAATGAAAGTTCTATCTACTCATTGGCTACAGCCAACTCCCACGATAAAACTTCCCTTCGCCTTGACCTTAAATAAAATACCATTTATTTTGTGGCTATTTACGACGTAATATTGTCTAATTCTAAAATTTCTTTATTATTTTTCTCTTTATAACAAAAATTGAAACGTTAATTTCTTATTATACAATACTAAAAATTGGAGTTTATCATGAGTACAGATATAGATAGAATTGAAAGAATGTTTACAAAAGCAAGTTGGTTAATTGGAATAGTGTGGACATTAGGTATAGGTACAGGTGCATTTGTATTTTATACAGCTTATTCTACTTTATTTGACGTTACTGAAAAAGTAACGGTTAAAGTAGAGACAATTAAGAATGAAGCAGTAAAAGATATAAAAGATATAAAGGATAAAGTTGAAGAAAACCTAATAACTAGAATTGATAAGAAAATAGATAAAAAAAAGATTCAAGAAAAAGTAATTAATAAGCTATCTACTAAAATTGAAAATGATTTAGATCAGAGAATTAAAGAAACAACAAAAAATATTTATGCTTCAATAGACAATTTAGTTGATAAACTGAATAAGCAACATGAAGATTTAAAAACTTATAATACAATATTATCAAAAGTTTTAGTAACACAAGAAATTAAACAGAATTTAGTTAGCTATTTAGATGTATATTCTAGTAAAGATACTTACTTTTTAAGAGAATTGACTTCTGGAATTATTGGTATAGATTTAAAGTTTCCTAATTTAAGTAATAAAAAATATTTTAAAGGAAAATTGTCATTAAAGCTTTTTGGACAAAGTTATGAAGAAAAAATTAAGGTTTTAGGTAACAAAAACTTTAAAACATCCATTCATTTTAGAATACCTGATATGGTAGGTAATATACCTATTAGTAAGGGTACATATAATTATATGGTTGAATTAACATCAAATGAAGGGAAAACAATTTTAAATCAAGAAAGTGGAAGTTTTCAATTATATTAGCATTAAATTATAAGCATTTTAATAGTCTTAGAATGGGGATAAAAAATGAACGTAGAAATTTTCTATAGCAAGTGACATTATGGACTGCGAGCTTCTAGGGTAGGAGATGAAATACGGGAGAGTTTCCCAAAAGCAAACATACGGTCAGTATCAGGTTACAAACATGATTTTAAAGTTATTATCGATGGACAAACTATCTTTGAAAAAGTAGATAAAACCCAAGAGTTTCCAAAGATTTTTGAAATCACTAAACTCATCCGTGCTATGGATTAATCACTCATAGCCTCAAACCATATTTTAGAAAAAGCAATTACCGCTTTTTCTAGGTTTTTTTCTTCTATACCGCCAAATCCCATCATAACAGCTTGATAACTTCCACCACATCGCTCTTTTGCAAAATATATTTTGATTTTATTCTCTTTTGCTTTTATTTTTAGTTTGTCAAAGTCTAATGGTTTTGTTGGTTGTATTTGAATGGATAATCCCCCACCATGGCTTACGATTTTCATACTCGTTTTTAGTTTATCTTCTAGTAGTTTTTTCATGAGGTTATGTTTCTTTTTATTTAGGGTTCGTATCTTTCTAAGATGTCTATCCCAATGCCCTTGTTTCATGAACTCTTTGAGTGTTTTTTGAATCATCAAACAAACTCCCGAGTCATAATAAAAAAACTCTTTTTTATAAATGTCCAATAATACTTTAGGAAGTACAAGGTAACTGACTCTCAAAGCTGGCGAGAGTGCTTTTGAAAAGGTTCCTGTGTAAATGACCCGCTCATTTTTATCTAATCCTTGTAGGGAGGGTATAGGTCTATTGATATAACTTAGCTCGCTATCGTAGTCATCTTCGATGATATAAGCACTGTTTTTATCTGCCCACTCTAAAAGTTTGATTCTATTTGATATGGGTATTGCTACACCTGTTGGATATTGATGTGAGGCAGTGATGTATAGTAGTTTTGCTTTTGATGTTTGAACTTTTGAAATGTTGATTCCGTTTGAATCTACAGGGATTTTATCTATTTTAAAATTGTGATTTTCAAAGGTACGTCGTGCTACATGATAACCGGGGTCTTCCATTGCTAAGTGTTTATGTTTTTTTAATATCATACACAATAGACTCATAGAGGATATAAAACCATTTCCCATAACAATTTGCGAGGCACTACATTTAACTGCTCGTGATTCATTGAGATATTTAGCGATTTGTTCTCGCAAGTTAAGTTCCCCTTGTCGGTTGGAGTATCCTCCCATATCAACTGTATCATTGACCTCTTTATTAAATATTCGTTTCCAAATTTTTAAGGGGAAACTCTTTTTTTCTAATCGTGCAGGAAAGAAATCAAAATGGATATCATCTTCTTTGTTTGATGGCGTGTTTTCATAGGTATAATTGCGACTAAAGTTGATATAGTTATTTTCAATAACAACATAACCACTCTTTGCGATACTGTCAATATAACCTTCTGCTACAAGCTGAGAATAGGCATTTTCAACGGTGTTTTTACTCAAGTTATAGGTGGTTGCAATTTTTCTAATGGATGGTAGTTTATCATCCACTTGATAGTTTTCTAAAATATCTTGTTTTAGTGCTTCAAAGAGTTGAATGTGTAGAGGTATTTTACTTTTTTGTTTTAAATGGTACATAAACTGTCCTCAAATTTTTTAAAATAATTGGCACTTGTTAAAGGGTCAGATATTTGATATATTACCAAAATTAAATAAAAAACAGAACAAAAAGGTAAAAAATGAAAAAAGTTTATGAGATAAAAGAACAAACTTTAATCAATGATATTTTAAACAATGCAGAGTTTGGAACACTGGCAATTTGTGCTGATAATAGACCATACTCTTTACCTCTAAATTATGTAGTAGTAAAGGATGAAATATTTGTACACGGTAAAAAAACAGGTAAAAAAATTGATATTATGAAAACAAATAGTTATGCTAGTTTTTCAGTGGTGGAGTCATTCTCTACTTTACCCTCATATTTCTCAACAGATGATGGACGAGCAAGCCCCGCAACACATATGTATAAATCAGTCATCATTGATGGACATACTGAGTTTATAGATGATTATGATACAAAAGCCAATGCCTTAGAAGAACTTATGAAAAAGTACCAAAAAGAGGGTGGTTATATTCCCCTAAGCGATGCTATCTATCAAAAAATTATCAATGCAACGTGTATCTATAAACTCGTTCCAAGCAGTTTAAGTGCAAAGTTTCATCTAGGACAAGATTACAGTGAAGAACGATTTAAAAGAGTATGTGTACATCTAAAACAAAGAGGAACACAAAAAGATTTAGAAACATTAAAAATGTTAGAAACGTTTAGAGTATAATATTTTTATTGAGTAGTATGAAATAGCCCACAAGTGTGGGCTATTTGTTTATGAGTGTTTAACAATATCGTTAAATTCTAAAATCATTTCATCGATTTTATCCACTTGGTTAAAGGTTTTAAACCAGTAGTTATCATGGTCATACCATTGTTCATTGAGTTCATTGACATCTTTTGCTTGTTGCTCAATCCATGTAAAGTATTTTAGGTTGTGAACGGCTTTTCTATCGTTGTATCCTAACTCTTTCATATAATCTGTTGTTGTTGAGTGTAACATTTCAATATCTTTTTCAGCGTCTGCTTCTGAATACTCACCTCGTTCTGCTGTTAACTCTTCTAGTCGTGAACCATACAGTTGCATAGAGTCTGTAGCAATAGTTACAACAACATCATTGTCTGTTAGTTCATTGTGTTTAGCAAATTTGATAGCCGCTAATACATTACCAATACCAGAGATTCCTAAAAGGTGTAGTTGATCAACTAACTCTTGTGAAACACCATATTTTTTAGCTAATAGTTCTCGACCTTTTTTCTCATTGAAAAGCCTGATTAAACGAACGGCTTTTTCATCATCAACTGCTACTGCAAAATCTGTATCTTTACAGTTATGTACCCAAGGAATATGTTTATCCCCAATCCCTTCAATTCTATGTCCACCAAATCCATTGTTTAAAATAGTAGGACATTGAAGTGCTTCTGCAACCACCACTTTAGAACGTGGGTATTGTGTTTTTAGGTAATAACCAGCTGCTAGAGTTCCTCCTGAACCTGATGATGAAACATATCCTGCAAAGTTTTTATCGTTGTATTGTTGTTCTATTAGTTCTTCTATGGCTGAACCTGTTACATTATAGTGCCATGTTGGATTTCCTAACTCATCAAATTGGTTAAAAATTTGTAAATCTTCTCCTGAGTTTCTTAGTTCCCAACATTTATCAAAAATCTCTTTAACATTTGACTCACAACCTGGTGTTGCGATGGTTTCACCTGCAACTTCTTTTAGCCACTCAAATCGCTCTTTTGACATCTCTTCAGGTAAAATTGCAATTGAATCAAGACCTAAAAGATTTGAAACAAAAGCTCCACCACGACAGTAGTTACCAGTAGAAGGCCACACTGCTTTTGTCTGTATTCCATACTGTCCTGTGACAAGTCTAGGTGCTAAACAACCAAATGTTGCACCCACTTTGTGAGCACCTGTAGGAAACCAACGTCCTGAAACTGCAATGATAGTTGCTTTACACCCTGTAAGTTCACTTGGAAGTGCTATATGGTTTACATCTCCGTATAATCCGCCAGAATCTTTTTGCTCATTTTTCCATGAGATTCGATAAAGGTTTAGTGGATTGAGATCCCAAAGACCTACATTTTTAAGTCCATCTTTAATTTGCGATGGCACTAAATCAGGGTTTTTCATCATGGCAAAAGTAGGAAGTGTGATTCCTTTTTCTTTAAAGTGTTTTGCATTTGCTTCAAGTTGCTTTTGGTTAATGCCCAAGTCAATTTTCATTGTTTTTCCTTCTATTTTGGAGTTATTTAAAATTTTCGTTGTCAAGTTTATCAAAAAGATGTTTTAAATATACTTAGAATATATTTAGAATACATTTCAAGTATATTATATTCTTGAGTTGATTTTGTATAGTTTTAAAAATTTACATATGTTGTATTGATAAAGTATTTGAAAAATAAGTGGTGTAATAGTGCTTAGTCTATCAATAATAGTTTGACTATTGATAGACTTGATAAGAGAATATATATTTTAGGCTGTTTGTGATTGTATTTTTGCTTTTACTGCTTGTAATTCATTGGATTTTGCAAAACTATTTTGAGCTTTTTGTTCTTGCATCTTTTCGTAGTTTTCTGCGTAACTAGTTTTGAACATTGCAAAAATTGATTTTAATTCAGGACTTGAGTATGCTCCTGGTGGTGGAGTGATAATTCTTTGAACATTTTCCATGATTTTTTCATAGGTTATGACTTTGTCACTGTTGTTTCCTGGTAAAATTTGTCCATTTTCAAATCTAAATTTTGGAGGGTTGATTAACATCATACCCATAAAACGGTCTTTGTCACTCATGTCATTGAGTGTTTCAACGAGCACTTTTTTATCTTCATAGGGCATGTTTGCAGGAAGCATGGTTTGGGTTTGAGCAAGACCATCTGAAACAATTCCGTCATTGTTAAAGTCAAATTTTTCATAGTGATGAAGTAGTAAGTTATAAGCCCCTTCTTCATTTAGCTTGCCCACATCTATTTCATCAGCGAGTCGGGTATAGTTTTGTAGGGTTCTGAGTTCATCTTTAGTTAGTGAGTTTAAAAAATCTTTGGCATTTGACATTGATACGTCAGAATCTTTTGCTTTATCATAGATGGCTTCAAAATCCTCTTTATAGGGCGCTCGTACGTTGGTGTAGTCTTCATGCATTTTTAACTTTTTGCTTAGTTCTACATGTTGGTCATAATTTGATTGTAGTTGCATGTTAATCCTTTTTCTTTATTATTAACATGGTACATGATTTTGTAGATGCTGTCTAGAATCAACTTTATGTATTTGTTATAGATATGCTAATTTTTAAAAAATTTAAACCAATTATAAACTTTGTAAAATAATTCAACAAATTTTAAACTTTTTTTTCGTCATTTTTTTATTTTTTTTTACTCGATAATTGTAAAGCTCACCATGAAACAAGCCTTGAAAGTACCAAATTTACATATGTTCTTTACATATGTTCAAAAAAGAAATATAAATACATCTTATGAATTAAAGTAGCCTTCAAGTTAGATACTCTATTATAGGTACTATGAATAAATTAGTTAGGGGAAAAGAATGTTAGATACAGAAGAAGCCTATTATCAACTACTAGAAACGTATGGACAAAATGTCATTGCATCAAAAACAGACTTAAAGGGAAATATTGTTTATGTTTCTGATGCATTTTGTGACGCATGTGGTTATTCACGTGATGAGTTGATGGGACAACCGCATAATATTGTAAAACATCCAGATATGCCAGATGCTTTCTTTGATGAGTTATGGGAGTGTGTAGAGTCTTTGAAAACCTTTAGAGGTGAAGTAAAAAACAAGAAAAAAAATGGTGGCTATTTTTGGGTAGCTATTACTGTTTCACCAATCCAAGATGAGTTTAATAATATTGTAGGATACACTGCAATCATGCATGATATTACAACACAAAAAGAGCTTGAAGAACTCAACTATAACCATAAAAAACTCATTGATACTTTTTCAAAATATGTTATCGCATCAAAAACGGATTTAAAAGGGAACATTACTTATGTTTCTGATGCTTTTTGTGATATTAGTGGATACTCACAAAAAGAGCTCATGGGAAAACCTCACAATATTGTGCGACATCCTGATGTTTCAAAAGAGTTTTATAAACAGATGTGGGCAACCATTAAAAGTGGTAAAAACTTTAGTGGAGAAGTTAAAAACAAAAAGAAAAATGGAGATGCTTATTGGGTAAGTGTTGAAATTACGCCTGATTATAATCAAGGTGGAGAACATATTGGTTATAGTGCCATAAGAACAAATATCTCACAACAAAAAGTGTTAGAAGATCTTTTAGCTCAAAAAGAGAAACCTGCTCAAAAAGCACCTGCAAAAGCAGCAAAAAAACCTGCACCTAAAAAATAGAAGGAAGTGAAGACTTTATGTCTTCACTTTTTTATGATTTTTTTACGTATTTAGGTGTGATTTTTATAGCACCGACACCTGAAATCTTACAATCAATATTATGGTCATCAGCACTCTCAACAAGTCGGATGTTTTTGATTTTTGTTCCAACTTTTACAACAGAAGAGCTCCCTTTTACTTTTAAGTCCTTGATTACCGTTACATCATCACCACTGCGTAATGTCGCTCCATTTGAATCTTTTACTGTAAACTCTTCTTCCTCTTGGTTAGCAGCATCTGCTGACCACTCATGGGCACACTCTGGACAGATGATTAAAGATCCATCTTCGTAGGTATATTCGCAATTACATTTTGGGCAATTTGGTAGTTCTTCCAAGTTATTTCCTTTGATACTCTTTGTCTTCTATTAAAATTTTTGCAATTGTAAGATATAAATGAAAGAATGTCAACAAAAAAACTAAATAACTAAAAAAATAAAATTAAAAATAAAACTTAGCAATGCAAAAGAGTAGACGTGTTATCTTTTTATATAGTAACTCAAAGGAGTTTATAATGAAAAAATTTGGACTTTTTTTACTGTTTTGTGCAACCTTTTTATTTGCAAAAGAACCGCAAGATATTGTTGATACTAACTGTAGTACTTGCCATGGAACAATGATGGAAAAAGCTTGTTTTGGAGTCTCTAAAATCCCTAATACGTTAAGTGAACAGACAATTTTAGAAGCATTGAGTGAATATAAAGAGGGAAAAAGAAATACCTACAGTATGGGTGGAGCTATGACTGCTCGAACCAATATGTTAAGTGATGAAGAGATAAAAGCACTAGCTAGTTACGTACATGAGCTAGGCAAAAAAGCTTCGCAGTAATCTTACTGCAAGGCCTTTTTATTTAAAACTTGGTGGCTTTGGAGACTTTTTTGAATAGTGCTTCTTTTTAGACGTTTCATAAGGGTTCTCTTTTTTTGAATCTTTTTTAGTCTCTTTATTAATAAACCTTTTTCGTTTTGGTTTGTTATATTCTGCTGTGACACTTCGTGAATCAAATTTTTCATCTTCTAAATTACTTTTTGATTTTTCTGCTTTTTTATTACGTTGATTTGGCTTTTTATTCTCTTGTTTATTATTCTTTTTATCGCTACGATTGTTGTTTCTATCACTCTTTTTTGAATTGTTTTTTGAAGCACCTTGTTTAGAACCTCTACCACCTAGATTGATAGGTTCTGCTTTAATACGTTTATCAACTTCAAAGCCTTTGATAACCACTTTTTTGATTTTCATTTTAATGAGTTTTTCAATACCCCATAAATATTCATGTTCATCAATACAAACCAATGATACTGCTTCACCAACATTTCCTGCTCGTCCTGTTCGTCCAATACGATGTACGTAATCTTCTGCAATATTTGGCAACTCATAATTTACTACATGAGGAAGTTGGTCGATATCAATACCCCGTGCTGCAATATCAGTTGCAACTAGCACACGAACTTCACTTGCCTTAAAATCTGCCAAGGCTTTCGTTCGTGCTCCTTGAGATTTGTTTCCATGAATAGCCGTTGAACTGATACCATTTTTTTCTAGGTTTTGACTTAGACGATTTGCTCCATGTTTTGTTCGTGTGAAAACTAAAACTTGTTTCCAGTTGCCATCTTTAATGAGTTTTGTTAAAAGTTCTTGTTTTCTTCCCTTATCAACAGGATAAACAACTTGTGAAATCATTTCTGAAGAGGTGTTTCTTTTAGCTACTTCTATGAGTTTTGGATTGTTGAGCAGACTATCAGCTAAATGTTTTATCTCTTTAGAAAAGGTTGCAGAAAAGAGTAAACTCTGTTTTTGTTTTGGTAGTAGAGCTAATACTTTTTTAATATCACGAATAAATCCCATATCTAACATACGGTCTGCTTCATCAAGAATGAAACATTCAACTCTTGAGATATCAATTGTTTTTTGTTCAATGTGATCTAGTAGTCTTCCCGGCGTTGCTACAACAATATCAACCCCTTTTCGTAAGGCTGATTTTTGTGGATTGATACCTACTCCACCAAAGATGATAGTTGATTTTAAAGGAAGGTATTTTGAGTACTTTGTCACACTTTCTCCAACTTGAGCTGCAAGTTCTCTTGTGGGTGTTAAAATCAGTGCTCTTACATGATGTTTCTCTTTTTCTAGGTGCTCTTTTTTAGAACTAAGAAGTTGAAGTAGGGGTAGGGTAAAACCAGCAGTTTTACCCGTACCTGTTTGTGCTCCTGCTAAAACATCGTGCTTTTTTAAAACAATAGGTATTGCTTGCTGTTGTATAGGGGTTGGTTTCGAGTAACCTTGCTCGTCAATGGCTTTTAAAATAGGTTTACCTAACCCAAGATTGGAAAATGACATATAAAGTCCCTTTGTAAAATTAACTTAATAAATATAATGGTTTATAAATAATTTGTATTTAGTTTTGTGAAGATTAAAATTAAAATGCAGTGATGATACTGCAGTAGTTTGAAATCGCTGTATTATAGCATAATTTTAGCCCAAAGAGAAATAGAACTCTTTAGGGCTGAAAGAGTAGAAGTTTTATTTATAAACTTCTACTTGTGATGTTAGAGTAATACTACCACCTTTTATGATTTTAGCGCGTAATCCACCCTTGTTCATCATACCTTTTAAAAAGGCATCGTTATTGAGTTTTTTACCTAAATAATCACAAGGTTCACATAATCGCATCCCTTTTAAAACCACTTCACCAATTTGAAACTCTTTGTCAACTAAAGCATTTAAATCACAATTAGAAACAACTATATTTCGTCGTAAATCTTCATGGCTTACTTTTGTCTCTACTGTTTCATTAAATGCATCAATTTTTTCTTTTTCAATAATTGTAACATCTCTATCTGGTTCAACTTCCCCTTTATTTGAGTAGGTTCCTGTTTGGTTATAATACCTATCTCCAAATATTCCTTTTCCAACTTCTAAAACGATTTGATTTACGTTTTGCATGGGACTTTTTGTATCTTGTGCTATTAGAAGTGATTCAATTTTTCCTGACATAATATAACCTTTTAAATTTAATGGATACAGTATATCCAGTTATCGTCTAACAAATGCTAAACTTGCACCTAATCCTACAAATAAACTTCCTATTACTTTTCCAAAATAATTACCCAGTGAGGTTTTGTTGAAAATATCTTTTATAAAATAGGCACTTAAGGAATAGAACATCATACATATAAAAGCAATAATGCCTAATACAACAACAAGAAGGGTATAGTGTATAAGGTTGTTTTGTCCTTCGTTTATAAATTGTGGAAATAGAGCTGTGAAAAATACAAGGGCTTTTGGATTTGAAGCGGCAACGATAAAGGCTTCAGTAAAGAGTTTTTTCTTGGATATTTTATTAGTGAGCATTTTTTCATTGGAATCAATGTGAAAAGGTGTTTTAAAGAGTTTAATTCCTAAGTAGATTAAATATAATGCTCCAATGTATTTAATAATCATAAAAAGTGTTGTTGAAGTGGTTAAAATAATACCAAGTCCGGTTACTGCAATTGTAGCTTGAATCATAGAGGCAGTTGTATTTCCTAATGCTGTTGCAATAGAAATTTTTGCTCCATATTTTAATCCATGGGTGAGTGCTAAAAGCATGCTTGGACCTGGAATAATTGAAGCTATAAAGACAGTTAGTGAATAGATAAACCAAAAATTAAGTGATTCCATTGTGTTTTCCAATAGGTAGAATAGTTTGATCTTATCTTTTTTTGACTTTAGATAAAATTCATATGGACATAAAAAAAGCTAGTCTCCTAAAAAGGAGGACTAGCTTATAAATTTGAGGGTAAATCCCAAAAGTCATAAGGTTTTTGTTCCTTATGCTTTTGCTCTCAGCTGTACTCTTCGGTTAATTTATCGTAAAATTTAACATAATTAGTATCACCCGTATCTCTAGCTTTCATAGCTGGTCTTGGGTGTTCATTTAAGTGTCCAGTGATAATGTAAGGAACACTAGAACCCCAATCTAACTCTTTTTCTAGTGGCACGATATGCTCTTCAATGAATTTTAATACTGGCAAGAATTTGTATTTTGGATTTTTAAGGAACCCAAGTAATAATTCCATAGCACAATTTCCTGCACCTCGTCCTAATCCTGAAACAGTTACATCTAAATAACTTGTTCCATAAATCATTGCTTCAAGTGTATTTGCATATGCTAACTGAAGGTTATTGTGAGCATGGATACCAACTTTTTTACCTGCTGGTTTTGCAACAGATAAATATTTGTCTGTTAATTTATTGATTTGCTCTGGATAGAAAGAACCAAATGAGTCAGCAATATAAATAACATCAACATTTGTTTTACTAAGTGTCTCTAATACTTGGTCTAACTCATCATCAAATGATTTTGAAATTGCCATGATATTACAAGTCGTTTCATATCCCTTTGCATGGAAATCTTCAATTAATTCAATTGCTTCTGGTAATTGGTGAATATACGTTGCTACTCGAATCATATCAACAACAGAGTCTTCACATTGAGGAATCTCTTCTTTGATTGTTCTTCCTACATCAGACATTGTTGCAATCTTTAGGTTTGTGTCATTGTTACCCACGATTCGTCGAATATCTTCTTCTTTACAGAAGTTCCAACACCCATACTCATCTTCACTCATAACTGTAGGAGATACGTTTTTACCAATTTCCATGTAATCTACGCCTGCAGCCACACACATTTCGTAGTGAGCTTTTACAAACTCATCTGTAAAGTGGTAGTTATTTACTAATCCACCATCTCGAATTGTACAATCGAAAACTTTTAAGTCTTCTCTTACGGTTAGTATTGAACCTTCTTTTTCAATCATTGTCTTTCCCTATTTTCTAATAATTAAGTTTTATTATAATATTTCTTGAAATAATAGCTTAAAGGTACTCAAATCATCTTTAAGTAGCTTTAATAATTAAGGAAATTTTCTTTTTGTTAGTAAAGTTTTATGAAAATGTTTAAAATTTACTTTTAATTTACTATTTAGCTATAGTAAAATAAGAGAAATAAGGAGTTGTTATGAAAAAAGTAGTTTTAGTTTTAAGTATGATTTTCTTTTCATATATGCCCGTTATGGCAGATAAAAAAGTAAAAGAAAAAAGTTTTAAAAATAGTGAAAAGTCCTATGAAGTTGCTAATGAAAAAGCAAAGTTTAATCGTTCAGATGAGTGGAAAGAAAAAAAACAGAAGCGAGACAAAAAGGACAAGAAAGTAAAAAAAGAAAAGAAACAAAAAAAAGCTAAGAAAGGAAAAAAATAATGCATCAATTTTCTAAAATAGTCTGTTTTGCTCTTGTCACAAGTTTGTTTGTATCAACACAAGCTTTTGCAAAGCCACCAGCTCATGCTAAAAAACACAAAATAAAAAAAGAAAAAGCGCTACCATATGGTTTACAAAAAAAACTTAAGAGAACAGGAGAGTTACCTCCTGGATGGAAAAAGAAACTTCAAGTAGGAGAAGTGGTTCCTCAAGATATTTTATCAAAAGGTGTTATTCTTGATCCTAAAGAGATTAGTAAATATCCAGAGCCAAGTTATAGTAAGATATACAAAATTCAAGATAAAATTATCCGAATCAATAAAGCAACACAAGTAATACTTGATGTTTTAAAATAGAGAAAAAAGGAAAAAGATGAAATCCCATGAAGTAGATTATAAAATTTTAGGAACTGATATTCAAGCAGTTGAAGTGGAACTTGACCCAGATGAAACAGTTATTGCAGAAGCAGGTGCTATGTGTTGGATGGATGATGGAATTGCATTTGAGGCAAAAGCAGGTGATGGTTCTAACATGGATGAAGGTTTTTTTGGAAAAGCTTTTAGTATGGGAAAACGTATGATAACAGGAGAGTCTCTTTTTATGACACACTTTACCAACGAAGGCAGTGGTAAAAAATGTGTGGCTTTTAATGCCCCATATCCAGGTAAAATTATTCCTGTTGATTTATCACAAACAGGTAAGTTGATTTGTCAAAAAGATGCCTTTTTATGCGCAGCTCGAGGTACAAAAGTGGATATTACTTTTTCTAAAAAAATAGGTGCAGGTCTGTTTGGTGGAGAAGGATTTATCTTACAATCACTTGAAGGTGATGGTAATGCTTTTATTCATGCAGGTGGTACCGTTGTTGAAAAAGAGTTAAAAGGTGAAAAGCTTATTGTGGATACAGGATGTATTGTTGCTTTTGAAGAGGGAATTGATTATGACATTAAGGCTTCTGGTGGATTAAAATCAATGGTATTTGGTGGAGAGAGTATTTTCTTAGCTACGTTAGAGGGACACGGAAAAGTCTATTTACAATCAATGCCATTTTCTAAACTTGCTGATAGAATATTACAAAACTATAAAGGTGAAATGTCAACAGGTGATGATAACTAAGGCTACTAATGCCTTAGTTATTTATACTTTTTGATAGACTGCAAAAAAGTGGGGTACGGGTGGTGTTTGCTCATCATCATAAGCTAAAAAGCTTATCTCTTTTAAGTTATCACTAGTAACAAAAGCATCAATCTCTTCTTTGTCTAAAGGTAGAGGAATTACTTCTTCTTGTTCTCCTTTGTTTCGACTTCTACATGATACTAAAATATGTGCTTTAGAAGCTAAAAGTGAACTCATAGCTTGTCGTGCAAGAATACGATATTTGCCCGGTAGCACTTGTATAGTGTTACACTCATAAACCACGTCAAAATTTTCAAACCACTCTTTTGGATAATCAAATAGATCAGCAACCATATAGTTAACCTTGCTATTAGGGTATCTGTTTTGACATAACTCAATAGCTGTTGGGGAAATATCAAATCCAATAACCTCGTAGCCAAATTGACTCAAAGCTTCACAGTCATCTCCCACACCGCAACCAATAACGATAGCTTTTTTGGATGTTTTTATGGGATTGTTTTTTAACCACTGTACTAAATGGCCACTGGGTTCTAGGTCTGCCCAAAAAACAGCAGTATAATCACCATTTGCATTTTTATAAATAGAGTCAAACCAAGCAGTTGGTTCATCTTTTTCTTGATAAGATTTTACCATTTTAGTATAAGCGTTAAAGTCAAACTCTTCGTTTTTTTTCTCGTTCATAGGTTACTCTTTTAATCGTGTTTTTTTGATTTTGATAAATGAGGTGGTAAAGTAGATTTCACGTAGGAAAAGTAATAATGCAATAATCAATGATGCCATAGCAAAGATAAAAAGCATAGAGATAAAAGTTGCACTATCGAACTCAAGTAGGGCGCTTGAAAACATGAGTAAAATCACTAATGCAACCATAAGTCCAGTAGCAGTACAGAAAAAAATTGCTAAATTTGTATTTTGCATACGCATCACTAAAAAGTGTCGACGTTTAAGGGTAAAGGCATCTTCAGCCATATCACTGTTTTGTTCTTGTTTTAAAAGTAGTTCTTTATCAAGTTTTTCCAGCTTATCAATAATACGGGTTAATCGACCAATAAAAACATTTAAAAGTCCCGCAACACCCGCTAGTAAAAAGACAGGGGCAACGGAGAGTTCAATGAGGGATGATATTGTTGTTACAATACTATTACTATCAGGTATTAGCATTTGAGTCTTCCTTTTTATTTTATTCTATAAAAGCAGTATAAAAATAAAATACTCTTTAAAAAGTAAGAGTTGTCTTAAACATTTAGAGGTATACTAAACTCTAAAAAGATATAAAAGAGAGAGATGAGAACAAAAATATATCTGCTTCCTGGAATAATGTGTAATGAAAATCTTTGGAGTAGGCTTGAACCTTTTTTTGATGATAATTATGAGTTGATTACATTGCCTATTCCTTTGGAAGATAGTTTTGATACGGTTATTGAATCCTTGGAAAAAAGTATCAAGGAAGAGAAAATCAATCTTCTTGGTTTTTCCCTTGGTGGTTATATTGCTTCATATTTTGCTTGTAAGTATCCCCATCGAATTAATAAACTATTTATTATTGCAAGTAGTTTGTGCCCTTTGTCTGAACAAGAGATTAAAAAACGAGAAGATACTATATCTTTTGTCTCAAGACATGGGTTTAAAGGATTGAGTACGAAGAAGGTTATCTCGTTATTAGATAAGCAAAATGAAAAAAATTTTGAACTTATAGAATTAATTCAACAAATGTATGTGGATTTAGGAAAAGAGGTCTTTTTATCTCAAATGTCTGTGACGCTAAAGAGAGATGATTTGTTGTATACTATAAATAAATTATATTTTCCCATAACATTTTTATATGGAAGTAAAGATAGGCTTGTTAACCATACATGGATGGAAACATTAGCGAAAGTAACAACACACATAAGACAAAAAAGATTTGACACAACGTCTCATATGTTACCGTTAGAAAAACCAACTGAGGTGGCAAAGGAAATAAAGAATTTCTTTTGAGAAGTGTAGAATAATACTATGTTAGTACTTTCCTAACATATAATTATTAAATAGAATGATAATATAATATAAAAGGACCTATTATGAATAAAATACTTGTTGTTGATAACTCAATTGTTATTATTAATTTATTACAGGACTTGTTTTCCAAGAAAAATGACTTTATCCTTTTTTCAGCACAAAGTTCACAAGAAGCACAAGAACTTTGTAATGACAATGAGTTCTTTTTAGTTATTTCAAATATGGTTCTTCCTGATGCACTTAATGGTGAAATATTGGACTTTTTTGAGTCTAAAAAAGTACCGACTATCGTTTTATCATCAAGTATTGAAGATACTACTCTAAAAATGCTACAACGTCCTAATATTATTGATTATCTTTTAAAAGACTCTATTCATGTTATCAATAAAGTGTATCGTTTAGTGGAACTCTTAAACGATATTAGAGATATTGAAGTATTACTTGTAGAAGATTCTTTGTTAAGTGCAACACAAATGAAAGGGAGTTTAGAGTCCCTTTTACTTAAGGTTCATCATGCAAAAAATGGTAAAATGGCACTTAAACTCTTAGAAAAGAAACCTACCATATCTATGATAGTCACTGATTATAATATGCCAGAAATGAACGGTTTAGAACTCATAAAACAATTGCGGCAAGAAGATAAATATATCAATACTCCTATCATTGTTATTAGTAGCATTGAAGATAAGAGCTTAAAAATAAAACTTTATAAAAGTGGCGCAACGGACTTTTTAACAAAACCAATTTTAATTGAAGAGTTAAAAGCAAAAGTACTTAATGCTTTTGAAAATGTCAAATATCTAAGGGAACGAAAACAGTTTGATAAAATTTTTGATGAAAATGTTATTTCATCATCTACAAATGAAAAAGGGATTATTAAACATGTATCTCAAGCTTTTAGTAATATTGCAGGATATTCAAAAGAAGAACTAATTGGAAAACCACACAATGTAGTACGTCATCCTGATATGCCAAGCACCGTTTTTGAAGAGCTTTGGGGTACAGTAAAGAACGGAAAAATTTGGAAAGGTGAGGTGAAAAACCTGCGTAAAGATGGCGTTCATTATTGGGTTAAAGCAGTGATTGAACCTAATTATAACAATAAAGGTGACATTACAGGTTTTACTTCAATTCGTCAGGATATAACGGACAAAAAAAGAATTTATGAACTTTGTATTACTGATGGCTTGACCTCATTATATAACAGGCGTTATTTTAATGATATAGCACCAACAAAACTTCAAGACTCAAAGCGAAATAATGAGGTTTTTGCCTTTTTATTGATGGATATTGATAACTTTAAAAAGTATAATGATACCTATGGTCATTTAGCAGGGGATGATGTTTTGAAAAAAGTTTCTTTGACGTTAAAAGATGTATTTAAACGCAGTGAAGATTTAGTATTTCGTTTAGGTGGAGAAGAGTTTGGAGTTTTAATAAACGCTAAAACAATTGATGATGTTGAAATGTTAGCACAACGAGCTCGAATTGGTATCGAAACTTTAGGTATAGAGCATATTAAAAACCCGCCAAAAGAGATTATAACAGCATCCTTTGGATTGACTGTTTTAGAAAAAGAGAAAGCAGAAATAACAATTGATGAGATTTATAAAAAAAGTGATGAATCTCTTTATCTTGCTAAAGATAATGGTCGAAACTGCATCGAATCTAATTACATATAAAAAGGAAAAATATGAAAGTTGAAATCTACTATTGTGGAATGTGAAACTATTTACCGCAAGCTTCTAGGCTAGAAGAGGAATTAAAAGGTAATTTTTCACAGGTTAATATAAATTTGATTCGAAGTTCTGGTGGAACATTTAAAGTAATTGTTGATGATGAGGTATTGTTTGATAAGTTGGCAATCTCAGAAACATTGCCAATTTTTCCAAAACCTGATGAGATATCAGAGCTAATAGAAAAAAAGTTAGCCACCTAAAGGGGCTAACTTTTTAAGAGGTTACTATAAAGCAGTTACGTTCTCTGCTTGTGGACCTTTTTGTCCTTCACCGATTTCGAAAGTCACTTTTTGACCTTCTTCTAATGTAACTCGTCCGTATCCTGAAGAGTTAACTTGTCTAAAGTGTACAAATACATCTTTTCCACCATCTTCTTGCTCGATGAATCCATAACCTTTTTCACTGTTAAACCATTTAACTTTTCCATTTAATAATGTTGCCATTCTCATTCCTTATTTGTGTCGAAATATAATATTTCTGTATTGTGTCGAAAATATAAAGTGGAGTATTCTTTAGATAGATTCTATTGATAACGTGGTTCCCAATATTAACTTTAACTATAGATGAACTCTAAATCATCTTTCTAGGGCAATATTATATCACAAAATTCTAAAAGTTCCCAAAAATTTAAAATAGTTATTGAAAAATGGGATTTTTTTACACAAAAAAGAAAGAAATATTTATAAGTAAAACAAATAATAATCTAATAAAGCATGATATAGTCGCTATTTTAGCAACTTTATATATTTATAATTTGTTAATATTGCTTTGATACAATATCGACATTAATATGTAATTTTACTGGAGATATGTATGCAAAATAAAAAAATGGTTTTATTTACCGTAATTGGTTTGATTGTTCTTTTTGTTGCAGGTACTTTTATGTATCAAGCAAATGAGACAAAAAAGTATGAAGAGTTAGCGGCACAAAAGGCAAAATTGTTCCAACGTGACTACTCTATTGTTATTGGAAACAAAGATGCAAAAGTTCAACTAGTTGAGTTTTTTGACCCTGCGTGTGAAACATGTGCACAGTTTCACCCTTATGTGAAAGATATTATGAAGAAAAACGAAGGCAATATTAAGTTAGTTTTACGATATGCACCTTTTCACAAAGGATCTGACATGGCTGTAAAGATGCTTTTAGCAGCCAATGAACAAGGCAAGTTTATGGATGTATTAGAGTTCATGTTTTATACACAACGGTATTGGACGCAACATCATGAAGTGAAACCTCAAATCTTATGGAGAATTCTTCCAAAAGTAAAAGGTTTAGATATGGAAAAAATGTCAAAAAGTATGAATAATCCGGAATTTGACAAAATTATTACCCAAGAGTTGGCCGATGCAAAAGAGTTAGGTGCTTCAAAAACGCCATCATATTTTGTTAATGGAAAGCCTCTTCAAACTTTTGGATTAGATAATTTAGTTCAACTTATCAACTCTGAATTATAAAGATTATTAGCAAAAAGAGCTTTGCCTCTTTTTGCTAACAACAGCTATGGTATAATAGAATAAAAATTAAGAGCCTATTTGAAAAAGCAAGCACCCAAAAATCCAGAATTAAAAAAGCCCCTTCATCCACGTAATCCACATCACGGTCAATACGATTTTAATAGTTTGGTTAAAACTGAACCTTCGTTAAACCCCTTTGTATCAAAAAACAGATATGGAAATCTCTCCATAGATTTTTCAAATCCTGATGCTGTGATTGCACTAAATAAAGCGTTATTAAAAGCCTTTTATAAAATCAGCTTTTGGCAAATTCCACAAGGATACCTTTGTCCACCCATCCCAGGTAGAGCAGATTATATTCACTATTTAGCTGACTTATTAGGGCACTGTAATGGTGGAAAAGTTCCTAAAAGCAGTTATATTAAAGGTTTGGATGTGGGTATTGGAGCCAATGGTATCTATTCACTGATTGGTCAACAATCCTATGGTTGGAGTTTTACTGGAAGTGATATTGACTCAACATCTATAAAGAATGTGGCAACTATTATTGAAAAGAATAAGTTATGTAATGTTATTGAACTTGTACATCAAAAGAAAGCAGAAAATATTTTTGTTAATATTTTTGATGAAACGAGCCAGTTTGATTTTACGCTTTGTAATCCTCCTTTTCATAAATCTAAACAAGAAGCACAAAAAGGAACGCAACGTAAAGTTCAAAACCTAACCAAACAAAAGCAGACTAAAGCCACACTCAATTTTGGTGGGCAAAGCAACGAGTTATGGTGTAAAGGTGGCGAATTAAGTTTTATTAAACGTATGATTGTTGAGAGTAAAATATTTGAAAAAAATTGTTTATGGTTTACAACACTCATCTCTAAAAAAGAGAATTTAAAAGCAATTAATCAACAGTTAAAAAATGTGGGTGTTATTGAGTTTCATACCATTGAGATGAAACAAGGTCAAAAAACAAGCCGTTTTATTGCATGGACATTCTTAACTAAACAAGAGCAAAAAGAGTGGGCTAAAAAGAGATGGAAAGAGTAGAATCTTTTCTACTCTTGTGTTGTCTCTTCACCTTTTAGGCTATTGATTTTTTCCTCTAAAAGAGAGAGTGTTCTCTCTTGGGTTTTATACGAAATTTCTGGAAGTTCCCCACCAAAAAGTTTTTTCGCCTCTTCAAACCCTTGGATTATTCCTTCTTTTCCTTTTTCTAATAGTTCTAAATCATCCCCAGAAAAACTAAAAACAAAGTTAGCAACGCGATCAGAAGT
Organism: Arcobacter sp. EP1; assembly: GCA_001655195.1. Taxonomy (GTDB): domain Bacteria; phylum Campylobacterota; class Campylobacteria; order Campylobacterales; family Arcobacteraceae; genus Arcobacter_A. The sequence continues at coordinate 122,585 of LPNY01000086.1, forward strand.
TTGTGTTATACCAAAAAAACCATCATCACTGACTAATTCTTGTGCCTCATCTTGAGAGAGTTCTAAAATAGGTTTACCCTCATAACCAATATCTTTTAGGTTTAAACCATCCATAGCGTGTTCACCAGATAAAAAGGCTAAAACTGCATTTTGAGATTCACTTAATCCCGCTTGGGTTAGGGTGTTGTTTTTTACTAAATCACTACTATTCATTTGAAATAAAACAGTCTGTGCATTCATGGAAATATTAACAGATACTGCAGCATTGTTTATGGCTTGTTCTACACTTGTTTGAGAAGCAGTAGATTGTGCTTTTTCATTGGCTACTTGAGATGTTTCGTAAGGGTTTTTCGTGTAGGTATTGAGATTTTGAATATCACTACTATTGAGTTGCATGGTAAACTCCTTTTGATGATAGCTATATGTTTAATTATATAAAAGGTAGAGTTAAGGGCGACTAATAAACAAAATCTAGTTATTGTTTTACATATGTTCGTTTTATTATAACTATTTATTATAATAAGAGTATAATTTGTATTATAAATGGGAGGAGATTGTCATGAAAAAAACAGTTTCAGTTTTAATGTTATACTCCATGATAGTTATGAGCTACACCGGGATCATGCTTTTTATTGCACCTGAAGGAAAAGTCGCTTATTGGGTTGACTGGACGATGTTTGGTATGAGTAAAACGCAATTTGGAGATTTGCATGTTACTTTTATGATTTTGTTTGTCATCATTAGTATCATTCATATTTACTATAACTGGTCATCACTTGTTTCTTATTTTAAAAACAAGTCAAGAAATTTTATCTTTTTTACAAAATATAACTTAACCGCAATTGGGGTTACTTTTGTTTTTATTGTAGGAACTCTTACACTTTCACAACCTTTTAAAACGGTTTTAGATTTTCAATCCGATATTAAACAGTATTGGGGAGATGAACTTGGACGTCCACCCTATGGACATGCAGAACTCTCTTCATTAAAAAAGTTTTCTAAAAAAGAGGGGTATGATTTACAATTGGTTTTAGAAGCCTTAGAAGAAGAAGGTATCAAAGTAAATAGTGAAAAAGATAATCTGAAAAAAATTGCTAAGGAAAATGGAATTACTCCTGCAAAAGTTTACGATGTAATCTTTTTTGAATTAGAGTAGGGTACTAAAGTTTAACTTTTAACAATTCTTTTAAAGTAGTACTCTTCACTAACCATGTCAGAACTTTTCACATGATCAATATAAACCTTACCTATTAAATGGTCATATTCATGTTGAAAAATTCTGGCGATGAAGCCTTTAAGAGTGATTGTTTTTTCTTTGCCTTTTGGCGTAGTGTAACTCACTTTAATTTTTTTATATCGTGAAACATTAGCTCTAATACCCGGAATACTTAGACACCCTTCCCAATCGTGAAGTTTTTTTTTGGAAGTTTTAATTATCTTAGGATTAATCAATACTCTTGGTTTCATTAGGGGTGCATTTGGGTAGCGTGCATTTGGTTTTGAAGCGATTATAAGAATTTGATAAGAGTGATAAACTTGCGGTGCTGCAAGACCTACACCATTGCTTTTTTTGAGAGTATATAACATGTCATCAATGATTCTTTTTATCTTTCTATTATGAATATCACGTACTTTTTTGGCTTTTTTACGTAATACTTTATTTCCAAGTTTTGCAATAGAAAGTAGACTCTTTTTTCCCATAAAATTCCTTTGTGAATGATGATACCATTTTTGTATTTATTTTATGATTTAGAAGTTTTTTTTCAAAGTGTATTAAGTTGTAAAGACTACAATACTGAAAAATCTTAATGAAGGCAAACCCTATGAAATATATTTTTGCAATCTTAGCACTTAGCTCTTTTTTATTTGCACAAACAAGCTTTAAAAAAGATGTGGAGTACCGATGTCTAAATACCCAAAGAGTGGATAAAGGACAAACAATTGATGTTTCAGTAGAAGAAGCAAAAAGCAAAGAGTTTGTTTTTATTCTTCAAGGTCAACAGCTCATCACAAAAGAGCGAGTCGTTTTTGACTTTCGTATGGAAAAAGGACCAATGATGTCCTATGCAAACAGTGATTATATGTTATTATTATTGCCAAATTTATCCATGGGATTAGTTCCAAAAAAATCCAAAGGTCAACTACAACTTTATTATACCTGTAGTGATGAATAAAAAGGAATACAATGATTGAAAGAAAAGAAGTTAATGAACGAATGAGTCGTATTATTGAGCACAATGGAACTGTTTACTTAGCTGGTATCGTTTCAGATGATAAAACATTAGATATCAAAGGTCAAGCAAAACGAGTTTTTGAAATTGCAGAGAAAAGACTAAATGATGCTGGTTCAAACAAAGACAATATTTTAAGAGCAGAAATTTTTGTAAAAAATATCTACAGAGATTTTGCTGGATTCAACGAGATTTGGGATGGTTGGGTTTCAAAAACTCCTCCTGCACGAGCGTGTGTTGAAGCAAATATGGCAAGTGAAGGTACTCTTGTAGAGATTATTTTTACTGCGGCAAAAGCATAAAAATATAACATCTAGGTTGCAATGGTGAGTTCTCATCATTGCAATGGAAAATCGTATTAATAACTGACTCTGTTTCTTCCACTATTTTTTGCTTCGTAGAGATGATCATCAACTCTTTGTAAAATAGTATTGTCATCTTCATTTTCTTGTATTTGAGATACTGCTAAACTCACTGTTACACTAATAGTTTTGTCAAAAGGTGTTGTTGCAACTACTTTACGAATTTTTTCTGCTAAGAAAATTGCATTTTCAAGGTTTGTTTCTGGTGTTAAAACAATAAACTCTTCTCCTCCCCATCGAATGAGATAATCGCTTTCTCTAATATTTTTATTAACGATTTCACAAAGCTGGATAAGTATTTTATCTCCTACTAAATGTCCATGTTTGTCGTTAATCTTTTTAAAGTAATCAATATCAAACATAATAAGTGAAATAGGGTGTTTGTATCGTGCACATCGGCGTAACTCTTTTTGAAAAATTGCATTAAATCCATGACGATTGTAAACATTTGTTAGGGAGTCAAAGGAGGCTTTATCTTCAACTTTTATAAACAGATGTTTGAGTGCTTCGCGTGTTGTATCAAGGGAACGGCCCAATTTGCCTATTTCATCTTTTTGTTCCCATTTAAACTCTTTGTTGAGTTTTTTATTGCTAATAAGATTAGCTTGTCGCATAAGGGTATGAATGGGACTTAAAATCTTAAATTTGATAATAAAATAGATAATAAATGTTGAGATAATAGCTTGCATCATGAGAATTTGTATGAGATGATGCTGTTCTCTTTTTGTATCTTTATTAATATTATTGATATTAAAAACGAGCCTTACATTTGCAAGAGTTTTGCCATTTTGTTTGATTTTAAAATCAACCTCTTTTTTATGAGTTATGTACTCTTTCTTTGTATTAAAAGCAATAGTTTTATTCTCTTTGTGAATTTTAATACTGTAGAGGTATTCACTTTGAAGGGCTGTTCGAACAGCAATGTCTAACCATTCCTTAGAATCAATAAGAAGGGACTCCTTAATTGATAGTGTAGCAGAATCAATAATAACCTTAATGGAACGTTGTTGATACTTCTGTTTTTGTTCATCAATTAAAAAATAAAAAGTAAAAAGTATAGGAATAAATAGTCCAAGAAGTAAACCACTAATAATTACGGTACTAATCTTACTATTTTGAAACATGAACTATCTTTTATAATATAATTTTTAAAATTATTATTTATTTAGTATCCTTAAAATAGGCAAATAATAAAATTATTTAATTAACATTGTAGTTAAGATAGTATAAAAATAATATAAAGTATTTTTAAGATTTAAAATAAATTGCTATGTAGTTGTAGTATGAGGTATCTTAATAATAAAACATGCTCCATGTTTCGTGTTTTTTGCAAAAAGGTTGCCCTTTAGATTTTGTTCAATAATCTTTTTACACATATATAAACCAATGCCTGTTCCTTGAGATTGATGTTTGGTTGTAAAGTAAGGGTCAAATATTTTACTAAGTATAGTTTCGTTAATTCCCCCTGCATTATCTTCGACATAGATGGTGACATGTTTTTGACTATTTGTATAGTTAATTTTAATCCATTTTTGGCTGTTGCTACTGTTTTCTAATGCATCTTTTGCATTATTTATAATATTGATTAGTACTTGTGTAAGTTCTCCTGAAACAGTTTGAATTACTACCTCTGAATCTTTTTTAAACTCTTTAATAACTTCAATATGGTGATGTTTTAAAGTTGCTTGTGTAAGAGAAATGACACTATGAATCACATCTTTTAAGATACTTTGTTTGAGTATTCTCTCTTCTTTAATAAAATCTCTAAACTGGTCAATTGTACTGGATAAATGTTGTGTTGTTTCTCTAAAAGTGTCTAGGTTTTTTAGAGCATCCTCTTTGGAGAGTTTATCCAATTGCAATTGTAAATGCATTGAAGATGAAATGGAACTAAGAATACTAAGAGGTTGTCTCCATTGATGGGCAATATTTCCTATCATTTCACCCATTTGTGCAAATTTTGCTTGTTCTAAAAGTTGTATCTCCTGAAAACGATTTTTCTCTAACTCATCTTCAATCCTTTGTTCTAGTTCACTATTTAAGGTATTGAGTTCTTGTGTTCTTGTTGAAACCTTTGATTCCAGTTTTTCGTTGATATTATGAAGTTTATGGGAGTAACTATCAAATCCTTTTTTAATACGTTTAGAAAGACTAATAGCAATTAGAATGGTAATGATAATAACCACAAAAGAGACCATAAAAATATTTTTATAAAGGGTATTGATTTTGGACTCATATAAGGTTTGTTGTGATGATACTAGGGTGTTAATATCTTCTAGGTAAACACCTGTTCCTATGACCCAATCCCATTGGGGTACATATTTAACAAAGCTAATCTTTTTTTGCTGCTCATTGGAGTTTGGTTTTTCCCAATAAAAATCAATAAATTGACCATTTGGATTATTTTTAGCCGCTTGAATGGAGATTTCTGCAATTTTATTGCCTTTGATGTCTTGGGTCATTTTCTGGCTAGTACCAATGGCATCAGTCCGAAACGGATGCATAAGTAGATTGTAGTTGTTTGAATTTATAATCCACAAATAACCATTTTTCCCATAACGAATATTATTAAGTGTGTTTAGAACCTCTTTTTGAATGTTTTTTTCTACTTCATCAAAATAATCCCCTGCACCTATTACCCAGTTTAACTCTTTGATATATTTAACAAAAATATGTTTTGCATACTCTTTATTGTCCTTTACATGGGGTTTTACAAAATAGATATCAGGAGTAAACCCTTCACCTGTCTCTTTAATGGCTTCATCAAAAAGTTGGACAATAAGTTGACCTTTTTTGTCTCTAAACTTACTCATGTCTCTGCCCTCAAATTTTTTAACAGGATGAATGACAGATAGTTTGGTATCTTTATCGTAAACTAAATAGTAGCCTCTCCCATTAAAAAATCGTATGGGAGAAAGAGCGATGGAAACAAGACGTTTAAGTTCCTCTTTGCCTTTATTTGGATTTTCTTTTATGATATTTTGGATAATTTTGTCAGCTTCATAGATTCTTTGTTTAAGATACTTTCTTAAAATCTTCATGGTTTGGTTTTTATGAAAATCGATAACTTTTACAGCTTGCTCAAGTTGTCCTTTGGATAACTCTTTCTCTTTATTTAGGAGTTTTGTTTTTAGTTCATGTTCTTCTTTGTGTTTAAAATTTTCAATGGAGTTATAAAAAATAAGTGTCATGGAAGCGATGGTCAAAAGTACAATAATAGGGTAAAGATAGATATCTTTTTTTATTTTTTCAGCAGACTTAATTAGTCTTTGTTTTTCTCCCATTTCCCAATCCTTGAAGTAATTATTCTAACATAAATAAAATAAAACAAGTTAGCATAATTGTTTTTGAAAGCTCTGCTCTAATATCTTTTAAAGTAAAGATTTGATAAAACTTTAGTTCTTATTTACAGACAGGTGGCCGAGTGGCCGAAGGCGCTCGCCTGGAACGCGGGTATAGTTTACACTATCGAGGGTTCGAATCCCTTCCTGTCTGCCATTTTATTAGCCTAACACTATTTTTATAAAAATACGGACTTTTTTTGCTTACTTCCCACTAATAGGAAGCGTAATGATAAATTTAGCTCCATAATGTTCTTTGTTTTGATAACTAAAGGTTGCATTATGCACGTGAAGTGTTCCATTGAGTTGTTGGGTAATGATTTGATGTGTCATGTATAAACCAAGTCCTGTTCCAACTGATTGATGTTTTGTTGTGTAATAGGGGTCAAATACTTTATCAATAATATTTTTAGGAATTCCCTTACCACTGTCGTGTATGGTTATTTGAATACTTTTTTGCAGTTTTTTTGTACTAATGTAGATATATCGTTCATCATTTGGAATATTATTTTGAATCATTGCATCTCTTGCGTTGTTGTAGATATTAATGAGGGCTTGAATGATAAGATTACGATTATATTCAATCATGCAGTTCTCTAAATTATTGATGTACTCTATATGGTGTTCTTCAAAGATATCTTTAGTGAGGTATTCAACTTTTAAGATGGCTTCTTGAACATTAAATCGCTCCTTATTTTGGGTATCTCCTGTGAAGTATCGCCTAAAATCTTCAATTGTTTGAGAAAGAGATTGTGTTTGATCAATTACCATTTGATAGGTTTTTAAAAGCTCATTTTTATCAACATCTTCATTGAGTTCTAATCGAAGTTTCAGACCACTTAAACTTGTGGTTATCAAACTAAGAGGTTGCCTCCATTGGTGGGCAATATTTTCTAACATCTCACTAAGTGCAACCATTTTACTTTGATGGGCTAATAGTTTATCCTTATCTCTATTTTTATCCACCTCTTTTGAAATTCTCTCTTCGAGGGTTTGATTAATCTCTTGTAACTCTTGGGTCTTTTTAGAAACACTTTTTTCTAAGTCTTGATTTGAGCATTTTAAAAGTTTTTGTCGATAAAGAAGTATGGCAATAATAAGAACAATAATAAACAGTATTTCCCAAAGAAGTGTGTAGTCTATCCCTTTCTTTTTTACTTTAGGATGAACCCATTTTTGAAAAATAAGAGAAGATTGTTCTTGGGGAATGGTTGCAAGTGCTTTATTGAGTATGGTTAAAATCTCTATTTGATCTGGTTGAACACCAATAGATAAATCAAATGATAGATTTGCATATCCCGCCACTTTAATATTATCAAGGAGCGAATTTGCCATAATATGATAGGTTGCAGGAAGTGTTCCAATTGTAAAGTCAACTTCCCCTTGGCTTACTAATCTTAGCGCTTCAATATTGTCTTTTGTTTTTATTAGTTTTAATGAACGGTTTTTATTCTGTACCATCTCTATTAAGCCAGAATCGTCTTGGCGTGCCCATGATTTACCATCTAGTTCTTTGATACTTCCTATTAAACTTTTTTCTTTAGTTGTAAAAATAGCTAATGGAAAATGTAAATATGGATTAGTGAAGTTTGCAAACTCTTCTCTTTTTTTGGTGTGTGCAATAGCAGGGATAATATCACATTTTTTTGCTTTAAAATAGGATATTGATTCTTGCCAAGAGTTTGTAGGAATTGTCTGAAATGTGATTCCTAATTTTTTTTCTAAAATTTTCAATGTATCAATAGCAATACCTCGAATATCATTATGATTGTTATTATGTGCATACTCAATTGGTGCCCATTTTGGCTCATTACACATGGTAATAACAGGATGTTTTTTTAGAAACTCATGTTGGTATGGAGTGAGTGAGAGTTGACCGACTTTTGGCTCTTTTAAGTCAAGAATCCATTTCTTTTTTAATCTATTTTTTTCAACCGCAGGAATTGATTGAAGTGATTTCTCTATGATGGAGTGTAAAAGAGGTTTGTTTTTGTTTATTCCAAAACGTAAATCCTCTCTTTTAATACCAGTGAACTCATCAATGGGTTTAATGTTCGTTAACCCTTGTGTTGTGATGGCTTTTTTACCACTGGTAAATGAAGAGAGAAAGTAGTCAACTTTTCCCAAAGCTAAAAGTTTCGCTTTATCATTACTACCTGAAACTTCTATAACTTTTACGCCATTTTTAATCAAGTCATCTTTATAGTACATGGATTTAGTAATGGCAACTCTTTTGCCTTCTAAACTTTTGATATCTTTGTAAAAGGTATCTTTTTTTTGTCCAAAAATAAATGTTGGTATCTCGTAGTAGGTTGAGCTAAAGAGTGTAAATGTTTCTCTTTTTTTTGTTTGAGAAATACCTGCGACCATATCAACCTGTTGTTCCTTAAATGTTTTGTAACCTTGTGTCCATAATAGATGTTTAATCTGAAAATTAAGACCACTGATGTGTGAAATCTGTCGCAAAATATCAACGGTGTATCCTTGATGTTCCTCGTTTTCTATAAATGAAAATGGTTTAAAGTTAGGCATCATTGTTATGGAAATGTCTGGATTTGTTTTAATATATTGCATCTCTTCTTGAGTAAAAATAATTTGTGCTTTTGATTGAACCATAGAAGAGTTTGCTGCATATAATGAACCATAAAGTGTGTATATAACGAAGAGTAAAAGCGTATAAAATTTTCTGAACACGTTATTTCCTATTTTACGAGTATAAAATAACAATAATACCACAATAAAGTAATAAAAATATCACATATAGATATATATTTAAAAATATATCTTTTAAAATTATCTTTATTTACTGGTTAAGGTAAGTTCTTCATTATTACGCTTGATTGTTAGTGTCACATTTTTAAAACTATCAAGAAAATAGAGTAAGCGCTTTAAGTCAGCGAGTTCATGGACTGCTTCTTTATTAAACTTCAATATGACATCATCTTTTTGTAATCCTACCTTTTCTCCAAAAGAGTCTTTGATGACATCAGTGACAGTGAGTTTTTTGTAAATGCTTAAAAAGACGCCAAGTTTGGGGCTCTCTTTTATTTTAACCTCATTAGTATTTCTCAGAATAATATCATTTTCTAACCCTTGTACGACGTTATTTAAAATAACACGGTACGGCAGTTTTGTATCTTCAAAAACTCTAGCTGGAATTCCGTAATGGTTTTGTACATGCCCAGAACCTACTAAGACTACAACAGTTTTTTTTGGATGTTTTTTTGTATAGTTGACAATATTTTCAGCCATTGCTTCATCCCATACAAGCTGTGACTGGAAAAAGAACTCTTTACTATATGGATTTGTTGTTTTTTTGCCATGCTCTGTCCCATCAAATTTGTGCTCTTTAAAAATCTTTGCAAGGTTATTTTTATAAGTAATATTAGATTGATCAATTTTATTAGGAAGTTTTGATTTCTCTTTTATGTGTAAAAGACCCTTTTTATTCACTTCTCTAACAATTTTTCTATCGATATTTATTCCAATAACTTTAATATTTTTTGCTTTTGCATAATCTAAAATAGGTTTATAGTAGTCATAGTTAAATTTCCACCGCTTGTAGTATTGACTTTGCTTTAAAAAGGTATTTAAGTCTGTTTTATTAGCAATATAATCATCTAGAGCCTGTTGAAATGGTTTTTGAAACATCTCCATAGCAATAGTTACATCTTTGTTCGTATCAACCAAGGCTTTGATAATGCGTAGTTGATTTAAATGATGAGACATATTGGTATGAGACTCTGTTGCGTAAATAACTTTTGCGTCTCCAATCTCTTTTGCAATATCATTTATTCTTGTAGGTTTTTTGATAATTGAGACAGCAGGTTGTTGTGAAAAAGTGTGTGTGAAACCATTTTGTGTTGCATCAAGCTTTTTTACTATATTTTTATCTTTTATTATAATAGTTTGATAGTTCGCATAGTGTTTGAGCATAAAAAAACTTCGTTGGAGTTTTGGTTGGCTATGTAGAACTGCAAAGAGTTTTTGTGTATTAAAGGTGTTCGTACGTAGTGTTAAAAAAGATGACTCTTTTGGAATATTAAGACGAGGTAAAAAGTGCTGTAAAAGGGTGTTTCTTTGATTTAAAAATAGTACTGAAGCATTTTTAACATCGCTAAACTTTAAATCTTTACTAAATACTATTTTTCCATGTGGAAATATTTTTTGAATATTTTTATAGGTTGACTGATCTTTTTCATCCATAACCATGAGTAGCTTTTTTTCTTTTAAAAGAGCTCCAATATTAAGAGGATACTCTTCTTTAAAAAGTGTTCTAAATAAAGAGAGTTTATTATCGAAACTAATTGATAAGGGTTCACTTTTCATATGAACAGTAAGCTCTTGTTCTTTTTTAGAGATATGAACTTTTTTGTTAATAGTGCCATCATAGGTTTTTATCTCTAAAGGCAATTCAAAACTAAAAGGCTCTTTTTGTTGCAGTGTAAATGTGATTTTAAAAGAACCACGATGATAGCTTTTTTTGATATTGTTTACTTGGAATTGTACACGACCTTCTTTATAAAACCATTGTTTAAAGAATGGTTCTAAATCTTCTTTTGAGTGATTTTGAAAATAGTTTGTCAAATCTTCTAAGTTTACAAGTCTAAAAGCTTTTTCTTTGTAAAGACTTTGCAATATTTCAAAGAACTTTTTAGTACCTAGTTTTTCTTCTAACATATCAAAAATATAAGCAACTTTTGTGTATCCAATAGCCATACTGTTTTTATCAATTCGGTGAGTGAACTGATTAGCTGGATACTCTTTAGTCACAAAAGTGTCAAATTGTAGTAGAGAGTTTTTTCTGTTTTGTATTTGCTTGTTTTGTTGTTTCTTGTAATAGTTATCTGCTAGGTGGGTGACTAATCCTTCTGCGTAATTACCTTTTCTAGGATCACTAAAAATAGCATTTCCAAAATACTGATGTAATATCTCATGTCCTAATGATTGGTTTAATAAATAGGGTTTATTGAGTAAGTACGAACCAACAAGGGTATAAGTTGGTAGCGAATAACCAGTGGTTGCATGGTTTTCAACAATATTAAAAACTTTAAAAGGAAATTTTCCAATGAGTTTTTCATAAAGTTTGATGTAATCAATGGTTTTATTGAGATATTTTGTTGCTAATAAAGTGTTGTTTTTGAAAAAATAGGTACTAATTGTGATGTGATTATATTCTTTTGAATGAACAGTATAGTTAGGCGATGCAATAAAAGTTGCATGGGATATTACTTTGTTTGTTTTTTCGAAAATTGTTTTATATATAGTTGGTAAATTTGTCGTAATAGTGTACATGCACAGTTCATTTACTTTTGGATACCAATTGTCAAGTAAATAGATGAAATCTTGATTAATATTTTTGTTAGTAAGTGTATAAGAAAACTGTAAATGATTAGCACCATTTAGGAGTTGTTTTGTTAACGCCTCTTTATTTTTAATATTAAAACCGTTTAAGTTAATAGTTAGACTTTTTTCACTTTGTTTAACATTAGCATTAACTTTAAGTGTTTGTTGTTTAAGATCAAAATCAAGATTTAAATCATAGGTACATTTGGCATATAAAAATAGTGGTAATAAAAATAGAAGGAGAGCTTTCATAGGAGTTTCCTTAAGAGATAATACGTGCTTCTTTGATAAATTTATCCATACCATAAGGGTCAGTTACCACAAATAGAATATCATTGTCATTGACAATAACACGTGCTTTGCTTATTTCAATATTCTCTTCACCATTAAAGTAGTCTCTATTTAAATATTCGATGGTATGAAGACTATCATTGGTAAGTTGAAGTTTGTGTAACTCTTCTTGAGTATGGGCTGAAAAATTCATGTGTTCCTCTTTGTATTTGTCTGCAGTTTGAGTATAACTAATAATATATAAGAGTGGAGTAATATCTTGTTATTATAATAATAACAAGATATTGGGTTAAAAAAGTGAATTAATGGTAGTTAATATATACCGGAGCTGTATGAATTCGTCTACTTCCTACATTGTCTAAACCTAACATTTGTCGAGGAGTTGTAAGCGGTTTAACATCATTTTTATAGAATATTTTATAACCACTGTTGGCTACCTTTGTATATTCTGGTTTATATAGATTATTGTAGATTTTAACCTTATTTCCAGCACTTCCATGTCCATCAATATTGTAAACTAAGTTAATTTGATCGAAGTTTTTTACCACCTCTTTTTTTCGTAACATTCTTTTGTGGAACATATGTACAAGTAACATTCGTTTCCCTTGAATATTGTTTTGTTTAAGGTAGTTACTCATTGCTGATTGTACTTCATTAACATCTTTTCCAAAAATATGACCAATATATCGTCCCGGTGGGTATCGTCTGTGACTTGGAATTTTAAACTCAGGGTCTAATGCTAAATGTACATTGTCATATTGAAGGTATTTAAGTACGGGTTTGATGGCTTCAAGGGGTTTTAAAACTCCCAATTGAAGGTCAATAATTACTGCAAAATTCTCTTTTTGTGCAGCATTGATATACTCCATTAAAATATCATGATTAAGGTTTTTAATATAGTCACCATCACCTCCTGGTTCTTTTGTTGCAAGACCATAGATAATATGAAATGCAGGAATTACATTGATATTTTCACTAATTTGAGTAAACTCAGTACATTTTGTTCGAACTTGTTGAACTAGTTCATCAATAGAACTGTGTCCTAAAATACCCAATGATTTTGCAAAAGGGCGACCGTAGTAACCTATCATTAAATCTTGTTGAATATTCTCATCTGTTGAATTTGGAGTTGTATTTGTTGCAAATAAAAGGGTACTTAAGAGAAGTACCATTGCTAAGTGCTTAATTTGAATCATTAATTATATACCTGTATAAGAATTTCGCGTATTATACTCATTTAAAATATAAGTAGCTTGAAATGTTAAGATTAGTCTTTTAGTTTTCCTCTAAAACTTGGAGGTAGTTATGCAAGATTGCATGGAGTTGCTCATTTTCAAAGGGTTTAGGTAAGTAGTCATCCATGCCAGCATTTAAGAATCGTTCTTTATCTCCTTGTTTTGCATTAGCAGTTAATGCAACAATTGGTGTGTGGCTGTTATTCTTATTCTCTTCTTCTAGTTTTAATATTGCTTTTGTAGCTTCAATACCATTGAGATTAGGCATGTTTTCATCCATAAAAATTAAATCAAAGGAGTCTTTTTTAAAGGCTTCTATAGCTTCAAGTCCATCGTTGGCAATGGTTACTTTTAGGTTTAATGACTCTAATGTTGTTTGAATTAAAAACTGATTGGTCAGATTATCTTCAACTACAAGTACTTCTCCCTTATAGAGTGCATTTTCGTATTTTGGAAGTATCTCTTCAATGGATGCCTCACACTCATTGATTTCTAAATAAAAGAAGAAACGACTACCTTTGTTTTCAGTACTTTCCAAATAGAGTTTTGAACCCAAAAGTGAAACTAAACTGTTACAAATTGCAAGCCCAAGACCTGTTCCTCCAAATTTCCGTGTTGTTGTTTCATCTGCTTGAGAAAAGTTTTTGAAGATGGATTTTTGTTTGTTTTTAGGTATCCCAATGCCAGTATCTTGAACACTGATTCTAATTTGATTATTGTACATTATCGCTTCTAGGGTAACTGTTCCTTTATCTGGTGTAAATTTTATGGCATTGGATAAAAGGTTTGAAATAATTTGCTTGAGACGAAATTGATCACTTTTCAAACATGCAGGTATTGACTCATCAATTTTTAATACTAAAGAGATATTTTTCTCTTTTGCATTGGCTTCAAAAAGTTCTTTAATAAGGGTTAACTCTTTTTTGAAATCAAAGGGAGATATCTCAAGTTTGAGTTTTTTACTCTCTATTTTTGAAAAATCCAGAATGTCATTAATAATATATAAAAGTTGTTGGGAACTTTTATCAATGATTTCAAGGTGTCTTTCTTTATTTTGCTCATCTTCACCTTTTTGTAAAATTTTAATAAATCCAATAATGGCATTTAGGGGTGTTCGAATTTCATGACTCATATTTGAAAGGAAAATTGATTTTGCTTTTTCCGCTTTTTTAATACGATTTACATATTTTAACGAGGTACTGTAAAAATAGATAAACAGTAATAAACTTAAAACAAATATAATCAACTCAATAACAATTTTTGTTTTGATTTCCAGTTTTCTATCATCATAATGATGAATAATATTTTGGGTGAGTTGCAAAAAGAGTTTATTATAGATTTGGTTGTATTGATTAATAAGACGCGTTGAGTATTGATAAAAAATGTAACTAGTATCTTTTATTTCTGCAATTTGTTGACTGTGTAAAAGCGTTAAATAGTCTGAACTGATTTTTTCTAGCTGCTTAATGTCATCTTCTACAGGATTATTATCGATCTTATTTGTTTGAGAGATTGCCATAAGTTTGATATTAATTTTTTTAATATCTAGCAGGATTAGTTTCTCAAATAAAGAGATATCTTGGTTTTTTGCTCTTTTATTTAGTGCAATATTTCCAGCAGTGATTCCCCGTGAGTTTCCCAGGTTTTCTAAAATATATGGCAACTCATTGGTTAAAAGTTCAAAGAGTAGTTTTGTTGTTTTAGAGGTTTTTTTATCTAAATAGATATTGTTGGCTAAAACATTGATTGTTGAAATGAGCCTATCAATAACAATAGTGTAATTATAAAAGGTCTGTTGAGCTGATTTATTTTGATTACGTTGTAATCGTAAAATTTCTTTATAGATAAGCTTTAATTCATGGTATAAGTAGCTCTCTTTATGGTTCTTGTGAGAATTTAGTAGTTTTTCTAACTCTTGTTCAACCTCTTTTTCTTGGGCAAGAATAATTTCATGGTCAAAACTTTTGTCACTTAAATAGATGTTAGTTAATCCGCGCATTTTTTGCACGTCAATCATTAATCCATTGAGTTGATGAATATTTTTTAAACTACTGTAGTGTTGTTTATAACTGGTATTAAGTTCGATCAGTTTTGAAAATGAGTCCGAAAAAATTTGATAAATGGAAAAAGAGATAAAAACAATACCAATAAGAAAGAAACGTTTCTTTAAGGAGAGTCTTGTGAAAAGGTTTGTCACGGAAAATCCCTAAATAATTTGTGTTCTTTTGAGAATATCTTTGATATTTATAACATGTTCTTCGTAGTTGTACTCTTTTTTATTTGCAGCGGCATCTTCGATTTCTCTAGCAATTTGAGCAACACTGGTAAAAAGTAAGTTTGATGAACTCCCCTTCAAGCTGTGTGCTTGGCGGTAAATACCATCAAAATCTTTTTCTTTGATAGCAATAAGCATATTTTCTAAAATGGTATTTGATGAAGTATAAAATATATCAATGAGTTTTTTTGTATTTTCGTGAGTAAAGTGTACCTTATTGGCAATATCTTGTAGTTTGATTATATCACTCATAATTATAATTTCCTAAAATATAAACTTTAATTTACTCATTTAAGTTTATATTATCCTAGGCACCATTTAAATTAGGTTAAAAAGTGAAAAAAATATTAAGTTTTATTAGATTCTTGTTAATGCTGCTCAAATTTCTTTAAAATAGGTTCTATTTTTGCTTTTAATGTCTCCGGACTAAAGGGTTTTACAATATAGTTATTAATACCACTTTTAAGTGCTTCAATAACCTCTGATTTACCACCTTCAGTTGTTATCATTAAAATAGGTGTATTTTTATATTTAGGCAAGTGTCGTAAGTTTTGAACTAAATGTAATCCATCCATCTTTGGCATATTCCAATCGGTTAAAATAAGATCATAGGTGTTTGATTTTAATTTTCCCAAAGCATCAAGTCCATCGGGTGCATCTGCAATGTTTTCTTGAGGAACACCAAGTTGTATTAATACATTAATAATGATTCTTCGCATTGTTGAACTATCATCAACAACCATAACTTTGATATTCATGCTTTTCCCTTGTCTCTTATAATATTTCGTTAATAATTATAATACTGAAAAACTTAAACTATGTATAGTAATTGTCGTTTTTAAAAGTTATTTTTGATGAGATGGGATTATAAACTTTGATTTAACTGCTTTGTTTAACTAAGATTTTTATTAATCTTAATTTGATAACCAATCTTTGATATATTCGCAATACAATTCTCGGGAAGTTTTTTACGTAAATTTCGTACTAGTGACCTAAGCGCTGCACTGCTCATATTGTTGTTCCAAATTTTTTTGTCAAACTCTTCATATGTGACAATACGTTGGTGATTTTTTAAGAGGAGTTCTAAGAAGTCTCTTTCATGATAGTCAAGCCTTACGACCTTTTTATTTACATACAGACATTTCTCTTTTAGGTTGTAATAATCGTGTTCGTTAAAGTACTTACTGCCATTTTGCTCCAAATAAGATATGTTTTTTTGACAAATTATAAGTGCTTCTTTTAAGGCTTTAAGGGAAACTGGTTGCAGTAGATATTTTACTAAATTAAGTTCCATCGCTTTTAAA
Source organism: Arcobacter sp. EP1 (assembly GCA_001655195.1). GTDB lineage: Bacteria > Campylobacterota > Campylobacteria > Campylobacterales > Arcobacteraceae > Arcobacter_A. The sequence goes on from LPNY01000086.1 coordinate 138,970, forward strand.
CAATGTTGAATATCCGTGCATTCTGTTAGAACGATGATTTGTATTTTTTTATCACAGTGTCGTATTTTTTGTACTAACTCTAATCCCTTTAAATCAGGCAGGTCAATATTTGTTATGATAATATCAGGCCTATTTTCTTGGTAATATGAATATGCTTGTGTTCCACTGTTTACTAAGGTTACTTGCATTGACATAAACTCCAAGGCCTCTACAATTTTTTCTTGAAAACTTCGTTCTTTTTCCACATATAAGATATTAAATGTCCCCAACATTTTTTCCTCACTTAAATATAAACTCTATGTATTGATTGATAAGTATATTTATTTTTGGTGTCCATTTAGTGGTATGTTTTTTAAATTGAGAGATTATAGAAATGGCACCGTCTATAAAAGGAGATAAGGTGCCATTGAAGATATTTAAAAAGAAGAAGAAAAAATGGTATTTCTCCTGATGTATCTTTTTAAATACAATAGAATTATAAAGTATTTTTTATAAGATAAAGCTAACTATAAATGGCTATATAAAGGGTGTTTAAAGACTTTTTGTAGAAAAAAAATATAAAGCTTTAGCTACTTTTATGATTTTAAATCATCTCTTTAATGTTATCTTTTTGAAGTGGGGCTATAAGCCCTTTGTTTGGGCCTTTTTTAATTTTTTAGTAACTGTTTTTTTCTTAACTAAAAGGAAAGGTGAAAAAAATTTTCTCAAAAAGATATAAGAAATGTGTAAAAAGATTTAGAATTTTTTTGCTTTTTAAAGATAAAAATGTGGTTAGAATAAAAAGGAGAGAGAAGAATTCTCTCCTTTTTAATGATGCGTTATTTGATTGTATCAACACCTTCGTTGATATTATCAATAAGGTTTGATCTGTTATTAGAATTTTTGGTTCTAAAGTCAGCTTCAAACATGTTTTCTACAGGTAGACTACTTACAGATTGTGGTGTATGACATGCTGAACAGTTATATCTTCCCCCAACTAATTGTTGTTCTACTTTTACAATTGTTTTAAAATCACTTGTATTGTCAACACTTTTACCTTCTTTTTCAATTTTACCGCTGTTACTTAACGAAGTATCAGGTCTAAAATCTGTAAAGTGTGACTTTGGAACAGGTGTTGCGTTTAATGACTTGGCAACATCTGGTGTGTGACATCCTACACAAGAATTGTTATCAATAGTAATTGGCAACATTCCATCAACACTATGTGGAATCATAGGTGGTGCATTTTCAAATGAACGTTGAATCATTTGGCTTTGACCTGCTGCTTGTTTTATATAGTCAGTTTTATCTCCAATTGTATCTGAACCTTCGCTATATAAGTCAGTTGTTCTTAATCCTAAAGACTCCTCAGTTACCGTCTGCTTTTTTGCTGTACATCCTACCATGAAAATAGTTGTTACCGCAAAAAGTACTAAAATCATTTTTGTTACTTTCATTGTATTCTCCATTGTATTATTTTAATAATTACGCTTTGTAAACTTTTACAGCACATTTTTTAAAGTCTGTTTGTTTAGACATTGGACATGTATAATCTGCACAAACTTTATTAATATATACTTTTTCATCAAAGAAAGGAACATAAATAAGATTTCGTGAAGGTCTATTTCTACCTCGAGTTTCAACCCTTGCTTTAACTTTTCCTCTTCGAGATTCAACCCAAGCTAAATCACCCTGTTTAAGGTTAAATTTCTTGGCATCTTCTGGATGCATGTAACATAATGCTTCAGGAACTGCTCTATATAATTCTGGAACTCTCATTGTCATTGTTCCTGAGTGCCAGTGTTCAAGTACTCTTCCTGTTGACATCCATAATGGGTATTGCATATCTGGCATTTCAGGTGCATCCATGTATGGTCGTGCAAAGATTTTCGCTTTGTTAGGGATTGGAGTTTTCTTCTTAGAAGTAACACCTTTTAAGTCA
>LPNY01000086.1:140955-141649 GCA_001655195.1 Arcobacter sp. EP1
AAACTCTTTACCATCTGAACCAATAACCCCTCTAGAGTCACCGTAAGCTTCTGTATTATCAAATCCAGCTTGAATAGGATCTTCTTTGTTTAATTTAAATGCTTTAGCCCTATCATTAGCATAAAGGACTTCAAACATAGAAGTGTCTTTTGAATATCCCATTTTAATTGCATCGTCTCTTACATCTTTTAATTTTGTACCATTTCTTAGGGTATATCCTTTCCATAAGTCATCAATAGTAAATCGTTTCATAAACTCTGCCATCTGCCACGTATCAGACATAGCATCACCAGCAGGTAATACTTGTTGTCTCCAATGTTGTGTTCGTCGCTCAGCATTACCGTAAGCTCCCCATTTCTCATAAATCATAGCAGTTGGTAAGATAAGGTCAGAAACCTTAGCTGAAATACCAGGATATGGATCAGAACAAACAATAAAGTTATCCATTTCTCTAGCTGCTTTAATCCAGTGAGATGCACTGGCTGTCGTATGGAAAATATTAGTCACTTGAATCCAAGCAAATTTTACGAAACCATCTTCCACATCTCTAAAGATTTTCATAATATGTTGGTTACCTACAGGGTTTAAGGTCTGAGCAGGAATATGCCAACCTTTCTCTGTGATTGCTCTGTGTTTACCATTTTTTACCATCATATCAGCAGGTAATCTATGAGTAAATGTTCCAACTTCTCGG
>LPNY01000086.1:141659-141777 GCA_001655195.1 Arcobacter sp. EP1
GTTTGCTTTAGCAGCATATGGGTCATACTTAGCATTAAATCGCCATTGAGTCTCTTTGCCATCAACTACTGGCCATTTTAATCCTCTTACTCTGTGGTAAGTATCAAAGTCAGCTAAA
>LPNY01000147.1 GCA_001655195.1 Arcobacter sp. EP1
CTTAGTATGGATACCGATATCATTATGGCAGTTATGAAAGCAAAGGAAAGGGTAAGTGATGTAGAAGGGATAAACTATGCATTTTCAGGTTATTTATTTTGGAGCCATAACAGTAGTTAACTACGTCGCACTTGTCATCTATTTTGGGAGTAACAATTAAAAACTTTAACAGAGCTACATTGTGTTGGAATGCATTTTCTAACATTGAAGTACCGTATGCACCCTGATATCTGCACATTCGTTTCACAAAGATTC
>LPNY01000054.1:0-1011 GCA_001655195.1 Arcobacter sp. EP1
TTTTTTAATATCTATTGAGCAAACTACACATTGTGAGCCAAAGATAGTTGCAACTTCTTTAATAAAAGAGGGATTTTTAATAGCCTCAGAGTTTATACTAATCTTGTCAGCACCAGCTCCTAAAACTGTATAAACATCTTTGATAGTTTTTATACCTCCTCCAATAGTAAGAGGCATAAAACACTCATCAGACATATCTGTTATGAGTTCCGTGTTTATTGGTTCATTATTTAAACTAGCATCAATATCAAGAACTATAAGCTCATCTACATCTCTTGAATTATAAATTCTGACTGTTGAAGTTGGATGTCCTATGGTTCTAAATGAACCAAATTGTATACTTTTAACAAGTTGCCAATCTTTTAATAAAACACAAGGGATAACTCTATGTTTTAACATATATCATCCTTTGCAAAGTTTTTCAAAATTTCTAGTCCATAAGTTTGACTTTTTTCAGGATGAAACTGTGTTGCAAAAATATTCTCTTTTTGAATAGCACATACAAAATCTATACCGTAGTTACATCTTCCTATGCCATATTTTTCATCTGTATCAAAATAATATGAATGTACAAAATAAAAATCTTTTTTATTAGGTATGTTATTAAAGAGTTTAGTAGGATTTATGAAATTCACTTCATTCCAACCAATATGAGGTATCTTTAAAGCTGACTTTGGAAACTTAACTATTTTTGCATCTATCCAGCCAAGTCCTGTTGTATTACCAAACTCTTCGCTGCTTTTAGCAATAAGCTGCATACCTAAACAGATACCTAAAAATGGTTTCTTTTTCTCTATAACTTCTTGATTTAAAATCTCAACTAGACCAAGTTTATGTAGATTAGTCATAGCATCTTTGAAAGCTCCAACGCCTGGTAGGATTATCTTGTCTGATTGTTTAATTGCATCATGGTTATTTGTGATGATACTCTCTTGTCCTATTTTTTCTAAAGCTTTTCGTACTGAGCGTAGATTGCCCATACCATAATCTATAATTGCTATTTTATTTGAC
>LPNY01000054.1:1077-1336 GCA_001655195.1 Arcobacter sp. EP1
CGATATCTCTTATAAAATTTCTATTTTCATCTCTTAAAAATATCTTTTTATTTGTATATGAATCTACTATTTTGTCAAACTCTTTTTGTGTAAAACCAGTATATTTTAGGTATTCTTTTATAGCTAGTTTCGGTAAATTACCATCATATTTATTTACTAAACGAACACCTTCTTCACGGCTTATATAACCAAGACGTATATCTAAACAAGCATTATCAGTTGCTCTTCCAAAACCATATTTTACATATTTTAGATAATC
>LPNY01000190.1 GCA_001655195.1 Arcobacter sp. EP1
TAGAGGTCCAAGAGGTGGTGCTATTTTATGTAAAAAGGAATTCGCTAAAGCAATTAATAAAGTGATCTTTCCTGGTATCCAAGGTGGTCCATTAATGCATACTATTGCTGCGAAGGCAGTTTGTTTCTTAGAGGCGCTTCAACCTGAGTTTAAAACTTATCAAAAGCAAGTTGTAGATAATGCACAAGCACTAGCTAAAGCTTTTACAGATAGAGGATTTGATTTAGTTTCAGGTGGAACTGATAATCATTTAATGTTATTAGATCTTAGAAATAAGTCTGTAACGGGTAAAGTGGCTGAAAAACTATTAGATTCAATTGGTATAACTACTAATAAAAACACAGTACCAAACGAAACAGAAAGTCCATTTGTTACATCTGGTTTACGAATCGGTACACCTGCAGTAACGACACGTGGTTTTAAAGTTGAAGATATGGAAGAAATTGCAGATATCATAGATTATGCAATTCAAAATAAAGATGGTGATCTTACAGAAGCTAAATTGAGAGTTAAAAAGCTTTGTGGTAAATATCCTTTGTATTCTTAAACTAGTTAGCAATACCAAACTAAACTAGTTAGAAAATATAAAACAAGTGCGGTTTTTACTCCGCACTTGTTTTTAAGTATGTCATTATAACTCTCTCGTTATCTTCAGTAAGTACTGTCGACTCATTTCTATTATTAATGTATACTTGA
>LPNY01000133.1 GCA_001655195.1 Arcobacter sp. EP1
CTATTATGGCCAATCAGATTGGTTTTGTACAGCATCTCATCCACCGGTTGTAGATAAAAATCAAAAGAAAGATTCCAAAGAAAACAATTTGGTTAACGAAGCTCTTTTGAATATTATTAATGAGACTGAAGATATTGTTTGTGATTTATCTGACATTATAATCAATGGAGAGCTAATAGCATCTAAAAATAAAACTTATGTTTTAAATCCTATATTAGATAATCTCAGAGATATAAGCCAATCAATACTATTTAGTATAAAAGAGACTATTTATAATTTAGAAACTGTTGTTGAATCTATTATATACGATGCAAAAATAGGTGCTCAACTAGCTATGGGTATTATGGATAGAAACCTGTATGAAAGGGCAAATGATTGCAGATGGTGGGCTCTTACTCCTTCATTTATACAAGAACTCTCAAAAGATAAAC
>LPNY01000229.1 GCA_001655195.1 Arcobacter sp. EP1
CCACTTTGAATACTATAATCAAGATCACAGTGTAAGTCGTTAACTCTAATATTATGTTTACTATTAATTCGTTCATCATTAAATATAAATTCAAATGGTTGAACCAAATCACTCAAAGACATCTTTGCATCCAAGCCTTTTACGCCAGTTTCTACATGAATCACATCTTTATTTCTTATTTTATAATCCAAACTCGCTAAACTACCATTCACAAATATTCTTGAAGGTGTTCCATATCCGCCTTTAAGCACTCTTGATTTATTGTTAAGCGTATACGCTAGAGATTGACCTCTCTCAGGTAATAAAGCT
>LPNY01000195.1:0-588 GCA_001655195.1 Arcobacter sp. EP1
AATACCAAACCTGTTACCACACCAGCAATAAGCATTGTGTTTATATTTTCAATCGGTCTTAGGAACACATTAAAAGGTATTATTTTTGATATAACGTGTTCATAGCCAAACAAACTATCATAGAAAAATCCAAAAATCATTGAGAAAACACCAATACGCATAAGGATGCCTCCGTAACTCTCAACTTTTTTCTTCAAGAAAAAGCCAGCAATAGCTAAAACTAACCCCTGCCCTAGATCTCCAAACATAGCACCAAAAAGAAACATATATGCTAGTCCTACAAAGGATGTAGGATCTAACTCATCATAAGAAGGTGTTCCATACATATGAACGAGTTCCTCAAAAGGTTTAAATAGCCATTTATTTTTGAGTTTTGTTGGCGGACTGAGTTTCCTTGTTACATCATCTACATCTCGTGTACCATAGACAATACTTGCACCATATTTCACAAAATACTTTTCCAAGTAACGACTATCAGTATCAGATATCCACCCTGTAATATAAACATAATTATTTGTGAGAGCTAGAAGCTTCTTCATCTGCTCAATTCTTAATTCTAACATCAACTGAGCATAACAAACCATTAAT
>LPNY01000195.1:647-1547 GCA_001655195.1 Arcobacter sp. EP1
CTATATAATTCATACGATCTTTTATTTTTTCAATCATCTTTTCAGGGGTATCTAAGTAACCATCAATTAATTTAATTTCCTCAAAATAAACCGACCTTAAGATTCTATCTGTTTCTAATTCCAATTCTTTTAATGAAACGACAATATAAATCTCTTTCGTACCTTTTCTACCAATATGTAAAATTGCAGCATAGATATTATCATAATTCTTCGTCAATCTTTCCATATTTTCTTTTGATAAAATTCCAAATTTTACATTGAAAAAGTGAAGATTAAACAATCGACTGAAATCCACATTTTCATAAATGCCATCAAGTATATTCATTTCCTGAAGTTGATTTTTTTCTTCTTCTAAAACTTCAATACGTTCTCTTATATGTGTTAATTCATCGAAAATATGATTGATATCATCTTCCATATCCTCGAATCGATAATTTTCTTTTAACAAGCTTTTATCAAGAGTTCTTTCTAGGCTCATATAATCCATTAGCCGATAAAGCTTTTCTTGAACGGATTTGAAATCTCTTTTTTCAGAGAAACTATCAATCAAACACAAACCCTTAACTTCTTCTATTAAGTCTTCATCTACTTTCAATTTAAAATTACTCTCATTGATCTCAGTCATCGCATTTACAAGATGTATTTTCTCTTGAAGTGCAATATCTCTTAGCACATCATGTGCTTGAGCTTTTTCTATAACAAGATTCAATAATTTCATTTTTTCAACTGCCAAGATTTCACCTCCTATATGACTCTAATCAAATACTCTTTTATTTCTTCTGGTGGCACACCATAATGTTTTGCTTCTATCATAGTAAATAAATCACGCATCTCAAACTCTAATCGATGCGTAAAGGTTACCACTGTAATCATATTTAAATTAGATTCTCTTTCACTTCT
>LPNY01000032.1 GCA_001655195.1 Arcobacter sp. EP1
GTCTCGATACTAAGGCATCTTCAAAAACTTCCTTTGAAGGTAACTCACCTCTTGTTATAAAAAATAGATGATCTTCTTCTTTAAGTGATAAGTCTTCTTTAACAGGAAAACCATTATAAATCATTATATCTGCATTCTTAAAATACTTTTCTTTAACCTCAAACAATGTTGATTCATTTACTTCAATTTGCTTTTCATTTAAATATATTTTCATTTCACACCTCAAAATAAATATACCATACTAATTCTAAACTGTCTTTAAAACAAACAAAAAATGCGGTTATAAAACCGCATCATTTAAGTAAACTCCTCTTATTTCTTCTTCGTGTTCAAAGAGAACTCGAATTAATTTAGGATCAAACATTTTACCACTTTGTTCACGCATAAACTCCATAACTTTTTCAAATGGCCATGCTTTTTTATAAACTCTATCATGACTAAGTGCATCAAACACATCAGCTATAATTGTAATTCTGCCATAAATATGAATATCCTCACCACTTAATCCATTCGGATATCCTTTTCCATTCCAATACTCATGATGCTCTTTTGCAACTAGTGCACCTGCTTCTAAAAGCTCTAATCCACTACCTTTAAGAATCCTATATCCTATAAGCGCATGATTTTTCATGACTTCAAACTCTTCATTAGTTAACTTTCCTGGTTTATTTAAAATGGACTCAGGTATACCAATCTTACCAACATCATGTAATGGTGCAATAGTCTTAAGTAGATGGGCTTCAGTTTCATTCAAACCAATTTTTTGAGCGATCAAAAATGCAATTTTTGATACTCGCTCCACATGACTTGCTGTTTCTTCTGAACGTGCTTCAATAACTTCAGATAGTCTATTAATTAATTCTGACTGAGTATGAACTAGCTTTTCATTCAAAGATATATTATCAACAGCTACTGATAAGTTAGACAATAACACTCTAAATAATTTATTCTGAATAGCATCTAGATGTTTTATCTCATCAAAATATATGTAATTCTCAA
>LPNY01000078.1 GCA_001655195.1 Arcobacter sp. EP1
TAAAGAGCTGTAACAGTAAAAATATCAAAAAAAAAAACCAAGGAACAGCTTCCAACTACTCGCTAGTCAAAAGAATCTTCAAAAAATCACCATATTCCAACATAGTAACACATAAAAAGGCATGAAAAATGTACTCTATTATTATTATTTGTCAGAAAATCGATTAATAGTCGGAAACATGGTTAATAAAGCTCAAATTTACAGAGAAATGAAGCCTTCGGAGGGTTGCATTTATCTATCACCCATCATATTAGAGAGAGTTTATGTGAATAGTTCTTTTTTTTATGCGTTAAACCACTTTTCTAAAGCAGCTATTGTAATATTTTGTTGGAAAATGAATAAATAACCA
>LPNY01000108.1 GCA_001655195.1 Arcobacter sp. EP1
ATTGATGAGAAAAAATTAGAAAAAATTATGGTTAAAATGATTGAAGCTCAAGATGATGAGTTGCGTGAAGGTTATGCTCAATTAAAAGGTGAACATCAAAACCTAATATATGCTGATGAAGAGAAACAATTATTATTAGATGGATATGATAAAGAAGATGATGTGAGAAGAGAATATGAACAACTGAGTAAGAAGGCTTCTGATGAAAAGAAACAAGGTAAACTAGATGTATTAAAAGAGGCTTTAGAAAAATATTTTGATCAATTTGCAATAATGATTTTACATGGTTTTGACGAAAAAGGAAACATTTTGAGAGACAAATTTAAATCTTTACCTGGTCAACTGGAAATGAAAACTCATACGGAACAAGTTATATCTCTCCAAAACTATTTTAAAAAT
>LPNY01000091.1 GCA_001655195.1 Arcobacter sp. EP1
TGAATCTTATATGATAACCTTTAGAGAATATAGCTAATATATTTTCAAAGAGTTTAAGAAGATAATATATCAATCCTGAATCAAAGCAGTAAGAAATAACTAGCTTGTAAGAGAGTTAGATAATTATACTTTTAAGTTTGTGTGGCAACAAGAGCAGCAAAGACTAGCTCGAATTTTATAAGACGAAATTTAAGTATAAGCATTATCAGCTAGGAGTTAACTCCTAGCCTAACGAACTCTTTATTAAAAAATAAAGGTTCTAAGTATGTATTCTATCGGGTTAGATGTAAGTAAGTCAACAATTAATGTATATGTTCCTATCAATGATTTAGATTTGGTTATTAATAATGATTTAAAATCTATAAAAAGTCTCTATTCAAAGCTAAAAAAGTTCTATAAAAAAGAGATTGATGAAGTTATTTTTGTTTTTGAACCAACATCAAACTATTCCTTTATTCTAAAACAGTTTTGTAGTGAAAAAAAGATTAAAGCTTTTATAGTCAATCCTAAAAAGAGTGCTAACTTTGCAAAAGTGATTGGACAACGAAGTAAAACAGATATTAATGATGCAAAGCTTCTTTCAAAGATGATTATAACAGCTAAAGAAAAGGAGGTTCAAATACCAACCATTAATGCAATAGAAGAAGAATTAAAAGAGCTAATCACTTATTATAAATTCATAGTCAAACAAAAAGTACAGACAAGTAACCATATAGAGTCATTAAAAGCAAAAAACAAAGATAAGTATGCACTACAAGAATTAAAAGAACAGTATCAATTTTTCAAACAAAAAGAAAAAAACGTCATTGATAAAATGAAAACATTAATCAACAATAGTCATTTAAAAGAAGCCTTTTATAATATACAGAGTATTGAAGGGCTAGGAGAATTTTCTTCAATTGTTTTACTTTCTCACTTTATTCAATACCCAG
>LPNY01000168.1:0-1885 GCA_001655195.1 Arcobacter sp. EP1
ATCTATAGAAGTAAATGAACTACGAAGGAAAACATAAAGAAGGTATGGAACCGAGTGTGGATCACATGGACGATCCATGATAGGCGTATTCAAGCGAGCAAATATGTTAAGAATGAATATAATACAAATATATTAACTATAATACTATTCAGAAGAGGAAGAGCAAAAAGGGGAGCTTAAGGAAGTTAAAAAGATGCTTTACTACTTGGTAAAAACTTGGTCCAAGTTTATTTCCAGGTTGGAACCCAGTACTTACCATAGAGTCTTTTTCGCGGCACGGCGGTCACCCCCCTGCGCTTGCAAAGTTCTCAAGTTTGTTGAGTTTCATTATGAATAAGAGGGCATTCATTGAAAGAAAGGTGATTGACAGTATTGGTTTTTGCGAGAGAGATGTGATTGATTCAGTTCTCTCTTTAGGTTACTTTTTTTTCCAACTAATGTTTGCTAATTCATCACATTCATTTGAACTGTTTGCGCAGGAAGTTTCTCCTTTTTTAGTCTTTCTTGTTATTGTAACCTAGAATGCTGACATAACTACAATGAAAGAAATATATTCTTCTATTTGTAAAAATGTATTTGTGATGAAGTTAACAAGAATGACCGAACGGCAAATCATGGAGAACATCATAATAAGTTTGAGTCTGAAAGTCCGAGTTTTTTCTTATTAATTACACGATTTCGTGCATGTTAAAGATGATGTAGAGAAAAAACATGATGAAGATGACCAATTTTTAAAAGAAGAGTATATCTTACGACTTTCTCAGATGGATCAGGTAAGCAAGCGTCAATGTGTTGGTCATTTTTCAGAAAAAACGGGTTTTTTCAAAAAAAATAGAAAAAGACTTATCAAAGTTGAGAGATGCATCAAGACTTGGTTTTTTTTTGAGATTAATATTTGAGTATCTTCGAAAGCGAGAAGCTCACCAACTTTCTCTTCTTCAAATGGGGGTTCAAGATGAAGAAATGTTTCAGTTCCAACAGTTAAGTGCATCAGAATTAGGCCAGAAAGATTTGAACGAAAAAATTTTCAAAATGGCTAAAAGAAGAAGAGAAATGGATGGTGTAGCAACTGGTGATGGGTCTATTGTTTTTTTTTTGGTTTCTCATATTAGAAGAGTGTTGAAAATTTTGTCACAGACAACGAAATATGGGAATCGTCGCAGGTTTATTTTTTGTTTTATTTGCTCAATCAAGCAGTATTTGAAGTTGGAGCAAAAGACAGGAAAGTTGATTTCTTTTTTTAACAAGAAAAAGCAACAGTTTTTTGAAAATGACCTGAGTGCTGATCTTGCAATTGAATTTGCAACTGCCAACATTGTAGAAAGCACCCAGAATGAAGTTTCTGAAAAGTATTCCTGTTTGTCTTTTACCAAGTGTCTTTAATAAGAACAATAGAGACAGAATTCGAGCATGCCAACAGTCGCTTCCAATGTTTCAGTTCAAAAAAGAGCTTCTTTCTGCTATTATGGATAATCAAATTTTAATTATTGTTGGAGAAACTGGAAGTGGGAAGACGACACAATTACCGCAGTATCTTTTAGAGGCTGGATACTCCAAATTTGGAAAGGTTCTAGTTTAGCATTCATCTTAGATTGGTTGTACACAACCTCGTCGAGTTGCTGCAATGTCTGTAGCTGCAAGAGTAGCAGACGAAATGGAGGTGAAGATTGGGCATGAAGTGGGGTACTCTATTCGTTTTGAGGATTGTACTTCAGAAAAAACCAAAATCAAGGTTTGTTGATTTTTATACTTTTTCATATTACTTTTTGGTTAAGAAATTAAGCATGATAACAAGTGGAAGAAAACAAAATATAGATTTATCCTTAGTAGAACCAAAAGTGGACCATACAGTCATTTGAGTTTTTTTTTTTTTTTTTTTTTTTTT
>LPNY01000168.1:2002-2441 GCA_001655195.1 Arcobacter sp. EP1
GGTTGTAAAATAAACAAATCTGGAGGACAAAACAGCCACAATTAGGTTTTGTCGAGATCCAGTATTGTTAACAATACTGAATACCTGTAAGCTTCTGTTATAATATCTATTATAATGAAAACACAAATTAAAAAATACTGGCAACATAAACAGAAAACAAATTCTATTTAATTTTTTTACATTACTCATATTTCAAATATCCTTTTAAGGTGGTTGGTACAATCATGGTGCCAGTGTAAGGTATCATAAAATATTCACTGTGTAAGAGTACAAGTTTTTCAAGATGCCGACTTTTTGTGAATGAGGTAATCACAGCTGTTACAAACGTTTTCCATACCAATATCAAATGTTTTAGGTTAGTGTCTGCATTTTCTGTTCATTCTTAGAAAGTCACATACTTTCATTATTCTTTTCACTTGGATGTTTTGTTTCACAATAT
>LPNY01000089.1 GCA_001655195.1 Arcobacter sp. EP1
TAGATGTCACCATTAAGGAGCTGGATAAGACCCTCTGATAATTCACTAAATTTCAGAATTCTTCTTCCATTATTATTTTTCATAAACTCTTTTGCGTCATTTATGTTTTCAAATGCTACAAGGTCATCTCCAGCAAATGAAATTTTTCGTGACCCATAAATAAAGAAGGCATATTTTGCATCAATGGGTTTTAAAGTTTTATAATCAGTTACGACAATCTCTTTAATTCCATCAAAGGTTTCAATATTTGCTGATGGCCATTTATAGGGTTTATAATAAAACTCCATCAATGACTTTGGGCTAATAAAGAAGAACTCTTTATTCTCTTTTGTAATAATCTTACA
>LPNY01000200.1 GCA_001655195.1 Arcobacter sp. EP1
ATGCTAAATATCTGCTATTTCTTTAAAATATTTTATGGTTCTTGTGTATGTAGTCAGTCTCGTAAAAAAAAATACAGATTTGGTTTACATCTAATTTTTCAATATTGGTACCTGTGAGAGCTATTTTGAAGCATTTTAAAAAAAATCACATTTAGTTCAAAAAACACATATTTATGAACGGTGTGATATGTACTATATTAGATGATCATATCATATATATCATAACTCTTCTATGATATGATATACTACATACATATGACCCTGTCCTTTAGCATTTTTTTAGATGTAATATCATCAAGCCGATTTGAGGCAGCAAGTTGGTCATATTTTGCAGTCTACAAAGTAAAACAA
>LPNY01000207.1 GCA_001655195.1 Arcobacter sp. EP1
GTCAGCTCCTTGACGGATATTTGGTGCAATCCTTGATGTTGATTGGCTTCAAGCAAAGAAAATTGAATTATTACGTTCTACAATCATCAAAATTTTCAATAAAAAGAGCAACAACAAGGATGGTGACAAAACACATCTTACCTTGTGATGGAAGGAAAGCAAAGAGCTAAATCAGCTTCTTCAGCAATTGATAGATAATCAGTGTTGTCCAAAATCTACAAAATTATACATTATGCTGCAGCAATTAGAGCTACAGCTATTAGAGCAAAAAATAATGCACAGCGATTATGGAATGACAAAAACACAATAAT
>LPNY01000053.1 GCA_001655195.1 Arcobacter sp. EP1
AGTGTGTAGTTTATCTATAAAGTCATTAAGAGTACCCTCAGTAGCTTCTAAATCTTCAGTAGTGCTTATAGAGGCTTCTTCTACTTCATCAAGTCTTGTTACTACATCTTCCATAAGTGTATTCATCTGAATAACTTTTTTCTGTTGAGAGCTTAAGTTTTCACCAAGAGCAATTACTACCCCATCAAGTTTTTTACTTTGGTTAGTTGTTTCATGAGAAACAGTAGTACTCTCTTGAATGGTATCAGCAAAAGATCTTATCATATTATTTATCTCTTCAGATATATTCGATAACTCATCTTTTCTGTCTTCTACAGTTATTTCTTTTGATAAATCTCTATTTTGTGATATATAATTTATTTGGCGTTGATTTGACTCAACACTTTTTAAAATACTCATTTGAATCCAAACTATAAAAATAATAAGGATTATACTAAAACTTACACTTATACTTATTTTTGTATATACATCTGA
>LPNY01000136.1 GCA_001655195.1 Arcobacter sp. EP1
TCTTTTTGGTTTGCTAAAATTCTCTCTAAGGCATGAGGGATATGTGCTTCAATAGTACCTTTCATAGGGTATGTGCTTATTTGGTTGTCTTTGATTTTTACAAATCGTTCAGGAGAATAGCAAACAAATCTATCTTTTACATGTAATTTAAAAGGAGCATTAGCATTGTAAAATATAGACTCCAAATCTATATCTCCTTCAAGCTTAGTCTCAAAAGTTAGATTAAGTAAGTAAGTATTGCCTTTTTTTATCTCTTTTTTTACTTTTTTAAGTGCATTTTTATACTCTTGAAAACTTACGTATAACTGCTTTTTTATATTTGTTTTTTGAGTGGTTTTTCTATCTTTATAGTTTTTAAAGTTTTCTAGTTGAAACTGCACATTCTCATCTTCAAAAATCCAATTTTTCACCTCAAAATCGACAGCAAAAAAGACAGGTTTTCTTTTTTTGCCATATTCGTTTAACTTTTCAAACAACTAATTTCTCCAAATATAACATATAAACATACTTTTATATCAAGCAAATCTTTCAAAATAGTTCCTTGATTATTTTTTAGGTTTTAACAAGTTTTGACTTAATAATTCAATATCATCTTGTAAACTGATTATCTTTTTATAATATGGCAAAGTTATTTTTTCAAAACCATCTTTATTATCTCTAAAATTTACACACCACTCATAATCTACATCTAAAGAATCCAATAAATTTATATTAAGCAAAGTGTCATTAATACAGCCTAGATTTGCATGAGTTACTAAAAGAGTACTAGCATCAAACTCTTTTATAAAATCATACATGTAAAGATCTTCATCTACAGGAACCATAAGACCCCCTGCACCTTCTATAATAAC
>LPNY01000012.1 GCA_001655195.1 Arcobacter sp. EP1
GGTGCATCATTGTCACCTATGATTTTTAAATTCATTGTAAAATCATTAACTGTCTCATCAATGCCATCTGATACTTTAAATGTAACACTTGTGGTTGCATCTTCTCCAGATGGAATTGGATTTAAATCATCTACATTATCTATTGTATAATCACCATTTCTATATACAGTTATATCTGCATCAACTGTTGCAGCAACTCCATCTTGATCTAAATAATTAAAGGTAACTGTTGCTTTATAACCTGTGGTTTCATCAACTAAGTTTCCATTAAATTTACTTATATACAAGTCACTATCTGCGTTATCTACATCATCTACTACTGATAGATAATCTAATGTTCCACTAACCTCTCCTGCTGTTGGAGCGTCTAGTGCTGCTATAACTACATCTTCATGTTCTGCTGCATTTCCTGTTAATACTGTAAATTCTGGTGCATCATTGTCACCTATGATTTTTAAATTCATTGTAAAATCATTAACTGTCTCATCA
>LPNY01000026.1 GCA_001655195.1 Arcobacter sp. EP1
GAAGATACAACCCTCCTAATAGAACCATCAACACTCTTATCAAATGATACAGATGAAGATGGAGATACTTTAACAATTACTTCAGTAGAAGCAACAGAAAATACCCATGGAACAGTAAGTATCAATGATGAAGGAAAAGTAGTCTTTACTCCAGAATCAAATTATAATGGAGAAACATCATTTAACTACACTATCTCAGATGGAAATGGAGGTACGAGTAGTGCCGTTGTAACAGTAAGTGTAATAGATATCAACGATGCTCCAACACTCACAGTAGAATCCACAAAATCAGTCAATGAAGATGGAACAACA
>LPNY01000080.1 GCA_001655195.1 Arcobacter sp. EP1
CACCTTAAAATATAATAAAAAATCAACCTCTTTTAAGTAAAACTTCTATTTTATCATTGGATCATAGGTTTGGTTATTTTTATAAATTGAGTGTGCAATGATAATTAATTTCCTCATCACTGCAATTTGTGCTACAGTACTATGTTTTCCATTCTCTTTTAATCTCTCATAAAATTTTTGTATCTTTTTATTATGTTTAATAGCTGTTAATACTGGCATAAACAGACTTCCTCTACATATCTTTGAACCTGACTTTGATATTCGTACTTTTCCTCTTATACTACTGCCTGAACTTTTCTCTATAGGATCTAATCCTGCTAAAGATACTATCTGTCTTTGGTTTGCTTCTGGGTATTGAATAAAGTGAGAAAGTAAAACAATTGAAGAAAATTCTCCTAGCCCTTCAA
>LPNY01000081.1 GCA_001655195.1 Arcobacter sp. EP1
TGTTGTATTTCACTCTCTTAGAGAAACAACTTCTTGGCAACCGTCGTGGAAGAGGAAGAGGCCGAGGTGGATGCTAAATATCTGCTATTTCTTTAAACTATTATATGGTTCTTGTGTGTAGTCAGTCTCGTAAAAAAATACAGATTTGCTTTCCATCTAATTTTTCAATATTGGTACCTGTGAGAGCTACTTTCTTTTAATCAAGTCATTTATAAACTCCAAATAAGGATTTTGAAGCATTTCAAAAAAAATCACATTTAGTTCAAAAAACACATATTTATGAACG
>LPNY01000063.1 GCA_001655195.1 Arcobacter sp. EP1
CCGGTTCTCCTTTGGTGGTTTGTTGGGGACATGCTCATAGCAAGCTTTGTAATATGAGGGACAACACTTAATTTTGCAGCTAGTTTTCTCATGAGTTTACGGTTGCTGAATTACCTGTGTTTAATAAGTTCACAGCTTGCTAGTGTTATTTAAGTTTTCTATTATTGTGTATTGTGAAATAGTAAATATCAGATATCTAATATTTGTATATATTTGCTCAATTCTTGTTTTTTTGTTTTTCTAGAATGATTTTTGTAGATTTCTGTCTTGACGCAACCCTCCAGGTTTGCTTTTTTTTGTTTTTGTTATCACTTAACAATATGTTATATTTTTAGGTTTACTGTAACCAA
>LPNY01000208.1 GCA_001655195.1 Arcobacter sp. EP1
GCATCAGGGATTTCTACATTTGTAATCTCTGATTTATTTCCAACTAAATCAGTAACATAAACTTCAGTACTACTTCCTGGCGCAACCTCTACTTCTACGTATCCTCTATCAATATCATCTTGACCTAAAATAGTATCACTACCATTTACTGTTAAAATATCTCCTGCTAGTGCATCTCCTGCAAAATTAACTTTAGCAGTAACGGTTCCATCAGTTCCTAACTCTTCTTTATTAAATACACCATCATTGTTTGTATCGCCTAGAATTTC
>LPNY01000154.1 GCA_001655195.1 Arcobacter sp. EP1
TGATTAGTAAAAGTTTGTGGGTGTATGAAGGGCTATTAGGTACAATAAAGGTTTTCTTTAAAATATTTGCTTTATGGGGTCTCATTTTATTTGTTTTTCAACTTTTTTTATCCAATTATTTGTTTAGTATCACAATAAGCATTGGGTTTTCAATTCATCTCTCATTTTTACAGGTTTTTACAGAATAATTTCGCCGATATC
>LPNY01000045.1 GCA_001655195.1 Arcobacter sp. EP1
CTCTAACTTTAATAAACAAAATATCATCTCACAAGCTGGTTCGTACGCTATTAGTCAAGCAAATCAAGTTCAACAAAACGTTCTTAGATTATTGCAATAGTATCAAACTAAGTCTCTTCATAATAACCCAAGGTAGTAGCCTTTGCTACTGCCTTAATAACCCTTTTAAAATAAAAATAATATAATTTACTGCATTTTTTTTAATTATGTTATAATACTATAAACTGTAAGAAGGAATTTTCTCGATGAATAACGTTATCCCAGATGATATACTTAAAATCCAAAAAAAACTTTCAACTCTTGAAAAAGGTTCAAGAAACTATAAAAAGTATACTAAAATACTTGCTAAACATATTAAAAAACACAATATGAAAAAACGTGTACAGAGTAATATTAAAACTATTGAAGTTATTGATACTGTAAAAGAAATCTCAAAAAACTCATAAACCCTTCAACTATTCATTTTATACTAGATTATAAACTCAAAACATATATATACACTACCATATTTATTGCCATTATTAATAAAACTTAATAAATGATGAATTCCAACCTTAAAAATAATTGCAAAAAAGCCCATATATCTTTAGTCTTTATAAATTTAAGTTAATATTAAGAATTGGTATGCGATAATTTCATTGTGGATAGGTATCAATGGATACCGAAGGGTCATTTACTCTATGCTTGCTAACACAAGAATGTCATCCGGTGTGAATAAATTTCACTTAGTGTCATAATTGAAAGGATCTATTATGAGAATCAATACGAACATATCGTCACTTACTGCGCAAGAAAATGCAGTAAATACTGGTAAAAACATTAATGGTTCACTGGAAAAATTATCTTCTGGTCTTAGAATCAATAAAGCGTCTGATGATGCTTCTGGTTTGGCAATTGCGGATAAACTTCGTACGCAAGCAACATCTATTAATCAAGGTGTTGATAATGGTAACTCAGCAATTACCTTATTACAAATTGCTGATAAATCGATGGCAGAGCAATCTAACATCCTTGATACTATTAAAGCGAAATTAATCCAAGCTAACACAGATACAACATCTGATTCAGGTCGGTCTGCTATTGCAAATGACGTTGCTAAGTTATTAGAACAACTTAATAACATTGCAGAGCAAACAAACTATAATGGTACGTACTTACTTCAAGCAAGTGCTTCTTCATCTGCCGCTTCATCAGCATTATCGTTCCAAGTTGGTGAAACATCAAGTGATACTATTAGTTTGGCAGCAGTTCAATCAAATACAGGTGGGTTGTCATTAGCAACTCTTAAAACTTCTGTTGATGCAGGTGGTTTAACAAAAACACTAGCAGCATCTCAGCAAGCAGTTGTAAACTCTGCAATTGATACACTGAATACAAACAGAGGTAAAATAGGTTCGACTCAGAATCAAGTAGATTCTGCGGTTAGAAACTTAATGACACAAGCTACGAATGTAAAAGCAGCTGAGTCTATTATTAGAGATGTTGACTACGCAAAAGAGTCTTCTAACTTTAATAAACAAAATATCATCTCACAAGCTGGTTCGTATGCTATTAGTCAAGCGAACTCTGTTCAACAGAATGTTTTAAGATTATTACAATAATAATTTTGAACACTCTATTTAAACCTAAGTCTTCGGGCTTAGGTTTTTTTTTGCCTAAATTTTAACAAATTTCTATTTTTCTCATTTAGTTTTAATCTAAGTTTAAGAAATGGTATGTCATACTTCTTCTATAAGTTTTAGGGATTCATTAATTCCGAAGAGGCTTTCTCCTCTATGCTTGCTTTTTCACAAGAATGTTAAGGGCGTGATTTAACTATCACAATGTGTCATAATTAGAAAGGATCTATTATGAGAATTAATACAAATATATCTTCACTTACTGCACAAGAAAACTCAGTAAACACTTCAAAAAACATCAATGGTTCACTAGAAAAACTATCTTCTGGTCTTAAAATTAACAAAGCGTCTGATGATGCTTCTGGTTTAGCAATTGCGGATAAACTTCGTACGCAAGCAACATCTATTAATCAAGGTGTTGATAATGGTAACTCAGCAATTACCTTATTACAAATTGCTGATAAATCGATGGCAGAGCAATCTAACATCCTTGATACTATTAAAGCGAAATTAATCCAAGCAAACACAGATACAACATCTGATACAGGTAGATCTGCCATTGCAAATGACATTTCTAAACTCCTAGAACAACTTGATAATATTGCAGAACAAACAAATTATAACGGTAACTATTTATTACAAGCAGATGCTTCAACATCAACTGCTTCAGCAGCATTAAGCTTCCAAGTTGGGGAAACCTCAAGTGATACAATTAGTTTAGATGCGATTCGTTCTAATACAACTGGATTAAGTATAACTGCACTTAAAACTTCTGTTGATGCAGGTGGGTTAACTAAATCATTAGCGGGTAGTGCTCAAGCAACTGTAAACACTGCAATTGATACACTAAATACAAACAGAGGTAAAATAGGTTCCACTCAAAACCAAGTGGAGTCAGCAGTTCGAAACTTAATGACACAAGCTACGAATGTAAAAGCAGCTGAGTCTATTATTAGAGATGTTG
>LPNY01000156.1 GCA_001655195.1 Arcobacter sp. EP1
AAAATCTCTGAGCAGGTTTTTTTTTGAGGACAGATTTTTTTACCTTGGGTTATGTATTTATAAGGGTAAGTTGAGCATAGACCAATAACGCGATACGCTCTATTTATTTGTATCAAATTGCAGTCAAATTGCATGAATTCTACCTTAAATTTTAACTTTTTACCATAACTAAAGAACGTCTATGTTGCAGTATATTTAACATCTTCAAATCATATTTCAGATGGTAAAGCGGCAGCCTGAACCCGTAGAAACGTTGTCTCTCCTTGGGGCATAGATAGCATTCTTTCTGCTGATAGTGAGATGAACTAGTTGTGTCAAGAAGGCCAGAAGCCTTCGTCTTTAATCAAAGTTTCTAACTTTGTGAAATTAGTGGCCACTGCAAAGAAAACTTTACTGAGCTTGAAAGGTTTGTTTAAGGCTTCCTTATCTGTAAACCTTGTTTTTTCAAGCAGAACACGCAGTTTCCAGGTATATCACGGATATTTATCATATAGGTTGGTGTTGCAAACCGTGGACATGCATAAAACCGTGGACAAAATTGAACTTTTCTCATAAATCCATTTAAAAGTTGTTTTATTAATTCTTGTTGTGGATTGTTTTTGCATTTACGTACATGTAGTATGACAGTGTTCTTAACACTGTGTAGTATAGAAAAAAGAATATTTAAATGACAATACTCATACTCTACTTGCCCTTCTTCTTTACTGGTGATTCTAAAAGAAATATTAGATTAAGTAAGTGCTA
>LPNY01000090.1 GCA_001655195.1 Arcobacter sp. EP1
AACTGGCAGTTAAACTTATGCCAAGCGGAGTGTTGATCTCATGTGCAATTCCTGTAACAAGTGAACCAAGAGAAGCCATTTTCTCTGAAAAAGCAAGCTGTTTTATAGCTAATGCTAATTTTTCTGTTTTTTCTTGAACTTTTAGTTCTAAATTTTTATTAAACTCTTCAAGCTGTTTTTGAATATTTTTTATATAAGTAATATCTTGTATAGTCCCTATAAGTGAGATGATT
>LPNY01000211.1 GCA_001655195.1 Arcobacter sp. EP1
TCATAATCAAGTGAAGCAGAGCCAAGAAGATGTTCAATATGGTGTTTAGGTTTCGCCAGCAAAAGCTGATCTAAAAGAGTAACTGTTTACCCTAATGTTAGTGTTATTTACTTAACAAGCGTCTTTTCAGCATATTCTAGATAGGTTTAGACGCATTTTTTAAGATCTTTAAAATGGGTGCTCACATATGTAACTAATGTAATAAGTTAGACTATATAAAGATTATAGTATGTTTTGATTTCCTGCAGACAAGCTACTTTACTACAAAGTTATCCTTCGGGGGCTGTGACAAAAACAACATCAATATTGATATTGATATGATAATTGTTTTTTTTTTTTTTTTTTTT
>LPNY01000169.1 GCA_001655195.1 Arcobacter sp. EP1
GTGATCATGAGCTTATCTCTTGGTGTAAATTTATTTTTCGTACAAAAAGAGAAAAGGTACTATTTTTAGATGAGGATAATCATATAGATTTTGAAGATAAATCCTTTACATGTAAAGATAAAAAGGTATATTTTAGTCGACAAGAAACTGCTTTGTTGCAAGAGTTAAGTAGCGCAGAATATGTAAGCACAAAAAATCTA
>LPNY01000226.1 GCA_001655195.1 Arcobacter sp. EP1
TTTTTTATCCTATAAATGGTGGACCTTAATCTAGCGCTCTATAGATCTTTAACTCGTCAACTCTCAAAAGTTTCTCTTTACAACCTTCTTGCTAATTTAAAAGAGAAAGATGTTGGGAGAAATTTTAACCGAGAGGAAATTATTAAAAAGTATATTGGTGAGGTTCCAAAAATCAGTTTCGAAAATATGTTCTTAGATGATGATGATGTTGAATCTTTTAATAAGAACTTAGTAAAACATTACAAAGGATTTAAAAAGATTTTCAAATACGAAGATAATCCTTTCACCAATTTAGAAGTTAGTGAGACGACTTT
>LPNY01000027.1 GCA_001655195.1 Arcobacter sp. EP1
ATTACAATAATAATTTTGAACACTCTATTTAAACCTAAGTCTTCGGGCTTAGGTTTTTTTATGTTAAATTTTTCTAAAGTATTCTAAGTACTCTCCAACTAAACGTAACACTTGTTCAAGCCAAATTGATTTAACTTGATTGACCTTCTTAATTTCATTTTTAATTTTTTTCTCATTAAAATAATAACAAAGGTACATGTTCGTAAATTTAAAGTATGCAATCATTTGAAAATCAAGAAAGGTGGGGTAACCAATTTTACGAATACTATTTTCAACAAATGTCATAACATCGTATAGCTCCATAAAAGATTTTAACTCTTGTGATTGTAAAGTGCTAATTTCATCATATACAGCAGTGAAATATTGAATTTCAGTTTGAATAGTTTCCTGCTCACTTTGAGTTAATTGATGTTCAGAAATAGTATTAAGCTTTTCTAATAACTCATCTTTTAAGTCATCTTTATTTATCGGGTTAAAGGATCTACAATCAATATCTTCAACACGTTTAGCTTGTGTTCCTTCTAAAAACGCACCATAGTTTGAGAGATTAAAAACTTTTTGATATTGCTTTTTAAACATTGCTAACGATTGGGCATAAGCAAAGATAGAGTTTATAAATATTCGTGTTGTGAAAACTTCTTTTTGAAAGTTACCTTTGACAGGAATTAGTTCATCTTTAAATGAAGACTTCTCGCTTGAAAGCGTTTGAGTTATATCATAATCTTCTAAATCATGTTGCTTTGCAATCTCTTCTTTATATCCATAGTGAGTAGCACCTGTATCTTGATTAACGGCTAAATCTGTTCCTAATAAATATAATTCATCTACACCTAAATCCAAAAGTAAAGATACTGTAATTTCTCCAACACTATAACCTCGATAAACTGTTTCATTTTTCTTTAATGAGTGGTTTACTTCATAAAAAAAGAGTTGCTCATCACTAAATCGATTACAAAAGTTTTCAGGAGAGAGAATTGAAGCCAAGATAATCGTTTTTTGTAGACTCTTTATATCTTCATCATTAAACTGATATGCTATTAAATCGCGATAACTAGGTTCAACTGTACTTAAAATATCAGGTACTATTTCATGTTCCATGAGTTTTCGATATGATGAACCAATTGTAACAATGACAAAACGTTCTTGATTTTGCTTTAACCATTCAATATTTTCACCTAAAGAAGGACCAGCGGCTACAAATAAAACTGGTTTTTTACTTGAAAGGGTAAAAGTATTTTCTTTTTTATGAGGAACTAAAATTTTCTCACTATTAACTCTTTTTGTTGAGAGTTTTACCAAGTTATGTAAAACCCTCGTATAATCAAAAATTGCAGGGTTGACTTTATAAAGCGTTGAAATCATAGTATGCATTGCATTTGATACATTATAATTCGTTGTTGCAAATTTTAGATTATAATTTTCATACATATTCTTTTCTAAAAACAATTGAAATTTTGTCATGAATATATTTTCATCATCCATAATTGAAAAACTTACTGTTGAATTTTGAGCAAGTACGTCATAACTCGTTACGAATAATGAAAGTCTAAAAATCTCTAAGTTATATTCATAAATAAAGTAATGTTGTGAACCAACTTTTTTCTGTATATCTGGAATATGTCGTCCAAGTAATGTGCCTATAAAAATAAACTTATTAATATATTTAAAGTTTTTCTTACCTGTTGTATCATCTTTTAAAATATCAGTAAAAGCTTTTACGTCGTTATTGATTATTCCCTCTATTTCTTCATAACTTTCATAATCTAAGTCAATATCAACATAAGGATTTTTTAAATCATAGGTTTCAGATATGAGCATTGAAAAATTTGAACTCTTATCAAACTTGACACTATTTACTATTTTATGATTAAACTGCTTTGCTTTTTTACTATAGACATACTTATTAGTGGTCGAGTCAAGAATATCAAACTCACCCTTCTCTTTTATAAACTCCAGATGATAACGTTCCGGATATAATCCACTCTCTAATACTTCAGAGAGTCCCATAATTCTCGAATACAAATCTTTATCATTTTGTTTTAAAAACTCTAAGTTAGCAAAATAGGTTTCAACAAGCGCTTTTTGAAGTTGTTCTTCTGCACTATTTGACATTTTAATCCTTTAAAATAGCATCAACTATTTTGGGTATATCTATTTTCATATCATCAAAAATATTTCGTTTGTTTTCTTTATCCATTGATAATAGCTCTTCTACACGATAAAGTAATTCAGGTTTTGTATTCACCCAAACCATCAATCCATTATCAATTTGATATTTATCATAATGACAAATAAAGCTTCGAGTACTTATGGTTGGTGTATTAAAGTAGCAAGCTTCAGTATTAAGAGTACCACCCCCACCGATGAATAAATCGGCAAAAGCTAATAAATGTTGAATAATAACCTTTTCCTCAAGAACCGTTGCAAATGGAAATTCTCTCTTTAAATACTCACTCTCATATCGAGGAATAATAATAATATTTCCATCAGTTTGTTCTTTAATTTCTTCTAAGGCTTCATATAAAATTGGATATTTCTTATCAACATAAGAAGATTTATACTCCTCTTCTCTAATTACAATTAAAGGCTTCGTTAAATCTAGTTGAAAAGGAGTAAGTACTTTTTCAACGTAACTAAAATCAGGTTTAAAGTCTTTTAGCCAAATAAGTGGGTCGATAAATTCATAATCAAAGATTTGTTCTTCATCTAAAGAAAATCGTAAGAAAATTTCCTCAGGTACAACAAAAGGTTTAAAAACTTTACTTGAAAGAGGTAAAGTTAATCGCGCTTGAGGCAGAGCTTTTCTAAAGTTGGTTTGATAATCAGAAAGAGGAATATCATAAAAGTTAATAACAGGAATACCTAAGCCAAAAGCAACACGATTGGCATCTACAGAACATAAACATACTAATCTATCAATTTCATATAGTGTCACAAACTCCATAAGTGCTTTTTGTCGCTCAATTGACGCGTGTAATTTATCTTTTAGACCAGCTCCTCCAAACTCTCCTCGATTTACAAACTCCATATCATATAAACGTAAAAGTTCAACAACTTCGGAATACCCTGCACCTTCACGAGCAGTGATGAGTACTTTCCTCCCCTGTTTTTCAATCTCTTTAATCATAGGGATAAAAAATAAAACCGATTTTGGAGTTACTAAATCAAACCAAATCATTTGTTATACTAAACCTCTCTCTTTATACTCTTCATACCACCAAGGACGAAGAGGAATTACGTCATTTTCACTAAATGCAAAACCATACTTTCCACCACTATATGGGATCATTCCTACAGCTTTTACATTGGGATTAATAATCTCACATTTATTTGCACAGGTATAAAGACAATCTTTTTGACAAGTCTTATTTTCAATCAAATCAAGAACATTAACTCCTTGTTCTAATACATTATCAAAACCGCCTAGCTCTCGAATATTTCCAAATTTCAAATAAGGTAACCACAATAAACAAGGATATACATTTCCATATGGATCAATATCTATATTTCGACTTCCCATATAGCAGTTAAAATCAATTTGTTCACCGTCAAACACTGCTTTTTGGAGTAAGTATTTACTTGCATATCGTCCTTTATGATATCCAATATTTCGTAATTGTTTATCAATTGAAGCTAATTCTTCCTCAGTAAAGATAAAACTATCTCGAGATAGTTCTTCTTGTGTTAAATTGTCTTTTTTGTTTCTATATCTATCAGGATTGTATCTTCCATAGCCAATATAAAGTCCAACACCTAACTCTTTAGCAAAATTATAGACCCATTCGATTTGATGGAGGTTCTCTTTATAAATCGTGAATTGTAATCGTAATGCAACACCCTTAATTTTCTTTAATCGCTCAATTGTTTCCATCGATTTTGCAAATGCATCTTTATGTAATCGAATTTTTCCATTAACTTCTTCATCTCCATCCAAAGAGATATCTAAACGAATCAACTCCATTTTTTCTAAAGCATATCGTGCAATTTCCTCATGACGTTTTGGAAACCATCCAGTAATAGGAGAATCAATAACGGTTTCTGGATGAAACTTTGCAATTGAATCAATTGCCCTAAAATATGTATCACTTAAATGAGGTTCTCCCCCCGTAATATGCACTTTTTTTAAGTCCAAATATTGAGAAGAAAAAATCGAATCTAATTCTTGGCTTGTTAATTCTTCGTTTTGACGCTTTGGAAGCTCCCACATTGAACAGTACCGACACGGTCCTGGACAAAAATCACTTATTGTATACGAAATATCTTCGATTTTATATCGACTTGGCATGTTTAACCTTTTTATTTTTATAATATATTATTTTTCATGTTTAAATATAGAAAAATCCAAATCTACTTATTAGTATTAATTGTAGCAAACCATTGATTAAGTCATCTAATACTTTAATCAAACTCGCTTGGACATGGACATAAACACTTCTTTTAA
This sequence comes from Arcobacter sp. EP1, assembly GCA_001655195.1. Lineage (GTDB taxonomy): Bacteria > Campylobacterota > Campylobacteria > Campylobacterales > Arcobacteraceae > Arcobacter_A. The sequence continues at coordinate 4,442 of LPNY01000027.1, forward strand.
TATAGCTTCAATATCATATTTATATTCCCACTTAGGATAGTGTCTCTGGAACTTTGATACATCACTAATCCACCAAATATGATCACCAATACGATTATTATTACTATATGAGTAATTCATCTTTTTTTGCGTTAGACTCTCGCAAAGAACAATGGCCTCTTGCATTGAACAATTTGAATACCTACTTCCTCCTGCATTATAAACTTCTCCACATCGTGGATTTAAATAAAAATGCCAAAACATATTAACTAAATCATACGCATGAATATTATCACGAACCTGTTTTCCTTTATATCCAAAAACGGTATAATGTTCTGATGTAATTGCACACTTTATTAAATAACTTAAAAAACCATGCAATTGGGTTCCACTATGATTAGGTCCAGTTAAACACCCTCCTCTAAAAACAGCTGTTTTCATTCCAAAATAGTGTCCATATTCTTGTACCAAAATATCTGCAGCAACTTTACTTGCACCAAATAAGGAATGTTTTGTTTGATCAATACTCATGCTCTCATCAATACCTTTTTCATAGTACCTATGACTCTTATCAATCTCCCATCGCGTTTCTAGCTCAACTAAAGGAAGAAAATTGGGAGTATCTCCATAAACCTTATTTGTCGATGTGAAAATAAATGTAGCATCTTGACAATAGTTTCTAGTATTCTCAAGAAGAACCAATGTTCCATTTGCATTAACACTAAAATCTTTAAAGGGATCTTTTACTGCCCAATCATGACTTGGTTGAGCTGCAGTATGAATAATAAGCTTTATATCATGACCATATTCACTAAAAATAGCTTCAACAGCTTTCTCATTACGAATATCTGTATTTAGATGTTTATAATTAATGATTTCTTCTTCTAAACGTTCTTGGTTCCATCTCGTTGAAGCCTCTTTTCCAAAAAACTCCTCACGCATATTATTATCAATTCCTAAAACCAAATCAAATTTTTTTGAAAAAAACTCTACGGCTTCACTTCCTATAAGACCTGCGCTTCCAGTTATTAAGCAAATATCCACTTAAGATCCTTTTTATTCATTATTAGCCAAGAATGAATCTCTTGAACTGTCTCTTTGACTGTTCGCTTAGGAGTCCAACCATATTGACTAATTTTACTATTATCAGTGACATAATACTTGATATCCAATTCTCGAAGCGGCTTAATATTCACATCTTTATTCCCTATCAACTCTTTACAAATAGAATCAAGTTCAAGTAAAGAAGTAGAAGCATTCAATCCTCCTCCTATATTAAATCTTTTTTTATTAAATTGTTCAAAATTATGAATTTGTAAATCAATCAAATCAAAAAGGTCATTAACATTTAAAATATCTCTTACTTGTTTACCATTACCAAAAATACTTAGTGGTTTATTATATAAATAATTTGCAACCCAGAGAGTCACAACTCCTTGATCTACTTTACCAAACTGTCCAGCACCTGCGATAACTCCACTTCGATTAATAACTGCATCCAGCCCAAACATATGCACATACTCATCTATAATATACTCACTTGAGAGTTTTGTAGCACCATAAAGTGTTCGGTATCCATTTAAAGAAAGTTCATCACTAAAGCCATTTTTGCTTACACCTTTTTCATTATTTTGCAATAATGAATAGCGCATTTCTTCTTCTTCATACGATAAAGAATTAATTAACTCCATGGGATAGACTCGACTTGTAGATAAAAAAATTACTTTTGCTTTGTTCTTCAAAGAGACTTCAAGACAATTAACTAATCCATTCAAGTTTGTATCAATAAGATACTTTCTTTCACCATCTTTTCCAGCTAAAACAGAAGGCTCAGCACTTGCTTCAATTAGTAAATCAAACTCAATATTCTCTAAATCTTCTTGATGTCTTACATCGCCATGAACGAAATTAATTTCTAATTCTTGAAAACGTCTAATGTTTAACTCACTTCCTCTTCGTCTTAAATTATCAAACACAATTATTTCATAGCTTGGGTATTTCTTTTTTAAGCTTACAGCTAAATTACTTCCAACAAAACCTGCCCCACCTGTAATTAAAACTCTCATACTACCCTACTTATTGGTTTATTGTTTTTAAAATTAAGCCACTGTTCTATCCAGTTAGCTTTTATTTTCTCTAAATAGTGTGTCTCTAAATTTGAAGTAACAACACTAAATGCTGCACCATCGTATTTAGAAAAATCATTCTCCAAAGTAAAGCCTTTTTCTTTTGCTTCTTCATACATAACTGTTCCTGGAAATGGGGTTACAATAGATATTTGTTGAGAGTCTGGATTTTGTTTTATTAACCAATCAAAACTTCGTTGTATACCCTCTTTGGAATCATTAAAATATCCTACAGAAAATGTCAAATGCACTTTAATATCAAGCCGTTTACACAAAGTAATTGTCTCTTCACATTTTTTAATATCTAAATCTTTTTGCATCACTTCTATTACATCATCTTCAACACTCTCAATCCCAAACTTTAACATGATTAACCCCGTTCTCTTTAACAAGGTCAATGTTTCTTCGTCCACTATTGTATCAGCTCTTGCCATTGCAGCCCAAGGTAAATCAATCTCATTTTCTATTAAAAGGTTAGCAAATCGCATTAAATGTGCTTTGTTAATATTAAAAGTATCATCATCGATATAAAAAGACTGTATACCAAAATCTTGTTTAGCTCTTTTTAACTCAAAGATAGCATCATCTAAATCTCTTAATTGATAATTTTTATTATACATGACTTGTGGCCACAAACAAAATGTACACTTATAAGGACAGCCTCTACTTAATTGGATTTGAAAAGAGGGATAAGATAACTCTGGAATTGGTCTATCATTATAATTATAAAAAGGTAACATATTAAAATAACTATTACGCAATGATTTAAAGTCTACTGTTTTCGTTTTTCCATTACTTTGTATTCCCATAGTATCTCTATAAATTAATCCATCAATATTTTTATAGCTTGCAGAGTTTTTGAGAGCAGTTGATAATTCCAAAACTGCTACCTCGTATTCAGAATTTATAGCAAAATCAATATCGTGGTGTTCTAGAGCTTTTTCTTTTTCAAAGGCAATATGAGAACCAACTAAACAAATCTTTACATTAGGTAACGTCTTTTTTATCTTTTTTATCTGTTCTAAATCATGATAAAAACTAGGTGTTGAAGTTTCAAGAATAATTAAATTAGGTTCATAGCCCATCACTTCATAAAAGTATTCATCTTCACTATATCCTTCTGCAACCGCATCTAAAATCCAACTTGAGATATCACTTTTTTGAAGAAGTTCATAAGTATATGCTAGAAAAAAAGGATATGGAATATATGATACTAAGGGAGCTTTATTTTTATCTAAAACTTGTGAATGAGGCCATCTGCTACCTGATTTAACTCCAAACCTTCCCTCTTTCTGCCATGGAGAATTCAGCAATAATACTCTAAATTTTCCATAAATGTTTAACTCATTTTCTTGTAAAATTCTCTCGTACGAAGACTCTACAGCTTTAACTTGAATACCCTTGTCAACAGCATCGAGTTTTTTATCATGTATAGCAGGAAACTTCTCATGTAAAACATCTAAAGTTGCAAGCTCTTTAAATCGACTAAAAATCACCTCATCGACTTCTATTCCCTCTATTAGGTCAATTTCTTTAAGTAAATAAGCATTATCTTTTAGAATCGCTTGTTTAATATTTTCAGATGCAAATAAGGGTAAAACTTTTTGAAAACTATTATAAATTTTTGAAGCATACTCAACATTTCCAACTTCGATAAACTTTAATATATCTTCCAAAAAGAAATTAAACCCTGCAAAAACAAATGGATATATGAGATAATAACGTGCTTTTTCATAAGCTATTTCAATGCCCATATTTGTATAATTTACATTATGGTCAATTCTTCTTTGATAAATTTCATGATCTTTAAAAGCACCCTTTATTTCCCATTTAAATACACGATATCGATATGCTCTGTGAACAAAAGAGTGCAACGTATCTTTTTGCATATGATAAGTCTTGATTGATGGGTCAAAATAGAGTTTATAACCTTGCTTATGTAACTTATTTCCAATATCAACATCTTCATAATTAGAGACTAAAGAGTCTTCAAAAGGACGACAAGGATTTTTGTTTTCTATTAAACCAACTTCACGTAACTTTTCTACATCATAAATATTATTTGAACCTAAAATAAAATCTTTATAACATGCCTTTTGTTCATCTAATGGGACACTTAAATCTCGCATTTCGACAACAGCTCTTGCTCTGTCTCCAATGTGAATACGGTTAAGTTCAATTTGTTTACCTGCAATTCCAGCAATTTTCTCATCAATATCAAAAAGAGGTAAAACTTTTTCAATATGATCAGGTTCAATAATAATATCGCTATCTACAGAGAGTAAATATTTCGTATCAATGAGTTCTAAAATTCTATTTCGTGCACGTCCTAATCCCAAAAAATTTAAGCCAAAATAAGAAGGAGAATAAAATTCTATACCTTCTTCCTTGGCAATTTTCTCAGTATTATCAGTGGAACCACTATCAATAATAATAATTGTTCTAGGTTGAACTGTTTGTTTTTTAAGTGCTTGAATAACACGGCGTATTGTTCGTTCATTATTTAGGGTTGGGATAAATGCAGAAATCATAATTACTTCTTTAAATGATACTTTACTTCATTAACAACAGCATTTAAATCAATATTATCTAAACAAAACTTATCATTATCGCACATAGCCAAATAACAAGGCATCTTTTCACATTTAAATTCCTCTTTTGCGGTAAAGACTTTTCCCCTATTATAAAAAAATATCTCTTCATGGGCGGTAGGTCCAAAAATTCCAATAACATTTTTTTTCAAAGCCAACGCGATATGTAATCCCAAACTATCACTTGTAATCAATAACCTAGATTTATTAATCCAATCAATATAATCATAAATACTATCTAAACCTTCTTGCCACGTGACAGAAATATTGTTAACGTGAAGTTTTTCTTCTAGCCTTTCCCATTTCTCTTTTGGCATTGCTTTCGTAGGCCATTTTTTACCAACAAAATAATTAAAACCTACATCATATTCAACTTTACTTTTAGGTTCATAACCCAAAGAATACTCTTGTTCCTTCCACTCACAACCAACCATTTCAACAATAATCTTTTGCCAAATATCTTTCTGACTATTTTTATTTTCAATATAGTCTTTTGCCATAGAAGATTGCAAATATGTATCAAAGTCTCCCGTTTGCGAATTAAATCTAAAGCCTACTTTCTCCCATGCATCAATCATATCTGCCAGAGCACAAATACCACTAATCTTTTCTAAGTTAATTACCATGTCGTACTTTTCTCGCATGAGTACATATGGTATAAATTCATCCCAAACTAAGATTTTATCGACGTATTGATTATTTGCAATTAGTGGTAGTGCTTCTTTAGATACTACCCACGTAATTTTTGCTGTTGGAAACTTTTGCTTTAGTGGTTCTAAAGCAACACTACACCGTAAAACATCACCAAGACTTACTACTTTACTTGTTTCAGAATCTAGTGTTTCAGAATAACCTAATTTTAGTATTAATATTTTCATAGTACTTCTTTCTTTTTATCAACAATATTGTCAATAAAGGTTAACAAATTATTTTTCTCTTTCTCTAAATAATACTGTTTTTGGAATTTTACAACATTATTTTTCAGCATATTATAGTCATATCGTTTCAAAATTTGATTAAGATTTATAAACTCTGAACTTTTCACAGCTATTCCTAATCTATTCTTTACAATAAAATCTTTTGCTATTCCATATTCATCATTGATAATAACGGGTAAGCCTGCAGCTAAATAAGTAAAAATTTTAGTAGGAAAGAGATACTTATGTGCATCAATAATTGAGCTATCAATAAGTCTAAAGTCTTGTATACATAAACCAAAGTCGAAGTGTACAATTTTCTCAATCAGAGTTTGAACGGGCAAAGATTTATGCAGTGTAAACTTTGAACCTAAAGAATTATAACAGCCAAATTCATGAAAGGGGAATACTGGTTCAGGAAAAGCATGTAAACTATATGTTTTATTGGAAACAAGAATATCTTTAAAAATACCAAGTTTCACTGATATTTGATCAAACTTTTTTATATACTTTGTAGGGTACATTGAGCCTGCATATACAAATGAGAACTTCTTAGGTACATTATGAAAACGTACATTTTTATAAATAGTTTTGGAAAGGACAGGTAAGAAAAAATAGGTATTAGGGTTTTGTTTTTTTATAGTATCAAAACCTTTCCCACTAAAACTCGTTAAAATACCATCTGCTGAACTAATAATTTGTTCATTTGCCTCAAATTCCAAGAGTGCTTTTTCTTTGCTCCCATTTACCTCTATTAAAGTATCAAAACACTGACAGTGAAATGTTGAAATAAAATCACGTGCATACACAATAATTTTTGCAAAAGTATAATGACGAACGTATAAATAATACCAATTCCATATTAAACCCATATTTGTGATTACAAATGTATCTATATTATTGCACTCTTTTAATATCTTTTTTAAGGCATTAAAGTTTCTATTAATAGTAACTGTTTTTTTCACTAAATAGTCATTTGAAAATTCTTGCACCGTTCTTGTATAAATAATATAAATATCAAATTCTTTACATAAAAAATCTATACATTGTCTAAAAGGATCCACCAAATTCTGATAAGAGCAAAATAAAACTAATACCTTATTTTTATTACTCTTTATATGATCAATAAAAGCATCAACTCTTAATTCGTCAAAAGGATTATCTCTTTCAATTAAATCAAGTTTTTCGATTACATTCAAATAGCTCATTTTCTATCTTCTTTCAAAAAACTATTAAAAAAGTCTACAATATCATTATTCTCTTTTTTAGTAATTACTTCTTGTAAATCTTTGAGGTTATCTTTTAACATTTGATAATCTACCCCTTCTATAATTGTTTCAAGATCTTTAAACTCCTCATTCTTCAATGAGATTCCAATACCATACTTTAAAATAAAATCTGATGCAAAAGTGTACTCTTCACTAACAATCATAGGTATTCCTGCCGCTATATAACTATATATTCGTGCTTGAAATAGGCTATTAAACTGTGTTTTATAAACTTTTTGTACATTTACTGTTGCGTTGACAATAACTAATCCAAAATCATATTGACAAATCTCTTTTTGCAAAAGAGACGAAGGCACAAAGTTATGCCAATGGAATAAGTTGGGGAAGGTCTCTTTTAAAGATTGGAAATCACCTTCTATATCATCCTTTAATCTTTTTCCATTATAAACATGTAATGAAAAATTTTGTTTGAGCATCTCTGCAAATAGTTTATCAAATTTTGATGATGTGAAAATAGGATTATCTTCCATTGCCCTAAACTCTACCGAACCTAAATTACAAATATGAACTTCTTTTGGATTTAAGTCTCTTTGAACAAATTCAAAGCTACGTACATCAACAAAAGAAGTTGTATATAAAAAAGCCTTTTTATAAGTATTCTTCACAATTGTTTCAAAGTCTCCAGAAAAATTCGAAATTATTCCATCACAGTTTTTCAAACAATATAATTCTGATTGATAATTAATATTGGCAAGTATTTTATCCATTCCAATGCATTGTGCCAAGTGCATAGGTTCTAAATGATATATACTAAAAAAGAAATCTGAAGATCCAATAATAAATTTTGTTTTTGGGTGTAACAAACTTTTAATATAATATGCAATCCACATTTCAAATTGAGAGCTTATCCAAAAACAAACAATATCAATCTCATTTGTCTTATTCAAAATAGTAGATAATGCTTCAATACTATTATTTAATTTAATTACCTGAGAAACTGCATCATTTTGGTAATATATTTCATCTTCAATATATATTTTAATAATATTAAAGTATTTCGCAAGTTTATCTAATGAAACACTTATGACATCTTTTCTATCGTAGGCTAAAATCAATACAAGTGTTGGTTTTTTATTACTTAAAACTAAACTATTCTTCTGTACAAACCTTTGTGAAATTTGATCTTTTAAAGCTGTTATTTTATAAGGTAATAAAAAAATCTTTTCATCACACCCAAACTTTTCACTTAGCAAGCGAACTGCCGTAATTTTCCAATTTCCTAAAAGAACGATATAATCAAATTCTAATCTTCTTACCTCATCTTCTTGAAATATTGTATAGTTATTTAAAGCACACTCTTTAAAACCAACAACAGAAGATTTTTCTTTAATAATACCTAGAACAAAATCAGTCAAATCGACACTTGATAACAGTTCTTGTGTATGCAAACCCAACCCATAAATCAAAATCTTTTTATCGGAATAACTCTTTTTAAGATATTTAGCAACACTATATGCATCACGAATATATCCATCCCCGAGGAGCTGATGTTCCATTAAAAGACTTAATGATAAATTTTTCATAGATTCACCAAAAAACTAAGAATTTCTTTATCTAATTGTTGATTAATATATTTTTTTTGAAATTCTTTTACTGCTAATTTCAACGCTTTGTAATCAACTGTTTTCAAGTATTCTTGTAAATCTTTAATTTCACCTAAACTCACAGAAATACCAATACCATGCTCTTTAACAAAATCTGCTAAAATTGCATATTCTCGACTTATAATAATGGGAATACCTGCAGCTAAATAACTTAATATTCTTGCTTGATACAGTGAATTTAAATGTACTTGGTAAGCTTGTTGTACTTCTTCTTTTGCATTAAATAAAACAAGGCCAAAATCATACTTTGCAATCTCTTTTTGTAATTTCGATGAAGGTACAAAATTGTGCCAATGAAAAGACGTTGCGTAATCAATATGTAATTGACTATATTTTTGACTAGTATCATTTTCTAAACTCTTTGAACTATAAACATTTAATTGAAATTCATTCGATAAAAGTTCTTTGAAAATATCAAAATAATATGAATATGCTAAAATTGGATTATGTTTTAAGTCTACATCAAATTCTATTGAGCCCAAAGAACATAGTTGTATTGTATCATGCATACTCATATTTTCAACAAAATAAAATGAATTTGGATTAACAAAGTAATAAGAGAAAAGATATTCTTTGTTATAATTTTTTTTGATTATATTAGAATACCTACCACCAAAATTACTAATAATTCCATCACATTGTTGAATGAGTTCTAATTCACATTGTGCATTTACTAAAGCTAATGACTCTTTCATATGAATAGCACTACCTAAAAATTTAACTGAAAAGTTATGAATATGGTTAAAGTAAAAATCAGAGGAAGCAATTATAAACTTACACTCTTCTGGTAGTATAGATTTAACATACATCGCTTCCCACATCTCATATTGAGAACTTATCCAGTATATAACTATATCAGGGTAATTTGATTGATTAATATAGGCTTCGATTAATGAACTATTTCCATTTAAGCTTCTAACTATTGAGAAAAATTCATTATCACATTCACTCCATGAAGTTTGCTGGGTATAGAGTTTGGTCATATTGTATTGTGTCGATAATAAATCTGAAGCAACAGAGATAACATCTTTTCTATCATGAGATAAGATTAAAACTAAATTCTTTTCCTCTTTTGGAAATTCAAAAATATTATCTTGTAAATATTTATTATAAATACCTATTTGAACTTGCATATCTAAATAAGGAGCAATCAAGCGTGGCATTTTAATATTAAGATTATCTGATAATTGTTCTATTGCCTCACTCGACCAATTACCTAATAAAAGTATATAATCATACTCAATTGTACTAATTTCATTTTTAGTAATTATTTTATAATCACTAAAAATGAAATTTGTATAGGATTCATCAATAGGTTCATTCTTAATAACCGCACTAATATGATTAGTTGTTCTGTTTTTTTCAATAAACTCTTTAGTATGTAATCCTGTTCCATAAAGTAAAAACTTACTATTTTTATAATTTATATTTAAAAACGTGACAATATAATCAACATCCCGGATATAGTTATTAAATACCAATCCCTTAGAAATTAAAAATTCTTTATTTATCTTCATTATACTAACTCCTTGGCTTCTTCTTTCGAAAAAGAACCTCTCCACGGTAGTAGTACACATTCAAACTCTTTTTCTAAAACTTTATTTAAAATAAGATTTTGAACATAAGGAACATCACTACAAGTCACCACAAGAGAATTTGCAAAATTCTCAAGTCTTTTTAATCCATATCGTTCCTCTTTCTCGTGAAGATAATTATCATCAAAAAAATAACAATTGGATAAATTAATAGACTCTTTTTTAAGACACTCCAACAAATAATAAAAGTAGTAACTCACTCCATAAAAGATTACATTTGAATTATTTGAATATTGAATAAGTTGGTATATCGCCTTTTTTTTATTCTCATTCATTAACTGTGTTCTACTTTGTATCCAATTAACCTCTAAATCCTTATACTCGATAGAAGAGAGTTCTTTTCTTCTTAATTTAAAAATAGCCCTCAAAAAAGTACTATTCTCAATGGAAATACAAGTAAATTCTTCATTAAAAGCTCGATATAATGTATTTTGAGAAAAATAACTCACATGATCTGGAGCAAAGTCTTCAGTTAAACTTGCTAAACAGTTTTCTATATTAGGAACTTCAACATAAACAAAACCGTCGTCTGTTAGATTCTCTTTTAAAGTTTTTACAAACTCTTTTGGATGACAAATATGTTCAAATACATGTCTGATAATAATAATATCAAACTTACTTGAAAATAAATTCGCTTGAAAGTTCATTCTTAGGGTTGGAACTTGTAAATTCTCAAATTTAGTTGGTTCTATCCCAAGTATACTTATTTGCGGATTTTTTTGTTTTAATAAATAAAGAAAATCACCACGATTTGAGCCTATTTCGAGAACATTATTATATTGATTCGTAATAAAACCAGATACAAAAGATAATGAATCTATTGTTGTACGATCTTGTCTTGGAAAATCAAACACCGTACTCATATCATAATTTTCATACACCTTTTGAATTTCACGTGCATACTCTTTACTATACGCAGTAGACTGAAAGATATATGAACAATTACTACAAACCTCAACTCTAAAGTTTTTTAAGATTGAAATAGAATTCATAAATGGGACATTATCAGAAGCCAATAATGTTAATATAGTTAAATTATCACATAATGGACATTTCAATTATAAGAACCTTTTTTCTAAATCTTTCTTTACATCATCTTTTGAAAATACTTTTTTATTGTTAATATCATTGCGTAAGTATAATGTCTCTAAATCCATCTCTTTTGCAACAAAATATGGTCGTCTAAAATATTTCATATCGTGATATTTCTCATACAATTTATGCTTACTATTTACAAATACTGCATTCCACATACAAAACTGAATAGGATCAGTTATTTTGTCATCTAAACTAATTGTTTCAATATTCTTACTCTCAAATACGTGAGTGAACTTTTCACGTAAGGAATCTGTATATGTTCCAACCATTGCTTTTGCACTTATATTAGAATTATTAAAAGCGTCTGTAGTCATAAATTGACACTCTGGAAAATCTTCATGTGATGTTATATTATCATCAACAATAATAATTTTTTTACCAGTTAGTGTCTCTTCTAAATATTCATAAAGATATCGTCTTACCTTTTCTGAAAAAGGAGCAAGTATAACGGTCTCTTCTTGATCAAAAAATTTCCCAATACTATTTAAATCATAAATATCTGCTGTTCCTTGAAGCAACATAATGGGAGCAAATCCAGCTTTATATATAAACTCATTTAACTGCTCAAACTCTTCTATCGTTGCATAGTAGCCAGAACCAATAACTGTAAAATAGCCATTTGAATCTAATTTTTTATGAATAAAGTCCAGATAATAAACTAAAGCACCTTTTGAAAACTCTAATAAATTACTATTTGACATAACAATATCAAAAGTTGATTCATTATCATATAAATTACCCAATTGCCACCATGGGTAGTGAGAACACTTTATAACATTATTATTTACAATATTACATGAGTGATCATCAATTTCAGTCAAAGTAATATCACTTAGTCCTAGTTTACGATTAATTTCAGGTCCATTATAATTCAAGTCCAAAGGTACTTTTTGTTCATAATTATTTCCAAAGCAATATTGATTCACTTGGTTTTGCAGTAAATAAAAACTTTCACAAGCATCTGTTACACTATAATTTTCTAACGTGTTTTTATCTTTTAAATAAAAACTATTATATCCACAGCCTGGACCAATTTCTAATAATGATTTAAATTCTGGCTTCAAAGATTCAAGTCTTAGATTTACTAATAAGGCATGTAACATTGCATCAAAGGGAGGTAAAGGTTCTAGATGAGGATACATTTGAAGCTGCAACCTAACATTTGATTCTAACGCATTCAAATATCGTTCATACTCTTCTTCACTCAAACCATGAAGTTCGTTTAAAATCGGTTCAAACCTTTCTTCTTGCATTGTATCAATAATTGTACGTAATTCTAAATTACTTTCAATACGAATAGGAAAGCCTGTTTTTTGAAAAACATCAAGATTAAATAGGGCTTGTATTCTCCAGTTTGGTAATTGGGATTTTGCTATCTTTTCATAAAATCTATATGTTGAGAAATCTAAAGTTGTCATTATTACCTCTTTTCATTTTTAACTAAGTAATTACCTATAATTACATAATCTAATCCTGTTGAATAAAAACTTTTTATCGCATCCTTAGGTGAACAAACGATAGGTTCTCCTTTATCATTAAATGATGTATTTAAAACAACTGGCACACCTGATAGTTTATAGAATTCACTGATGAGTTCATAATATTTTTCATTTGTTTCTTTTGTTACCATTTGAATTCTTGCAGTATTATCAACATGTGCAATTGCCTCGACATCTTTTAACTTATCTTCGACAATATCAAAAGCCATTAACATAAATGGTGAATCACAATTAATTTTGAAATAATCAGCTGCTTTATCTTTTAAAACAGAAGGAGCAAAAGGCCGAAACCATTCTCGATGTTTTATCTCATTATTCACATAATCTTTTTTTGCTAATGGAAAAGGGGCAGAAAGAATAGAACGATTTCCTAATGCTCTTGGGCCAAACTCCATTTTACCTTGAAACCAACCAACTACACTACCTTCATAAAGTAATTGTGCAGCTTTAATCGAGGGGTTCTCAAGATAAACATATTCAATCTTCTCATCATCAAATACTTTTTTAATTTCAGCATCAGAGAAAGCCGCCCCTAAGTAAGTTGTATTAACACGTTTAACATTTAATTCTTTTTTAGACAATTCCCTATATGTATTTAATGCTGCACCAATTGCTGTACCACTATCACTAGCTGCAGGTTGAATATAAATATCATCGAATTCAGTTTCATTCAAAATCTTTGCATTAGCAACACAATTTAAAGCACATCCACCAGCAACAGAAAGTTTTTTTAAGCCAGTTTTCTTCTGTAAAGCTACGGCTAAATGAACATAAGTTTCTTCAAAAACTTTTTGTAAAGCAGCAGCAATATCTTTGTGTTTTTGTAAGATTTCATCACTATTCTTCCGTTTTTCACCAAGAAGTTCTACTGTTTTTTCACTCACCCATCCTTTTCTTGTAAATGGGTAGTTGAAATATTCTAAATTAAAACTAAATGTTCCATCATCATGTAAATTAATCATATCTCTAAAAATGTCAATATAAGCCACTCCTTGAGCATTTTTAGAATTTTCATCCCCAAATGATGCTAGTGCCATAACAGTACCTTCTGCAGAATTTGGTGTAAACCCTAGAAAATAAGTAAATGCTTGATAAAGCATTCCTAACGAATGTGGAAATTTAATTGAATCTAAAATTGTTATCTTTCCATTCTTACCATGTCCTAGTACAGTTGTATCATTCTCTCCTAAGCCGTCGACTGATAGTACAGCTGATTCTTCAAAACCACTAAGATGATATGAAGAGGAAATATGACAAACATGATGTAAACAATATTTAATTTTTCCATTATATTGTAATGTCTCTCGAATCTCATTTTCTACATTTGTGATTTCTTTAATATTATCAATTCCACCTAAAAATAGCTCATTTGCTTTAGGATAATTATCTAAAGTATATTGTAAATATTTTTCTTTAAACAACTTGTCAAAATCTTTTGAAACTGCTAAACAATCAATTTCATTAAGAGTAAGACTTGCTTCTTTTAAACAATATTCAATAGCCAAATAAGGAAAATCACGATCATGTTTCTTTCTACTAAGTCGCTCTTCTTCTATGGCTGCAATTAGTTCACCATCTTTAACAATTGCAGCAGCAGTATCGTGTCCATAAATATTTAATCCTAAAACCACCATAGTTATCCTTTAATCAAGTTTAGCAACTGCATCTTTACAGTCATTATATATTTCATACATATCTTTATACTTATAAGCACCTTGTCTTCCCATACTTAAAACCCCTTCAGGTAACTCTGCAAAATATCTATTAGCTCTATCCACCTCAGCTTTAGTCGGATAAGGGTAAAGTTTATTATTTTCTGAAGGGAATTCGATTCCAATAAGAGTCTCTTTTGATTCATATCCTGTCAATAGTTTATATTCACAAATTCTAGTATATGGTTCATCTCCTGCATAATATAAAAAGTAATAAGGGTCAGGCGTGATTTTTTCAATTGGCAAAATAATCTTTAAGAAATCTCTCCCTTTGTACTTTAATTCCCCATACTTATAATCTAAAAGTTTATCTGGACTTGTTGTAGAGACTAATATATCAGCTTCATCCCACTCTCCATTAACTAAAACAGCTTTTCGTTGTACATCAAATTTCTCAACTTTTGTATTAAACTGTACATTACAGTTTTCAGTTGTCTTTTCAAAATAAGGATTATACCCATCTAGGTTTTCTGGATAAATAATATATTTAGCTCCCTCAAAATACTCTTTGACACCATCTCTAATAGGCTCTTTTTTTAAAGAAAATGCAATATCTTGATCTAACTCTTGATTATTTTCAATCCCCCACATTTTCTTGGAATACTGTTCAACAAACATTCCATAAAGTGTCTCCCCTACAGAATTTTTCCAATAGTCTTCTAAATTTTCAATTTTTGCATTCTCATCACGATTTGCAATCTCTTCTTTTATCTTATCTTTATGTGGCATTTTTTCTATATCACTTCGAATAGGTGGATAATTATAAAACTGATCTCCACCATTTGGATAAGTTAATACATGATGATCAAGGTTTCTAAATTTTAGGAACTTATTAAAATAGTCTGCAGCTTCTTGGTCTCCAGTTTTCATAATCAAATGATGTGGTCCATATGTATAAGGATGTCCTCTATAAAAAAATGTTCGGCAGCCGCCACCTAAAATATCTGACCCCTCATAGATTGTTACGTCATAACCCTTTTCCTTAAGCATATATGCCATTGTACAACCTGTAAAACCACCACCAACAATTATTGCTTTTTTTCTCATATCTTCTCCAACTTTTTTAATGATAACATGCTTTACATATATCTGGAATATTTCCTTGAATATGCGCTTTTCTAAAATCTCTTAATACTTTTCCAAACCATAACTCTTTAAACTGTCCTTGCTTATACTCACCAAATGATGCAATAGAAGGGTCAGCGATAATACAACAAGGAACCACCTGTTTTTCAGAAGATAAAAGAAATCTTTCAAAAGGCCACATACAGATATTTTCATTTGTAAATCGTTCTGTTGCATGCCAGAAAGTAAGTTCTATTCCTATATTTTTTGCAATGGCTAAATGTTCTTCAATCCATTCTTGATGTATCTCTTTATCTATACGACTTTCTTTAATATTTTCGTTAAGTTCATCGTTATTTTCCCACTCTCTTAACTCAATACTAAATGTAACCCGCTTAAATCCAATCTCTTTTGCCATATACAATAATGCTTTTGACTCATCTAAGTTTTTATCTTGAAAAACCGTCCACATTCTCGTATAGTCTATCCCTTTTGTATCACAATAATCATTAAGTAATTTACAATTATTCTTAATCGTTTCTAAGTCAGATTTAGGTCGAATCAACCCTTGTGTCTCTTGTGTTGCTCCATCAATTGAAACTTGTATTTCTCCAACATTTGCATCAATAATTTTTTTATAATTATCATTTTTATGTAATACAGTTCCATTTGTCGTTGTACGTATCCAAATATCTTTAGCAGTAGCATATTCAACCATTTTCGTAAAATCTTTTTGTAAAAATGGTTCACCTAAACCTTGCATTTTAATTTCTACTAATCCAATTTGTTCATCTATAAAATCTTTAAAATCTTCAAAAGTTAAATCTTCTGCTCGTTTATTGTTAGGAAAAGTACTTACCAAACAATGCGAACAACTTAAGTTACAACGGCTGACATTTTCAATATCTGCTTTAATGGGAAAAAAATCTATATCTTCCGTTTGTTTAGAGTTTTTATATTTTTTATAATTTTCTGTTCTATCAGGATGGTTTTTAAACCCTATACTTAGCATTTCGTTATAACGCTTCATATCTGGTTTAGGAATAGGAAAGTCTAATTTAAATTGATACATATCTTTTGTCCTAATTTTTATTTCTTAACAATACTTCAGGAGTCATTAATGATAATCCTCCATCTACAACAAGAGTTTGACCCGTTATAAAAGATGATTGTTTACTTAATAAAAAATCAATTACATTACAAACATCTTTAGATTCACACATTCTGCCCAAAGGAATTGCTTGACTAAACATTTTCTTCAAATTCTTTTCTTCATTATAAAACTTTATATTTTCTGGTTTTAATGTAATTGCAGGAGAGACTCCATTTACTCTAATTTTCTTATCTGAAAATTTTACAGCAAAATATCGAATCATCTGTTCTAATGCTGCTTTCGCAGCATGGTAACTAACAGGTTGTTCTATTGCAACAGATTTCGCAGCATTAGAACTAATAGCAACTACAGAAGCGTTTTTTTTCAAATAAGGATAACAAAGCTCCATCACTTCTTTAAATAAATCTACACTTGAAGCCATTTCAGACTTCCAATCATCTTCATTTCCTCGATAACGTTGAGTAAATACTAGTGCATCAATTTTTTTTAAATCTGGTAATACTTTTAATAATTGTTTTTTAACATTATTAATTTCACAAAAATTTGTAGAAATAAAAATAGGTTCAAACTCTTCTTGTTTTTTCCAACTTCGAGAAAAAACATACACATTATCCCCGTTATTAACTCTTTTTTGTGCAAAAACACGTCCTATGCCACGACTTCCTCCAAAAACTAAAATATTTTTATTTTTCATTACTATACTCAACTAAAGTCAGTTTTGATAAATCTAAAACAAGAAACTTACCACCTTGTTCTATAAACTTAGTATGCTTATCACAAATAGAGTCAATGTACCTCCATGCTAAAACAAAAAGAGTCTTTAACTTTTGCTTCTCATATATAATATTTGAATCAAATACTTCAATGGTACTTCCAGGTAAATACTTACCAAACTTAACTGGATTATCATCAATTAAATAATCAACATCCTTAACCATATCAAAATGATATAACATGGTAGTACATCCTACAGAAGCCCCATAACAAACTATATCCTCTTCAAAACTTTTAATTGTTTTAATTTTATTTAAAATGTTTGTTTTAAAATCTTGAAGATTTAAATCGAAAGTTTTATATAAAATTAAATCATATATACCACTATTATTTTCTAAATTAATTAAATTAAAGACATTATCTGAAGTCTCTATATCATTTGTCTTTAAAGATACAAAACCTCTTAGTGACCCACCTTTTGTTCCAATTTGTTCAGCATCAAAAAGTTTAAGCCCAAACTTATCAAAAAATGCCACAAGTGGTTTAACAGCTAAATAACTAATATGTTCGTGATAAATTGTATCAATCAAATGACTTTCAAAGACATCAATAGCATAGGATGTTTCAAAAATAAAAATACCTTTTTCATCTAATAAATCAACCAAAGATAATGCTATTTCTTCTAGATTTGGGATATTTGCAATAACATTGTTAGCAATAATAATATTCGCTCTACCAAACTCTTTTGCAATTGATTGTGCTAACGGACGTGTAAAAAACTCAATTTTAGTTTCAACTCCAATCTCGATGGCTTGCTTAGCAACTTCAGTAGCAGGTTCTATACCTAAAACACGCATTCCTTTTTCTTGAAAAGCTTTTAACATAATCCCTTTATTACTTCCGAATTCAACGACCAAGTTATCCCGTTTAAGCTCAAATCTACGCGTTATTTCCTCACAGCTTTTCATAAAATGTTCAGGCAAGCCAATTGAAACATCCGTAGTATATAAGTAATCTTCATCATAAACTTGTGCTGGTTCAATAATCTCTGATAGCTGTATTTGTCCACATTCTTTACATAAAACTATTTCATTATTATGCATTTCAAGAGATAGAGCACTTTCTTTATTTCTTAAAAACTTATCTCCTATAGGAGTAGGTTCAAGTTTTGAAACAACAGATATATCTTTACTGTTACATAATCGACAGTTTTGAATATAGATAACTTTATCTTTCACTTTAATCTCCTAACATTATTCTTATTATTATATCACTAATAAAATTAAACTAACCATTTCATAAATTTAGCTTAATTCTAGCTCTCTTGAATAAAGTTTGCCATAGCAATATCTCTTTGTTCATTAAAATATTTTTCTCGGTATTTTTGAACATTTTTTAATAGTTTTGAATATGAAGCATCTTCTATTTTAGTACGTAAATCATGGATTTCATCATATCTAAATGTTATACCAATCCCTTCTTCTTCAATAATATTAGCAATAAAACTATACTCTTTATTGCAAATAATAGGTATTCCAGCACTTACATATGTAATAATCTTTGATAAAAAACAGGAATTTAAAATAGGGCTCATTTTATCAATAATAGGTTCTGTCATATGGTATAAAACAAGTCCAAAATCATACTTATTCAATACAGATGGTAATCTTGAATGTTCAGTATTAAAGTAAATATCAAATTTCGTTTCTTCCTTTTTCATTATGCTATAACATTCATGCCCACAACTACTAAAAGTATAAATATCAACAGTAAAATCTTGTTTTAGTAATGCTTTAAATTCACGAGTAGGAGTCATAAATGCTTTATAAAAATCTTTAGGGTTAGTATCAGCAGTTGTAGAATCCAAAGAACCGGCAAAACACACTTTAATGTCTTGAGATAATGAACTATTATCTTTATCTAGAATCTGAAAAGACTCTTTTTTCATAAAAAAATTAATAAATATGGACTTTTTAGCTTCTTTCTTCAAGACCTCACTATAGTACTCACCACCATAACTACTTATTATTCCATCACTGTGCTTTAAAAGATACTCTTCACTTTTTGTCATTAGTTCAACATCGCTAACATCTTTATTTAAAATATATGCGAACTCAGAATTTGTAAAATTTGTCACCTTATACAACAACATATCTCCTGCTGCTAAAAAAATAAATTTCGTTTCAGGAGGTTTATTCATTAGAATGTAACAAGTAGACATCGTCACCATAGGAGTTGGTTTCATACATACTATTGTATGAGGAACAATCTCCTTTATCAAAGACTGCAAAGAGTTTGTTCTATGTGCAATTGATTGATTGTATGCAAAAATTGACTGATCCAAGATTAAATCAAACTCTTTATCTAATTCATGAGAAAAGAAAAATGCATTCATATAAATTTTAATTAAATAATATTGTTCTTTGTACAAATAAGCAGACTCAGAGAACATATCATTCTTACTATCCCAAACAATATGCAATAAAACTTTTTTGTCAGTTTTTCCTATTCTATTGATAAATTCTTTTTTAATATATTGGGGTAAGTGAATCTGATTATAAATGGGTAAAACTTGCTGTTGCATCAACTTATACTCAAGTTGAAAACCTTCAATAGCTTCTTGAGTCCAAAAACCAAGCAATAAAACGTAATCAAATTCTACAGTTTCTAGTTCTACTGATGTAATAATTTTTTGAGTAAACTCTTTTTCAATAAAAGTACTTTCTAAATTATCAGGTCTTAAAATAGCATTAACACTCAATGATTTTAAACCGTCTACAAATTCAAAACTGTGTCCACCTGTACCAAAAATAATAAATTTCTTTTCACTATAATTTTTTTCAAGATATTGACAAACTGCTTTTGTATTTTTCATATAAAATTCATTTTGCCCGTAACCTTCATCTAAAAGCTCTTTTCTTAATATTTCAATACTTTTCATTTTTACTTCATTACTAAAAAATTTGTTAAATCTATGAGTTTTTGTTGCTTAAAATCTAAGAACTCTATACCTTTTTGATGTGGACCAAGGATAATTGTATCAACTTCTCCTGCAAAAGTTTTAGCAAAGCTTTCTCTCGTATAAATAGCTTGATTACAAAAGTTCCCTTGCTTATAATCATCAATAAAACAAACAATATCAACCTTAGATCTTTTTACACAATCATATGCTATCTGACCTGCTTCTCCACATCCAAAGATTGCAATTTTTTTACAGTTTTCAAAAATATTTTGCAAATAAAAATCTGTAATGATTTCTGTTTTCCAATATGCTTTATCAGGAACAAAGTACTTATGATTAGGTATTTTAAATAATTCATTAGTATTTTTTCGCATTAATACGATAAGTAAAATAACACTATTATCTCCATCTTTTACATCCATTGAAAAATTATTATACATATGCTCATAAGTTAAATCTAATGGTTCACAACAATCATTTATAATATCAAACCCCCAAACTCCTTCAATGCTATAATTATTAATTTGTGCCATTTTAAAAAAAAGATATGGATGATAACAAAAAAAACCATGTTCAAAACTACCTTGAGAAGGTACAAGATGCAACATCAAGCCATCTTTTTCACATAAATTATGTATATTTTCAAATAACATACTTTGATTAAAAATATGTTCACTTGTACCACCATTATAAATCAAGGAAAATTGCTTATTTATTTCTGTGATGGGTTCATTTAAATCATACTTTAAAGAATAAATATGTTCATCTAAATCAATTGACATATAATCAGAAAAACCCAAATAATCATAAATGATTTTTGTGGATACTCTTTTTTTTTCAAATTCAGTTTTTGCAACATTATCTTCATATTCAATCAACTCTGTATATTCTTGAAAATTTAAACCTACGATATCTTGAGAACCTATATCTAAAGCTGCATTATTATTAATAAAAAGTTCTTCTTGTTTTATTTTTTTTAAGATTGAAATAATTTCTTTAGTCATTCCCATATTTTAACCTCTAAATATTTTTTAAGAACAGAAATCACATCATAAGAAGTAATCTCTTCCAAACAGCTTAATTTATAATCACTATGAGTACAAACTTCTCTATTGCAGGGCATACAAATCTTTTTATTGGGATATATCTTTTCAATTCTATTATAGGAATACTCATTACTTTCACAAGGTCCAGATAATAATAAAATTTGTTTTTTTAAAGAAGAGGCAATATGTAAACCTAACCCTTCAATCGTAATAATAATATTACAAGAAGCTATCCAATTTATATAATCTTCTAAAGAATCTAATCCTTCTTGCCAAGAAACAGAAATTTGATTTTCTTTACAAAAAGTATAAACTTCATTCCAATTCTCTAGGTCCCATTGTTTTGTTTCCCAATTAACATTATGATTCAATCCGACTTTGAAAGAAGTTGTTGAAGTTGAAACATTTGGATATAGATAGTCTTGTTTATTCCATTGTAATCCTACACCGCGTATAAGATTTTCTTGCCATGATAAACCATTTGTTTCTATATGATTATAAGCAACTGTTTGAAGTAAGTTTGTATTAGCATTAAATTGTTCACTTATAAAAGAAAAACCTTTGAATATAATATTTGAATAACGCTGAGTCAAATGGGTTAAGCACCAATCAAAATTATCTAAGTAATAAATCGTTTTATATTCATGTGATTTAAGTTCATTAATTGATAAAATGGCATCTTCATTTAAATAATTTAGAAGAAATTCTTTACCTTTTTTATCTGTTAAAATTTTATTATTTAACTCGTTACGGACATTGAAAAGTATTGTGCATCGTAATAAATCCCCAATATTAGACTTTAAAGAACCATCTTCTATTTTAGAGTAAGAACTTCTAACAATTAAGTTCATTACTAACTTCTTCTTCATAAGAATTTACTTTTTCTACATTCTGGTGTTCATTTAAATATGCCATTTCTGATTGAAAAGATTTATCTATCCATATTTCAAAAGGGGTAAACTGAAACGAATCGCAAGCTTGCAAAAACTTATCCATATTTAACAAAGGACCCCAACCAAAACTTGGGATATATCCTTTTTGCCACAATAAAGTAGCAGGCTTAAAAAACTTCTTCTTTTTATAGATATCTTCAACTGGTAAGAAAAAGTCATCTAGAGAAAAAGCACGAGGGTCACTTACATTAAATACTTCATTATAAAATTGTTTTTGGAATATACAAGAGATAATGGCATTTACAGCATCATGTACATAAATTAAACTAAACTTATCTATTTCTTTCTCAAACAAAACTCTATTTAAAGTATTAAACCGATATAAAAAGTAGCTGATTTTATGGGCAAAGTCTTTTTCTCCAAAAATATTTGGGAATCTCAAAATAGTATAATTTTTTATTTCTCGTTGAATAAACTTTTCACACTCTAATTTGTTCGTTGCATATTCAATAATATTAGGAGAATAGTTATCATCACTTCCAACTATTGCCGTCTCTGTTAAAGCATCAGTTGTATATAGCCGTTTATAAATAGCCGCACTACTTATAAAAATATACTGTTCAAACCTCTTATTCAAAACTTTTACTAACAAACTCACTTGTTCTTTATTATATGCATTATTATCAATAATAATATCAAACTGAAGTGTTTTTGTTACATTTACTAAGTCTTCAAGGCTATTTCTATCAGCTTTCAAGTGCTTTATACTCAAGGGATATTCCGTTCTATAATTACCTCTGTTTAAAACATATACTTCATATATTGAAGATAGTTTAATAAGTAATTCATAACCATGAAAACGCGCTCCACCTACGATTAAAATCTTTTTTTTCATTCTTCAAAATCCCTCTGAGAACAACTCATTTCAGTTTTATTATGTCGAAGATAAGAACAAGTATCACATTGAATACAGTTGACTAAAGACTCATTATCATAATATTTTGAAACCATAAAAGGATCAGCTATCATTCCTCTTCCTATTGCAACATAATCACAATTTTCATTGATTAGCTGTTCATTTGCTTCATCCAAATTTAAAATTTTTCCTACACTAATAATAGGTAAAGAGGTTATTGATTTAAGTGCCTTAGAATATGTAAAGAAAGCTTTCTTTTTCATTGCTTTATGTTTTTCTTTACCTGTTTTGTAAGTACCTGCTGTGATACTAAGATAATCCAAACCTGCTTTTTCAAGAAGTGGTACAATCTCTTTATTTTTACTAAAAGTTATTCCTTCATCCAAATAATCTTCTGCTGATATTCTTGCTCCAATTAGCTTATTAGGATATTTCTTCTTAATAGCAGTGATTATATCTATAATTAAACGTAAACGGTTTTCTAAACTCCCACCATACTTGTCAGTACGTTGATTGAAAAATTCAGAAACAAACTCATGAAGTAAATAGCCATGCGCCATATGAAGCTCAACACCATCAAATCCACTCTCATAAGAAAGAGTTGCACTATTGATAAAATCATCTCTTATTTTCTCAATTTCTTCTATTAATAATTCTTTTGCATGACAGTTAGTAGCTTCACAAAAAAATGCACTTGGAGCTACAGGTAACGTGTCATTAAAAGCAGGGTTACCTTGTCCACCTACATGCATAAGTTGGATAATAGCTATCGTTTTATACTTTTTTATTGTATTTACTAGCTTAATAAATCCCTCTTTATGCGAAGGGTTGTACAATGCAGTAGAATACTTTATGCCTTTAGCTTCTTGACTAATAGCAGTACCACAAAAAATAATTGCACCACACCCCCCTTTTGCTATGTTTTCATAGAAATTTAAAAGCTTTTGACTAATACCACCATTAGGTAATGCCCAATTTGGAGAAATAGGAGGAAATATAATTTTATTTTTTAACTTATAGTTTTTAATAAAGCTCTCTCTTTCCCAGGCATTCATTAAACTTCACCGCTCGCAGTATTTGCTTTATTAATGGAAGATGTCCACGTTTTTAAATAAAGTTTATTAAAAGGAAGTTTCTTTTTTTCTAAAAAAGTTAATAATTCATCAAGACCACAAGATAAACACTCATATTGTCCTTTTACCTCTTTATATAAAGAACATCTTCTATCCTCTATTTCCACGTCATTATTATTTTCTTTCTCTATATCTTGAACTAATTGGACAAAATACTGAAAGTAAAGTTCTGATAATTCATTTTTTACGTTATCAAGCAGTTCATTAAAACAGAAAAACTCTTTTTCATAAATATGAAATTCACTATTTAACTTATTTTTATAGCGTGACAATAAATTTAAAGAATCATAAATTAATGTATTCAAATCTAAGAAAAGAGATGATTTTATTTTTAATTCTCCAATCAATTCAGAGACTAACTCTACTCGTTGGTCTTCATAAGAATAAGGTATTGTTGCATGAATTGGACTAATCGGTTTCTCAAGATTTAATGTTCGTATCAAATCATGGAGTTTTGTTCCTCTATACACAATTAAATTATTAGAAATATTCAAGAAATCCCAAGCTCTATTAATATTATAAAGATAGTCAATTTTAGAATATAAGTCCTCCAATCTTAAAAATGGACTAAACATCATATGCCCTAATAGAACAAAAAAATCACTATTTAAATCAATATAATCTACATTTTTACTATTTTTTAATAAAGAAGTTTTTTTAGTATAAAAAAACAACTCTCTTTCAACACCAGACTCTACACCCGTAATAATGACATCCACCCCTGCATTCTTTAAAAGAATTAGAAAATCCTTATCGAGCTTTCCAATTGTTGCAATACGTAAATGTATCTTAAACGATGCATTAATTTTACGAGATATTATCTCATTACAAAAATAGCGCATTCGTTCTATTCCTTGATTTCCATATGACTCAAAAGAACTATCAATTATATTAAAGAAAATGACTTTATATTCAGTTTGTAGATATACAATTTCATCAATAAAACGATCAATTTGATCTTCAATTACAGGTTTTTTTCTACCTCCATCTATAATATTAACACTTGCTTCACTACAGTATAAACACCCAGATGGACATCCACGAGAAGATGTTATTTTTGTTGAAAAACTATTTAAATTTCCGTTAACTTCATATTCAAGATAATCCCTTTGAATTCGAGGTAAAATACTGAAATCAATCGAAACCGATTCTTTTTTAGAAAGAACTATATCACTTCTATTTCGATACATTAACATAGGAACTTCTTTACAAGAACTTCTATTAAAGATTACCTCCATGAGTTTTAAAAATGAGTATTCACACTCACCAAGTAAAATATAATCTAGTTTACTGCAGGAGTTCATTAACTCCACTGCATATAAGGATGCTTTTGGGCTACATAAAATCATTTCATGCTGATATTGGTCAGAATTAAATAATACTGTTTTAAAGGAAGGGGAAGAGTAGCTATTAAGCAAATTTATTATGTCAATAATAGTTGCTGCCATTGGGTATATAGCAACAACATCATATTGCTCAAATTTTGATTGAGCACATGTACTAATCTCTTCAACACAAATAGTCACATGTATATTGTTATGACGTAATATACCAGCAATAATTGATAAAGCCAAGGGATACTCTGATAAAACAATTGATTTGTTTTTTACAAAAAATACTAAGGCTACATTTAAAGCTACTTTTGCATTATCTAGCTGATATATTGTTTTCATTTCACTGGTTTACAATAAAGATTAATACTATATGGTCCTTCCATCTTACATCTTAAGTAAAACTTATAACTACCCAATGATTGAACCAACTTAGGTAAAGTGATTAAATCATCTGTATTATGATATAAAGGGACAACCATTTTAGGTTTGAACTTCTGAATACTCTCTTTTGCACCCAAAAGTACATTTTCTTCAAAGCCTTCAACGTCCATTTTAATAAAATCTAATTTATTCATATTATTATCTTTAATAAAATCATCAATTTTTGTTAATTTTATATCAATATTACCTATATCCTCAGATACAAAGGACCAAGGCGCTCCACAATCAATAGAGACTGCTTTTGCTATTGTTGTGGTATCCGAACAGCCCATATTAATGCAGGTAACAACATTCTGTAAATTATTATTTGCAATATTTTCATTAAAATGATTAAAGTTTGCAGTTATAGGTTCAAAAGAGAATACACGTCCCTCTTCTCCTACACGAGAGGCAAAAAATATTGCAGTATCACCTTTATACCCTCCCACATCAAAAATAACATCTCCTCTTTCTGGTTTTAAATATTTCATTTCATATAGCTCTGCTAGTAATTCATGTTTACAAACATTATCCATATAGTCAATTGTATGCCCTTTATATTCTAAGGGTCCATCATTAAAAGTAAACTCTTCTTCTGGTTCGAATAAATATGTTAAGCTTTCATCATTTAATACTTTTGATAACCAAACCATTAAGTAAGTAGCTTTTGATTTTTCATCTTGAAAAAGATTATATACATCTCGAATTTGAGATAATATATCTTGAGTATTTTGCTCGGTCAAGGAATAATCAAAATAAGATAGTTTTAAAATATTTTTAGGAACTTTTCCTGTATTACTAACAAGTTTTTCTTCACGTTCATAATATGTATTTGATGCAATAATTAGCAATGAAATATCTTCTGCATAATTAGGAATATCATTAATAGTCTTTGTTTCAACATCTTCATCAAAATTAACATTATCACTTCTATCAAAACATGCAATAATTGAATCCATTAGAAATGGCTTTTCCCTTTTAATATACATAATAATATTTCTTGCATATCTACTACAAGGGCAAAATGCTATTTTCCCATTTTTTGATTCCTCTTCAATTAAAGAAACAATTTCATCTAAACTTTTTCTCTCATTTATCTTATCTTCTAAAATTTTAAATGCTAACTGCGCGAACTTCAT
Organism: Arcobacter sp. EP1; assembly: GCA_001655195.1. Taxonomy (GTDB): domain Bacteria; phylum Campylobacterota; class Campylobacteria; order Campylobacterales; family Arcobacteraceae; genus Arcobacter_A. The sequence goes on from LPNY01000027.1 coordinate 31,588, forward strand.
AACTATTTCTTCCCTTTTAAATAATCTTCCAATGCTTCTTCCCAACTTCTTAAAGCGTTAAGTTTTATCGATAACATTGATGTCTTCAATGGCTTATGTGCCAATGCCTCAAAGTCATTATCTTTTGCTCTTTTGATATCACATTGTAATCCCAATATATCTTTTACTTTACAAATAAATTCATAATAACTCACTCTTCCCCTGTTTGCAATATGATAAAGTCCAAATGATTTCCCTTGCATTAAAACATTTATCATTTCCGTTGCAACATCCAAAGAGTAGGTAGGAGTGTCTATCTTATCATCAGCAACACTTATGGACTCTTTCTTTTCCATAAACTCAATCATTTTATCCACAAATCCCATGGCGTCGTTTCTTCTTTCTCCAAACATTGTAGGTACTCTAAAAATATAATATTTAGCGCATACATTGGAGACTAAAGTATCGGCTGAAGCTTTTGCCATGCCGTAAATATTTGTTGGATTATACATATCATGTTCAGTATAAAAATTATTAGATTCACCATCAAAAACAGCGTGAGAACTAACATGAATAAAAGTAATATTCTTTTCATGACATAACTGTGCTAAGGTATATGGTATTATTGTATTAACTTCAAAAGCTTTTAACATCTCCTCTTCACAAGGGTTAATACCTACCATTGCAATACAATTAATAATAACTGTGGGAGCATGATTTATAATTACAGCTTCTAGTTCTTCTTTTTTTGTTGCTTCAATATCATTATGATTGAGTGCAATAAAATCCAAACTATTTATTTTACAAACCCTAATCAATGCCGTGCCTAAAACCCCAGACGAACCTAAAATCAATATTTTCATACGTTATCCTATATAAAATTTACATGTGGTGGGGCAGTTTTAATCTTACTTAAAAACTGATTGACATAATGTTGTCGACAATTGGTTTCACAGTCTTTGATAACATCCACACTTTCGATACGTTTTTGAACGTTCCAATATTGTTCACTATTAACAATGTCTTTAAACGATGTTTCAACAATATTACCCATTAAAAACTCTTCTGGACGAATATTAAACCAGTGACCACATGGAAATACATTACCATTACCACTAACTGCTAAAATAAATTTTGTTCCGTAACAGACTTGATAATCTTTTTTACCCTCATTCATCATTTTAGCCCATTTTACGGACACAATATATTCATCATCACTATACGATTCTGCTTCTTTAAAGATATCTTCCATATCTTTATACTCTTTATCTGGAGAATTTAAACGTTTATCAAATGTATCAGAGGTTGGTTTTACAACAAGGTAATCTACTCCAAGTTCTTTTCCTAGTTTTGCTAAAGGGACAACATCATCTACATTATCATGCATTAAAACCATTTGTAAACCAATAGTAGCTTTTAAATTATACTTCTTTTTAATTTCAACACATTTTTTAATATTATCTAAGATTTTTAAATACTCATCTTCTCTAACTTTATGCATATTATAAAAAGACTCTGCCCCCACTGCTGAAAAATTAAACCTTATCCAAGTTAAAGACTCAAGCATATCTTTTATACGATCATGTTCTATTTCTATTCCATTAGTAGCCAAGCTAACATCAAGTCCAATCTCTTTTGCATAATTTAAAGAATCATATAAAGCAGGATTCAATGTGTTTTCACCTTCACCAATAAAGGCTATTGAACGAACACCTACATCTTTTGAATCTTTTAGAAACCTTAGAATTGCTTCTTTAGGCATCAAGTATCCACCATATTCACCTTTTCGACCTTGAATAACACCATAACAATATTTACACCCCATATTACATCCTGTAACAATTCCAAAATCAATATGTAAAGGGGCATTTCTTTTTCCCGATTGCCACTCATGTACTCGGTCTAAATGCCATAATAATTTATGGCTATCCATCATAAATTTATCTGCCAAGATATACCCCTTTATTTTTCTAGTATATTTAAAAATGTATGTTGATAAGATATTCCCATAAATTGAAAATATTCACTAATCAAACTATGTAATTGTTTTTGTCGCTTTCTAAAAAGTTCATTAGTAATGCATTGATTCATTACCCACTCAAATCTTTTTTCTGATTCAAGTTCACTTGTATATAATTCTAAAATTTCTTCTTCATTTAACGTACCAAAATACAAATTTCTTAAAATATCAATTGGTGCTTTAATCTCATATTGATAGTCTATAAACTGTGGCAAATATTCAAAATAAATTTTCTCTTTATTTAAAAATGCCCCTTCCATTGAGCTCTTTACCGATTCTAATATATCAAAAGGTGTTGAATTAAAACAGTCTTGTTCTAGTCTATTATATAAGTTATACAAAATATTTGCAGAAAATCTCAAACAAATATCACTTTTAAGAATTAAACTTTTACTATTCTCCTGAGAGATATCAATTCTGTTAAGAAAAGAATGAAAATAGGATTTAAGACCATCTTCATACTTACTATCATTACAGTGAATAATAAATCTAATCTCAGAATACTGAATTAGTAAATTTTTAATATAAGAAAACTCTTTTTTCTCACTAGGACATATTGAGAAAAGAGTAATTACACTCTCCTCTTTCTTTACCTTTTCTTCTGAGAGATTACATACACATTCAATAGCTAAAGATGCTTCATATTCATATTTCTCTAAACTCGTCATAACGATACACCATAATTATTCAAAAATAAATCTATTTCTTTCGTTCCAGAAGAGGGAGACCAATCAGCAAAAATTGTATCTTTATCTCTAAGAAATGGGCCAAGTGCTATTTCATGGAAAGTCACAATAGTCGTCAAAGGAATCAAAAGAATAAATGTACCTTTTTCTACCCGACAAATTTTACTTTCCTTCTCATCTAAAGTTATTCGATTTATTTCATTTGCATTCTCATCTAAAAAAATCATAAGTACTGAACCATTCAAAATCTGATATGTTTTTGCTTTTTGAAAATTTGCATGGGGTCGAATATAATTACCTTTATAATGAGAAATAATCATATTATGTAATTGCTCTTCACTATTAGGATGCATACATATACGCACAGTAGACTTTTCTTTATTTGCAATGTTTTCAAGCCATTGAATCATCTCATCATTAATTATTTGAAAGGAATCTTTTTTAAAAAAATATGTTTGACTTTTTGCTTCTGAATTTGCAATTAAATTTTCTAAACTCATACAAATCCCAAATGGTCACTATCTACATTTAAATAGTCAAGAATCATTTTATTTTTTTCATTTGCTACACAGTGGTTATTACAATCACATTTTGGATTAATCTTATAGAATTTATTCTTATCACTAAACCAAAACTCTTTAAAACTGCTCTCTTTTATTGTACCAACCAAACCATTATCAAGATTATAAGCCTTGTCTTGACAAGGATAAATATTTAAATCTGCTCCAATAACAGGTAAGATCTGCAAATAAGGACACCATTCATAATCTTTTTCAAATTTATCTTCTAATAAATGATATGAATCATAGATTTCAAATGTCTCATCATGAAACTCTTTTATTGCCTTTTGTGTTTGCAATTTAACTTCATCATAAATAGGCTTATGGTATTCATTATTAACCTTTCCATCATTATCAACAATACATGGAGAAATTTTAATGCTATCAGCCCCTGTAGACTTAATTAACTTAATAAAATTATATATATGTTTATAATTTTTGTTATCTATAATAAAACTAACCCCTAAAGCACATTTACCGCCAAGTGCTTTAAAATTTTTCATATTAGTAATAACTTTTGTAAATTCACCCTCTTTAATACTTCGATACTCGGCATAACTTTTATCATCCCAACCGTCAATTGAAATTCGTAGCCAGGTAGCATGATGAGCAAATATCTCAGCAATTTCTCCATCAAGCTTTGCCCCATTTGTTAAAGAGGCAAAAGAAATAGGCGTGTCTTTTAACTTTTTTACTGCATCTAAAAGGTATTTATAATAAAAAGGATCTCCTCCACCACTAAAAGTAATGGCTTTTACCCCCATATCTAAACAATCATCTATAATTTCAAAAATTTTTTCTTTTGGGATAGAATCTTTAGTAACCATATCCTGTCCCAATTGTAAATCATCTGATTTATAAGCACAATACCAACAGCTATGAGCACAAACATTTGTTGGTTTTATACGTATATGAATAGGAGGCTTAATCTCTGGATTATTTTTTGGTAAACTGTCAATTTTATCTTTAAAATGAAAAATTTTTAATTGAGAATACTTAGACATCATTTACTCCTTATTCAAAATAGATAAATTCATAATCACCTGTATAACCATACTCGTTATACAACCAAATCCACTCATCAGGTCTAAAAAAACTTTCACAAGTCAATGCCCAACACTCTAAATTAAAAAGTTCTGTATCATTCCGGTAAGCTTCTACCATTATATAAGCATTTTTTGATACTCTTTGAACTTCTTGAAGTGCCGATTTCAATTCATATACTTTTAAATTATGTAATGTAGTTAAAGAGATGACTAAGTCAAACTCATTATCACCAAAGGGATAAATATCTTGAGCTTTATGGCTAAAAAGATTTGGTTTCATCTCTTCTTTTGCATTTTCTAATCCATACTCCGAACTATCAAAACCCACAATTTTAGCATTTGGAAGCAATTGTTGTAACTCATAAATTAAAAATGCCTTACCACAACCAACATCTAAGATTTTACAACCATCTTGTAAATTATATTGTGCAATAAGATCTTCTGCTACAACTTTCCATCGTCCATCATACTTGTATCCTCCATAACCAAAACGTCTATCTCCATCCCAATAATCATGTCCATATTCTTTAGATTTTGTCATACAAGTTATTTTTTCATCAACCATTCGAGAAACATAATCTCTCGAAGTTTTTGTATGTAATTTTGTTACAATATTTAAAAGTTGTCCCATTATTTTATTACCTCAAGAATTTCACTTCCTACACTTTTTGCATCAATTCCATAAAAGGCACGAAGATAATCCCTATTACCTATTTTATGGATATACTCATTCTTAATACCAAACTTATTAATTTTCTTGAAAATATTATGTTGGTTACAATATTCATTTAAGATAGAGCCAAAGCCTCCATTAACATAGTGTTCTTCTAATGTAAAAATATGTTCAAAATCATCTAACAACTCGCTAAAGTCATAATTTGTAGTAAGCATAGGAACAGTCGCAATTGTTATTGACTTATTATTCGCTTTTAATAAAGCTTCAATAGCATCAACCTCATCAATAATAGAACTATGTACAAACAAAATTCCATCACTACCCTCTTTGATTATAATAGGTTTCGAGATATCAATATCTTCATTTGCATGAATCTGTGCCTCTCCTGCTTTTGGTATTCTAATATATGAAGGAAGATTACTATTATATGCATACTCAAAGCATTTTTTTGCTTCAATAGGGTCTGCGGGTGAAAAAATATCAAGATTAGGCATTGTTTTACCTAATGCAATATCTTCTACGACATAGTGTGTCATACCAGCAGGAGCATATGTTATACCACTACCTGTACCTATTAAAATTACGGGTAGGTTTTGATAGCAAATATCATTACGAACTTGTTCATATGGTCGCATTATAACAAAAGGTGCAATATTATAAAATATTGGTTTATGCCCTCTAAGAGCCATTCCCGCAGCTAAACCAATGTCACACTGTTCATTTACCCCTGGGTTAATATATTGTTTAGGAAAATCCACTTTGTAATCATCCCAAACACCAAGACCTGCATCTCCAGCAATTAAATATAAATTCTTATCTTCTTTTGCCTTTTTAATAATCTCATTTGCAACTGTATTTCTCATGATAACTCTTTTAATGCTTTTTCTTTGATTTCATCTGTAACAATAAAATAGTGCCAAATCAATTCATCTTCCATAAAAGGAACACCTTTACCTTTAACTGTATTACAAATAATAGCTTTAGGTTTATCAGACTGAATATTTGCAGTTTGTTCAATCTCATCATAATCATGTCCATCAATCACGTAAGTATCCCATCCAAAACTTTCCCATTTTTCCTTAACAGGATAAAACTCTACAAGTTCAGTAGCTCTTCCATATCCTTGAAGATTATTGTGGTCAATAAATATTGTCAAATTATCTAAACCAAGTTTAGGTGCTAACATTGCAGCTTCCCAAACAGATCCTTCTTGCATCTCACCATCACCCATTAGGACAAAGACCTTATTTGATTCTTCTTTAAGTTTAATAGAATTAGCAATTCCTAATGCCATTGGTAATCCATGTCCTAAACTTCCAGCACTAATTTCTATAAAATCACTAGTATCTCTATCAGTATGAGCAGGAAGTGTTCCATCATTTTGATAATATCCATCAATATCTTCTTTACTCATAAAGCCTTTTTCATATAAGGTTGAATACAATGACATTGCAGAATGTGCTTTTGAAAGAATAAAATAATCACGATGATCTTGTATTGGGTTTGTAATATTTAAAACTTTAAAATAAAGTGTCGATATTATATCTGCACACGAAAGTGCAGAACCTACATGAGGAGACTTTGAAGCATTTGCCATCTGAAGAATGGTCTTACGAATATTAGTTGCAATAGCTTTCATTTTTACCCTTATATAAAATTAATATGTTCTATATCTGGATGTTTGATATTCCAAAGATAGTTATTTATTTGATGATGTCGACAGTTGGGTTGACACATATTTTTATCAATACAATCATTAATATAGTTAACGGCATCTTTTTTTTCTTTAGATTGCCAAATCTCTTTAAAACTCTTTTCAAAAATATTACCATGAATTGTTTTTTTGTCATGCTGATGAGAGAAACAAGTATAAACATCCCCCAGCTCATCAATAAATACAATAAATTCTAATCCGTAACACTTATTATAAATACGTGTTGAGGATAAATTCTGGGTACTCCGCACAACAAATGAGAAATTCTTATCACTGATATTTTCAGACTCAGATTCTAAAATTTTTAAAAAGTTCTCATCTAAAAAATTTGAATCTGTACTATACTCATTATGTAAATGATTATAAAAATGTTTTACACTAAAATAATCAACACCTAAACTTTTCAAACGATTTGCATGTTCTATAATAAAGTCTTTATTTTCAGGAATGAGTACACACTGACTTCCTATTGTTATATTGCTTTTTAAGCGATCCTTCGTTTCTTTTAACTTTTTAATATTTTCAATAACTTTATCAAAGTCAGCTGAATCCGTTTGATGTACAAGGGCATAGTTTTCTGCGCTTCCTGCGTTAAAAGAAAATCGAATCCATGTTAAATTTTTAGCCAGTATTTCAAAATGTTTATCCTTCAAAATTGCACCATTTGTACTTAATGCAACATCAATTCCTAAACTTTTTGCCAATTGTATTGCTTCAAATGTATCTACATGTAAAGTCGGTTCTCCATTACCTGCAAAAACTAAAGATTTTACGCCCATGCTTGCAAACTCACGTACTAACTCTAACATTTTGCCTTTCTTAAATCGTCCTTCATGTCCTAAGTAATTATAATTACAAAACAAGCACTTATGATTACAAACTCCAGTAGGAGATATCTCTACATAAATAGGTGCGCCTAAGTCTCCATCTAAAAAATTAGCTATCTCTTTTGGATGATAGTTTATTTTATGTGAATCTAGTAAATTAGCCATCAATATACTCTCTATCTTTTTCATAATTATAGATTCCCAAACCAAAATTATTATTAGTTTCTAAATCTAATCTCTCTTCATTAGTTAATTCTCTAATGTTTTGGATATCGACAGAAGTGTGTCCAAAAACTTGATGTCTGTTTGTCTTAACTTTAATATCACAAGGATTACAATGTCCAAAGACATAACACGGTCGATGAATTTGTTCAATATCAAAGTTAGGGTCCAAGATATGCCCAATAGGCGTTCTATTCTCATACAAATCAGAGTGACATCTAAAGACGTGACCACTAGGTGCAAGAATTAACTCTGTTGTCTTACAGTCACAATACTTTTCTACGCGTTGAGATATCGCTTCAGGATATTTGTAAGTTCCGTGCCACTCTTGTCCATCAAAACCAAGATACTCTTTAACTCGAAAATCAATACCTTCGTCTAAACACTTCTTTTGAACTTCTTCAATATGGGTTTTATTTTGAGGAACCATCACAGCATAAATACCGATATAAAAACCAGCTTTATCAAACTTCTTTGCTTTTTCAATCAAATCATCAATATCATTTTGCCCAGGATGATAACTCACACGAATAGCAGCATACTTTGCTTCTCGGGTAAATTTTTGAGCATCAATATTTTCGATAAAAGCATCCACATCAAATACCATATTAGTTAATAAGTCAAGCTTTACATCCTCATCTACACCATTAACCATCTCAAAAAAGTCTTTATGCATGGTAGGCTCTCCGCCTTGAAGAGTTACGGGTAAATCAGGATTAAGAATTTTTAAACGATTAAGTGCTTTGGCCCAGTTCTTACCCGACATCGCTTTTCTCGAAACACTTTTTCGGGTTGAACTCTCTTCATTTAGATTAATACAATAATTACAAGTAAGATTACATCCCAAGGAGACAAATGCTCCTATATAATTATATTCATTTGGTACTACAATTTCTTTCATTCTATTACTCTTTATTTAAACTAACTACATATTTGTTATCGTCAAGGGATAGAAACTCATTGACACTCTCTCCACCTGGATCTGGGAAAGTGTTTAAATAAACATCTATCACCCGTCCATAAACTTTTGGATTTACAAAACCTGTGAATATAAAACGCTCCTCAAGGCTATGTTTTCTAACCACTTCCTCAATACGAGACTTATCACCATCACCACATGCTAAATAGATTGTTTTTGGATTTTTTTTCATTATTTGAAAAACTGTTTGTAAATATTTATCATTGTCAATTTTTATTAATCGCCCTACACTTCCAAGAATAGTGTAATCAGAAGGAAAACAATCACGTACTTCTTTTGCACTTTGTTCCAAACCAGTCTCTTGAGACTTCTTATAATCACCTAAAACAAAAAAACTTTCCATTTCAAAAGAACAAGTTGGTGATATTCCACAATGTGAAATTCTTTTATCAATTCCTTCAATATCATACTCTTCATTACTTCCATGATACCAATAAAACTGCTGGGGGGCGGTTCTTGTTCCATAGAAAAAAATGTACTCTATTCGTGTGTGTAAGCCAATGAAGATATCAACTTTATCTTCAATTAAAATTTCGCGAGATTTTATACATTTTTCCAATAAAGAATATGTTTGATTACTATTCCCAAATATTTTTTCATGTAAATTGACATATTCTATACCCAATAACTTAAATTCTTCAACATAGGTAGCATCACTTCCATTAGATTCTGGAAAAGCCAAATCATACAAAACAAATTCATAGTTATCTTGTTTCTCAGACAACACTTTTTTTAATAAATTAAATAAAACATGCACTGTTGAATGTCGAATGATTCGCTGCATAACAAATGCAACTTTTTTCTTTTTATTCTTTTCAGGTTTTCGAGTATTTGGTTGTATGTTATATTTGGGAATTACTTTCTCTTCTATATATTTTTCAAGTGGTTTTTCAATCTCTTGTTTAAACCGTTCATTAGCTTCATGCTTATTACTGTGTGTTCCAGAGTTAAAATAGTGTAAAGGAGTATAATATAACCAAAATGCCACTTCTGTTTTCTCATAGACTAAGGCTGTATGAAAAAGTTTCTTTAACTCACCATAAGCAAATTGTGAAGCTTCATTATCTTGAAAAACTTGTAAGGATAAATTCCAAGCTTTATAAAGACAATCTATTTGAATACTTTCATCAAGGGTTAAAAAACTATTATTAAAAATATATTGCATAAAATCAGAGAAAAGATCTTTTACCGTAGCATTCATCACAGAAAAAATAGAAAATGCATCAGAAAAATGTTCTTTTGAAACACGTAAAAAAAGATACACATAAAGTGCCTTTTTAATATCTTCTTCTTTTCCTATTAAGAAATCTAAAGCCGTTCGAATCGACAAATTAACCGCTGTGTTAAAATGCAATTCCTCTTGCAAAATTCCAATAATTTCATTGAGTTCATTATTATGTACGTATTTTACATCATACGTTTTAAGTAACATTATGTCTTGAATAAATGTTGTAGTTAAAGGTAGACTTACGTAGTTATTTTCTCCATAAAAAGTCGCTATTTGTACTATATCTTGATGAAGTAGTTGGGATACTTGTTGTTGTAGTTCTTCTTTACTCTCATTCATATTTTATTCTCTTTTCTCAGTAACTCGATAAACTCTCTAACAGCACCATTGCCACCACTTTTAGTAAGCTTAATTATACTAAACATTTCTTCAATTTCGCTTAATGAATTAGAAGGGCATGCGGCGATACCTGCACATTCTAGTAACTCTTTGCAATTAATATCATCCCCAATATAGGCTACCTCATCTAAACTAATTCCCTCTTTTTCACAAATTTCTTTTGCTATGTCTAACTTGCCTCCATGTTCTACACCTTGATATAAATAATCAACTTTCATTTTTTTCGCACGATTTTCTACTATCTTAGTATTTTCACTTGTTATTAATCCCGTTTTAATACCTAGACTTCTTAATATTTCAAAGCCTTTTCCATCATGAGTATTAAACTTTTTTAACTCATTGCCATTAATATCATAATACATACCAGCATCTGTTAGGGTACCATCAACATCACTTAAAAAGAGTTTTATTTTTTTATTGGGAACTATTTTTTTTGATAAAATATGTTCTTGCATATATTTTTCTGCAATAACCCAATCTAAATGTTCATCAATTTCAATTGAAGTATAATCTTGCATAATATATAAAGAAATTTTCCCACTTAATCTGTTTTTATCTCTTAAAATATTCCCAACACTATTAATATAAAAAGCACCATTTTCTAAATAAAAACCATCAAAATCTTGACGTCGAGGACGATTCTCATAATCATAGTTCATAGGGGTTCCATCACTATTCCAATAAAATCGCTTTTCGTTTACTACAGTTAAAAGGGAATCACAACAGCTATTATCTAACTGTCCTAATGCGTTATCAAAATCTTCAGCTTGTGTAATAGGGGATGTTGCTTGTACCAATAAGAACTTATCATCATCATTAAAATCATTATATTGTAAAAACTCCAACAGAACAGCTTCTGTTGCAGATTTATCTTGCGCATTCTCTTTACTTCGTTGAAAAACTTTTACCTTTGAAAATGCAAATTTTTTAACTACATCTTCTATTTCCTGACAATCTGTTGCTACGTAAACCTCATCAATCAAAGAAGCATTTTCTAATGCTAAAAGATTCCAATAAATTAGTGGTCTCCCACAAAACTCTTTAATATTTTTAAAACGTATGGCCTTACTTCCACATCGTGCGGGTACAAAAGCTATATTCATTCATTATCCTTGCTGGACTGTGTCATTTAAAGTATTTGTTATACTTAACAATTAGTTATTTGTATTATTTTCTATTTTTTAACTTATCCCGTTGTACTTGTTCAATAGGAAGTATTTCATCATTTTTAGGATGTAAGGCTTCATAACTTTGTGTTAAAGCATTCACCAAATTTTCTAGCTCATAAGGTTCCAAAGAAGCTCCATGATCCGTTCCTTTCCAATTTTTATCTTTGGTAAAGTGTCGTTCAATCCATTTAGCACCAAGAGTGTACGCTGCAACATCTAGATTTATTCCTAAATGATGTCCAGAAAAGCCTATCTGGTGTACTCTATTTCCATATGTTTCATATAACCAATTGATCTCTAACAAAGAAACATCACAAGCAGGTACTGGATAACCAGAAGTACAAGAATAAATAAGTAGTCTTGATTTAGCATGATTAGTCTCTTCAAAAAAGCTTACTATTTCCTCTACTTCTTCTTTTGTAGTCATTCCTATAGAGAGTTGAACCTGACCATTAAAATTATCCCTTAAAACTCTTAACATCTCAAAATTATTATTGCAAGCAGATGGCACCTTTAAAAACTCAGGTTCAAAAGAGATCATCTCTTTTGCACTGGTTACATCCCACACAGAAGTAGAATAAACCATATCAATAGATTCACAATACTCTTTTAATCTTTTGTGTTGTTCAACATTAAACTCTAAAAACTCTCTATGAGCTCCATAAGTATTCCCATAAGAATTTTGAGGTACTGGATGAGGGGTATCATATTGTTCTTGGGTTAATAATTCTCTGTTATTTCTTTTTTGAAACTTCACATACTTTGCGCCACTTTTTTTTGCTAAATCAATTAATTCTATAGCAATATCAAACTCACCTTTATGATTACATCCTATTTCTGCTATTACTTTTGGTTCTTCATATTTAAAATCAAATGCCACTATTATATCCTTCCATATTTATCTTCATACCGTATAATGTCGTCTTCCCCAAAATAATCCCCTAGTTGAACTTCTGCAAAAATTAAATTCTCTACTTTAGAACTATTAATAACTTTATGCTTAGTTCCCTTTGGTATATACACATACCTTCCCTGTTCAACTTTTATTCTAGAATCTTCCAAAATAATTGTACCTTCCCCTTTGATAACAATCCAATGTTCTTCTCTTCGTTTATGCTTTTGAAGGCTCAATTCACCTTCTGGGAAAACAGTGATAATTTTTGATTGTACATGTTCAGCTAAAAGGGTACTTTTATAAAAACCCCAAGGTCTATCATAGATTTCATCATCAAGTTCATTTTCATTAAGATAGGGCAGTTTTTTCATATCATAATTCATGTCTTTTAATAACATTAAATGAAATTGTTTTTTAGAAATAACATTTACTAACTTCTCTTCATGATTTAAGATTGGAATATAAGCAAATTTTTCGAGTTTAAAATATTCAAATAAATTAGTGAAGGGTTCTTTTTCATAAATTTTAATAAAATTATTGTTGTAAGGAACTAAACTTTCTAGGGAAGCACCATTAATAAGCTCTCGTCTAATATCTCCTTCTGTTGTTATTCCTACTACTTTGTTCTCAGCATTTATAACAACTAAAAAACCTTGTTTATTAAAATCAATTTTTTTTAAAGCTTCTAAAATAATAGTAGAATGAGAAATAATATATTTATTAATAACCATGAACTTACCTACAGTATTTATAATAGTTGATATAATATCTTTTCAATCTATAAATCTAACTAAAATAAAAATCTTACAATTTGTAATAAAAATAGTAGCTTTAAAAAAAACGTGTTATTATTCCACCATAAAAAAAGCACGTAGGAAAATAATATGGATGATAATCAAAAAAAATCACTTGACTTAGCAATTAAACAAATCGATAAAACCTTTGGTAAAGGGACACTTATTCGTCTTGGAGACAAAGAGATTGAACCCGTTGAATCAATCAGCACAGGTTCTCTTGGTCTTGACTTGGCTTTAGGTGTTGGAGGTATTCCAAAAGGAAGAGTTGTTGAAATTTATGGTCCTGAATCTTCAGGTAAAACAACACTTACTTTACATGCTATTGCAGAGTGTCAAAAAGCCGGTGGAGTTTGTGCCTTTATTGATGCAGAGCATGCTCTTGATGTTGTTTATGCAAGAAACTTAGGCGTTGATATTGACAACTTACTTGTATCGCAACCTGATTATGGTGAGCAAGCATTAGAGATTTTAGAAACGGTTATACGAAGTGGTGCTGTTGATTTAGTTGTTGTAGATTCTGTTGCAGCCTTAACACCAAAAGTTGAAATTGATGGAGATATGGACGATATGCAAGTAGGTGTTCAAGCACGTCTTATGTCTAAAGCTCTTCGAAAAATTACAGGTATTCTAAACAAAATGAACACTACTGTGATTTTTATTAACCAAATTCGTATGAAAATTGGTATGACAGGATACGGAAGTCCAGAAACAACAACTGGTGGAAATGCTCTTAAATTTTACTCTTCTGTACGATTAGACATTCGAAGAATTGCCACACTAAAACAAGCTGAAAACTCTATTGGTAACCGAGTAAAAGTTAAAGTCGTTAAAAATAAAGTAGCTCCACCATTTAAACAAGCAGAATTTGACATCATGTTTGGTGAAGGAATTTCAAAAACTGGTGAGTTAATTGACTATGGGGTAAAACTTGATATTGTTGATAAAGCAGGAGCTTGGTTTAGTTATAAAGATGCAAAAGTCGGACAAGGGAAAGAGAATTCAAAAGTCTTCTTAAAAGACAATCCAGAAATTGCCCAAGAGATTGAAGGAAAAATCCTTGATGCAATGGGTGTTACTGAAGATGAATTCATGCCTGTTGATGACAGTGAAGAATAAAATAAATGTCCATTAAAAAAACAAAATCAAAAGAGCTTTTCTCTTTTGATTTTACTACTCAAACAACATAAAAATAATCATAAACTTTACAAAAGCAAATCAAAATCATTTTTTCGATATAATCGTGCAAAATTATATAAATAATAGGAGACCTACGTGGTATTTATTGATAACATTTATGCAGACGAAGTAATGGATTCAAGAGGAAACCCAACAGTTCGAGCGACTGTTGTTTTAAGTGATGGAACAAAAGAGAGTGCTATTGTACCTAGTGGGGCAAGTACTGGAAAAAGAGAAGCGCTAGAGTTACGAGATGGTGATGATAGATTTTTAGGTAAAGGTGTTTTAAAAGCAGTTGAGAATGTAAATGCAACAATTGCAAATGAATTAATTGGATTAAGCCCATTCAATCAAGCTGAAGTTGATGCAACAATGAAAGATATTGATGGAACGACTAACTATTCAAATCTTGGTGCAAATGCGGTACTTGGTGTATCTATGGCAGTAGCTCGTGCAGCAGCATCTTCATTAAAAGTTCCTTTATACCGATACTTAGGTGGAGCAAATGCAATGACTATGCCTGTTCCTATGTTTAACATCATTAACGGTGGAGAACATGCAAATAACTCGGTTGACTTTCAAGAGTATATGATTATGCCAGTTGGTTTTGAAGACTTCAACGAAGGTCTTAGAGCAACAGCTGAAATATATCAACACTTAAAAAAAGTTATTGATGCAATGGGTGAATCAACTGCTGTTGGTGACGAAGGTGGTTTTGCACCAAACTTAAAATCAAACGAAGAGCCATTACAAGTTATCATGGAAGCAATTGAAAAAGCAGGATACAAACCAGGTGAGCAAGTTGCACTTGCACTTGATGTTGCTGCTTCTGAGCTTATCAATGATAAAGGTCTTTACGTATTAAAATCTGAAAACAGAGAAATTACATCTGAAGAGTTAGTAAACTACTATGCTGACCTTTGTACTAAGTATCCAATTGTTTCAATTGAAGATGGATTAAGCGAAGATGACTGGGATGGATGGAAAGTATTAACTGAAGTTTTAGGGGATAAAGTTCAATTAGTTGGTGATGATTTATTCGTAACTAATGCAAACATCTTAGCAGAAGGTATCCAAAAAGGAATTGCAAACTCAATTTTAATTAAACCAAATCAAATTGGTTCTGTTTCTGAAACAATGTTAACCATTCGATTAGCACAAAGAAATAACTACAATTGTGTTATGTCACATAGATCAGGTGAATCTGAAGATGCATTTATTGCTGATTTTGCCGTTGCATTAAATTGTGGTCAAATCAAAACTGGTTCAACAGCACGAAGTGATAGAATCGCTAAATACAATAGACTTTTAGAAATTGGTGCTGAAATTGGTTATGCAGAGTACTTAGGGAAACAACCGTTCTCTAAATAATTTCCATGGCTAAAAAAAGAAACTTAGGCAACGACGTAAAAAAATTTACACTAATAGCAATATTTTCTATTGCTATTACGTTGTTTCTAAGTTACCATGTGGCAAACTTAATGTTTGGAGTAAACTCCTATGAAGTTTACAGCTCACTCAAAGATGAACGAAGCCGTTTAAAGAGTGAAATTGTACGATTGCAAGAAAACAATGCATATCTACAAAAAGAGTATTTTGAATTAAAAAATCTGGAGCCTGAAGAATGAAACCTTTCTCTATTTTAGTAACACTACTAGTTTTAATTATCAACCTAGAAGCACGTGAAAATCCTTTTATGCCAACAAAAACTTACCAAGATGAAATGGCAAGAATGATGGAACTAGAAACATTAGAGGGTGATTACCCACCTGAGTTTCAAGCAAAAGACGTACCCGAAGTTCAAGATGTACCAGACATGCCAAAACCAGTTGCAAAAACAAAAAAACAGTTAGAAGCTGAAGCTTATGCAAAAAAAGCAGCCGCAGCCGCAGCTAAAAAAGCTAAAATGTTAAAGATGCAAAAAGCAGCCGCAGCTAAAAAAGCTAAAGAAGAGGCAATGCAAAAAGAGGTTGAAGAGTTAGCTATGAAAAAAGCTAAAGAAAACCCAATGATTTATGTTAAAAAAAGAGAAGATATTGTTGTTGACAAAAAAATTGACATCTTACCTTTTATCAATATTGAATATACAAATGACAAACTAACTATTCTTTCTAAATACAATGTATTTAAAAAATTCTATCTAGAAGATGAAAATAAACTGATCTTAGACTTTAGAGGGAAAACAACTTTCTATACACGTCACTATGATTTAGAATCAAAAAACTTTAAAAAGTTTAGTATTGGAAATCATAAAGAGAAACGATTCTTTAGAGCAGTAATTATTTTAAAAGAGCATCCAGCTAAATACAGTGTAACTTATGATACAAATATGGTATTAGTTACTCTCAACGAAGAAATGGCTCAATAACCGTACCAATATCATTACAATTAATACTTGTAAAATTGATGCTAAAATAAACGCATAGTAATAAAATTGTGTGATACTATGGCTGTGATATGCCAAAGTACTTACAGCAATTAAAAGTGTTAGTGGCATAGAGTGAGATAGCCCTAACATATAAAACTTGTTCCAACCCAAATCTTTAATAAAGAGTGATGACGCTACTAATCTAAATACTATCATTGCTAATGCAATCAATAAAGCTTTTTCAAATAATCCATCATGAAACAGTGCTTCAATCTCAAATGAAGACCCAACATAAACAAAAAAGATAGGTACTAACCAACCAAACCCAAAGTGTTCAAGTTTTGTGGGCAAGCTCTTATTATGAACTTCAAAATAGGTTTTAATAAATGTTCCCGCAATAAAGGCACCAAAAGCAACTTCGAGTTTCAAATATAACATCACAGCAATCATAAAAAAGAACACCGCCATAGAGACACGAATATCTTGTTCTTGGTGATCTTTCTCTGGCATTAACAGATTTTTAATTTCAGGAAACCACCAAATTGCATTGTGAAAAAGTTTATACACAATAAGAAGCGCCACTAAGAAAACAACAAATAAGACCATTGTTTTAGTAAAATCCCAACCAAAACCAAACTCTAAACCAGCACTCACTGTTGTTAAAACACCAATAGAGATAATTTCACCAATCAGTCCAACTACAATTGAAAGTTTAATCCAGTCTGTATCGCCATACTCTTTTTTTAGTGCGGCTAAAATACCAATAGAGATTAGTGGCAGTGTTACAATAAAAATTTTTCCTAAATCAAAATACATTGTTACAAAGATTGATAACCCGTATAAAATAGCATTATAAAAAAGTGCCTTTTTTAAAGTACGCGATGGAATATTTACAAGCTTCTTTAAATCAACTTCAAGTCCCGCTAAAAACATCAGATATAAAAATCCAAGTTCCGCAACAAGTTCAAAGATAGAGTGTTCTACAATAAGATGAAAATAGACAAAAACTGCCCCTAATATTATCTCCACAGGTGTTGTAGGGATTTTTGTTACCTTTGAAATTAAAGGTGACGAAAATAGAATAAATGATAAAGAGATAATTATTAGGACTTCTTCACTCATTACAACCCTTTGTTATGTCTTATTTACAATCACGTTCAGCGGTAATTGTAAATCCTGCTGCTTCAATAGAAGCGATATCATCTTGTGCTGATTTACCAGCAGTGGTTAAATAATCGCCAACTACAACTGCATTAGCACCATGTTCAAAAACTTTATACTGTTCTTCTTTAAACATCAATTCTCTTCCACCTGCTACCATAATCTTTTGTGCATTTGGAATCATTTTTCGCGTAAGCTCAATAAGTTCAAAGGCCTCTTGGCGATTAATACTATTTTCAACAAGTGGTAAAGCTTCATTAGGATGGAAAAAGTTAATGGGAACATTTCGTGGGTTTAATGATGCAATTGATTCAAGCATTGATATTCTTTGCTCTTGTGTTTCACCAAGACCAAAAATACCACCACAAATAAGTCTTAAACCTACTTTGTTAACATTTTGGCAAGTTTCATATCGTTCTTCCCACGTATGTGTTGTAACAATCTCAGAATAGAAATCTTGTGCCGTTTCTAAATTATGATTATAAGCATCTGCACCAGCCTCTTTTAGTGCCTCTAGTTGTTCAACAGAAGCTGTTCCATTACAGGCAATAATAATCATACCTAGGTTCTCTTTTTTTACAGCACGTACTGCTTCACATACAAACGCTAATCGTTTATCGTCAAGCCCTTTTCCAGCAGTTACTAAACAAAAACCATTGGCATGGTTTGCTCGTGCTCGTTTTGCTTCTTCTACGATTTGTTCAATCTGTTTTCGCTTATACCTTTCGATATCCGCTTTATATTTTACACTTTGCGTACAAAACTTACAATCTTCATTACATGTACCACTCTCGATATTACAAATAGCACATAAAAAAATATCTTTATTATTTGACATATTTAATCTCTTTTTTTTCAAATTCTGCTTGTTGTATTGCTTTGGAGTAATAGTTGATTATATACTCATTTTCTTTAATTTCAAGCAACACACACTCAATGAGAGGTTTCTCTCTCGCACACAGTTCTCCTGGATTTAAATACAGGGTTCCTCCAGTGTAATCACATTCAAAGTAATGGGTATGCCCAGAAATGACTACATCACTATTTCCATTCATATAAAAAGGTAGGTGCATTAATGTAAAGGTTACATCTTTTATTTTAAAATGATAGGGTTCTTGGTGTATATTAAAATCATTCGAACACGTGTACAAAGCACGGTCGTTATTTCCAAATACACTCACATAAGGCAAACCTAGTTCTTTTAATGCTTTAAGATTTTCAACAACTTCTAAGTCACCCGCATGTATTACATAAGAAGCACCTTGTTCTTTTAAAAATGTCAAAGCTTCTTTGGTGTAATCAACCTTTCGGTGACTATCAGATACAACAGCTATTTTCATAATTATTTGGCAGATTTTGCTGTTGTTTTCTTTGTTGTAGTTTTTTTGGCAGTTGTCTTTTTTGTTGCAGTTTTTCGTGTCGTTTTCTTTGCCGGTGCTTTTTTAGCACCTGTTTTACTCTTTGGATCTTTTGCAATAATCTCTTGACACGCTTCTAACGTTAAATCTTCTGCTTCTACACCTTTTGGTATTTTAAAGTTTTTACGCCCTTGTTTAATATAAGGACCATATTGCCCGATAAGCACATGAATTTTCTCTTTTTCAAACACTTTGATAGTAGCTTTAGCTTTGGCTTCATCAATCTCTTTAATAACCTCTAATGCCCGTGGTAACTCAACAGTATAAGGGTCATCAGTTTTTAATGAATAATATTTTGTTTTGATTTGTAAATAAGGACCAAATCGACCAATATTTGCTTTAATATCATCACCATTAGCATCTTGCCCAACTACACGAGGTAGCGTAAATAAGAATAGTGCTTCTTCAAGGGTAATAGTATCCATATTAAGATGATCTGGAATTGCAACAAATTGTGGTTTTTCTTCATCATCTTTGGTTCCAATTTGAACAAATGGACCAAATCGTCCAACTCGTGCACTCATTGGTTTACCTGATTTTGGATCTGTTCCAATTTCTCGAACCTGTAAATAATCATTTCTATCAACAGACTCTTCTTTATCTTCAATGGTCTTTTTAAAATCCCCATAGAACTCAAGCATTACTTGTTCCCAAGCAATCTTTCCATCAGCAATTTCATCAAACTCTTCTTCAACTCGTGCAGTAAAACCTAAGTCAACAATACCAGGAAAATGATCCACTAAAAAACTATTTACTATTTCACCTGTTGGTGTTGGTGTTAGTTTTTTATCTTCTGTTTTTACTACGTATTCCCGTTGTTGTATCGTTGAAATCGTTGGTGCATACGTTGATGGTCGACCAATACCTTCTGATTCTAACTTTTTAACTAAACTAGCTTCAGTATATCGTGCAGGTGGTTTTGTAAAGTTTTGTTCTAAGTCCAGTTTTTCTAAATTTAAAACTGTCCCTACTTTAATCGTTGGTAAGATTTTTTCAGTACTATCAAGTGCCGCTTCTGGATTGTCACTACCTTCTGTATAAGCTTTCATAAATCCAGCAAAAACAATTCGTTGACCTTTTACTTGAAATTCAAACTCTTTATCTTTTCCCGCTTCAATTTTATAGGTTGTATTTGCAATCTTTGCAGGTGCCATTTGCGTAGCAAGGGTTCGTTTCCAAATAAGACTATAAAGTTTATATTGTGCATTATCAACATAGGCTTTAATATCACTTGGTTTCAATGCTAAATTAACTGGACGTATTGCTTCGTGAGCCTCTTGTGCTCCTTTTGCTTTACTCTTATAAGCTCGAGGTTTATTTAAACTATACTCTTTTCCATACTCAGTTTCAATAACCTCTTTAGCAGCACTTGTTGCTACTTTTGAAAGGTTTAATGAGTCAGTTCTCATATAGGTAATCAAACCACCTGTATGCCCAGGGATATTACCAACATTACCTTCATAAAGCTGTTGAGCAATAATCATTGTCTGTTTAACTGAGTAACCTAGTTTTCGGCTAGCCTCTTGTTGTAAGGTTGATGTTGTAAAAGGCGCAGCTGGATTTCGAGAGCTATCTTTTTCTTCAATATCATTTAAAACAAAATTACCTTGATTGATTGAATCTTCAATAGCTTTTGCTTCTGCTTCATTTCTTACTTTTTTTGCTTTTCCTTCAATCTTTGCTAACTCAGCTTTGATATCAGGATTAACAAAATCACCTTTAATTTTCCAAAACTCTTCTGGAATAAATGCTTTAATTTCATTTTCTCTATCTACAATAATACGTACGGCAACAGACTGAACTCGTCCAGCACTTAGACCATATCGTACTTTTTTCCATAAGAGTGGTGAGAGTTCATACCCTACTGCTCTATCCAAAATACGACGTGCTTGTTGCGCATCTACTAGATTTTGGTTTACTTCTCTTGGGTTATCAAGGGCTTCTAAAATTGCATCTTTTGTAATTTCATGAAAAACAATTCTTTTTAGGGGGTTCTTTTCAATTTTTAGTGCAGGGATTAAGTGCCATGCGATAGCTTCTCCCTCTCGGTCCTCATCGGCCGCGAGGTAGATAACCGTCTCTTTGGTTATCTCTTTTTTCAATTCAGCGATAATTTTTCGTTTATCTGTTGAGACCAAATATTGCGGCTTAAAATTGTCAGCAGGATCAAATCCTAACTTTGACTTTGGTAAGTCCCTTACATGACCCATTGAAGCCATTACTTTATAATCTTTACCAAGGAACTTTGATATTGTTTTTGCTTTTGCCGGAGACTCGACGATAACTAAATTTTTCACTGCGTACATAACCCTCTAAAATTTTTCGAATTTGAATTCTAACATATTTACATTAAAAGCACTTAAGGTTTAAAATTAAGTTAAAGCCCTTAATAGATAATCACTTCGGTTTCTAAATCAACCGAAAATTCTTCTTTGACTTTTTCTTGAGCTCTTTGGATTAAACTCAAAGCATCCTCATAGGTTCCAGAACCTAAATTGACTAAAAAATTAGCGTGCTCTTGACTAAACGACATGTCACCTTGACACACTCCTTTTAAACCAACGGCTTCAATTAAACGTCCTGCGGCATCACCTTGCGGATTTTTGAAACAACTTCCCGCACTTGGTAGTTGGGGTTGGTTGTCGCGCATTCGTTTAAAAAGCTCTGCTTGTGTTTTTGAATACCCTTTTTCAATATTAAAGACCACTTCATACACGATTGTATTAATATCTGTATGACGATAGGAGTAGCCAATCTCCTCTTTGTTAATATATCCCTTATTTGTTTTAATACTATGAATATAATTAAAAATTTCCCACTCTTTAAGTCCAGCATTCATTTTGACCAAACCGCCTAAGCTTCCAGGTAATTTTCCAAGAAACTCTAAATTAGCCAAATCATGTTTTTTAGCATAGGAAAGCAGTTTTCCAGACTTTGTAGCACACCCAACATACAGTCTATCCTCTTCTTGATGAATATAATCAAAAGCAGCACCCAAAACTGCAAATTTAGGTGGAGTAGGAGAGACTAACACATTGTTAGCTAAACCCAATATTTGATACTCGTCATACTCGCCTATTTCATTTATAACCAGTACTTCACTTTTGGGTCCTATACGCAAAGAGGAGTATTTTGCAAAGTCAATCTCTTTAAAAAAATTATCCATAAAACGCTATTTTACCTTGAACGTAATTCACTGTACTCTTGAGGAATCAAGAACTCTTTAGATTTAATCAAGTTTTCATAAAAGCCATGTTCATACCCTAAAGCATAAAGTTTATCCAGTGCTTCATACTGTAAATCACTCAATTCAATAGAGTCATCATTTGCATAAAGGTCTAAATAGGTATCTAATGTTTTCGCATCCACTCTAATTAAGTTTCGCTCTAACAACATATCTGAAAGTAGTTTTTTATTGCTGTTCGCTACTTTTACTGCATTGATTAAAGTGTTTTCATAATCAATGGCACGGTTAAGAGGAATTGAACGCCGAAGACACATTCCACCAAGAGGTAGAGGTAAATCAGGACCTGCTAACTCTTGCCAAATATCCCACATCTCTCGTTCAACTTCAAGTTTTGCATCATAGGTTAAAATTGACTCATGAATCAATACTCCCGCATCAACATCACCATTTAAAACTGCCCCTTCAATCTCTAAAAAGTTCATATAAGTGATTCGCGCATTTGGATAAGCAATTTTAAATAAAAGTGCATTGGTAGTAAACTCTCCACTTAATGCCACTTTGAAATTCTTTTTGAGTTTCGTACCCTTTTGTTTGATAAGTTTTGGTCCATATCCATTACCAAATGAAACAGCCGTTCGTAAAAGTGCATAATCATCTTTTACAAAAGGATAAAGTGCAAATGAAATAGCACAAATATCATACTCACCTTTTAGGGTTGCTTGATTTAATGTTTCAATATCATCTGCAATATTAGTAAACTGGGTCTCTTTGGGTGTTACCCAACCAAACTTAATAGCATAATACATAAAAATATCATCTGCATCAGGTGAATGGGCTACGCTTACTGTTCTCAATACTCTATCCTTAGTTTTTAATGTGGTGATTGTATCACTTTATCGTTTATGCTTTGGTTATAACACTTTTTGTCACAAAATTAAAAACTTCACACCAATATCATATGCAAAAAGTATAATTTGAATCAGCATTCACTCAAGGAGATAACAGTGAGAATTGTATTGATTGACTCAACAGAACATCAGCACAGTGATGTTGAACAAATGATTGAATACCTAAAACACTATTATCGCAGTCATCAGTTAGAACTGGAAACGGTAAAACTTAAAAATTTACGTATCACAAAATGTAGTCAATGCAGGGGTTGCACCCAAAAAATAGGCGATATGCCAGAGAAGTGTTTTATTGATGATGAGATGAACTACATCATAGATGAAATCGAATCAGCCGATGCTTATATTATTCTTTCTGATACGAAATCTGTTTTTAATAAAAATAAAATCCATCAAAAATTTTCAACAAGACTTGTTGCTTACTACTACTGGCCTTTTGGACAGCTTCAATCCATCCCACGAAAAGTTAATCTTCATAAAAAATCAATACTCATTAACTATAACACTGCAAGCTACTTTAAAGCACAGAGTTTTAAAACAAGCACTCAAGAACTAGGTCAAACAGCAACGGCAATTGGTGCTGAAGTTGTAGATTCATTGATGATTAAACCCGCTGTAAACTTTCAAGCGATGATGAATAACTATACCAAACAGTTAGAAGCCCTGTGTTATAAGTTAATCCCTAAGCGTCAAATGGCATAACATAATCTATTCTTGTGCTTTTTTAGTTACTTTAACCTCTTCTATAACCGAATCTTTTTGAGTCTCTGTCATTAGCTCATTTTGAGTCTCTACTTTTTTTGTTACTTCTTTAGTTGCTGATTCATTGACTTTTTTATCCTCAGGTACAGGTATCATGTTTTCTTGCTCATTAGGAGTTGCTACATGCTCTTGTTGGATGTTTTTTAGGATATCACCAAAAGAGTCTTCAGAATCAGCTAACGCGTCTGTGACCGCTTCTAAATCAACATTTTTATTCACTTGTGTAATAGTTTGCTGAGCTTTTTCATCTGCAACCACTTTTTGTGATTCCATAGGCTGGTGAGATGATTGAGGAATCTCTTCTTTTTTTGCAACCGCGTCATACGGTTTATCATAAGAAGCACCATCAAAACGTACAAATCGGTTATAGTCAATCATTTGAGCTAACTCTTGCCCGTATAGCGCCCCTTTTTCAGAATATCGATCAAGTTTTTTAACCAATAAATAAGGGTTTTGATGTTTTGTTTCGTAGTTGAGTTTTTTAAACTCTTTAAAGGCTTTACTTCGAGAAAGAGTTAAATAATAATCCTCTAAAGAGGCTTTAACACTATTATATTTTTTAAGCCAAATTGTTTTATCACCCCGTTGACTTCCTGCTGCAATTCGGTTGTCTTTTTCAGTAAACGACCACACCCCAAAAATATTGTAAGCTTCTTTATAAAAACGTGATGTACCCCAAGCACTCTCCATAGCACCTTGAGCAAGTGCAATTGACTTTGGGTGAGGTTTAAGAGCAATGAGAAGTTCTTCATTGCTTTGTACTTTATACTTTCTTTTTAAGTTCGTGATAATTGTACTTGTTTGATCGATTTGAAGTAATTGTTTAATCTCTCGATACTGGTTATCTAAATTATTATAGACTTCATTCAGTGCTGGCACCATCATATCTAAATAACGTTGCTTCTTTTTGGTTACACTAAGTGGTTTTTTTTTTGGCTTTTCCACGTCAACAATTTTAGGCTGAACAATAGGTTCTGGTACTTTATCTTTAGCATTATTACTTTTATAAAGATAATAACCAATTAAGATTAGACACAATAATCCAACTAATAATAAACGATGCATTAATATTTCCTATACTTTAAATAAAAGATATTATATCAAAAATTGAAGAAAATTTTGTTTTAGTAGTTTTCCACTCCCGAAGGAGTGGACTTTAGATAATTATTTTAAAATCCTGAGATTTGTACAAAATAAGAGATAATTGATAACAATGGCTCAATCATAAAGATAGAAATAATTGTTACAATTGCACAAAAACCAACTACAGATTTTGAAATAGTTGTTGCATTTACCATGTATTTTACCTCATGATCTGCATCTTTTAAGAACATGTATACGATTGGTCGTAAGTAGTAAAATGCAGCAATAGCAGAGTTAATCGCAATGATAATTGCTAATACAAACATCCCTGAATTTACAGCTGCCCCAAGAAGGTACATTTTTCCCCAAAATAGTGCAAATGGAGGAATCCCTGCAAGTGAAAGCAAGAATAATCCCATAATAGAAGCTGTAAATGGAGAAGTTTTCACTAATCCCGCATATTTTTCCAGTGAGTGATCACTTTTAAATGTATGGTAATCTTTGTTTCGGTTCAGCCATAACATTGCAAATCCACCAAGGTTTGTTACTAAGAATAAAATCCAGTATAAGAACAGTGCAGAAGTTGCTTGTGTTGTACCAATAAGTACAGCTGACATAGCAAACCCTGCATTTGAAATAGATGAATATGCAAGCATTCTGTTAATATCAGTTTGAAGTAACGCAATCAGATTTGGTACTGTCATTGTTAACACAACAGCTCCATATAAAATAGCCGTTACCCAAGCATTATTTGCGGCTACAAAAATTTCAAAGAATCTTAAGGCTACAACAAAACCTGCCATTTTTGGAACAATTGACATAAATCCAGCTAAAACTGCCGTTGAACCTTCATAAACATCTGGAACCCATGTATGAAATGGTACCAGAGATAGTTTAAATGCTAAAGCACCTAAGATAAACACTACTCCCACTAAAATCAATGGATAGTTTTCAAAGTTTGATGCCACTAAAACTTCAGAGATTTTTCCTAACTCTACTGTTCCTGTGAGTGCATAGAAGATCAGTGAACCAAAAGCAAAGAATCCAGCTGCTAATGCACCCATCGTAAAGTACTTGATAGCTGCCTCAATAGCATTGTTTCTGTTGTGCATTGCAATCATTGTATACAGTGCCATAGATGCCGTCTCAAGTCCTACAAAAATGAGAATCAAAGAATCTGAACTTACCATGAACTGGAAACCAGCAATCATAAATAAGTATAAAGCAAAATACTCTGGGTATTGAGTTTCATGGAATCGTTGTTTTGTCATATATAACAGAGCAAACATAATTGAAGCAATTACAATCACACATTGAGAAAGAATTGAAATACCATCAACTACCATCAAGTCGAACATTCCTCGAACTTCACCACTGTAACCCATTAGTGTTCCAAAATCAACAATCAAGAAAAGTACTGTTAGCATAACATAGAGTGATTTATCCAGTTTTTTATTCACTAAATCAATACATAAAATCACCAACGCTCCAACAATTGCCACAAGCATTGGAACGATTGTTCCAAAGTTTAAGCTTGCAAAGTCAATAGATACTGCAGGTATCATTTTGTCACCTCCCCAATTGTGTTAGCCGATAAGATTTTAGCCTTAGCTGTAGGTGTTTGAGCTTTAAGCTCCATCACTTTTACTAATTGGCTTACTGATTTATCAACTGGGTCTAAAATAGGTTTTGGATAAACCCCTAAGATAACAACAAGTGCAACTAAAGGTACAAGAGCAACTAACTCTCGTCCTTTTGCATCTTCAAGTGTTTTATTCTTTTCATTAGTTACCGGCCCAAAGAAAGTCTTTTTGTATAAAACTAACATATAAACCGCACCTAAGATAATAGTAAGACCTGCAACCACAGTTAATACAGGTTGTACTTTAAAGAACCCTAATAGAGATAAGAACTCACCAACAAATCCAATAGTTAATGGCAACCCAACTGAACCCATAAGCATTACCCCAAAGATAACTGCATATTTAGGCATCACTGAAGCCAATCCACCAAATTCACTAATCTGCTTGGTATGCCGCCTATCATAAATGACCCCAACGAGCATAAACAGGGCCCCTGAAACAATACCGTGAGAAATCATAAGGAAAATTGAACCACCAATACCTTCAACATTTAGTGCAAAAATACCTAAAATAATTACACCCATATGTGATACGGAAGAGTAAGCAATTACTTGTTTCATATCCTCTTGAGCATAAGCAACCATGGCAGTATAAACAATTGCAATAAGCGCTAAGATTGCCATTGCCACAGCTAAATATGATGATGCATCAGGGAATAGTGGTAAACTAAATCTGATAAACCCATATGTACCCATTTTAAGCAGAACCGCGGCTAAGATAACCGAACCGATTGTTGGTGCTTGACCGTGAGCATATGGAAGCCACGTATGGAATGGGAACATTGGTACTTTAATCGCAAATCCAGCAAAAAAGGCACCAAACAGAATAAGTTGCATATCAAATGGAAGTAGTAACATATTCCAATCAGTGATTGCAAATGACCATGTTCCTGTTGTTGCGTAATAAACATACCCAAGGTATAACATACCAACAAGCATAATTAATGAACCAATAAACGTATATAAGAAGAACTTAATTGCCGCGTAAATACGTAGGTTTCCACCCCATGCTCCAACAATGTAAAGCATAGGTACTAATGAAAGTTCCCAGAATAGATAGAAAACAATTGCATCTAAACATAAGAAAACTGCAATCATTGTCATCTCTAAGAAAAGAACCGTGATAATCAGATTCTTTAAATCTCTTTTTTCAGTTAATCCAATGATAGAAATCATTGTCATAAACGTTGTCATTAAGACTAAAAATAAAGAAATACCATCAATACCCACTGCATAGTTTACTCCGTATGATGCAATTAATGGCATCACTTCTGTAAACTGAAATCCCGGGTTGTTTGTATCAAAGGCACTCCAAAGTACGATACTTAATATAAATTCTATTGCAGTTACGGTAATACCATACATTCGAATTGAGTTTTTATCTACTAAGAAACCAATCGCTGCTGCAAGTGCTGGAAAAAATATTAAAATTGATAAAATGTGTTCCATGCTTTTAACTCCTTACTTCAAAAAACCAAGTGCAACGCTAAGCACAAGTAAAATTGTAATACCAATCACCATTGTTCGTAATGCTGTGGAAAGGTTAGCACTTTGCATTGCTCGTGCTTCTTTTCCTGTTGCATAAATAAACTTCGCAATACCATCAACAATTGTATCAACGATTTTAAGATCAATCTCTTTCCACGCAAATTTAGACATTGCTAAATATGGTTTTAAAATTATGTTATCAATCATATGTGGCATATAGTATTGGTTTGCCAATAGTTTATAAAACCATCTGTCTTTGATGGCTTCACTGTAGTAACCACCATCTTTTTTATGTTTGAATACTGCAAAAGCAATACCTGATAGTGCAATACCAAGAGTCACTGCAACCAGTGTCCAGAAGGTACTTGAACTCACATGGATTTCAAGTGCTGGAAGTTGTTTTTCAATCATTGAAATAAATGCACCTTTAAATGCACCTGCAACAACCGCTAAAATTGCTAACGGGGTCATTGCCGCAATAACAAACGGATAGGTTTCATGTGGGTGATAACCAAACTTTTTAAAGTTCTCTTCCCCATGGAAAACATACATCACTAATCTAAATGAGTAGAATGCTGTTAATCCAGCAGTAATCCATAAAACACCCCAAATAATATAAGAGTGATTTCCAAAAGCAACTTCAAGAATTAAATCTTTTGAGAAGAACCCTGATAGTGGGAAGATACCAGCAAGTGCCACAGAAGCAACTGTCATAATAATTGATGTTCCTTTCATGTGTTTATGCAATCCACCCATGTTTTTAATGTTAATTTCATCATTAAGTCCATGCATTACATTACCCGCACCCAAGAACAGAACTGATTTAAAGAAGGCGTGCGTAGCAAGATGGAACAGTGCCACCCAATATGCACCTAAACCAGCAGCTACAAACATGTACCCTAACTGTGACAGTGTAGAGAATGCAATGATTTTTTTAATGTTAGTTGCAACCAATGCCATAGATGCTGCTCCAATAGCAACAAAAGCACCAAGACAAGCAATAAAGTACCCAACTTCAGGAACAACAACAAAAATTTCATTAGCTCGAATTACTAAATAAACTCCAGCTGTTACCATTGTTGCTGCATGAATCAATGCAGAAACAGGTGTAGGACCTTCCATGGCATTTGCAAGCCATTGGTTAAATGGAAACTGTGCTGATTTACCCATCGCTCCAATAAAAAGAAATGCAGCAATTGCAATCACAAGACCATCAGAGAGTGTTCCAATTTGAGCAAAAACTTCGTCATATTGTAAACTTCCTAAGTTCCAGTAAATTAGGAACAATCCAACTAGCATTCCTAAATCGGCAACTCTGTTTGTAATAAACGCTTCATTTGCTGCAAACCCCGGAGAGATTGAAGAAAATGGAGATAGGGTTGAAAACGGTGATTTATAAATATCATCCGTTTTAGCTTGGTCTTCTTTGTGGTACCAAAACCCAATTAATCCCCAAGAACATAATCCAACACCTTCCCATCCAATAAACAGTCCAGCAAAGTTATCACTCATAACAAGAATCATCATAGAGAAAACGAACGCTGATAACCATGCAAAGAATCGGTTAAATGATTTGTCATGGTCCATATACCCAATTGAGTGAATATGTACCATCGTTGATACGATTGTAACAACACACATCATAGTAGCACTCACTTGGTCAACAACAAATCCAAATGGAATATTTAAGTTACCAATAACAATCCAATCCATCAGTTTTACATGGACTATTTGACCCGTAGAGTAAATCTCAAACAGTAGTGCTAAAGAAGCGATCATTGAAATAGCAAGTAGCGCTGATGTTAAAAGTCCTGTAAATAGTAACTTTGGTCGCATTGAAAAACATGCGGCTATCAGTGAACCTACAAGAGGTGCGAAAAGTGCAACGTATAAATAAGTTTCCATTCTCTACCCCTCCATGCTTTGTAATGTATCAAGGTTAATTGTATTTTTACGTTTGTACCAAACAATTAATAACCCAAGTCCAATTGCAACTTCACTTGCTGCAATTGCCACAATAAAGAATGCAAACATTTGACCTGTTAAATCCCCATAAAACTTTGATACAGCGGCAAGTCCAATATTAACAGCATTTAACATGATTTCTGTAGAGAAGAAAAGCATAAGAAGATTTTTTCTTCTCATTACTCCTATCAACCCTATAGCAAACAGCAGTGCTGAGAGAATTAAATATGCGTTTAAACTCATTTGCTATCCTTTTGTGTTTCTTGCTCTTCTAAAGCATCAATCTCTTCTTCACTTAATTCACTGTAAGAGATATCCATCTTTTTTCCAGCTAAAATAATTCCACCAATCATTGCAACAAGAAGCATCACTGCTGCAACTTCAAATGGAACTAAATATTTTGTAAATAAAACAACCCCAACATCTTGTGTATTTCCCCACTCAGGATGTACAGGATACTCAGCAATTACATTTGTACTTATAATTGGTGCCGTAAAAATAAGTACAATTACAACTGCGGCAACCCCTGATAGTAAAAATACTAACTTAGGATTTTTAATCTTCTCTTCAACTGTTGATAGTGAATCAAAGAACATCATACCAAAGGCATACAGTGCCATAACAGCCCCTGTATACACAACGATTTGTACAACACCTAAGAAGTCTGCATCTAACAAAAAGAAAAATGCTGAGATAAAAATCATACCCGCTGCAAGTGCAGATAATGCGTAAAGTGCATTATTTGTAAATACAGTAATACTAAACATCACAATCGTCAAGATTGCGAATAGATAAAAAGCAACTATTTCAAACATCATCTCTCCTAATACGCTAGTGGTGTTTTTTTGATTTTTTCATCTGCATCTGGAGATACAGCACCAAATCCTGGATACTCTTGTTGTTGTGCAAGCTTATCAAGTGGCGTGAGTAAATCATCTTTAATTACAAAGTGTGCTCTTTGCTCACTTGCATTTTCATATCGTCCACCATGAACAATTGCAAGCTCTGGACACACTTCCGCACAATATCCACAAAAGATACATCGTCCAAAGTTAATAGAGTACTCTAAAACCTCTTTTCGTGAATTTTCATCGATTTTAGTATCCATTCGAATACAATCTGCGATACAAATCTTTTCACAAAGTCCACATCCAATACATCGGTTTTCACCTGATTCCATGAGTCCTAACAACTTATGAACTGCTCTATATCGTGGACCAATTGGCATTTTTTCTGATGGATATTGAACTGTATGCATGTTATCTTTAAAGAGTGCCTCAGTCATCATTTTCATTGTAATTCTAAGACCACCAAAAAGTTCACCTTTAACAGATCGGCTCACAACTTGTTTAAATGCGCTCCAACCTGTTTTTGGATAATCATCTTCTTGAACGGTAACATAGTTACCTTGACCTATGTTTCTGTCTTTAAATTCTTCTAAACTCATATTACACTTCCTAAAACATCATCACAAAACCAGTAATTAAAATATTAATTACTGCTAATGGCATAAGTATCTTCCAACATAACCACATTAATTGGTCAGGTCGAATATGTGGCCATGATGCTCTTGTCCATAAGAAGAAGAAAATCAATGACATCACTTTAAGTACGATTGCTAATCCACCAGGGATAAACCATAAATCGTTAAATCCACCTAAGAACACAAGTGAAATTAAGAAACAAATTGTAAAGAGATTTGCATACTCACCAATAAAGAACATTCCCCATCGCATACCTGAATACTCTGTTGCATATCCTGCAACAAGTTCCGCTTCATGCTCAAGTAAATCAAATGGTGTTCTATTTGTTTCAGCAAATCCTGCAATTACAAAAAGAACAAAAGCAACAGGTTGATACACAACCATCCAGTAGTTATCTAATTGATAATTATTTAAATCAATCAGTGATAGTGACCCAACAATCATCAATGGTGGTAACAAAGCAAGTCCTGATACAACTTCGTATGATAAAAGTTGAATGGCTGTACGAGCACCTCCAAGAAGTCCCCATTTATTTGCAGAACTCATACCTGCTAATAGTGGTCCATATAATCCAATTGATGCGACACCCATAACAAATAAAATACCGACATTAACATCAGCTACAATTGGTCGTACCGTATAACCAAAGAGTTCAAACTCCGGGAAAAACGGTATCGCTGTCATAGCAATAAATGCTGTAGCTGCTGTAATAATTGGTGCAATCATAAAGATTGGTTTTGCCGCATTCTGAGGGATGAAGTCCTCTTTTGTAAAGAGTTTAATTCCATCAGCTGCAAGTTGTAAAAGACCATAAGGTCCAACATTTGTTGGCCCTAATCGTCGTTGCATCCACGCCAATACCTTTCTTTCGATGTAGGTGGTAAATCCTGCAAGTGCTGAAAAAACTGCAAGAATAATTACAGCTTTAATCACGGTTTCAATAATAATACTTGTTTCCATTTTACGCCTTTTTTACAATTGCGGCATTGTATCGGTAGTTACCAAACAGTGCTTTTGTTTCAAGTGCTTTCTCAAACGTAGAGACATATGCAATATCTCCATCAATTTGACTATCTACATAAACAGTCACATCAACAGAAACATCATTAGCTAAAATCGTCGCTTTCTCCCCTTGTGCCATACCTAGTTTCTCTAACATTGAAGCAGAAACAAAAAGTCCTGACTGTAAATCTTTTGCAAACTCATGAGCTATTGCAGTAAACTCATTGAATTGATTCATTGGGTTTGCACGATAAATTATAATCTCTTCTTGGGCACATTCAATTTTTGATGAATTAGGCTCTGATACTTCACCATTGATTTCAACATCACTAGATTCGATTACATACCCTCTATGTTCTTGCCAATCATTTGCAAAGTAGTTTCGTAAGCTATCAAATTCAACTGCTTGGAAACCTTTGTCTGTTGGTAACTGCTCTGTGTATTCAATAGTGTTTTCAACATCACTATCAAGTAGTACATTTGCAACTTCATTTAAGGTATATCCATTAAACCCTAGTGCTGCATTAGTTGGAACAACACGTTTATCAATATTGGTAAATGTTCCTTCTTGTTGGTTAAGTGCTGGAACATCTAAGTCTCCATCACCTAAAGCACTTAGTTGGAAGTCTGCTTTTTCGTTGTATCCAACACTGAATCCAGAAGCTTCTTCATCTAAATCACAAATCAAACTAACACCAAGAGTATTTGTTTGAGAAGGAAGTGCTACTACATTAAAGTTAGTGTATTGATCTACTAACCCACAAAGTTTTGCAAGGTTTTGTGCATTTGGATGGGTGAATAAGTCTTCTCCAACCATAAGAGAGAACGTATCTTTTTTAGCAAGCATATCTTCAATAG
The DNA here is from genome assembly GCA_001655195.1 of Arcobacter sp. EP1. GTDB lineage: Bacteria > Campylobacterota > Campylobacteria > Campylobacterales > Arcobacteraceae > Arcobacter_A. The sequence continues at coordinate 65,287 of LPNY01000027.1, forward strand.
TATCAAGAAGAGTTTCATCACTTCCAATATCATCTAACAGTGTTGTATAATCAAACTCAACTTCTGTTTTAACTTTCTTAGGTACGATTTTAGAAACTTCTTTCTCTTCACCTGTCTCTTCATCTTTTACGATTTCAACAACTTTTTCTTTAACTGTTTCAACTACAGTTTTTGTTCGTTTTTCTCGTTTAGAGTCTAAGAATGATTGTACATTTTGCGGTAAATCTTTTCCAAATAGTTCAAGCAGTAAATAAAGTACTGATTCTTCCGCTAATGGATTATGGTAAACAAATTGTGTTGTTTTACCTTTTTTACCAATGAGTTCCATGATAGGGTCTTTTACTGGGTGAAAGTAAAGTGCCGCACCTTTATTCATGATAACTGAGTTATTTAAAGCATATCGTGCATTTGGAAGGTCTGATTTCAAGAATGACCCAACACTAACAACAAAGTTAGCATCATGAACATCTTTTAAACTTGCACTGTAAAGTGATTTTCCACTTGTTGTTGAATAAGCTTCAAGGAATTTTTTAAAGTTAAGGGCATCGTTATTAACTAACTTACATCCTAACTTCTCTTTGAGTGATTGTAAGATTTTTGCCTCTTCATTAGTAATAAAAGAGTTAAATTTAATTGTATCTGCTTTTTTGAAAGCTTCAATAGCATTGTTAAAGGCTACTTCATCTTTACCTTCAACTTTGTTTTCATAGTCGTATCCAAATCGTCCAGCACCATTTAGTGTTGAGTAGTGTTGTTCGTTGGTTACACGGTAAATTTTTTGTGTTGAATGGTTTTCAATTGATTCATGTTTCACTTCATAGTACATCAACGCACAGTCAGATGAGTGTGGGTTTGCTGCTGGAATTTTTGTCAATTCCCATGAGTTTGATTTATATTGGAAATCATTTGAAACAAGTGCACCAACTGGACAAACAGAGATACACTCTCCACAGTCTGTACATTGGTCTTCATTAAATCCAATCAAAGATTTGTTCAGTTTATTCCACATTGCATAAGCATCTTTTGGCATCTCTGCTTTAAACGTAGCATTGATAATATCAGCTCCTCGTTTAACAGTAGAAAGCGCATTAGAACCAATCATATCCTTACAAACAGTCACACACTTCTCACATACAATACAAAGACCTGGGTCATAGTTCATCACACCCCAGTGTGAAGTTGGTCTATGAACATCTCTTATTGCGTAACTTTGAGAATCCACTTTTTCATATAGCGTGTAGTTTTGAAGTTCACACTCACCACTTTGGTCACAGGTACCACATTGTAATGGGTGGTTTACATCATAAACCTCCATAATTGCTCGTCGCTCTTTTTGGATGTTTTCAGTTGTTGTTGTAACTTCCATCCCATCTTTAGCTTTAGCATTACAAGAGTAAACTTGCTTGCCATCAGCTTCAACTAAACAGAGACGACAGGCTAAGGTTGGAGAACATCGAGATAGATAACAAATCGCTGGTACAAAAATACCATTGCTTCTTGCTACGTTTAAAAGAAACTCTCCCTCTTTTGCTTTTACTTGTTTGCCGTCAATCGTTAATGTAACTAAATCACTCATTATGCATCAACCTTTTCAATCTTTACTTGTTTATAACGGTACCCATCAAAGATAGCACTGTTATCATTTTCACCCATTGCACACAGTGCAATTGTTCCTTGTAGATTTTTGTCAACTTTAAATAATTTCTCAACTTTTTCACTGCCAAAGTTCACTAAAATCGCATCACCATCACTCACTTTTGCAACACGTGCAAAGGAGTTACTTCCAACTAAACTGTTATCACTGTTTGGTTTGTCATATCTATATAAAAGTGTTCCATTGTATGATTTCAACTCCTCAACCTCTTCAATTGAGTCGCATGAAATGTCATCAAAAGCGTTTTGATACTTCTCATTTAAAATCACTAAGGTAAACCCTGCATACTGCTTTAAGATTGCTAATAGTTTTAAAATACTTGTAGCACATTCGTGGGTAAAAATATCATCACCAATAATTAATGTTTTATTTGTTTTATCAAGGCTTTTTTCATATGCCTCTTCAAACTCCTCTTCACCTGCACTACTCTCAGCAGAGATATATCCAATATCAAGGTCATCAATAAAATTTTGAATGGTATCATTAGATGATTTCACAAAGGCATCAACAAGTAGTGTTGCAATACCCTCTTCACTTCCCACTTCATATTTTATAAATTGCGAATAGTAGACTTTTAAATCAATATCATCGATTGGGTGCATGTAAACAAACTCAGCGTTGTTTTTTGCAATCGCAGTAACAACCGCTTCATTTATCTCTTCATTATCACATGATAATAAAGTACCTAAAGCGATGATATAATCACTTTGCGTTATTAATTCTTGATTGCCCATTACGCCTCTTCTTCTTTAGCTTCAACATCTTTGGGTTCAGGTTGTACTTTTTTAACAACAATTGTCCAATCAACTTCGTTAAATTTTAACGAGTTCATCATGGTATAACCTGCTTCATAAATCACATCTGAACTTTTTTGAATCGGTGAAAAGTCACCAATCTCAAAAAGGAAAATTGCATTTTCACCATCAGCAATATCTTTATCCATCAACTCTAACATTCTGTCGTAGAAGTCATCTTTTAAAGGTCTTAAATCATATCTTTTCATGTCAACTCCTACTATCTATCAATCTCACCAAATACGATGTTTAAGTTACCTACAATAGTAACAACATCGGCTAACTGGTGACCTGGTATTAAATCTTCTAAAATTCCTGTATGCCAAAATGAAGGAGCTCGAAGTTTCATCTTATAAGCGAATGGGCTTCCATCACTTACAATCATAAACCCTAACTCACCTTTTGGTGACTCAGTTGCAACATAGATTTCACCTTTTGGCGGTCGCATCCCTTGCGTTACAAGAACAAAGTGTTGCATTAACGAGTAGTTTTGAGTCATAATATCTTCTTTAGATGCAGAGATATACTCAGGAGCATGTGCCATTAGTTCACATTTACTCTCGTTATACATTGGAATAAGCTGTCGTAAAATTTTTACACACTCTCTCATCTCTTGCATATGACACTTGTATCGTCCATATGAATCCCCAGTTTGGGCAATTGGAACATCAAAATCTAACTCTGGATAAAGACCATATGGCATCTCTCTTCGTAAATCCCATTTGATTCCTGTTGCTCTAAGTACAATTCCAGAACATCCCCAAGACTTTGCCATCTCTTGTGTGATTGTTCCTACGTTTTCTAGACGCATTTTCCAAATTCTATTGGCAGTTAAAAGACCTTCGTATTTTTCAATCTCAACTTCTAAGATTTTACAAAAAGCCTCTAAATCATCACACCAACCTGGCGGTAAATCTAATGGAACTCCACCGATTCGTACTGCTGAGTGTGTTAGTCGTGCTCCACAATAATCTTCTACTAAATCGATAGCATATTCTCTTTCTCTAAAGGCATATAAAAAGACTGACATCGCTCCAACATCTAGTGCATGTGTTGCTAACCAGAAAAGGTGTGAAAGTAATCGATTAATTTCTAAAAGCATTGTTCGAATTACTTCTGCTCGTCGTGGTGCTTCAATACCTAAAAGTTTCTCAACGGCTAAAGCATATCCGTAGTTGTTTGACGTAGAAGCAATATAATCCATTCTGTCAGTTGTTGGTAAGAACTCATTATAAATCATGTTCTCACCCATTTTTTCCATACCTCTATGAAGGTATCCAACACCTGGAGTTGACTTAACGATCTCTTCACCTTTTAGTTCAAGCATCAGTCTCATTTGACCATGTGCTGAAGGGTGCTGAGGACCAAAGTTAACCATCATCGTATTATCTTCACGCTCAAAGTGAATATTCTCAAAAAAAGGTTTTAATCTGTTGACTTGTTGCATGGGTTACCTTCTCTTCTTAATAGTAATTGAATCATCTTCGTGGAGTTTTTTGATAATTGGAACTCCACCCTCTTCTTGGTAAGCAAGTGGTGTATGCTCAGGTTCTTTACCATCAGTGATATCAACACCAAACTCAACTTCATGACCAAGTCGTGAGAATCGTGTAGTATCATATCGGTCAATCGCCGCACAATCTCGTTCTTCAGGACCGATAATATCTCGTGCTTCTTTACCAAAAATCTTATCAACTTCATACCATTGAGCTGCTTCATCCCCTTCTAAAGGATAGGTTTTTCGTAAAGGATAATCATACCAATCATCTGGCATAAGAATTCGTTTCATATTTGGATGGTTTATTACACGAACGCCATACATATCAAACATCTCTCGTTCAGACCAACTTGCCATTTTAAAGACTGAATAGATTGATTGTAACTCTTCTTTTTGTTCAATAAATGTTTTTACTCTTAGACGTTTATGCTTACTCATTGAAAGCATTTCATAAAAGATTTCAAATCCACCACGATCAGCAATGTAATCAATCGCTGATAGTTCCATACACTGGTCATACTCTAAGTTATCTCGTAAGTGTGTCAATGCTTTTACGTTATCGCTTGCATTGATGTAAACAACAAGTTCATCAATTTCAATATAACTTTTTTCAATACTAACTACTGCACTTAAGTTCTCTAAATCTTGGGTATAGATTTCATCTTCACGAACATCTTTTTTAGGAGTTTCAGGAGTTACATAAAATCGGTCATTAAAGTAGGATTTGTTTTGTACATTATCTTTAGGAGTATATTGTCTCATTACACTAACCTCTTTTTCACTTGTGCTTTAAATACAGACTCTCGTCGAATCTTCTTTTGTAACATCATTAATGCATATTGAAGAGTTTCAGGTCGTGGTGCACATCCTGGTAAGTAGATATCTACAGGAACAACTCTGTCAGCACCCTGCACTGTTGCATAAGTGTTGAACATTCCTCCCGTATTAGCACAGGATCCCATAGAAATAACCCATTTAGGGTCTGGCATTTGGTCATATAAACGTCGCATGAATTCTGCGTGTTTTTTAGTCAATGTTCCTGCAATCACAATCACATCGGCTTGCCGTGGACTTGCTCTAAAAATTGTACCGAATCTATCGAAATCGTATCGAGATGCACCGGTTGCCATCATCTCGATGGCACAACATGCCAATCCATATGTTAAAGGCCAAACAGAGTTTGACCGTCCCCAGTTTACAAGTTTATCAACGGTGGTTAAAGCAATAGGTGCTCCACCATCTTGAAAATAATTTACTTTATGCTGTGCCATTCAAGCGCTCCTTTTTTCCATGCATAGATGAATCCAATAGTTAGAAGAATTATAAACAGAATCATCTCAACGAAACCAAACCATCCAAGTACTTTAAAGTCTACCGCCCATGGGAACATAAAAATAATTTCAATATCAAAGAGAATGAAAAGCAGTGCCATAAGGTAGAATTGTACGGAGACCGTATTAGGTTGTTTTGTTACTTCAGGTCCACACTCATACAAGGTTACTTTGAGTTTTTCGGTATCTAAACGTGCTAGCTTTCGACTGACAAGTCGTGCTAAAAAGACCGTTGCAATAAAGGCCCCAAACGTCAAGACAAACATAACAAAAGCACCAAAATAAGGATGGGCAAAATCCATATGAGTCATAATATATCCTTTAGAAATAGTTAGAAACTACAATTGGCTTGATGATAACTAATAACCAATAAAGGGGTTCTTAATATATAAGAAGCAACATTATCTCTTTTTGAAAGTTGTGAGAAAATGAAACAAATATTACATATGTTCATTAACTTTATACTTTAATTAAAGTATAAAGTTTGTTCCAAAAGATTAGTTTACACGCCAATTTACGCCTATAATATACACTAATCATATGTAATTGGTATGTCAAAAGTATGATATTTTAAAGTTTTTTTAATCAAAAAAAATAGTTTTTAAAACAAAGCTATCGAAATTTTACGCTATTTCTTCCAGAATTTTTTGCTTCATATAAAGCAATATCAGCTTTTTTAATCAAGCTTGAAATTGTATCATTGGGCTCAATAACAGTAATACCAAAACTTCCTGTTTGTATACCCACTTTGTCAAAATCTTTTTTGGCAAGTTTAGAACGCAGTTTTTCAGCAAGTTTTTCCATTCCTGCTTTATTCATACGAGGAGAAACAATCAAGAACTCTTCTCCACCCCAACGTCCAAGAGAGTCCACGTCTCGAATATTATGTTCTAGTAAAGAGGATACCTCAATTAAAACTCTGTCTCCAATATCATGTCCAAAATGGTCATTAACCTTTTTAAAGTTATCCACATCCATCAAAATAATCCCAAAACCTTCGTTATAACGTTTATAGAATTGTAATCTTTCTTTTAAGACCTCATTGAGTTTTGCACGGTTATAGATTTTGGTTAAATTATCGGTTTGAGAGAGATATTGTAGTTTTTTATTATACTTAGATAATGTAACATGACGTACAATTAAAAAGCCAATAATTAAAAAAGCAGTAACAACTACGATACCTAACATTTGATAATCTACTTTTGTACTATATTGTACGTGAGTCCAACGATTTAGAATCTCTTGTTGTTTCTTTTGAGGAATAAACTCTATTGCTTTATTCATAATCGTCACTAACGTTTCATAGTCACTTCGTACACCAAAAGCCAATGCCGCTTGAAATTTTGTTTTACCCACGATTCGCAAGTTTTGTAACCCTAACTTTTTTATCCAAAAGCTCGCTTGTGGTAAAGCACACAATAATACATCAACCTTTTTACTCTCAACAGATAAAAGTCCTGCTTGTAGTGACTCAACCTCAACATAGTTTAAATCAGGGTAGTATTGTTTGATTTCTGTTACATAACCATAATCTTTAATAACAGCAACTCTTTTATCACTAATTTCTGTAATATTATCTTTATAAGACTCGGCATCCTTCATGACCATCACAACAGGAGAAGAGAGATAAGACTTAGTAAATGTCAACTCCTCTTTTAAAAGTGAGCTTGTTGTTTCTGATAAAACATCCACCTTTTTTTGACGTGCCATCTTTATAGATTGTGACCACGTTCGAGAAGGAACACGAATAAACTCTAACCCCGTATACTCTTCAATGAGTTTGAGATGTTCGTTAACAATACCTTGATATTCACCATTTTTAAAAGCTTCATAAGGAAGCCAATTTGGATCCCCCGTAAAATAAACTTGAGGATGTTTCTCAATCCATTCCCGTTGTGTTAATGAAAGTTTGAGTCCATTTTTTCTTTCATAGATAAAGCTATCGAGTGTTTTTGTTGTTTGATTAATTAGCCCCAATTCTTCATATAAAAATAAGATACGTTGAAAGCGCGCTTTGTTGATTTCTCCAATAGGTGTGTTTTTAGGAATGAGTGATTCTTTGATAACTTTAGCTTCATACTCTAATGCCGCTTTTGATTTGTTTTGAGTATTGTAGTTTATTAAAATAGTTTCAATAATCTCATCACTATTTTTGAGTGCATACTCCCACCCTTTGAGTGTCGCTTTTACAAACTTGTGCACTAACATAGGATTCTTATCAATCATCTCTTTATGAGTAAACAGAACGTTTTCATAAAAATCATACCCATAATTTACAGGGTCTATTATATTGTAGTCAATTCCTTTTTCAATTAAATCATACGGTTGGTTTGAAATATAAGAAGCTTGAACATCGACCTTATCATTAATTAGATCATCAATATTATGACTATGTTTTGAAAGAATCATATAATCATATGTCATTCCTGCTTTTCTTACCATAGCATTTAGAGAGGCTGAACTAGGAGAAAGCGGATTTATCATTACCCGTTTACCCGCTAAATCTGAAACCGTACGAATATTAGAGCTTTTTTTAGTTAAAAATACCAAAGGAGAGTGTTGAAAAATAGAAGCTAATGCAACAACCGGTTTACCTTGTATATACTCTAAGACTAAACTGGAGTACCCTACTGCAAACTGGGCGTCTTTATTAATAATAGTATCAAAAGAACTTAAATCTTTTTGTTTTTCTAAAAGGGTTATTTCAAGACCTACTTCTTCATAATAGCCTTGTTTAATTGCAGCATAAAAACCTGCATGCTCAAATTGATGTTTCCAGTTAAGCTGTACCTTTACGTTTATCAGTTCTTGTGCACTCAAACAGGCACTTAAAAAAAAAGAAAAAAGCAGTAAACGAAAAACAGACATATTAACCCTAACGTAGGTTGTCACTATTCCCTATAACCTACGTCCATATTATACAGATATTAGCTAAAAAAACCAACTTTGTTCTCCGAATCAAACTCACCTTTTTTCTCTTTTGTGATTTGATCTTCAAAAGCTTCAAGGGTGAATATTGGTTCATCTTCAACAGCTAATTTATATGCTGTATTTTTAATAATCATCTCGATTTGACCACCCGTTAACTCATGTTTGGCTAACACTTTTATATCTAACTCTTCATGTAAAGGGAGAGCTTGAGGCAATAACTTTTCCCATAAAGTTTCACGCTGTTGTTGAGTGGGTTTACTAAACTCAATTTTATAGTTAAAGCGTCGTGAAAATGCTTTATCAAGATTTTCTAATAGATTGGTAGTAGCGATTAAAATACCATCAAACCGTTCAATCTGTTCTAAGAAAATATTTTGCATTTGGTTGTGCATTTTATCACTGCCGCTTCCTGTTCCACTTACTCGTGAACTTAAAAACTGGTCTGCTTCATTGAGTAGTAAAATTGGCTCAGATTTTGTTTTATCCCTAAACTCATAATACTTATCAAAAATAGCTCGCACATTTTTTTCACTCTCTCCTACATACATTGAAAGAATTTTTGAACAATCAAAAGAGATAACTTGTCGTTTTAATGCTTTGGCTAAGGTAAGTGCTGTTAATGTTTTACCCGTACCCGCAACTCCATAAAAGACAATCTTGGCTTCAATTCCTTTTTTCTTCTCTTTGATACCCCACTCTTTTAAACGATTTACAACATTTTTATCTACTTGGCGTAACAGCGCTTCTAAAGTCTCTTTGGTTTTAGGGTTTAATACTACATCATCAAACGTTTTAGTAGTAGATATTAACTCAAACATCTCTTGCTCTTTAATAAGTGAGTCCAGTTTTATTTTTGCAGCTCGAGTTTTCTTTTTAGTAGGGTGTGAGATTTTATACAACACATCATCAGGAATATAGAAGTTTCGATTGATTCCTCCAAAGGGTGTTAACATCTCATCGTAATCCACAAGGTTATTAGAAACCAATTTTGAACTCTCTTCCAGTAGACTTCGGTATTTGATTTTTTCATAATCATCGTGAGAAATCAAGTCAATCAGTGAATTCATATCACGAAGTTGTTCATCACCTCCTGCGTACTCCTCTTTTAATAGGGCTAAAAATATCATACGCTCTTGAGAATCTAGGTCATTCTCTTTAAAGAAACCTTCTATCATGATTTCATCACTTGTGGCATTGAGCCGTTCACTAATTCGTGTTTCAAGCATCGCTAGTTTTGACTGCAAACGGTTAATATTAGGTGAGTTTTCATCAAAGTTGTGTTTGACTACATTAAGCTTTTGGGCTAAATCGATTTTGAAAAACTGGTCTTGTAAATATTCAAGGTGGTCATTGTACTCTTTGACTTCTGGCAGAGCAAAGTCACTGCTTCCCTCTTCGGCTAGTTTTAAATACGAGCTTGATAAAGAGATACTTGAATTAAGTAGTTCAAGATTTGTTATTTCGCTAAGCTTCGCAGTAGTAAATACATTACTTTGTACTAACCAACCAAGCTCTAAAAGAGATTTAATTATGGCAATCTTTTCTAAATGTTCATAGTTTTTAATATCGTAAAACTCTGCAAGGATATCTATCACGAGTAGAGTATCCCGTCCAACGATATACTCTTTGGTGATATGTTGTAGGATATTTGCCTCTTCTTCACTACACTTTAATTGTGCAAAAAGTTCCGTGGCTGTTAAATCTTCACTTTGTATAAAGGTTATAATTTCATTCATCTATTTTCTTTTTTCCTCTAATTTTTTAAAAAAGTCTTCTTTGATTGCATCATCTTTAAACTCTAAGGTCGTCGTTTCATAATCGGTTTTAACGAAGAGTTTTTTCTCTTTAGACTCAACATCTTTGATCATCTTATAATATATGGTATCAGCTTTTGACAAATCCACACTAAAAGCATTTTCAACAATAACCACCTTATCATTACAGATAGCTTGATAATTTCCTTTAGTATAATTTATTTCTAAACACTGTTGATGGTGTAAAAAATCCTCAATCTTCTTAATATTGGCATTATCAATATACGCCAACGAACCCACAAGTGCTGCGACAAAAAAGATAACTACTAAAAATATCATGAAAACTCCCTATCTATTAATTAAAGTTATTATAACACAATTAAATTAAGGTGTAATGACTTGTAAAATCACAGAAATTGTCACTATTGAAAGAAGTGTTTGAAGAGTAATAACCGAGGACATAAGTTTCATATCACCACCTAGTTGCCGCGCTAATATATAAGCGCTCGATGCTGTTGGCATGGCACCAAAAATAACTAATATCATCAATGGTAAACCTTCTATTCCAAAAGACCGTGCCGCAAAGAAAATCACCATTGGAAAAATTGCCAGCTTAAAAAACAGCGCTACAAACAGCTCCATTTTTGCTTCTTTGAGATGATTTAAATGCAAGCCAACACCAACGGATAATAGTCCCAAAGGAAGTGCCGCTGAACTCAATATTGACAGAGTTGTCTCAATACTTTCCCCTAAAGATAAAGCAAAATAGTTCAATCCACCCCCAAACAAACATGCAAGAATGAGTGGGTTTTTGACAATAGAAAGTGCCACCGCTTGAAAATTCACTTTTTCACTATTGGTATAAAATGCAAACACTGTGATACAACACACATTAAGCGTTGGAATTAAAAAGGTGATTAAAAAAGCAGCCAAAACCAAACCACCATCACCATATAACGCATCAACTAGAGCTAAAAACACATAAGTATTAAAGCGTGTTGCCCCTTGGTATACCGACGTAAAACTTGGACCATTAAATAAAAAAGCAAAGTAGTTTAAGACTACAAGTAATACAGATATGATAACAATAGTAATTAAAGCAGTGGAAACAAAAGCAAATCCATCAACTCCATCTAAATTAGCTGTTGAGAGTTTATACACCAACAGTGAAGGGAAAAGTACATAATAGGTAAATTTATCAGCGTGTGCCCAAAAAGAGTCATCAGGAAATGCTATACGCTTAAAAAAATATCCCAAAGCAATGAGTAAAAATATAGGTAAAAGTGCATAAAGTATACTTTGCATAAACTATTTTATCCTCTCTTTTAGCGCATCAAAAAATGTTTCAGAATCCTCTATTGTGGCAAAATAAAGTGTCTGTTTTATGTCATTAGACCTAAAAACAATCTTTTGCTCATACTTTTTTACATTAGAAACCATTGAATAAGCAATATTTTCATTGGTTGTAAAATCAATCATAAAATAGTCATGGATAAGCACTATATCTTTTTCGCACAGAGCTTTATATTTTGCTTTGTAGTTATAGACAGTATGACAATTGTTATCTTGCAAAAAAGCTTGAATTTTTGATTCATTGGTTGAACCAATATAAATAATCGCACCAATAGCAATAATAAAAGGGGATAAAAAGACGAATATTAAAATGAAAGCATTTTCCTTTTTGTTTATTGTACTGTACTCTTCATAAAGGCTATTTTTAAAAAACAAACTAATTGATTTTAAGTTGCTTTCAACTAAAATATGCAAAATAATTTAAGGAATTTTATGTATAAAAAAATCGTCAATATGACTTTTTTACCTGTGTTTGAAAATAAAGAAACAATTATTAAAGCTGTACTTGTACCACTCATGTCAATTATTGTACTCACAAAAGTAGCTGTACTAAATCATGGAAACATGAGTGTTACAATCAGTTCTAATATCATTATTCTCATACTCAATGTTTTAATTGCAATTAGTGTTCACCGTATCTTGATTCTAGGAAAAGGAAGTGTCCCTTTATGGGGAGTTAGTCGTATTAGAAAAAGAGAGGTTGTTTTTATACTAACTTCAATTTTAATTGCACTTATTGTTGCTGCAATTATGGCAGTAGGTATTGCCGCACTTGCTATGAAACTTCCAAATATCATAGCCCTACCTATCATGTTAGTTGCGAGTATTGTTGCACTGATTACCTTTAGCAGGCTTAGTTTAGTTCTACCTTCTATTGCAATCAATGAACCCTTAACCCTCAAAGATGCATGGAATTGTACAAGAAACTATAAACAACTGACCTTTTTTACTATTATATTTTTTCCCTTAGCAATTACATTAGTTGTTGGGGTACTTTATACGGTTATAATTAAGTTTTTTATGGGTGTAATTTCTGTGCATTTTGATATCTTTTTTCCAGTCTTAGATGTATTTTTGACAGTCTTTATGGTCAGTGCCCTATCAGCGACCTATCGTTTTATTAAAGACAAAGAACCCCAAGCTTTCCCGCCATCGACGCATACATATGAAGAAGCATTTTTAAATGATGAGCAAAACTCCAATAATATACAAGAAGAGCAAGAAATAGACGTGATACAAGAGACCATCAATCAAGAACCCAAAATACAAAACAATGAAATTATCATTGCTTTAAACAATGAAGAGTTCACCGTAAATACAGAAGAGTTCCCAGTAAGCTTTCAAAGCATCAAACAAGAGCTTATCAGACAGTATGAAAATGAAGGTTTAACTAATATCGTTGTGGATACACCAGACTCATGGATAGCTAAACATCCTGAAAATGATGAGATCTATATTGCCCTACAAAAAAACCCTGATGGTTTTGATATTGAATTTATGAATGTAAAAGAAGTGGATTTAAACGAAGGTATGAGAGAAGCCACACAAAAAGAAGAAAAACAAGAGGATTAAAAACTAATCCTCTTATTTCGTGATTATTTTAGTCTACTGTTAACAGTCTCTTGGAAACGTTTCGCTTGCTCTAACTTTCCAAAATAGACACGAGGCTCTGCCTCATTAAGCTCAACTTCCTTGTTATGTAAAATAACAATATGACCCACCTGCTCTGCTGAAGAGATATCTTTATATAAGAACTCTCTATTATCTTCGAAGTCTACAAAGAAGAAATCATCAATGATAATAACCTTTTCTTTACACGCGGCTTTGTATTCTGCACGATAAAGTACAACGTCTTCACATCCGTGTGCTTTAAAATAGTCATAGGTATTTGATATGTTTGTATTGTTCTTCCAGTATATACCACCAACAGCTAGTACAACTATAAGTAAAAATTTTAAAAATTGCATTTATATCCTTTAAAAAAATTTTGACTATAGTAGCAAAATTTTGATGAAACCTATACGTTAAAATACAAAAGAGACAAACTCTTGTGTATTTATGTTATAAATTAGAGAGTTTTTCTAATTGTTCAATCATATTTTTAGCACTATCCTCATTTAACGGTTTTTCATACGTTGTCAACAATTCTCGTGCTAAAATATTAGCCCCTAAGTGTTGAAACATGATTCTCATTGCTTGTAAACCTTTTACTCCACCACCGCCACTGTGTGTTGCTAAACCTACTACTTTTTCATTAAAGGCTTCTCTCCAATCATCAGTTGAAACAGATGTCCAAGCAATTGCGTTGTTTAACACAGGAGGCATAACCCCATTGTACTCAGGAGCTACAATAATAAACGCATTTAACTTTAAAATATGCTCAGTAAGTTGCGCTACGGCTTCAGGGATACCATCCTTTTCTTGCGCTACTGTTGAATAAAGAGGTAAATCTAAATCTACTAAATTAATGACTTCTGTTTCTACATTTAAGTCATTTGCTATATCTGATAATTGTTGACCTAGTTTTCTATTGTTAGTTGCACTTGCAACAATAATTCCAATCTTTGACATGTTATTTCCTTTGATAATTTATAATATTTATGAAAATATAGCCAAGTTGTCTTAGGAGATAAATAGTTTTGTAAATCAGTGTGGGTTTATAATATTGGTTTTAGGTTTTGAGATTTTTTAGAAATTGTCAAAAGAAAAGGAGAGTTCCTTTTCTTTTCTAGTTTTCTACGAGATTATATAAGTCTTGAATCTCTTGAGCCCAGATTTCTTCGTTGATTGTTTCTAAAACCATCGGGATATCATCCATTCTCTCATCATTCATTATGAATTTAAAGGCATCCCAACCAATTTTCCCTACACCTAAAGAATCATGTCTATCAACACGGCTTCCTAGTTCTGGTTTAGAATCATTTAAGTGCATCCCCATAAGATATTCTCGACCAACAATTTTGTCAAAATCACCCCATGTTTTATCGTAGGCTTCTCGAGTTCTAATATCATAACCAGCTGTAAACATATGACAGGTGTCAATACAAATACCTACTCTAGATTTATCTTCTATTTTGTCAATAATATGCGCTAAGTGTTCAAATTTGTATCCAAGATTTGAGCCTTGTCCTGCTGTGTTTTCGATAACTAATTTAACATCATTGGTAGCATCAATAGCTCGGTTCAAAGATTGGGCAATATTATCTAAACACTCATCTTCGCTGATTTTTCGAAGATGACTTCCTGGGTGAAAATTTAAACGGTCTAATTTTAGAATTTCACATCGTTCAATTTCATGAATGAATCCGTCAAGTGACTTTTGTCGTTTCTCTACTTCTGGATGACCTAAATTGATTAAGTAACTATCATGTGGCAGAATATGTTTTGGTAAAATTCCACACTTTTCCATCTCTTCAAACCACTTATCGAGTACCTTTGTTTCTAGTGGTTTGGCTGCCCATTGTCGTTGATTTTTAGTAAAAAGGGCAAATGCTTTTGCTCCGATTGCTGTTGCGTTAATAGGGGCGTTAAAAACTCCGCCACTGGCACTAACATGTGCTCCTACATATTTCATATTTATTCCTAATTGAGGTATTATTTTTCGTGATATTACAAAAATTGTACTTTAAAGGCAATATTGTATATAATTTACGATTACTTTAGAAATTATTTCAATGATTAACTCTTTAACTTAAGGTAATTATAAAAATTATTAGTGAGATATTATGGCAAAACGTACGACGTACAAGAAACTTATTTTTAAAATTATTATTATCACCCTTGCAGTAACTTTGTCCGTTGGTTTTATCTATTCCCAAGTTATGAAACAAGACGCTATTGAAAAACTCACTACCATAGAAGCAAAAAAAACAACTCAATTAGTTTTTGAAACCCTCTATTCAGCCATGGCAAAAGGGTGGACAAAAAAAGATTTAGAAGAGATTATCCAACGACTTAATAAAATCGATGAGCATATGATTGTTAACGTTTACCGAGGGGAAACTGTTGCCAAAGAGTATGGGGAAATACAGCGGGATAAAAAAATTCGAAATGAAAACTACTATGTGCAAAAAGCTTTCGAAAAAGATGATATTTTAAATATGGTTGATGATTCAAATATTGAGTACTACTATCCTATTATTGCCGAATCTGAGTGTATGCAATGTCACAGTCAAGCTGTTGAAGGAGAAGTTTTAGGGGTTATTGATATCTCTTATCCTATTGATGAATTAAAAGTATCACTCTCGTCAATTATTAACTTTTTTATTCTCTTTGTTATTAGTTTTTCTCTGATTATTTTCTTTGCACTTTTTATTGAATTTGATAAATACTTAATCCGACCCATTAAAAACTTTGTAACAAATATCAATACAATCTCCAATGATAATGATATCACTAAACGTGTAGCATTAAACAATGATATCGAAGAGATACACTCCATGCAAGAAGTATTTAATGGAATGTTAGACTCTATTGAATACCAGTTTTACAACGACGAACTAACGGGTCTTCCAAACCGTAAACGATTGATTGAAACCATAACCGAAAAACATAATGCTGTTTTAATGATCATTAATATTGATAAATTCCAAGAGGTCAATGATCTTTATGGAGACCAAATTGGAAATAATATTTTACAAAATACAGCAAATGTTATCAAAGATAATATCAATCCACATGCTATTTTATTTAAACTGCACGCCGATGAATATGCTCTGTATTATGAAACAGATTTAGCCTATGAAGAGATACAAAGTTTGGCACTACATTTAACCCATGTAATTGAAAACAACACTCTTTTTATAAATGATTCAGAGATATTTATTAATGCAACTATAGGGATAGCATATGGAAATCGTTTCTTACTGAGTAATGCTGATATTGCCCTCAAACTAGCTAAGAAAAAGAAGAAAAAGTACCTTATTTATGAATCATCTATGAATATAGAACACGAATATGAGCAAAACCTTAAGTGGGCTAAAAAAATTAAAGATGCCATCGAAAATGATAAAATTATGCCACTTTTTCAACCTATCGTTGACACCAAAACAAAAGAGATAGTCAAATATGAAGCCCTCATGCGTATGGTTGATGACAATGGTGAATATATTTCACCAATTCACTTTTTAGAACTAGCCAAGAAAAACAAACTCTATCCACAACTCACCCGTGCTATGTTGGATAAAACTTTTGAAATTTTTAAAGACAAAAACTATCAAGTCTCTATTAATCTATCTGTTCAAGATATCCTCAATGAACAAGTTTATCGTACAATTTTGAGTAAACTCAAAGAGTATAAATTAGGAGATAGAGTTGTCTTTGAAATCATTGAATCAGAGGGTATTGAGAACTTTGAAGAGGTCTTAGAGTTTATCCAAGAGGTTAAAAAAGAGAAAGCAAAAATCTCTATTGATGACTTTGGAACAGGGTACTCTAACTTTGAATACCTCATGAAACTCAAAGTTGACTACATCAAAATTGATGCTTCTATGATTAGAGATATTGACACCAACCAAAACTCTAAACTGGTAACTGAAACTATCATTGATTTTGCTAAAAAGATGCATATCAAAACCGTAGGAGAATTTATCCACTCACAAAATGTTTACGATGTAGTTAGAGAGCTTGGAATTGATTACTCCCAAGGCTACTTCTTTGGAGAACCGCAAGAGTTAAAGTAACCTCTAGAATTTACACGTAATTAATTTTTTTTCACTATAATATTGCCTAAAAAACAAAGGCTTTTTATGATTGTAGATTTTAACGATGTAAACGATTTAAACCGATATAAAATGATGTCTGACACAGTAGTTCCTAGACCAATTGCGTGGATTGTAACAGAAGACGAAGGGGTTGTTAACGCCGCACCATTTTCGTACTTTACGCCACTTTCAAGTAACCCTGCAACGTTAGTGGTTTCTATTGGACAAAAAGAGAAAGATGTTCCAAAAGACAGCTTAGCAAATATCTTAAAACATAAAAAAGCAACCATCTGTTTTGTTAACCAAAATAACATGGAAGATGTTAAAAACTGTGCCAGTATGTTGCCAAAAGAGCAAAGTGAAATTGAAGAGTATGGAATAGAAACAACTAAAGTTTTAGATGACTATCCCCCAATGATTAGTTCAAGCCAAACTGCACTTTTTTGTGACTACTACAGTACTGTTGATATGCCAGGGAAAACAACCCCTGTTATCTTAGAACTTAAAAAACAGTTTATTGAAGAGGGTCGATTAGATGAACGTTCTCATGTGCATGTGGAGAACTTAGGTCGAAGTGGTGCTCATTTTAAAGCAATGGCAGATGTATAGAGTGGGAGTTTAAAAACTCTCCCACTCATCATCACCACTCTGTTTTTGTGCCGTTACAACCGGTGACGGTTTTGCACTAACAGGGGCTACTTTTTTCTCAACCTTTGCTGGGCGACTCTGAACAGGAGAGACTACAGCGGGTTCGCTCTTTTTGGCTTTTTGACTGATATTTTTACCATCAAAATTGTTTTTATCAACATTTGATACCACATCAATTGCAATATCATTTGTCTCTTTTGCAATTGCATTTGTTTTATCAGCAACTGCCGCATTTTCTTGAGTAAATTGATCTAACTGACCAACTGCATCTGCAATTTGTCCCATACCAATAGTTTGCTCTTTTGCAGCATTTGTAACATCATCAATAAGTTTACTCGTATTTACAATTTTTTCTTCTAATTGAGTAAACCCATCAATCATCTTGCTACTAATGTTTTTACCATTATCTGCTCGTTGGGTTGCACTCTCAACTAACTCTTTAATCTCTTTAGCAGCTTCAGCAGATCGGCTAGCTAGGTTACGTACTTCTTGTGCAACAACAGCAAACCCTTTTCCTGCTTCACCAGCAGTTGCTGCTTCTACAGCTGCATTAAGAGATAGAATATTTGTTTGGAAAGCAATTTGGTCAATCACAGAAATAGCTTCATTAATATTGATAACCGTCTCATTGATTTCATCCATAGCTTTTACAGTATCATTGGCTAAAGCTTTACCCTCTGTTGCAGAGTTTTTCGTTTGATTTGAAATACTAAGCATCTCTTGTGCTTTTTGACTGGTTTGTTCAATATTGCTCGTAATTTCATCAATTGAAGCGGCTGTCTCTTCTAAAGAAGCTGCTTGAGAAGTTGCGTTTTTACTTAAAGTATTTACATTGGTTGACAACTCATCTGAACTTGCTTGTAAAGATAAACCATCTTCTTGGTTGTCTCTTAAAATGTGTGTAATCATACGACTCATTTCAATAATCTCTTGACCAATTTTCCCTGAGTTTTCACCCTCAAGTTTTGCAGTAAAGTCTCGTTTGGTGTATTTAGACAGAACATCACTTAGTTTATTAATATCTCGTCCAATAGCACTCTCTAAACTAGATAACATATCATTTAATAAGTTTTTGAGTTCATTGAGAGATTCTGTTGTCGTACTAAGACTTATTCGCTGTTCTAAATAACCTTGCCCCACATGATTTGCTACTTCTTTTACTTCATTAATAAGCGCGTTATCTTGGTCAATTCCTACTCGAATTGATTCCACGTTATCATTGATACTTTGTGCCATGACACCAAACTCATCGTGAGACTTAATTTCAATCTGTTTTGGATTGGTTGATTTTTTATTTAAGTAGTTAAAGAAATCATTTAAACCTTCACTAATAGAAAGTAGATTTTTATTAAGTTTTCGAATAGAGATAAACACAACAATAGCAACCAACATCGATGCAACAAATCCCGCTATAATAGAAAAATACTTCATAAAGTCAGCATGGGCTAAATACTCATCCACTGGAGCAACAACAAAGAATGTCCACTGATCATTATTTGATAACTTAAAAGATTTAGAAAAATAAAATGACTCTTTTCCAGTTGCGGGAGATTCTTTTGTAAAACTGTAATCTTTTCCTGCTTTTGTATTTTTTAATGACTGGGCATAATCACTGCTATTTTTTGTTAGTTTTAAAAGATCTTTACCCACAAATTTTGCTTGGGGATGTCCAATTACAAACTGGTGGTGATCCACCATAAAAACATAACCATTATCATAAAGTTTAATATTTTTTGCCATTTTAGAGAAAGTATCCATGGTAATATCAATTCCAATAGAACCTATAAATTCACCTTTATAATACATTGGTACTGCAACCGTTGACATAAGTACTTCTACGCCATCAACTGGGTACATGTAAGGTTTAGTGATATAAACATCTTTTTTCTCATATGGCCCTTTTACCCACTCTAAATCCAGCGAATAACTACTCCCTGGTGCAATAGTGATTTTAGAACCTGCTTTGGCTACATAAGGATTAAATTGTCCTGTTTTGTCATACCACTTACGACTATCTTGTGGATCTCCAGCTTTAAAAAACTGTTCTTTCTCTTTGATTTTAAACCAAAAACCAACAATGAAGGCATTATCATTTAAAATATCTGTCATAAATGCAAGAACTTCTTCTTCTTTTAGAGGATGTCCAGATTTTAATGCATTAGTATATTTAAATGCCATGATTTTAGAGATAGTGATTGATTCGTTAACTTTTTCTTGTATTGTTGCCGCATTTTTTGCAGATAACTCTTTGATATATGCTTTTGCATCATTTTGAGATGTTTCTGAGGAGAATTTTGTGACAAAGAAAATAGTAATCCCAAATACTACTGTAATTGTACCTAAAACCTGAAATAAGAGTTTATTCCCGAAACTTGATTTCTTTTCCATAATTTATCCTTTGCAGTGCATTGAGATATATTATAACATAGAAATTAATAAAAATAATTTTTTTGAAGAACTAAAAGTTATTTGTTAAAGTAAGCTAAAGGGAAAACCAAAACGACTTTCCCTTTTCGTAGGTCTTTAAGCTACAATTTGATGTAACTTACTACATTGAGATAAGTGAACTCCCATTCCAGCTACATCATCAATGATATCTTGATACGCATGGAAATGCGCATTGTATACATATACAAAAATTTCATCACCCTTTTCTAAAAAGTTATGTTTTCCAAATTCGGTATATGCTGTTGCACCTGCTGCGATTAATAACCCTTTATGGTTTTGAATATCTTGGATAAATGGGCTTAACTCTTCTAATGGACCTTGGTCCTCTTGAGAGTTAAATTTCTCTACCATCCAATCTTTTAATTGCTTAAAAAAGTACGAATAGGAGTTAACAGCACTAATAGTTCCATACTCTTTTAAAATCCCATCTCGCCGTACAAACGAAGCGATATGAAACTTATCTAAAATACCTTCTGAATCAAAAGAATCAATCTCAATAAACTCTGAAGAAATTCCTTTTGATTCTTTTCCCCAGTTCTTTTTCGTACTTAGTTTATTACCATCTTGAATACGGTTAGAACAGTCATTAAATGCACTAAAAAATTTTGGTTTGATATCAATTAGTTTATTATCTTCAAACTCAAAATCACATACTAATGCAACTTCAGCTTCAACTTGTAAATGTTCCATATCATTATGGTTAATTTTGTCATTACAAATAGGAAACTCTCCTAAAAATGTATCATTGTTTGGGATATAAAATGGGAATAATCCCTTTGGTGCATCTTTTTCTTTTGTTTCAATAACTGAAAACTCATCTGCTTCACCTGCTTCACCTAAATGGTTTGCAAAGTTTCCTGCAACACCAAAACCTAAATAATCTTTTAAATCCTCTAATGAAATTGTATTATTGTTTCTCATGATAATTACCTTTTATCTTTTTGTTTTTATTGTTTTAACAGAAGTTTTAAAGTTGTGAATTGTAGGGAGGTTTTTTATAGTAGAAGAACCCAAATGGGTCGCTTGAGAAAAGGGTCTCTGTTGTGTTTAAATTGTAACTTTTAACAGCGCCTACTATGTTCCCTAACTTTGACTAGCTTGACAAGCCCAAGGGCAATGGCTAGTTTTATGACGAGAATATTGACAAGTTGTTTCATCATTTTTCCTTTTTTTAGAAAGAACATTGTTCTTGTATTAAATTGTAAAAAGAGTTTACACTATTTTCTAAAAGTTTTCTTTAAAAAATTTGCTTACTTTAATTACTTTACCAATCAATAAAGTTACGTTTATTGACGAGTAAAACAATGGATGAAAGGATAAAGTAAATGGCTTGAACTTTATCCTTTCTTGGGAAGTAAACTTAACTTTGCATGAGTAGTAAACTACTTATGCGAAGAATCTTTTCTCAACCTCATCTTGAAGTTTAGCTCCAGAGAATTTCGCTCTTTGAACCAATTCCCAGAAATATCGGTAAGTTGCTCTATCATGTAACTCACCATCATACTGGATTGGTCCCCACTCAGCATCTTGTGCTCCCACAAGAATATTTTGAGCAGCTTCTAGTTCGGTAAAGTCAGGTTTCATTGCATCAACGATTGCCTGTACTTGTGTTGGGTAAATTGACCACATTCTCATGAACCCAAACTCATTTCGTGCTCTTTCAGCATCTTTGTAAGTTTGGTATGGGTTCTTAAGGTCTAACGTTACGTTATGACAAGGGATAACATGGTTTTGGATAGCAGCTTGTGCTACTTTTGCTTTTGCTGCACCAATTAATCTGTGATCAAATTGACCAGGAGATCTCATATTAGATGCTGGAATTGCACCTTGGTATCCTGATACAAAGTCCATAAGACCAAAATCAAGTACTTGTAACCATGGTAATGTTGCAGTTTGCTCAACATCTTTTAATGCTCCATGCGTTTCAATTAAAATATGAATAGGAATCTCTCTTGTAATTCCAGACTCTTTTGCAACTTTTTGAATATACTCAATTTGCATTTTTGCATCTTCATAAGAAGTTGACTTTGGTAATGTGATGTATGCTAATTTTTCACCAGCACCTGGTACTAAAATATCAACATCTTGTCTCCAATCTGGATGTGCCGCATCATGAATTCTCGTACCTGCCATACCGTATGGGTTAGCATCAGAGTTTACTACTCTAACGATCATTTCAGCATGTTCAACTTCTTTACCAGTCTCTGCTCCATCTTCACAGTCACAAGTAATATCAAATACAGGTCCAAGTTTCTTTTGCATTTCGAAACCTTTTAAAATCAGTTTCTCACTTCCTGCAAAGTGCTCACAAGTTGGGATAATTGGTAAAGATTTACCAGATTCAAATAGTGCTTCATTTGGGTGTGTCATTTTTAATCCTTTATTTCAATATTTAGTTTTTAAATTTTTATTTGTTTGGTTGTTTTGGAATCACAACAGTGTAATCCAAGTCTAATACTACATTTGGTAAATATTTACCATCTTCACCTTTAGCATTTTCCACTTCATCAGGTCTCATGTTTTTAAGCCCAATTGTTCGAAGTCGAAGTAATCCTAAATCAGCTCTTGCATGATCAATCTTTTCAACCACTTCAGTGTAAGCATAAATCGTATCACCTGCAACGGTTGGGTTTGAATGTGCTCCTGAATTTATTGCATAAATCCATTGTGCATTTTGTAATCCATTAAACGAAATACTTCGTGCAATTGAGATAACATGACCTCCATACATTAATCGCTCTCCAACTGGTGAACTTTTCATCATATGGTCATTGAAGTGAACCTTCGCATTGTTTTGGTATAACTTCGTTGCTAATGTGTGATCACTATCATCAATAGTAATACCTTCAGCATGGTTCAATCTTTCACCTACTTCATAATCTTCCCAAAGATACGTTCCACCAGTCGCATTGGTATCAATGTTAGTCGCTTTTGGAATACTTAGTTCTTTAGTAATTTCTGTTGTTTTAGCAAAAGTTGGGATTTGGTTAATACCTGTCATCTCACCTTTATTTCTTTTATGTACCATTACCCATCGCTTAAGGTTTAATACCTCATCTTCATCTTGGTTGTAACCAATTGAGTGCACATAAACAACACCTGATTTACCATTTGAGTTCTCTTTTAAACCAATAACTTCAGTCTCTAATCGAACCGTATCTCCTACATACACAGGATGTGGGAAAGATACTTCTGCATACCCTAAGTTTGCAATTGCATTAAGTGAAATATCTTGAACTGATTTACCAAACGTTAAATGAAACATTAATAAATCATCAAGTGGTCGTTTTCTGTATCCAAACTCTTGTGCTAAAATATCACTTGAGTTTAATGCAAATCGACTCCCAGTAAAGGCGATGTATAACGATACATCCCCATCACTGATTGTTCTTGGTAAGGGGTGAACAATTTTTTGACCGATTGTAAAATCTTCAAAGAAATTTCCCATATTAATCTTAGACATCAACTCTCTCCTTACTTATTAAATAGGTTTTGACCTAATGATTTGTATGTTTCATACAGTGTAATCATCTTCTTAGCCCATTTAATTCTAATACCATCTACTAAAGTGTTATTATGTAAAATAACCTCTTTACCGTCTTTTTTCGCACTCTCATATGCTTCAATCATATTTTCGTAATCTTCAACTTCTGATTGTTTAGGTGTGAAAATATCATTGATATATTCAATTTGCACTGGGTGAACTAAACACTTACCATCGAATCCTAAGTTAAAGGCAACTTTACTTGAAGCTTCACATGCAAACTCATCTCGTACATCAAAATGAGGACCATCAATCACTGTTTTACCATAAGCTTTAGATGCTAATGTAATTTGTGATAGGTAATTAAGCATCGCTGGAGCAGCTTTTTTGATATCAATCTCTAATCTGTTTGCTAATTTATTTGACCCAACAACGATTACTTCTACTCGAGAAGATGCTGAACAAATCTCTTTGATATTCAATACCGCTAATGGTGTTTCAATCATAATCATCAATGTTAACTCTGAGTTCACACCATCAATTAATTTAACTGCTTCTAAAACATCCTCTTTTGATTCAATCTTAGAGAACAGCAATGCGTCAAATTCAATCTGCTTAGCAAGTGCTAAATCTTTACCGATATCTTCACTTCCTAAGTTATTTACTCTTAAAACTCTTTCTGACTCACCAAAGTTTCCACCGTTTTCAGAATATACTTCTTTTAGTACATTTCTTCCAACTTCTCGCTGCTCACCTAAAATCATCTCTAAGTCAAAAATTACTGCATCTGCTAAAGCTGATTTTGCTTTTGTTACATTGTTTTTGTTATACGATGGTACTAACATCATAGAACGTCGTGCTTTATACTCAACAACTTCTTCACCACTCTCTTGGGCATGATATTGGTCATGTAACTGTTTAACCAGTTGTTTTCTTAGTACTTTTCCATTTTTTGTTCGTGGATAGTCACTTAATGCAAAGATTGTTTTTGGTGCTTTATATTTCGCTAAATTATCTTGAGAGAATTTTAAGATTTCATCTTGTTTCTCTTGACTTAATTCACCTTGCCCAATGACTGCAATTGCTACAATTGTTTTGTCTTTTTCTAAATCTAAACCAAATGCTACACAATCAGCAACATCATCATGAGTTTTTACAACTCTTTCAATTTCGTGAGGAGATACTCTAAATCCAAACGTATTGATAATGTCATCTTTTCGTCCAATAAACCAGATGTAACCATCTTTATCTTTTTTAGCGTAATCACCAGTAAAGAAGTAACCATCATGTTTTGCTTTAGCTGTTTCATCTTCTAATTGCCAGTACTCTAAAAATAGTCCTGGGTCATCCATACCAATACAAATCATCCCTTCTTCTTCTAAACCAACTTCTTCTAGTGTATCAGGGTCTAAAAGTTTAACAGTATGTCCTGGTTGAACAAATCCAGCACTTCCAGGTCGAATTGGATTGTTTACTGAGTGTGAAATATAGTAAGAACACTCACTCATCCCAATTGCTTCAAAGATATCTTGTTTAAATCTATCTTGCCATAACCCAATCATCTCATCAGATAAATGCTCACCTGCACTCATACAGTATCTCAGACTTGGACAATCTTCAATTGTAAAATCTGTCTTTTGAACAATTTGTCGATAAATTGTTGGAACTCCAATAAAAATCGTACAGTTATGTTTTTTGATTAAGTCAACCCATGTACCAGCATCATTTGCACCTTCGTAGGCGATTACTGTGTGACCATTATATAATGGATCCATAAGTGCTGAACCTAATACATATGTCCAGTTGAATTTACCAGAGTGCATGATTCTATCATTCTCTTTAAAGTCAAACCAGTACTCAGTTGCAGGTGTTCGACCTACTAGTGATCTATGAGAGTGTAAAACACCCTTTGGATAACCTGTAGTTCCTGATGTATATACTAAATACGCAGGCTCACCTGATTTTGAGTTATAATGGTTTGGTGTAGTATCAGTATTCGCTAAAATATCTGATAATGCATAAACATTAATATCTTTTGGTTTTCGTAAATCATCAACACTATCACATGCTGCAACAATAATTGTTTTTAAGTTATCAAGGTTTTCTAAATATGGAACAAGGTTCTCATACATAGACGCTGATAACACAATCGCACTTGCTTGTGAATCTTCTGCTAAATATTTAACTTCTGATCCACTTAAAAGTGTTGATGTAGGAACGGCTGTAATTCCTGCTTTAATTGATCCAAAGAACGAGATTGGGTATGCTAAAGAGTTCTTTAAACATACCAATACTCTATCTCTTGGTTCAATTCCAATTGATGTTAGGAAGTTACACATTTGGTCAGACTTTGTTGCTAACTCTTTATATGTGATTTCATCAGTACCTAATTTATCATCTTCGATAATCATTGCTGTACTGTTCTCTTTCGCACTCCCTACATGCGAAGAGGTACAAGCAACACCGATATTTAAAAATTCAGGTACTTCAATTGTAACGTTTGAACTCATAATCTCAACTCCCTATTAAATTTGACCGTAAGGCCAGTTTTCTTTAAATGTATGTAAAGGCATCTTATTTAATACAGAGATTGCAAAAGCGTAATCTTCTTTGCTTAAACTGTTAAGAGCATGTCCTCTTAAGATATTCTGTAATGATTTACCAAACATTGGTGGATCTAACATCTCACCTTCGTATCTAATTGCTCCACTTAATAGTGCATCAGTTTTAATAGCTTCTTTAAGAATGCTAATATCTCTTTGTAACTCTTTTGGAGATGGTGTAAAGGCAACTTTACAAACGTTAATGTGATTTGGAGTAATAACTTGTTTACCTGTTAATCCCATTGCTGTTTCTCGTTGAGCATGTGCATAAACGTGTCGTGATGCATCATCACCATGTAAATCTAACCATCTTCTAATATCTTTTTTCTCAACACAAGAATCTGGTAATGAGTTTGGTGTTAGTAAAACTTCAACTCCACCAATAACTCCCTTACCTTGAATACGTGCTTCCATAGTAAGAATGTTAAAGAATGTCTCTAATTCATCAATCCAACCCTCTGGAGTAATTTTGTATGCCATTGCTTTTGAGAAGTCATGGATACCAAATACAACGTGTTGTACTGTTGAGTGACTCATTAATTGATCTGCAATCTTAAGCGATTTTGGGTGCTCAATAATTGGTTGAATCTGTAAGTTTGAACCAATTGAAACTAACCACGAAGATAAATCTCGGATTTCAGCATCACCATAAACCTCACCTGCTTTTGCTAATACAATTGCATCAACATGCATGTGAATCTGCTTTAACATTTTTAAATCTTCTTCATACTCTTCAGTTCTGAATGGATTAATTCTAATAGCAATTTGAAAATCTCTCTCTGGGAACTTTGGAAGTTCTTCGATTAATAATTTTCGTGACATATCTTTCATTCGACAACCATCTTCTAAGTCAAATAAAACAGTATGTGCTTTTGTTTTATATGCATGCTTTTGTAATCTTAACTTAGCTTGCTCCATTGTTTCATAAGTTCCGTCAAGTGGATTAAACTTGATTGGTGGATAGTATATTTGGATTCCTGGCCATTTACCACCAAGTACTGGTGTTAAATCATCTTTTTCAGTCAATTTTGATAAATCTACAAATGATGAAGTCATAATAATTACCTCTTCTTTATTGGTTTTTTTTAGTTACATCGTGAATAATAAATTTGTTTAAAATCATACATCCGATGTAAATGTTGAACGAATTAATCCATACATAAAATAAGTAAAAACATAAGTTTTATTTGTAATTTTTTTATTAAGTTTATTTTTATAAAGCCCACAAAGCCCTAGTTATAGGCTCTAAAGAGGGGTTGTAAAAAAAAGTTTCATATTATGAGAAAAAATAGGTTGATGTTCTTATAATCTAAAAGAATTTTTTGCAATATTAGGATAAAATTTGTGAAATTCTTTATTTTTTTACACAACTAAGATAGAATTAAGTTTATCACTAAAAGAGAGTACTGAGTGCAAAATCAAAACAAGTCCCTTATCAAAGCTTTAACAGTTCTAAAAGAGATAATGACATCCAACAAGCCCCTTACTGCAAATGTTTTATGTCAACGACTCAGTATTGACAAAAGTACAATGTCACGACTTATTACCACATTAGTGAGTGAAGGTTTTATAGAATATGTGGATAATTCTAAAGAAATCATCTTAAGTGACTTAGTTAACAAGATTGTGAAAAAAGATGATCGAGAAAAGATTATTACAAAAACCCAAGCACTATTAGATGAGATTTTTTATCTCACAGAAGAGTGTGCTTATATTGGAATATTGGATAACGGCTCTGTTTTATATCTCAATCAGGTGGATAAATCCAACCGTGTATTAAAAACACGAAACTCTGTAGGGATGCATGCACCACTACACACCAATGGATTTGGTAAAATTCTCATGGCATTTCAAGACGTGGATGTGAGTGCACTGGAACTAAAAAAATTTACCAGTAATACTATTACCCATACCAAAAAACTTCAAGAAGAGCTTGAGTTAGCAAAAGAACGTGGTTACGCAATAGGAAACGAAGAGCATGAATTTGGTCTGTGTTCTGTTGCAGTTGCTTATTTTAACAAGCGAGGAGAGTTTGTAGGAACAGTGGGGATATCTGGATTATCAGTACGTTTAGATGAAGCAAAACTTCATGAATTTGGGCAAAAGATATTTAAACTACTCAACCCTAACTTCTAATCTTTTTTAATTTTAATTAAAATACTATTCTTTTTATCACGGTGAACAATAGACTTTTCATCTTTTTCAAAAAGCTCTTTTAAAAAATCATCTTTATAAGAGGTATGTAAAAACTTTTCATTAAAACTTTTACTGTTTTCACACTCAAATGTGCTTTTACAAATACGATTTGTATAGAGCATCAAATCTAATACCGTCTGCCCAGCACTATAAATTTGTATTTGAGTATAGTTATCATAAGAAGTGATAAACCCTTTATCGTAAAATTTCATAGTAGGTGTTTTGATTAAAATGGTTGCACTTTGAGAAACAATAGGTTCTTTTGTTGCACAGCCAATAAAGAGAAATGATAAAATAAAGATAAAAGCAAAACGCATTCAAAATCCTATTAATTTTTTATTTGGTATATTCTACTATAATACCAATAAAAAGAGGTTTGTTGTGCTTGTACATATTTGCTGTTCAGTGGATAGTCACTACTTTTTAGAAAAAATCCAAGAAGAGTATCCCAACGAAGAGATAGTTGGCTATTTTTACGACCCTAATATTCACCCCTATGAAGAGTATCGCTTGCGTTTTTTAGATGTTGAATACTCCTGTAAACGTTTAGGCATTAACCTTATAGAAGGTGCTTATAATTTAGAACATTGGTTACAAAAAGTCAAAGGCTTAGAAAATGAACCTGAAAAAGGTGATCGTTGTACGGTCTGCTTTGAAGAACGCCTTGAAAATAGTGTCTTAAAAGCCAAAGAACTAGGTCATGATAAGTTCACAACCACCCTACTAATTTCACCAAAAAAATCCCAAGATAAACTGGATAAAATTGGTCACGAACTAGCCCAGAAACATAACATGGAATTTATTTTCAAAGATTACCGAAGTGGTAGTGGTATGCAAGAACAAGCAGTTGCAGTAAAAGAGAACTCTTTATATCGTCAAAACTATTGTGGTTGTATTTATGGGTTAGAACAACAAAGAGAACAACAAAATAAACTCATGGATGAGATGTTTTCACCCATTTCTAATCAGATTTTGCCCGAATCCATTGAATCGCGACTTCAACTCTATCGTAAAAGAGATGAGTTAGATTCCCAAGGTATTCCTTTTAAAATAATCAAACAACGTTTTTTAAACTATCGACTCCTAAGTGGAAAAGTTTTTATTGATAAAAAACTGATGCCTTCATATTTTTTATGTTACTCAAAACTCAACCGCACTAAAATGAATGGTCGAATTGAGTATGAAAAAGATGATATTGCTTATCTAAATCGTGATGAAGTAAAAGTTCTAAGTATTGATATTTTTAATGATATTGGAGGATTTAACTATAAAAGTGTTAAATCACTGGTTTTTAATCCCCCTACTTTTCAAGCTGAGTTAAACTTACGAAATACCATTACGCAAAACCCTTATGGATTATCTGCCATTGTTATTGTAGATAACGTCATTGATGGAAAATATGAGATTGAGCTAGATGCTAGAACCTATGAAGATGTTAAAGAAGTGATTATATGAGACTACTCGTTTGTGCTATGGAGACTTCCTCCAATATCCATCTCGCAGAATTATGCAAACATTTAGATGACTCCGTGGAGATGTTTGGTATTTTTGATAAAAAACTTGGAACTCCCAACTATGATTTAGAGCAGTTAGCAATCATGGGATTTGTGGATGCACTTAAACGGCTTCCCTTTTTTTTAAAACTTAAAAAAGAGATGGCTCAATTGGCAAAAGATGCTGATAAAATTTTACTCATGGACTCTTCTGGATTTAACTTGCCATTAGCAAAAGCCATTCATAAACTCTATCCTGAAAAAGAGATTATTTATTATATTTTACCCCAAGCGTGGGCATGGAAAAAGGGACGTATTCCAAAGATTGAAAAGTACTGTACAACCCTATGTTCAATCCTTCCTTTTGAACAAGACTACTATAATAAAAAAGAGAAAATCAGTTATGTGGGACATCCCCTTTTAGATGAAATCAGTGATTATAAAACGACGGTTGTGCAAACAGATAAAATCGTCTATATGCCAGGAAGTAGACGTACTGAAATCAGTAATCTTATGCCGATTTTCAAAGAAGTTGCCAGTGCCATTCCAAATAAAGAACACCTTTTAGTTATCCCTGCAAAATTTGATAAAGAGTATATTCAAAAAGTCTATGGAAACCTGGATGGATTTAGCATCTCCAATGATGCCCATACAGCACTAAAAGATGCAGAATATGGTTTTATTTGCTCAGGAACAGCTACCTTAGAGGCATCCATCATTGGAACACCATTTACGCTCAGTTATATTGCTAAAAAGTTTGATTATTGGTTAGGAAGTAGACTAGTAAAACTTCCCTATGTGGGTCTTGCTAATATCTTTTTTGACGAGATGGGCAAAGGAGCAATTCACAGTGAATTTTTACAAGAAAATGTTACAACCCAGAATTTACTCAATGATTATAAACAGATGAATAAAGAGGCTTTTATTTCCAATGCAAAAATCTTACGAGAGTATTTACAAAATGGAAGTTCCAGTAAAGTTGCACAAATCATTCAGCAATAATTCAAAACTAATAAAATTTTAGATAAAATATCTGCTTTAAAGAAAAATATATAGGAACACAGATGTTAGACGTTACGCAAATTCAAGAAATACTTCCACATAGATATCCATTTTTATTGGTAGATAGAATTACAGATATGGAGAAAGGCAAGTCAGTTGTAGGATATAAAAATATCTCAATTAGTGAGCCAGCTTTCATGGGACACTTTCCTGGTCACCCAATCTACCCAGGTGTTTTAATTCTTGAAGGAATGGCACAAGCTGGTGGAATCTTAGCCCTAAAAAGCAATGATTTAACCACTGAAGAGCTTCAAAATAAAGTGATTTATTTTATGAGTATTGATAAAGCAAAATTCAGAACACCTGTAAAACCAGGGGACAAATTAGAGTACAAAATTGAAGTAAAAAAACTTCGAGGAACACTCATTGTTCTTGAAGGTAAAGCTTATGTTGATGATGCTTTGGTTGCAGAAGCAGAACTTAAAGCAATGGTTGTTGACAAGTAGTCTTTATGAGCAATATTCATAAAACAGCCATCATTGAAGATGGCGCAGTTATTGGTGAAAATGTTACCATCGGCCCTTTTACAATCATAGGTTCTCAAGTAACCATTGGTGAAGGAACAACTGTTGGTTCAAACACTGTAATTGAAGGCAAGACGACTATTGGAAAAAACAATCGTATTTTTTCTCATGCGGCATTAGGAACGATTCCACAAGACTTGAAGTTTGATGGAGAAGATGTAGAACTCATCATTGGTGATAACAACACCATTCGGGAGTTTACTCTTTTTAACCCAGGAACAAAAGGTGGAGGTAGTATCACTAAAATTGGTGATAACAATCTTTTTATGGGTTATGTTCACGTAGCACATGATGTAATCATTGGAAACAACTGTGTTTTTGCCAATGTAGCAACACTTGCAGGTCATGTGGAAATTGATGACAATGTTGTTATTGGTGGATTAACACCAATCCATCAATTTTGTAAAATTGGTAGCCATGTTATGGTGGGTGGTGGTTCTGTTGTCACTCAAGATATTCCACCATACTGTTTAGCAGAAGGGAATAAAGCGATCTTGCGAGGACTTAACCTAAATGGTCTAAGACGTCGATTTGAACGAGACGTTATCAATGATGTCAAAAAAGCATACAAAGATATCTTTGAATCAGGACAACCTATTTCAGATGTTGCTGATAAAATTATTGCGTCAAATGCTAATGAACATGTATTAGCCTTAGCAAACTTTGTAAAAAATACTAAACGAGGGATTCCTTTTAACAGGAAATAGGAGAATTTTAAAGAATGAGTAAACTAATTTGTGATTTTTGTGGTACAAAAGATAGCAATGAAAATCCAGTAATATCAGGAGACAATGCGTGCATTTGTCGTTCGTGTGTTAATGCGGCCCATGATATTATGCAAGGAAAAAAACCACAAGCATTAGAAGAGAATGCACCCACTGATGAAGCAGTAGTTGAAGAGATTAAACTCTTAGCACCGCACGAACTAAAAGCGATTTTGGATGATTATATTATCGGACAAAATAGAGCTAAAAAAGTACTTTCAGTTGCGGTGTACAATCACTACAAACGAATTTTTAGACAAGATGAAATTGAAGAAGATATCGAAATCAACAAATCAAATGTTTTATTAATTGGACCAACAGGTTCAGGTAAAACACTTTTAGCACAAACCATTGCTAAATACCTTGATGTTCCGTTGGCTATTGCTGATGCTACAAGCCTAACCGAAGCTGGTTATGTTGGTGATGATGTTGAAAATGTTATTACCAGACTTCTTCAAGCAGCAGGTGGTGATGTTGAGAAAGCGGAAACAGGTATTATTTTTATTGATGAGATTGACAAAATTGCACGTATGAGTGAAAACCGTTCTATTACACGAGATGTATCAGGAGAAGGTGTTCAACAAGCAATGCTTAAAATCATTGAAGGTTCTGTTGTAAACGTTCCACCAAAAGGGGGACGAAAACACCCTGGACAAGATGCTATTCAAGTTGATACTACCAATATTCTGTTTATTTGTGGTGGAGCTTTTGATGGATTAGAAGATATTATCAAGAAGAAACAAGGTGGTAATGTCTTAGGGTTCAATCAAGAGAAGAAAACCAAAAAAGAAGAAGATGAAATCATCTCACTTGTTGAGGCAGATGATTTAGTAAAATATGGTCTTATTCCTGAGCTTATTGGACGATTGCACATGATTGCAACGCTCAATGAAATTACAGAAGATGATATGATACATATTTTAACTGAACCCAAAAATGCTTTAATCAAACAATATACACATCTTTTCAAAATGGATGATGTTACACTAAAATTTGAAAAACCTGCTCTGAAAGAGATTGCTAAAAAAGCGATTAATAGAAAAACAGGTGCTAGAGGGTTACGTTCAATATTAGAAGAGATTATGTTAGATATTATGTATGATTTACCTTCTTATAAAGATAAAACCATTAGTATTACAAAAGATGTTGTAATCAACGATAAAGAACCAAAAGTAGCTTAAATTTTATAAAGGAAATATAGATGTTTTTAGACAAAGTAATTGGATTTTTTTCCAATGATATGGCAATTGACCTTGGAACTGCAAACACCATTGTTTCAGTAAAAGGTAAAGGGATTATTATTAATGAACCTTCTGTTGTTGCTGTTCAACATGACCGATATGGAAAAGACAAAATCTTAGCCGTTGGACAAGAAGCAAAACAGATGATTGGTAAAACACCTTTGAATATTCAAGCTGTTCGTCCAATGAAAGATGGGGTTATTGCTGACTTTGAAATGACAGAAAGAATGATTCGATACTTCATTGAAAAAGCGCACTCACGAAAATCATTTATTCGACCACGAATCATTATTTGTATTCCTTACGGAATTACACAAGTTGAAAGAAAAGCAGTAAAAGAGTCTGCTTTAAGTGCAGGAGCACGAGAAGTATTCCTAGTAGAAGAACCAATGGCAGCAGCAATTGGTGCAGGTATTCCAGTATCTGACCCATCTGGTTATGTGGTTGTTGATATTGGTGGTGGTACGACTGAGATTGGTGTAACTTCACTTGGTGGTCTTGTACTTTCTAAATCAATCAAAGTGGCAGGTGATAGATGTGATAAAGCGATCATCGATTACGTTCGACAAAACTACAACCTTTATATTGGTGAGAGAACTGCTGAATCAATCAAAATTGAAATTGGAACTGCTGTTAAACTAGATAAAGAGTTAAAAATTCGAGTAAAAGGTCGAGACAACTCTGGACTTCTTTCAACTATTGAATTAGGAAGTGAAGGCGTACGTACGGCAATTAAAGAACCACTTCGAGAAATCGTATCAGCAGTACGAACTGTACTAGAGGACATGCCACCAGATTTAGCAGGTGATGTTGTAGATAACGGTGTTATCTTAACAGGGGGAGGAGCACTTATTCGAGGTTTAGATAAATACTTAGCGGATATTATCAAACTTCCTGTAAAAGTTGCTGACGAGCCATTATTAGCCGTTGCATATGGTACAAGTAACGTACTAAATGAGGATGGATTACTAAAACTAATTTCTAATGAGTAGAGCACTTTTTATATTTATTCTTCTTTTTGCTGGGTTATTCTATATTTTTAATATGGATAAACCCATCATTAAAAAATTTACCTTTATCAACTCAATAAAACAATTCTATGTACAACAAGTTATTAGTCTCAGTGATTTTACTGAGAAATACTTGGGACAAGCACAACGAATTGAAACACTTAAAAAAGAGAATGATGAACTAAAAAAATACCGAACCTTATATACAAATTCACAAGCTTCACTTGATGTCTTACGAAATGCTCTCTTTGACACAAACGATACTAATATTGAACTCAAAATATCCCATGTACTCTCCTATGTTGCATTTGATGATTATACAAAAGTATGGATTGACTTTCCAAAAAAAGATAAACAAATTTTGGGACTCATCTCACAAAATTATGCTGCTGGTATTGTTAAAAACTTTGCGGGAAAATCACTAGCGTTATTAAATGGAAACCAAAAAGCTAATTATGCTGTTTATATTGGTGATAATAAAGCACCCGGTATTGTTCATGGGAACAACCGAAATAATCTTCTAACAATCAAATTTATTCCTATTTGGATGCAAATTAACAAAGGGGATGAAGTTATCACTTCAGGTATGGATAATATCTTTTTTGAAGGCTTACAAGTTGGAAAAGTTGTCGCTATCAAAAAAATGGCAGATATGCAAGAAGCAATTATAGAACCCTATGCAAAAGCATTACGGGCAGAATATTTTTATGTCTATAAAAAAATCACTAAAGAAGAGTTACCACAACCAATACCGCTTAGTAAGCAGCCATAATTTTATCAACTTTATCCCACGTTAGATTATCTTCTTTATTTTTGAACATATTATAAATATATCGAGCAAACATATCTGTCTCTAAATTTACTTTTGTTCCAACCTTGTAGCGTTTAAAAAGTGTATTTTCTATAGTATGAGGAATAATTGTTAAACGAAAAGCATCATTAAGTACATCATTAACCGTCAATGAAACCCCATCAATAGTCACTGAACCTTTAGGAATAAGATACCGACTGTATTCACTTGG
Source organism: Arcobacter sp. EP1 (assembly GCA_001655195.1). Taxonomy (GTDB): domain Bacteria; phylum Campylobacterota; class Campylobacteria; order Campylobacterales; family Arcobacteraceae; genus Arcobacter_A. Next base: position 100,799 of record LPNY01000027.1, read on the forward strand.
AAGTGAAATAATAAAATCCGTTGAATTTCCATTGTTATTAATAGAGGTAATTGTTCCTAAACAATCCACATGTCCTTGAACAATATGTCCCTCAAAACGGTCACCCATCATCATAGCAGGTTCCATATGAACTTTGTCTCTGTAGTTTTCCATAGCTAGAACTTTTTGAGACTCAGGAGAGAGCTCAACTGTAAATGTTCCAGTATTTACTCGCACAACAGTAAGACATGCCCCATTAATAGCAATTGAGTCTCCGATTTTGGGAATGTACTTCGCTCTAAGCGTTAAAAAACTATTTTGCAAACTTAAAACTTCTGCCATTTCACGAATTAATCCAGTAAACACCGCTATCCTTTTAGAATTTTTTTGTAAAATTCGAAATATTTGGTATAATACCGAAAAATTATTGAGAAGCTAATTTTTATACTCTCTAAAATTACTTAGATAAGTGGAAGAAAACATTTATCTAAGCAATTTTCTACTACTTAAAAAGAGACAATCCAAACACTTTTTATAGAGTAACAAAGATAGGAATTAGCCATTCTTATACACAAAAATATCGAAAAGAGTTAGAAACAATCAGTTCAAGGCTAGAGGAGAAACTTAGGCAGGAGCTTACTAAAGTAAGTGAGTGTCTAAGTTTCGACGATAACGCAGAAATGATTAATTTATCACTCTTTTCCAAAGGAATATGATGGAATATGATGTTATCGTTGTGGGTGGCGGTCATGCTGGAATTGAAGCATCCCTAGCCCCTGCACGAATGGGTAAAAAAACCCTACTTATTACCATGTTAGTTGAACAAATAGGTGCTGCATCGTGTAACCCTGCTATTGGAGGGCTTGCAAAAGGTCACCTAGTACGAGAACTGGATGCTCTTGGTGGAGAAATGGGACTTTGTACCGATGCAACAGGAATTCAATTTAGAGTTTTAAATGCTTCAAAAGGAGCCGCTGTTCAAGGTAGCCGTGCTCAAATTGATATGGATAAATACCGTGAATATATGCGAGAAATTTGCCATAATACTGATAACCTTGAAATCTATCAAGATGAAGTAAGTAGTTTACTCGTTGATGATAATAGTGTTCAAGGAGTTATTACAAAACTAGGTGAAACCTTTAAAGCTAAGAAAGTCATCCTAACAACAGGTACTTTTATGCGAGGACTTATTCACATTGGTGAAAATACCTACGATGCAGGTCGAGCATGGGAACTTCCCTCGTCTACTTTATCACTACAATTAAAAGAGTTAGGATTAAATGTAGGACGACTCAAAACTGGAACGCCAGCACGAATTGATGCTAAATCAATTGACTTTGATAAAATGGAAGCCCATGGAGGAGATGAAACACCAACTCCTTTTAGTTTTAGAACTGATAAATCAAAATTTAATCCTGAACAATATCCATGTTATATTACCTATACTAATTTAGGTACGCATGATACAATTACGAACAACTTTGATAGAGCGCCTTTGTTTACGGGACAAATTCAAGGAAGTGGTCCACGATACTGTCCAAGTATTGAAGATAAAGTGAACCGATTTAGTGAACGAGATCGTCACCAACTCTTTTTAGAACCACAAACAACCATGTGCACAGAATACTATATTAACGGTCTATCAACGTCACTTCCTATTGATGTGCAAAAAGAGATGATTCATTCCATCCAAGGATTAGAAAAAGCAAAAGTAGTACGATATGGTTATGCCATTGAGTATGATTATGTGGATCCAACTGAACTAAAACACACTCTTGAAACAAAAAAAGTTAAAAACCTTTATCATGCAGGACAAATCAATGCCACAACTGGGTATGAAGAAGCAGCGGCTCAAGGACTAATGGCAGGAATCAATGCTAGCTTAGCAATTGATGAAAAAGAACCATTTGTACTACGTCGTGATGAAGGATACATTGGAGTACTTGTTGATGACTTAGTAACAAAAGGAACCAATGAACCTTACCGTATGTTTACAAGCCGTGCTGAGTATCGACTTCTTTTACGAGAAGAGAGTGCTGATTTACGACTATCTGGTTATGGACATGAATTAGGGCTTATTGATGATGAAACATTAGAAGAAGTTAAGTACAAACAACACGTTATTGATGAAGCAATTGATTTTATGAAAGAAGAATGGGTAACCTCTAAAAAAGAGACTTTAGAGATGTTAGAGCGTTTAGGTCAAGACAAAATCAAAGACCGAGTACTTTTGCTTGATATCGTCGGAAGAAATACCGTAGAAGTTAAACATTTCGATGAGTTTTTACCGCAATTCTCTGAACTAAACGACTATCTAAAAGAACAAATTCTTGTAGAAGCAAAATATTATCGATACGTTGCAAAACAGAAAAAACAAATTGATAAAATGAAAAAAATGCTTCAAATGAAAATTCCTGAAAATTTTGACTTTAGAAAAATTCCAGGATTATCAAATGAAGCTATCGAAAAGCTGGAAAAGTTTAGACCACCAACACTTTTTAATGCCAGTGAAATTTCAGGAATTACGCCAGCTGCTGTGGATGTAATTCACTTATATATTAATCTTCATTGTAAAACACAAAAATAATTGAGAACGTACACTAATTAGTGAGAATATAAATGCCAACTTCAACTAGAAACTTGACCCTTGATTTCATGCAAACAGAGAAGGGTCAGGAGTCTAGTTACAAACTTAATGCAATACTTGGTTTAAAATACAACCATGAAAATCCTATAAGCCATAACTTTCTTGTTCAATTTCAAAATATCAAAACAAATTTTGTTGAAACAGTAGAAGTCTCACCTGAACTACTACGATATAAATTCAAAATTGGGTATTGGAATGAATTAACTAGTAATGCATTTTTTGAACTCATATATAACAAATAGTAAAAAATACTATTTGTTATTTAAATAAATTATCTTCAAAATATTAATGATAGATTCAATAGCATTAATTGAAGTTGTTTCTTTTATTGTATGATATCCAATAGTAGGAAACTGTAAGGTTGTTCCTTGAATAGTTCCTTTACTTGCTTTAATAATTCGTCCTAATTCAGTAACTCCCAATGATGTTTTTTCATTATTTTGTCGCATCAAATTTTTAAGATATTCATCTTTATAATGATATTTAATACGTTTTTTAATTGCAATTTTTTTAATTTTAGATTTCAAAGGTGATCTAAAATATGCATTTTCGTCACGGTTCCTTAATACAATATCGAGGTGATTTAGGTCATCTTCATTTTTATATGGACTTGTATCTAAAACAAGTAATTCATTTGTTGTTATATCAAATCTTCTAAAATAATCTAAAAGAAAACGCCAGCTTTTGCCGGCTTCTTCTGAGGCAGTGAAAAATGCAGTACCTTTATATCCAATAGAATATAGGTATAAAATAGTAGCAATGGAAATAGTATTATCAATTTGCGCTGAAACTAAATCATTCTCATAAACCAATTTATCCATAAAGGCAATAGGTGTACCTGGAAGTAAATGCTCCAGTCCATCAACTTTAAATAATACATTGTTACGACGTTGACAAAAGAATGCATCAGTAATATTACCCAGTCCTAAATAACTTCCTGACCAAGGCTCATAGGCTTGTACTTTTTTACCTACAAATCGTACTGAAAAGTTTTTCAACACTTGTTCTGAAGTTGAGTTTCCTAATAGGTCAGCTCTATTTTTTGCAATATAAGCTGCATACTGAAACTCATTATGTCCTGTACAAATTAAGCCATGACGATCTGCATGGGCTGAAATATAACCAGTTTTAGGTTCACTACCTTTTGCAACTAGCAAACCATCATAATATTCAACATCAATATTTAAGTCTTCCAATTCTCTTTTTATAAACATGAAAAAAGAGTGTTCTGCACCTACAACACTAGGTGTTCTTGTTAGTTGTTTTAAATAGTCGAAAAAAAGATTCATGTTTATCCTTTCAAGTCTTGAACGTAATTCATTATAGACATATTTTAAAATTATAGTAAATTATTGTTTTGTTGGCTTTCTAAATTTAATTTACTTTATTAATTAAGGTATCACACAATTTTGCTATATCAAATATTGATAGTTTATAAGTATTATGGACTATGTTTTCAATGGTTAAATTATGTTCAATCATAAAGTTAGCTGCTTTTTCGAAGTCTGACTCTTTATGAATTGCAATAATAATATCATTGATTATAGCTTTAAAATTACTCTTTTGTTCCATCATTTTGCAAACCTTTTTTAATAGAGTTTATCTTTGGTAAGTGTTTGTCATTTTTTATTAATAGAATCTCTTTTATTTTCAATTGATTAAATTTTATTTCCATTGTGTATGATATTGCATTATTTATACTACAGCATGTACGTACTAAAGCTATATCTCCTTGTAGTAGCATAAATTGGATATTTTGTTGTGTAGGAATATTTTTTTGTTTTAAAATAGCTTTAAAAATTAAAAAAGCTCTTATACCTTTGATTTTGTAACTTTCATAAGAAAGTATTATATTCTCATCAAAAAAAAGGTTTGCCATTTTTATATTATTACGATTCCACAGATTTTCAAAAAAGCAATAAAGTAACACTTTATAAAAATCATATTTCATTTTATCTCCACTTATTGTGTAAATATTATGAGCTCTTTAATTATTTAACTAAATACTAAGTTTAATTTGTTAGTATAAAAAACTCTTTTAAAGAGTACAACCAATATTTCTGAAAATTCTTTAGATTGCACGGCCAAATGCTTACAAAGGGTTTTCGGAAGCTTTTCTTCTATTTTTACTTTGACATTTTCTTATATTTTATGAATTCATTAAAGTTTTTTTGAGATTTAAATATTGATAAATCATCAATATTATGTTTATTAATTAATGCAATAGCACTATCAAACATATTCTTTTCAATAGAAAAAAGAATTTGAAAATAAATTTCATTTAAATTGAGTTGTCGACTTGAATTTAAACTTATCTCCTTTGTATAGTGTCTACTCATCATTATCTCTTTTTTTACTAAGTTGCTTATTGAGATTTGTTAAGTCTCCTAAAACCCAAATACTTTTAATTTTTTCATTTTCAAATTTAAAAAAAGATGCACCATAATACTTTATTCTATTATTTGTAGGTTCAAAATCAAATAGTTTACCTGTATGTGTCCCGTTATAGATTGCTTTCACTGCAATATTATCTTCATCACAAATAATTGTTTCAATACTATGATGAAGATTTGGAATAGCATTTAAAATTGTATTCATATAATTCTCAAACATCTTTTTACCACTTGTATCAATATTTAATGAGCCATGAAACTCTATATCATCTGTAAATAAGTAATCGATATATTCTTTATTTTTAGCGTTCCATAACTCTTCATAATATAATCGAACAAGTTCTTTGTGACTCTTATTCATTATTTTCCTTTATTAATTTTTGTTTTTCAATAGGTAATTAGTTAATTCAAGTAAATCTGATATTTTTAATCTACCTGTAGTTTTTACTAATTGTTCTAATGTTAAATGGTTATCAATAATCAACTGTGCAGCACTAGAAATATTATGATCTATTTTTAATAGATTTGTAATAGTGCTAACAAGTTTATATAACTCTATAGAGTTTAAAGATCCATTATCTGATGAAATGATATCTATTGCCATATCAAATCTCCCATTATAAAATTATAATGTAGAATAAGGTGTTGATAAGAGTTAGTCTACGCTTTTGTTTTTTAGCTCATTAAAAATTTTTGTTTGTTCGCATTCATCATATAAAGCTTCACACTTTGTGTAACATGGAATATCATCTGTTCCATCAGGCTTTATACATTTTTCTGCACATTGTTCATAGACTGTGTCGCATGCACTGAGTAGTTTTAGTTTGCCATCTTCTATATTAGTAGTGTTTGCATGTAATGTAATCGTGATTAAAATAAGTAATAATAAAATGTTTTTTAACATTTATACTCCTATTCATAAAACAGAAAGAATTTTATCTTGTCCGTATAAATGTACTGCAAGAGTACAACCAATATTTCAAAAAATACTTTACATTGCACGGCCAAACGCTTACAAAGTATTTAAAAAACCCGAATAAATTCCTTATTCTACGTGAAAATTATAATCTATAAAACAGATAAAATTCCTAAAACTTTACTTAAAAAAAAAGTACCGTTCTCAAAGTACCATACTATCGTACTTCTTCGAGAAAAATAAAGTCACTTAAAATATATATTTTTGTTTTTTTTGATTTATACAGAAAGGTTTTTTTACATTTTTTATTTTTTATAGTAAAAAAATTACACTTCAAATGACCATCAAATAAGCCTTGAAATATACTTTCAATCAGATTAAGAAAAAATTTAGGATAAAAACTGAAATTATAAACTATAATTTCATCAGATGAGAAAACGAAAAATTAAACACTCCTCATTCTCCGTTAAAAAATAAGCAGTGTTTTATTACCTACTAAGACATAGGAAAATTAATATTAACGTATCTTTCTTATGCTAATATTAAAAACTAACCTTTAAAGATTTAAAGTTTACAATCCAATAACCCTCCATTCGTTTTCTCATTCAATAATTCATCTCTTAGCATTTTATATAAAAAAAGAATTACTGAACAATAAACTATTTTTTTGATACTATTGTACTACCATATTTTAGTAAAATTAAAAAAAAGGAACTCTGAAATGAAAATAACACTAACACTTATAGGTATGTTTATTTTACTAACGATTAATCTTCAGGCTAAAGAGAGTAAGTTAGAAAAAATTAAAAACTCAAATAAACTAAAAGTTTGTACGTGGCCTCAATATTATGGAATATCATATATCGACCCTAGAACACAAAAGCTTATTGGTATTGATAGTGATTTAGCAGTTGAATTAGCTAAGGATTTAGGTGTTGAATTAAAACTAGTTAAAAGTTCATTTCCAACATTAATTAAAGATGTAACAACTAATAAATGTGATATTGCAATGTTTGCAATTGGAAATACTGAATCAAGAAGAGCAAAAATGCGATTTACCACGCCACATTTAGAGAGTGATATTTATGCAGTTTCTACAAAAACTAATAAAAAAATTCAATCATGGGATGATATTGATAAAAAGGGTATTATTGTTGCAGTAGCAAAAGGAACATATCATGAGCCTGTAATGAAGAAAAAACTTAAAAATGCGGAGCTTGTAGTTATTAAGGGTTTTAAAGCACGTGAAGAAGAGGTTCAAGCTGGAAGAGCAGATGTATTTATGACAGATTATCCTTATGGGAAAAAAATGCTCGCTAAGACAGATTGGGCTCATTTAATTACTCCACCTTCAGTATATCATTTAACCCCATATGCATGGACAATGCAATATGGAGATGACGCATTTTTCAGTCGCGTCGAACAATTTATTACAGATATAAAAAGTGATGGTCGTCTTTATAAATTAGCCAAAGAAAATGGACTCTTGCCTATTGCAAAGTTAAAATAATTAGAAGAAATAAATGAATAAAAAGTTCACATTATTAATAGGTGTAATATTTGCGCTCTTCATTATTCTAGGAAGTATAATGATGGCTTTATCTACATTAAAAGATGAAGCTATTAATAATTATGTGACTATATCTAAACTCAATGCAAAAGCATTCTCTAAAGAACTCAATCAAGATATTAACAATATTGAACAAACTATAGTTAATATCACTTCAGTATTAAACTTATATACTCACTACCTAAAGATTAATAAGCGATTAAAAGAGGTTTTAAAAAGCTATCCACAAGTTCGTTCAATTAACGTATTAAAAGATGGCGTAATTATATATAGCTCTAATCCTCATAATATTGATATTACTTTAAAAAATATGAACTTTTTCCCAAAACCAATTTTTGATGAGGATATATTAAAAATTTCTACTCCATGGATTGGAAGAGATTTTATTGATGGTAATGACATTTATACTTATGAAGAAACTATAAATAACAATGAAGCCTTCTTTATACCTATATCTAAAACTATTCAATCAAAAAGAGGTGAATTTACTATTATCGTAAATTTAAATAGTGACTACTTTGCAAATAGATTTTTAACTAATATAAACTCCAATGAGATAATTTTTGAACTTATAAGACTTGATGGTATTTTATTATTATCTACAGATGAAACAAAAAGTATAGGTAAGCATATCAGTGAAAAAGGCTTATTAGAAAAAACTATAGAACATAATGAAATTAATGGTATCGAAACAATTGACGGTGTGAAATATATAGTAACTTACCTCTTAACAAAAGATTACCCTATAAATTTGGCAGTTAAATTAGATTATGATAAAAGTTTATTAAGTTGGAATAAAAAACAATATGACTTTTTTATTATAACGACAACAATTGTTATCATTAGTATTATGATTGCGCTAACGTTTTTCTATTTATATAATCGTAAAAAAGAGGAAGAGATATTACTACATAAACTTCAAATTCAAGAGCATGAAAAGTTCAAACTTTTATTCCAAGATGCACACTTTTTATCTGCAGTTTTAAATCAAGATGGAGTGATTTTAGAACTAAACAATGCAGCTTTGGAGTTTTTAAAGCAACCATTTAATGAACTTAAAAATAGGAAATTTTGGGAATTAGATTGTTGGCAAGATAATGAAAAAAAGCTTATTCAAGAGATGATTTGTAATAATGAAAATAAAAGCTTTGAATGTGAGCTTATAGCATTAGATTATCAAAATAATGAAAAGAATATTGAGTTCAACTTATCATCATTTGAAGTTGAAAATGAAAAGATTTTTTTAGCTTTAGGACATGATATAACTGAACGAACAGAAAAAGAAAAGAAGCTTAAACAAGCATATACAGTATTTAGTAATACACGTGACGGTATTATGATAACAGATAGTGTGACAAATTTACTTGATGTAAATCGTGCTTTTGAAAAAATCACTGGTTATACAAAAGAAGAAATTTTAAATAAAAAAACAAATATTCTAAAGTCAAATATACATACCAAAGAGTTTTACAAAAACATGTGGGATAGTATCCTATCTAAAGGTTACTGGGAAGGGGAAATAACAAACCTGAAAAAAAATAATGAGTCTTTTACTGAATGGCTGACCATTAATACTATCTATGATGAGGAAGGAAATGTCCAAAATTATATTGGTGTTTTTAGTGATATTACAGAACAAAAAATTAGAGAAAAACTTATAAAAGAAAAAGATGATGTATTATATCAACAATCTAAAATGGCTGCAATGGGAGAAATGATAGCAAATATAGCCCATCAATGGAGACAACCACTAAGTGCTATTTCTATGTCAGCAACAGGTTTACTACTACAAAAAGAAATGAATGTGAATACCTTGGAAGAAGAGGTAAAGACTTTAACTCAAATTAACGAATCTAGTCAATATCTTTCAAGAACAATTGATGACTTTCGAAACTTTCTAAAAGTAGATAAACAAGTGAAACTCTTTAATTTAGAAAGTGCTGTAAAAAAAGCAATTTCTTTAGTTAATTTAAAAATAAATGATAAAGATGTTAAGTTACATTTAGAGTTAGATGAACTTTCTGTATATGGGATTAAAAATGAATTTATACAAGTAATAATTAATATTTTAAATAATGCTAGAGATGCAATTAAATTAAGTACAAGAAAAAAACATCATATTTTTATTACAATATCCAAAGATGAATATCATATATATATTAAGATTAAAGACAGTGCAGGTGGAATTAGAGAAAATATATTATCACGTATTTTTGAACCATATTTTACAACTAAACATATGTCTCAAGGAACAGGAATAGGACTTTATATGAGTGAAGAAATCATAAAAAATCATATGAAGGGTGTCCTATATATTGAAAATGAAGCATATAATTTTGATAATATTAATTATAAAGGTGCCTGTTTCACAATAAAAATACCGTTTAAATGATCTAAATTTTACTTCATTTTCTCAAGTCCAAGATATAAAAGTTCTAGTTAAATCTTTTCTTCTATAATATTCTCAATAATTAATGTATTTTACATTCACTATCAAAAACAAGATAAATAAAATCAAAACTCTTTATTAATGGGGTAAAAGAATTGTAAATTCTGCCCCATTATCTCTATTTTTTGCCGTAATCACACCCTTGAATTGATTGGTAATAATCATCTTACACATATATAGACCAATTCCTGTTGATGATTTCTCTTTTTTACTATTAAAGGCTTTAAAGATATCCTCAATAGGTTGCCCTTTGATTCCCCCTGCATTATCACTAATAGTTAATACAATATATTCTTTAGTATCTTTTAGGCTAATACTAATGGATGGGTTTTCTATTTCATCAACTTTCATAATATCAATACTATTTTGAATGATTGACAAAACAATATGGGCTAAACTATTTGAATTTCCATAAATTTTAATTTTAGAGTCAATCTCTTTTTTCAGCTGTACTTCATGCAATCGTAAAATAGAATCAACAATTTTTAATGCTTGTTCAATTGAGACAATTGGATTAAACACAGTGTTATCTGTTTTTTTATAAAAGTCTTGAAAGTTAGTTATAGTTTCAGACATAAATTGAATAATATCTTCGTTAGATTGCGCTTCTTTTAAAATCTCAGGATCTTTTGTCTTTTTTCGAATATACATACAGTTAAAATTTAGTTGTGCCAATGGCTGTCGCCATTGGTGAGCAATAATAGCAATCATTTCCCCTAATGCTGCAAATTTAGACTGTTGTTGAAGGATTTTATCATTAAGTTTTTCTTTGGAGATATCTTGGATATTGGCAACAATAGCAATATCATTATTTTCCCCACTTGAACCAAAAGAGATTCGAATAGGAAATTTCTTACCCATTTTATTAACAGCTTCCACCTCTTGGACTTCTTTAGTATGGTCAGAATTTAAAATATCATACTCTTTAGAAATCAGCTTATCAAAGAATGCATTATTAAGCATCTCCTCTTTTGTATATTTAAAAATATTCTCCGCCTCTTTATTAAACGTACGTATGTTTAAATGGCTATCTAGGGTAATAATAGCATTGGTACTTGATTCAATAACTGCATTTGAAAACTCTTTTTCACGAATTAAATCATTGGTACGTTTATTAATTTTTCGATTGGCAGGCATAAAAATAAACAGCGCTTCAAACAGTAAGGTTATCAAGGTACACACCATAATAAACGTCTCAACTTGTTGAACTTTTCGGGTATTTGCTTCCGCTTCTTTAATATACACCTTAACTGCTTTTTCTAAGTCAATAAGTAAGGGCTCGGAGTTTCTTAAAACGTAGTTTTGACTTTCCCCATCCCTATTAGTATAAAATATTTTTGCATGAAACAGATAATCTTTGACTTTTTGATTTAAATTAATTTTTGCACCAAAATAGACTTCAGATAACTCTTTTGACATGGGTAAAGCTAATAGTTTTTTATGGGTTTCTTCCATATACTGAATATTTCGATTTAATTTTTTAATTTTATAATAAATGGCAAAAAAGGCAATCTCTCGTGCAATAATTTTTTGATTTCCACTCAAGTTTACAATTTTTGCATCATTAGATTGAATACTCAACAGTTTACTCAGGTTAAAAAATGCCAACAGTGATAAACCAGCAATAAGGGTTAATGCTAAAATATATCTTTTGGTAAAACTTAAACTCTCAAACATCTCTATCCTCAATACTCTTTTAAAATAATAATGCTATCATAATTTTCTCAATATTTATTGATAGGACCAGCAAATGACAGAAAAATGTGAAATAATCTTAAATAAATCCTCCATACTTTTAGCAGAAGATGAAGATAAATTAAGAGAAAGTTTTAAAAAAGTATTACTTCTTTATGTCAACGAAGTTTATACTGCGTGTGACGGAGAAGAAGCATTAGAACTTTATTATAAACATAAACCTGATATTCTAATCACCGATTTAAAAATGCCTAAACTAAATGGACTAGACCTCATAAAAACGATACGTAAAGAAAATGAAGAGATTCCAATAATTGTTACGAGTGCTTATACTGATCAAAACTTTCTATTAGAGTCAATTAAGCTATCACTTGTTGAGTATGCAGTAAAACCTATTCGAGAGATTAACTTATCACAACTGCTAGAATCTTGTGCAAATATTTTGTTAAAAAATTTTCACCCTGTTATTCAATTTACCAACGAAAGTTTTTATGATTTTGAGAATAAAACCTTCTCTTTTGAAGGAAATAATATTCTTTTAACCCAAAAAGAGGTTGAATTTTTAGAAATCCTTTTAGCCCACAGAGGTAATTTAGTCACAAAAACAAGTATCGAAGATAAACTCTATATCTACGAAGATGCCCCTCCAAGTGCCTTAAAGAACCTTGTTTTTAAGCTCAGAAAGAAACTCAAAGTTGATATAATTAAAACCGTTTCCAAACTTGGTTACATGATTGAATAACTAAACTTTTCCTTAATTTTTGAAATTTAAAAAACAGCGACTCAAAAGAAACTCAACATGCTATAGAATTTTAGTTAAGATTTATTATTAGTTTTAGTTATTAAGGTTTTACTTATTTTATAGGTTTGTCAAATTCTATTTAATACTTGACCTTATTACTTTAATTAATGATACCCAATATCTTAATTGTATCAGTTTTAAAAAACTTATACATACACTATTTAGAATTTTTTGTATAAAAAATCTAATAATTTAAAAAAAGGAGATGTTACGATGAAAAAGTCAAACATGAAACTTTCTTCAGTAATCTTAGGTACAGCACTAACAGCAAGTGTTGCATCAGGTGCTACAGGCGAGCTAGCTAAGGTTATGAAAGAAAGAGGTCTCTCTGAGATTGATGTTATCAGAGCGGCAAAGACTTATAATCCAACAGGAGTAAAAGATAAGTATGTTATTTTTTCTTCAGGTGGTCAATCAGGACAAGTAATTGTTTATGGTGTACCGTCAATGAGAATCTTAAAATATATTGCAGTATTTACACCTGAACCTTGGCAAGGGTATGGTTATGATAAAGATTCATTAGAGATACTACGACAAGGAAATGTAAGAGGGAAAGAGATCAATTGGGGAGATACTCACCACCCTGCAATTTCAGAAAAAGATGGGAAATATGATGGACGATGGTTAGCGATTAATGATAAAGCTAATCCAAGAATTGCCGTTATCGATTTAGAAGACTTTGAAACAAAACAAATTGTTCCAAACCCAGTATTCAAATCAAACCACGGGGGAGCATTCTTTACTCCAAACTCAGAATACATTATTGAGGCGTCACAATACGCTGCACCATACGATAACAACTATCATCCAATTGAGGAATATAAAGAGACTTATCGAGGTGGAGTTACAATGTGGAAATTTGACCATAAAAAAGGTCGAATTCAACCAAAAGACTCTTATACAATCGAAATGCCACCATACCACCAAGATTTATCTGATGCTGGTAAAGGTGTGAGTTACGGTTGGGGATTCACAAACTCATTTAACTCAGAGATGTATACAGGGGGTATCGAAGTTGGTAACCCACCAAATGAAGCAGGTATGTCACGAAATGATACTGACTTCTTACACGTATATAACTGGAAGAAACTTGCAGAAGTTGCAAAAGATCCTAAAAATGTAAAAGTGATTAACGGACATAACGTTATTCCAATGGATATCGCTGTTAAAAATAACGCGTTATTCTTAATTCCTGAACCAAAATCACCTCACGGTGTTGATGTTTCACCAGATGGTCAATACATGATCGTTTGTGGTAAGTTAGATACTCACGCGTCAGTTTATGACTTCAAAAAAATCAAGAAATTAATTGATAAAAAAGAGTTCGTTGGAAAAGATCCATATGGTATTCCTATCTTAGATCTTAAGAAATCTTTACATGGTCAATTAGAGTTGGGACTTGGGCCTTTACATACTCAGTATTCTCCAGTAGATGGTGAAGTATATACTTCATTATATGTTGATTCACAAGTTGTAAAATGGAACTATAAAAAACTTAAAGTTTTAGATAAAGAGAATGTTCACTATAACATTGGTCACTTAGCTGGTATGGAAGGTAAAACTTCAGACCCTCAAGGTGAGTATATCATTGCATTAAATAAATTAGCAATTGATAGATTCCAAAATGTTGGACCATTACATCCACAAAATCACCAGTTAATTGATATTTCTGGTAAAACTATGGATTTATTAGTGGATATGCCATTACCATTAGGTGAGCCTCACCAAGCAGTAGGTATTCGAGCTGAAAAGCTTCACCCACATGTACGATACAAAATGGGTACAAACTCTAAAACGGGTGAAATTCATATTGGTAAAACGCTTGCAGGTCAAGAAAGAATTGAAAGAAACGGAAACCATGTTACTATTTACGGTACATTCGTAAGATCTCACATTAACCCTGAGAGAATTACGGTTAATAAAGGTGATAAAGTTACTTTCCATATGACAAACTTAGAGCGAGCACAAGATGAGACTCACGGATTTACTATCGGTGGATTTGATCAACATGCCTCATTAGAGCCAGGTGAAACTTCAACAATGGAATTCATTGCAGATATTGAGGGTGTATTCCCTTACTATTGTACAGAGTTCTGTTCAGCGCTTCACTTAGAGATGATGGGATACATGATGGTTAAAGATCCTAAGAAGAAATATGTAAGTGCCGCTAAAATGAAAATGAAAACTATGACTCCAGAGCAATTAAAAGCTGAATATGATAAAGCAGTTGCAGTAAATGCAGCAACAGATGCGGTTATTCAATCAGTTGTTAAGTTCTTAAAAGCGAATGGTTTTGATAAACATAAAGTTGTTGCAGATTTAGTTACAGATGCATTTGACAAATATGGACAAATTCCTGCTGAGAAGAAAAAATCTGATGCTGCTTTAAAAGCTGGAAACATTGAAAAAGCTGTATTACACGAAGGTATGATTTGGCAATTAATGGTTAAAACAGCAGACGTTGGTATTCGAGCAAAAGA
>LPNY01000011.1 GCA_001655195.1 Arcobacter sp. EP1
CAAAAAATGCTTTAGAACCTCTAAAACTTCCTTGCCCCAGGTTCACTACTCTTAAATGTGTTCAACTTAAGTAACTGTAAGGCAAACTGCTCATAAAATGAAGAAAATTGGGAGAAAACAAGGAAAATACAAAATTTGTATTTTTTGGTATAAGAAACCCAGGAACATGCCAAACTCAAGATGTTAGGTCCCTTCTTCTTCTCTTGCAATAAAATAAAAGAATATGAAAAAAAA
>LPNY01000092.1 GCA_001655195.1 Arcobacter sp. EP1
CATTGTTTTTCTTGATTAAACTCTTTAGAAAAGCAAAAAAAGAAAACAAGAAAGCAGTAAGGTTTGTGTAAAACTTGCTTTGTTTTTTGAAAAATGATCATTGTTTAAGGTCTCTATTGTGGTTCTGTTTTTGTGTGAATTTGATTGAGGAATATATATGAATGTTGCTATTGTCATTAGTGGATTTTTCAACTGATTATGCTTGATATTAAGGCGTTTAAGCAGAAT
>LPNY01000109.1 GCA_001655195.1 Arcobacter sp. EP1
CACTGGCACTCAGGAACAATGACAATGAGAGTTCCAGAATTATATAGAGCAGTTCCTGAAGCATTATGTTACATGCATCCATCTGATGCTAAGAAATATGGTGTTAAACAAGGTCAACTTTGTTGGGTTGAATCTCGAAGAGGAAAAGTTAAAGCAAGAGTTGAAACAAGAGGTAGAAATAGACCTTCTAAAGGACTAGTTTACGTTCCTTGGTTCGATGAAAAAGTATTTATTAATAAAGTTTGTGCAGATTATACATGTCCAATGTCTAAACAAACAGACTTTAAAAAATGTGCTGTAAAAGTTTACAAAGC
>LPNY01000016.1 GCA_001655195.1 Arcobacter sp. EP1
AGAATTCTATTCTTGCGCCTTAAATACTGTAAAATTGGTCGCTTAGGTTGATAAAAAGGTGAAAACTATGGATAATTTTTGAGAAAAGTATAACCACCCCAGTTTAAAGAACTTACTAATAAGGAAAGTCCCTCTTTATCGCATATAAACATGATTATTGGACTGTCTCACTGTATTTTGAGATGCTTAAGTACTTTGTGTAGTTAAATAAATGACA
>LPNY01000052.1 GCA_001655195.1 Arcobacter sp. EP1
AAAGCTGGAACAGCTGTTGCAAAAGAAGCTAAACAAGTATGTTTTGACACTACTGTTGATGGTTTAAACATGCCTTCTCTTTCTCAATACTGTGTATATTTTGATGATAGTAATATTTTTAGATGGGATACAACCTTTCAACTGCTGCGCTATCATCGTATATTGCTAGCAACGACTCCAAGTCAAGAGGAAATAAGAAGTCTTCAAATAAAATTAAGAAACTATTCAATACT
>LPNY01000031.1 GCA_001655195.1 Arcobacter sp. EP1
AATATCTGAACAAACGAATTTATTGGCATTAAATGCATCGATAGAGGCTGCACGAGCAGGTGAAGCCGGAAGAGGCTTTGCAGTTGTGGCAGATGAGATAAGAAAATTAGCTGAAGACTCTGCTGGGTCTGCAAGTGAAATCAGAACGCTGGTTTTAAGTATTCAAGATGAATCCTCTAGGACTGTAAAAGTGATGGACACATTAGATGATGTTATTGAAGAACAAAATTCAGCAGTTGATCTAGTCGATAACTCTATCGTTCAAGTGTTTAAGTCAATTAACGGTATTGTTTCACAAATTGATGTGGTTAATACAAGTATTGAAGATTTAGATAATATAAAGAGTGAGTTAACAAGTGCAATAGAAAACATATCGGCAGTATCAGAAGAAACAGCAGCATCAACTGAAGAAGTGACAGCATCAATGGAGCAACAAAATCATGCAGTCGATGAAGTTGCTAGAAATGCTGAAGCTTTAAATGAACTGTCAGCTGAGTTAGCGGATAATATCAACAAATTTAAGATTAAATAGCTTGAAGCGTCGTAGAAATACGGCGCTTTTTTCTTTGGATAATTTGATAAAAATTTATATTTTCTGCTTAAAATAAAATAGTATACCAATATTGTATATTTTATTAGTAAAACTCATATATATGGGTATCAATATAACAATATATTTCGATGATAGATAAAATGTACTTTTTTAGTCGTGAATCTACTGTTTTTGGATAAATCTAAAAAAAATAAAAGGTTTTGAAAAGAGTCCCTAAAATCATCACCAAAACTGTATAGTATGTAATTTGAAAGAATTAGATGATGAAATCATAGAATAAAATAAATATAGAGCAAAAAAGTGAAGGGAGGCATATATGAGAAAACATATTCTTAAACAAGTATTTGCATTAATGATGATTATAGCATTGTTATTATCAACTGCACCAGTAAATCTTTCAGCTTTTGCAGGAAATAATGGTAATGGTCAGGGTAGTGGAAAACCTGATGATGAAGTTGAGGAACCTCAAGACAATACAGCTACTAAATATGTAACCATAGAATTTAAGAACTCACAAAGAACAGATGCAATCTTGGTAACCATTGATGGTGGGACAACTAAAAGATATGAAAAATCTAAAGCAACACCTGTAAAGATTGAAGAAGGTGCAATGGTTAAAGTAGAGATTGCAGATGACGACTCAAATGGGACCT
>LPNY01000153.1 GCA_001655195.1 Arcobacter sp. EP1
CTATCTAGGAGTTTACATGTAGATAGTGCAGTAACGACTATAAATCTTTCTCTGTTCGCTTTTATCCAAGAAATATTTTTTAAAGTTGATGGACCAGAAAAAAGAAATAAAATTGGTTTTTCTGATAAAGTGTTGTTTGTATATCTTTTATTTATATTTAAAAAAGAATAGCCTCTAGTTAAGTATTTAGTAGAATCGATATATCTAAGTAACATAGCACTA
>LPNY01000005.1 GCA_001655195.1 Arcobacter sp. EP1
ATCGCCTTAACAACCCTAATCATGGGTGGTGTTATTCAAGGTCGATTTAAAAATGTACAAGAAGCATTTGAAGATCTAACAACAAAAGTTCAAGAAGCATTTTCAGGTATAAGAGTTATAAAAGCATTTACAAGAGAAAACAATGAAAACGAGTCATTTGCAAAAGCAAATGAAAATAACTTAAAAGCCAATATGAAACTCGTTCGTATATTTGGTATTATGTTTCCACTCATTATGTTTATCTCAACACTCAGTTTAATCACTGCCATCAGTTTAGGTGGTATCATGGTTATCAACAATGAAATTGAATTTGGTAAGTACGTAGAGTTCATGTTGTATCTTGGGCTTTTAACTTGGCCTATCTTAGCGATTGGTTGGGTAGTCAATGTCTTACAAAGAGGTATTGCTTCATTAAAGAGAATCAATGCTATCATGGATGAAGAACCTGAAATAATTGATGCAGTAGATGCTACATACAAAGATAATTTAGAAGCCTCTATCGAAATCAAGGATTTAAGTTTCATCTATCCAGAAACTGGAGTAGATGTTTTAAAAGACATCAATGTATCTATACCTGCAGGAAAAACACTGGCGATTGTGGGTAAAACAGGTTCAGGTAAAACAACACTTGCTAATTTAATGCTTCGACTTTATGAGGCAAAAGACGGTGCAATTAAAATTGGTGGTCACAGTATCAATAAAATGACCATGAAACAACTTAGAGATACAATTGGCTATGTACCACAGGACAATTTCCTCTTCTCTACTAAAATAAAAGACAACATTGCGTTTTCAAATTCTAGTA
>LPNY01000048.1 GCA_001655195.1 Arcobacter sp. EP1
AGTTAAATGATGCAAAATTAGGATATACAAAAAGTAAAGGTGATTTAGTTAATACATACTATAGTTATCTTTTATCAATTGCAAATCTTGAGTATATGATAGGAAAGAGATAAAGTAAAACTTTATCTCTTTAATCTTAAAAACTACCCTCTTCCCACATTTCAGGTTCAAAACGTACACATCTATTACGTCCTGTATCTTTTGCATTATA
>LPNY01000166.1 GCA_001655195.1 Arcobacter sp. EP1
AAATTATTAAAAGTTTTGAGGATGGAAAGAAAATTGATGAGAAAAAATTAGAAAAAATTACAACTAAAATGATTGAAGCTCAAGATACTAAAGTTAGAGAAGATTTTAATAAATTAAAAGATGAATATCAAGATTTAGAATATACTAAGGAAGATCTCGAAATTGATAATAAAGAGAAACGGATATTATTAGATAGTTATGATAAAGAAGATGAGATAAGGAGAGAATATGAGATGGAGATGTTTGATGATGAAGATGATATGAGAATGGATTATAACTTGGCGAGCGAGTTGACTGAGGTTGCAAGTGAAGAAAATAAACTAATTTTATTAAACGATATTTTAGAAAAATATTTTGACCGTTTTAGATTAATGATCTTACATGGTTTTGATGGAAAAGGAAACCTTTTGAGAGGTAGATTTAAAGATTTACCTAGTACAATTAAAGTAGGAACTCTTAAATCACAAGTTAAAATTCTAAAAAATTATTTTAAAAATAACAAAGTTCCAAGTGTTGATGGTGTTGTTCAATTATTTAGAGCTGCACCTATAAATATATCAACCTTCTTAAGTTTAACAAGTCATTTTGAAAGTAATATTGTTACTGTTAAAGAAGAGGAAGATGAGTTTGAAAAAGAAGAAAGTGAAGTGGATAGTGAGATTTTTAAAACTCCACACGAGTCTGAGAAAGAAGAAAGTGAGTCAGAAGTGGAAACTCCGTATGCGAAAAGGACTAGATCTCATAAAGGTGGAGGAAGAAAAAATAATTATAAATTTGAAAGTGAACTAGCAGAAGATGTATTCTTATCAGTCATGGCTATAAAAAATAATAATAGGAGTGAAGAT
>LPNY01000124.1 GCA_001655195.1 Arcobacter sp. EP1
ACAGTAAATCAACACCCCTGAATAATGCAGATTGGAAATCTTAAAACGGAATATGAGTGGCGAAAAAATCAATAGAGTGTTAGAAATTAAGTAGGATTTTAATGCAACAACTTCTATACCAATAACCTCTGGAAAGTATTGCAGTTTTTCTAATGACTTAGAATTTGTTCTGTATGCTATGCCAAATCGTATAAGAAAAATTGGTATCATCCAAAGAAATCCATTGATTAGTGTTAAATCAATAGTTGGCACGAAACTCATTCTAAACACCTCACATTCTTTATTAACATATATTTATACATAATCCACACTCAAGGTAGGTT
>LPNY01000099.1 GCA_001655195.1 Arcobacter sp. EP1
TAAATGTTTTTATGAGAAAAAGTTCAATTTTGTCCACGGTTTTATGCATGTCCACGGTTTACAACACCAACCTATATATACAGTGCGTGAGATAAGTAATGGCACAAAGTTTTTTTTATAACTTTTCGCAATTTTATTCATTTTGAGTTTTAAAAACAGCATTTTGCACAAAAAAGTTTGACATTTTAGATTTTTCACAGTTCAGTTCATTTTTCCATATTAGGCAAGTTTATCTTAAAA
>LPNY01000044.1 GCA_001655195.1 Arcobacter sp. EP1
TCCCAGTTTACCTAAAATATGTAGGCCAGTGTGATTTTGGTCACACACTCAACATATGCGGAAGTTGTATTGGAGAAAATTGAAAATAGAATTATAACAAAGTGATTGTTATATTGTGAGATGCACTAAGGCTAGTAGAGTTAAATTGTTTTACAGTATTATCTTGGATTTGTGAATTAAAGAAAGCAGATTGGTTAAATAAACTGTGGATGAACTATTATCAAGTTTGACATTGTAGATATTTATTGGTTTTTTACGGATATCCAATTATGTGGTAAATTAATAAGTGAACTAAGTTTGATTTTAAGCATTTGTTGATTGAATTGCTTGGTATTATTGAGAGGTTGTAATTTGGTATATTGATAAGAAAATTCAGAAAGGTAATTATGTTTAATAAAGATGATACAACTTTTTATGAGTTGAGAGAAAAATCAGTTATGAAATGGCTTGAGGATTTAAAAGTGCATAGAGATGTTGAAGTACGTGGCGGTGTAGAAATTACGTTGGAGTATATTGAAGGTTTAGAGAAAAAAATAAAACGACTTGAAGAAAAGAATTTATTGAAAGACAAATATTTAAAGAAAATGAGAGATGAGTTGTAGGTAATCAGTTATTACTAATGTTATTAGCAAAAAACGTTCATAATGAACTTTTTTTTTACATATATCTTGCATCCTGATTGGAATAACTAGAAGCAGGTAGATATTATAAGATTCAAGAGGGATTGAGATAGATGAGGAAATACATTATATAGTTAAATTATTATTTATTGTTACTATTTGGTGTTTAGAATATGGATTCTCAAAAATTGCTCAGAACATAGATGACAAAAGAAAAATATAAGAAATTATACTCTGATGATTATAAAGAACTTAATCGTGCATTCGTTGTCATTGAGGTAATTGGAGGATTGTTGTTAATTGGAAGTTTATCATTAATTTACTTCGATCCTATTAGATGGTCGCTATATTTATTACTAGCAATATTACCTTTTAATTCTGATTCGTAGGGATGAGTAGCGTAAAAAAGTTAATGACATATTAATGATTCAGCATTTGATTTTTACAGTGCAATCTATATGGATAGTAGGAAAAGTTGTTTCGAAAATAGAAAGAAGGCAATGATTAAAAATTCAATAAAAAAAACTGCAACTATAATAGTAATCACAGCACTTTTGTTTTTTGTCCATTTTGTTTTATCAATTATATTTTTAATAAGTACAGTTATTTTTATATTAGTACGAATAAATGAAAATCTAAGGAATCTAATAGATTTACATGATGAGTTTCAAAATTAGTTTTTAACAACATCAATACATATTGAAATATGCACTTATATGCTCGTGGGGACATTTTTGGGGACATAATATCAAAAAAATGGTTGTTTAGATGGCTTTGATGTCTTTAACCACTTTCGAACTATTGAGTGTTTTCAATGGTTTCGTGAAGTTTGTGCTAACTCAAATTAGTACGTCTTCTTCCTACGAACCAGAAGGTCAGGAGTTCGAATCTCTTAGGGCGCGCCATTTAAAAATGACTCAATTTAAAGATTGGGTATTTTTTATGAACTAAATACAGCATTTCTTAGG
>LPNY01000203.1 GCA_001655195.1 Arcobacter sp. EP1
CTTAGGAATTGTTCCATTTATGTTCTTACCTAAGATTATGGAAACCTATTTCAGTCTTCCTAGTCATTATATCTCTTATGTGATTGGAATTGCTATATTTGCGGGGTTATTTATAATTCAAAAAGCAAAAAGCAGAGCGCAGAATATTTCTATCAATGAAGTAGAGATGAAATCATAAAAGAGGAGAACTTCTCCTCTTTTTATTCACATTCTTTCACTTTTTTATTTTTTTAACTAAAATTCTCTATAATACCATCAAAAAAGGATAATAATGTCTATTGGATTTATAGGATTAGGAAACTTAGGTCAAGCCATTGCAAAACGGCTGACAGATATGGGTGAAGAGCTTACTGTTTATAACCGAACAAAATCAAAAGTTGAAAGTTTAGGTTATGAAGTTGTTGACTCACCAAAAGTACTTATAGAAAAATGTGATACTATTTTTATGTGTCTATTTGAATCAGACTCTGTGCAAAATATCTTAAATATGCAAGAGGGACTTTTAAGTGCTGATTTAAATGGGAAAACTATTATTGATTTAACTACAAATCACTTTGAAACCGTATTAACTTTCCATGAACAAATCAATGCCAAAGGTGGAAACTATTTAGAGTCACCAGTATTTGGAAGCGTTGCCCCAGCACTTCAAGGTTTAGTAACTATTGTAACATCTGGAAGACAAGAGGTCTTTGAATCATGCAAACCCCTGTTAGAAAAAATTGGTAAAGAGATTTTTTATTTAGGAACTGCAAGTCAAGCTTCAAAAATGAAACTCATTAACAATCTTTGTTTAGGTTCATTTATGGCAACCCTTGCAGAGTGTACAGCTCTAGGTGAAAAGTGTGATATTGATAAGAGTAAACTTCTTGAAATTTTAGGTGTGGGTGGTGGACAATCACTAGTACTCAAAGCAAAAACACAAAAACTAATTGATGAAGATTTCTCAGCACATTTTTCAAACAATGCAATTTATAAAGACCTTCATACACTGCAAGATTTAGCCTATAAAATGGAGCAACCACTACATACGGCAAGTGCTCCTAAAGAGTTATTTGGTCAAATGAAAAAAGAGGGTAAAGGGGAAGAGGATTTCTCTTCTGTTTATCAACTATTTAAATAAGCTTATTTAAAAGTTAGGAGTTTCCTAACTTTTAAAATCTATATCCAAATCCAACTAACGCAAAATTATTCTCTTTGTCATAAAAGTCATGATTTGCATCTTCATTTTCTACACCCATTTTAAAACTAATATAGCTGTTTTGAACTTCAAATGGTTTTTCATATTTTAATTTAGCTACTGCTTTATAAGAAGTTGCGTCAATCTGTTTATTTAAAATTGAATTTGTTTCATCATACTCTTTAAAACCTACACCAGCAAGAGTAAATAGCGAAATCTTTTCACTCAATTTAAAGGATTTTTCAGCCTCAACTTCGTACTGTTTATAACTACTTTCATCACCATCTGCATCATACTGTTCCAGATTTAAATTTAAAACATAACTGTTGATTTGGTTTTTAAATAAAAACTGTTGTCGATTACCCTCACGTTTTAATGCATCTATTACGGTCTCATTTTCATAATCAACGGTTGTGTATCGATATACAAAATTGCTCTTCCAAATTGGTGAAAAACTCGTACCATATGAAATAAAAGCACCTTTTTCACTAACATCAGTCTTTTCCCTACTTGTTCCAGTAGAAAATGGATTTTGCCAAGACTCTTCATCTAACTTATAGATAAATCCTACATCAAATAGACCAACATTTGTAGCTTGTGAATAACCAAAATTAAACTCACCCCTTTGAGATTCCATATAAATTTGTTCATTTTTTGAAATATCTACTCCATAATAGAATTCTACTGCCGGTACTGTTGTTGATTCACTACTTGCACTTGAATTTACTGAATCAATAGTTGAACTGCCTTCTGTACTAAAACTATCTTTTGAATTTATAACGCCTAAACCTAGTTCAACATAGTTTTCTTTTGCATACAAATTTGAACAGACTGTCAATGCTAACATTGAAGATATTAATATTTTTCTTTTCATAAAAAATCCTTTAAAAACTTTATAAAAGAACTATAAATAAAAAAAGTGTGAAAATGGAGTCGAAAGATAGATATTTATAAGAATTTATGCAGCAAGGGCAGCCACATAGGCTTGCTCTTGGTATTTCTTTAGATTATTTGGGATATGAACATCATTCTTTTTCTCAAATGCACCCATAGCTTGCCCCGATATTAGTTCAACAACACAATGGGGATTTAATTGAATCAATGCCTCCATTTTAAATGTCACTGCACCCCCTGCAAAGTTTCCTTTTTTAGCACGTTTTTTTAATATAACTTTATCGATTTCATTATCAATTAAAAACGCTAACAGTTCGTTGCAAAATTGTCTAATAGATTCTTGGGAGTCGTCATCCTGTAAAGTGATTTTTTTTATTTTCATATCAATATAAATAACAATATCATCATCTTGTTTTTCAATCACTGAAAAAATTGCTTGATTTGATTTAAGTTCGATTCCACATATTCGCATGGGTTTCCTTTTCTTTGTTTTTTAGAAGTATAGTTAAAATAAAAATCTCATATGGATTATATGTCATATTGCTATACTTTTCTTTGTTATAATAGATTTAGAACAGTTTTTACAAAAGGTTTTATATGAATATAGTGATTGCTCCCGATTCTTTTAAAGAGACTCTAACCGCTACTGAAGTTTGTGAAACAATAGAAAAAAGCATGCATAAAGTTTTTCCAAACGCGACAATAGAAAAAGTACCCCTAGCAGATGGAGGAGAAGGAACGGCTAAAACCCTCGTAGAAGCAAATCATGGAGAAATTATCACAGTTGCAGTTAAAGACCCACTTCAACGAGACATTAGTGCCTATTATGGACTCATTCATCATGGAAAAACCGCAGTAATAGAAATGGCAACAGCCAGTGGGTTGGAGTTATTAAAACAAAATGAAAAAAATCCACTACAAACTACCTCTTATGGATTTGGGCAACTCATTCTCGATGCACTTAATCGTGGGGTGAAAAGTTTTATTTTAGGACTTGGTGGTAGTGCTACTAATGATGTAGGTATTGGTATGTTACAAGCATTGGGGCTAAAGTTTTTTAATGAAAATGGCGAAAGCTTTTTTGCAACCACCCAAACTATCCAACAAATTCGTAGTATGGATATAAGTCTACTTCAAAAACGGTTTAAAAATGTCACTATCAAAGTAGCTTGTGATGTGACAAATCCTTTATGCGGTCAAAATGGAGCCTCATATACCTTTGCAGCTCAAAAAGGGGCAACACCTCAAATAATCAAAGAACTGGACGATAAGCTATCTTATTTTGCTCATATATGCGAATCTACTCTAGGAAAACGAACACAAACTATAGAAGGTTCTGGAGCAGCTGGTGGATTAGGGTTTGCCTTGGTGACTTTTTGTAATGCGTTTTTAGAAAGTGGAATTGAACTTATTATGCAAAGTGTGAATTTAGAATCAAAAATCAAAAAAGCTGATTTGGTTATCACAGGTGAGGGCAGAATGGATCAACAAACCATTCAAGGAAAAACCCCAATAGGCGTTACTAAACTTGCCAAAAAACATGACAAAAAGGTTATTGCTATTGTAGGGTGTTTAGATGAAGGTTATGAAATTGTACTTGAACATGGCATTGATGCAGTGTTTGATTGTACACCTATTTCAACTGATTTTGAAACGGTGAAAAAAAATGCCAAAAAAAACTTAGAATTAACCACATTGAATGTGGCAAAAAGTTTACAAATAAACCTTACTTAGAGCAGTGTGTTTTAATAGCCTCAAACATTAAAGGCTCAGCATTGGCAATTTTTAAACTATTCCATGAAGTAGAGATAATTTGATTAAATTGTTTCTCTCTTTTGTTAAAACTAATATATAAAATACTATCAACTTTTTTTTGACTTTGTATTTCTATACCCTCATCAGTTAAAAAATCAACATAATCGTTGAGTGAAATATTCATATTGGGGATTTGTTTATGGGTAAGTTCAAAATAAGACTCGTAGATATTGTTAAACTCTACGTAATAAACCTCTTTGACAATATTTTTATCTTCGTAGGTTCTAACTTTTCGTACATCATCAAAAGGCACAATACAATTAAAAGTCACCCGTAGTTTATTCTCTTCTTGAAAGCTTAGGTTTTTATTTCCCACAGAACAACCTGCAAAAATGAAAAGAGCAATTAGGGTTAAAAGAAGTGTTTTCATGATTTTATTGTAACCAATAAAAATTTAAAGGCACGTAGTTATTACCCAAAATATGGCTAGACTTCATCTAGCCTTTTTTGAAACTCGGCATTGAGTTTTTCTAACTTCTCTTCTAAATCTAACACTTGTGAATTTTTTTGAGATGCTTCTTTACCACTTAGGGTTGGAATTAACGCTTTGAGTTCTTCAATCTCTTTTTTGATAGGCGTTGTTGTTTTACTCTTTTCAGTTACAATTGCTGCTCGCAGTTTTTTGATCTCTTTTTTAGTTCGTTTTGGTTTAACAACTTTCTTTTTCTCACCTGCATCGTCATCTTCCCAACCAATTTTTTCTAAGAACTCATCATAAGTTCCATTAAAATAATCTGCCCCATCATTTGTAAATACAATCAATCTATCACATACTGCACGAAGCAGTTCTTCAGAGTGAGTTACAATCATACATGAACCCTCAAAAGCTTTAATAGCTGTTGTTAAGGCATCAATAGAATCAATATCTAGGTGGTTTGTTGGCTCATCAAGGAACAATAAATTCACACGTTTGGCAATAATTTTACCTAACATTACTCGTGATTTTTCACCCCCAGAAAGTAGGGAAATCTTTTTCTTAGCGTTATCACCACTAAACATCATAATTCCACAAATGGTTCGAATCACTGCTTCTGGAAGTTTATGGTTTACACTGTAAATTTCATCCATGATACTATTGTTTTTATTCAGATGTGAGATATTCGTTTGTCCAAAATGCCCAAAAGTACAACTAGGATGAAAGTCAACACTTCCCGTTTGGGCTTCTAGTTCTCCTGCGATTGCATTTAATAGTGTAGATTTACCTTTACCATTTTTACCAATTATTCCAATGGTTTCACCACGCGAAAGTGCAAACGAAATGTTTTTAAATAAAATATTGTCTTTTTCATATCCAAAGCTCAAATCTTTGACTTCTACTAAAAACTTTGCCGCTGTCTCTTTGTAGTTAAAATCAAATTTTAAATTAGCATCATAATCGATGTCTTCTAAAATTTCCATTTTTTCTAAAATTTTTACTTTTGATTGGGCTAGGGTTGCCGTTGCCGCTCGGGCTTTATTTTTAGCGATGAACTCTTCGAGGTCTTTGATTTTTTTCTCTTGAGCGATTTTTTGTTTTTCGTGGTGCTCTTCGTTAGCTAAAATTTGTTCATAAAATTTTCGTGTTCCACCTGGAATCATAAAGGCACTTCGTCGTACAATTCCTAAAGTGTGCGTACAAACACTGTCCATAAATTCTCTATCGTGGGTGATAAGAATCACTTCGCCTTGGAAGTTTTTTAAAAATGCTTTTAACCATCTAATTGAAAGAATATCCAAGTAGTTCGTAGGCTCATCAAGCAGTAACATGTTAGGTTCTGTTAACAGAAGTTTTGCTAAATTAATTCGAATTTGATAACCACCCGAAAAAGATTTTGGGTCTTTTTGTAAATCCGCATCAGTAAATCCTAAACCAAAAAGAATTTTTTCTGCTTTATAAATATCATACTTGTCATCTTCACTTAAAGCTAACGCCGTTTCATCAATAAGTGTTTTCTCACTAAAATCAAAATACTGTTTTAATGCCCCAATTTTATAGGCTTTTGGAAATTTAATTTCCCCATTGTCTTGCTGTTCTTCACCAAGGATGAGTTTAAAAAGTGTCGATTTTCCCGTACCATTACGACCAACTAGTCCCACTTTATCGCTAGAATTTAGACGTAAGTTCATGTCACTGTAGAGTTCACCCGTTGGGTAGCTTTTTGATATATTAATTAGTTCTATCATGATTTATCTTTATATGTTTGTTTTTGAATTCGCGATTATAGGGTATAGTGGATTATAGGTTTATAAAGCGTACTCTTTAGGTTCAAAATTTTCAATTGCAGTAATAAGTTCCTCTTTATAACTAGATTGAATCATAATATCAACATGTTCTTGTTTTAAAAACCCTTCTTCTGACATAGTCTTTATCATATCCAGCAATTTATCATAAAAACCATCCACGTTATAAAAAGCACACGGTTTTTTATGAAACCCTAGTTGTGCCCATGTCCAAACTTCAAAAATTTCTTCGAGCGTTCCTAAACCACCAGGCAGTGCTACAAAAGCATCAGACAGCTGTGCCATAGTTGCTTTACGTTCGTGCATATCTTTCACAATAATAAGTTCTGTTAAATTTTCGTGGGCAAGCTCTAAATCTTTGAGTTTTTCAGGAATAACCCCACAAATATTTCCACCATGCTCTAAAACTGCATCAGCAAGTGTTCCCATCATACCAACACTACCTGCACCAAAAACTACATTGATATTATTCAGCGCTAAATATTTTCCAAAATCTTTTGCTGCATTGGCATAGGCTTCGTTGTTTCCTAAACTTGCACCACAGAATACGGCTAATGTCATTGTCTGTCCTTAGATATTTTTTTAAAAAATAACATGTTTTTCTTAAGCAACGGCTTGAAGTTTAATATCCAAAGCATTGAGTACTTTTAGAACTGTATCAAATTTTGGTTTAGCACCCTTTTTGAAAGTTTTATACAAACTCTCACGACCAAGTCCTGTATCATTTGCTATATTACTTATACCCTTGGCTTTTGCAACATAACCAATAGCATCCATAAACTCATCCATATCACCATCACGTAATACTTGAGTTAAGTATTCAGCTATCATCTCTTTTGAATCTAAATATTGGGATATATCAAAGTTGGTTGTTTTATTCATCTTTTAGCTCCTCTAATATTTTTCTGGCTTTATTTATATCACTACTTTGTGTTGATTTGTCACCACCAAAAAGTAAAATGACAATTTCATTATTCTTTTTCGTATAATAAACTCGATAGGCAGAACCAACTGTTATACGAAGCTCATATAATTCACACCCTAAAGATTTAAAATCACCAAAATTTCCTTTTTTAATTCTATCAATACGACGAAGAATAGAAACCTTGCCTTTAATATCTTTGAGTTTAGATAACCACTTAGAAAAATACTCTGTCTGTTTTATATTATACATCATTGTATCCTATAAGATACAAATTGTCAAATACTTGTATCTTTTTAGATTTTATAAATGATAATCTATTTTAATTTTTTGGATTGATTTCATTTCAAATTGTAATTTTTTGGATTATTTTATAGGAGATTTTATCTATATATCTAAGTATCAAATGGTATCGCAAAGAGGATTACCTCTTCACTCTACTTACTTTTGTATTGACTAAAAGTAAGCAAAAGCAACTGCCAGTTGTCAAAGCACTGCGTGTTCCTAAAATTTTAAAGATTTATTTTCTACGCTCATAACTCGTCGAAAACGTGACCTTAGTCACCTTTGTCTCCTCAAACATGAATCGCTTTTCTCCGAAAAAAATATTCAAAATTCTAGCTTTGACAAAGGCAGGAAGAAAGTACGCAAACATTCTAAAATAAAAACTATTTAATCTGTCCCGCATATAATACTAAATCAAAATAACTATTAAGTAATAAAAGTCTTCTATTTGTTATATTCTCTGTATAGTTTCTATTTACTATTCTTAACACACTACAATTATAGTTATTGATTTGTATTGAATCAATTTTTACTTTACTTAAATCATTATATTGGACTATTAAATCAATTAATGTTTTTTTACTTTCATATGATGAGTAGCTATCTTTCCAAATCATAGTTTCATAGTATGTTTGTTCTCTAGTATTTTGAAATATACTAAGAGGTTCTTTTATATCTTTACTTATTCTATATTTTTGAAATAATTCATTATTTATTACTTTTAAAAAAATTAAGAATAAAAGATATGGTAATTGTATATTAACTTGAACATTCCAACTTAATCTTACTGCTTTTAATATTGTTATTACATGATTTATTTCTCTCGGATTTAAATTTGTTTCTGTAACAAACATATCCATTAATAAGACATGTTTACATTTATTTTGTGTAAATTTATCTAAGAATGGAGTAAAAAGAATTTCATCATTTTTCAAATTATTTAGTTCAAATAAACTATCTATATATTCATAGTTTTCTGGAATAATTAAACTATACTCTTGGTCAAAAAATCTTTTTAAATATTTTTCTGAAGCAAATTTATTTCCATAAATCGCATTTATTGAATGTGATAATTGTTTAGAGTCAGTTGCTATTATAAAAATTATTCCTTCTATATCAAATAAATGTTTAATATTTTCAAGCAATTCAATTGCATAATTAGGTCTACACCTATCAAGTTCGTCAATTAAAATAAAAATCGGAAGATTTTGATTTTTTAAAGATTCTACATACTTAAGAAGATTTTTCATATTTATTTTAAAATCATTTATACTATTTTTAATAGTATTATGTTCTTTCAAAGCATATTCTGTAAGTTTAGTAGTTAGTGATGAAACACTATTTTCTATATCTTTTTTTACTTCATTATTTTCATTTTCATCACAATTATCTGAATTTTCATTAAGAAATTCATCTAATCCAACACCTGTAAGTTTTCTGCTTATTATTGACATTAATATTGAAGAACCATTATCTTTCAAAGTTTTAAAAAGTTTCTTCCCTTTTGATTGTTGTGGTGTAAAAAAATTTTCCAGTGAGTTATTTATTTCTGACATAAAAGCTAATAAAGGTTCTTTTGTATAGTCATTTTTCCATGCATCAAATTCAATTACATGATGATTCATAGATTTTATTTCTTTTGCAATATTATTTAAAAAAAATGTTTTTCCATATCCCCATTCTGCATTAATGTTTAATACAAATGGTTTATTTTGATTTTCTTTATATTTATTAACTAAGTAATTAATAATAAACTTACCTTCTTTTTTACGATTTAGAAGGTCACCTTCCCATTTTTTATTCATAAAGAACCTTTATTATTTTTTATAATATATCAAAATATCATCACAATTTATGTCACAAAAATAGTTTTTTTAAAAGTTTATATTTTATTTATAATCAAGGCGAAGGGTAAAATTTAGGAGGGAGCTTACTCAGTCGTAAGTGACTGAGTAAATTTTGCGCTTTAACGCAGAGTATGGATAAAAGATGAACTTTTATCTAAACGTCTAAGTGTTCAACATCTTTCGCATGCTCTTCGATGTAGTTTCTTCTTGGCTCTACTTCATCACCCATAAACAGTGTGAATGTATCTGATGCTGCTTCTGCATCTTCTACTGTAACTCTAAGAAGTCTTCTATCTTCTGGTGTCATAGTTGTTTCCCATAGTTGCTCTGGGTTCATCTCACCTAGACCTTTGTATCGTTGGATATATGCACCTTTTTTAGCTAATCCTTCAATTTCTTCTAGGATTTCTACTAAATCTCGTCCATCAAACATAGAGATATCTCTTTCAACTAATTTAGAGAAGATGTATGTAGCTTCTGAGAAATAAGGCGATGCAAAAAGTTCATCATCGATGATTAACTCTTCTAACCCTGCACCTGTTTGTACAAACAATTGAATTTTTTCTTCTGTAATTGTTTTAGAAAGAATATTGTAACCCTTTGCTTCTAAGAATGATTTTACTTCTTCATACAGTTTATCTTGCTCTAATGAAACTAATTCAGGTGATTCAATTAAGTGTTTTAATACTTCTAAAAGTGAATAACGTTTTTCTAATTGTGCTAACATTCCTCGGTATCGTGAAACAGTTTTAAATAGATCAACTAAATCGTTGTAACCTAATCCTTCAAATTCAAATGATTCCATACCATTTTCGATTAGGTAGTTGTGTAGTGCTGTGTCATCTTTTAGATAGATTTCATTTTTACCTTTTTTGTATCGGTAAAGTGGTGGTTGTGCAATGTATAAATACCCTTTATCCACTACTGGTCGTAAAAATCTAAAGAAGAATGTTAAAAGGAGTGTTTGAATGTGTGATCCATCAACATCCGCATCGGTCATGATAATTACTTTGTGATATCTAATTTTTTCTTCATTAAAATCATCACCAATACCACAACCCATAGCTGTAATCATGTTTCTAATTTCATCTGATTTTAAAATTTTATCTAATCGTGATTTTTCAACATTTAGAATCTTACCTTTTAGAGGTAAAATTGCTTGGTATACTCTATCTCGACCTTGTTTTGCTGAACCTCCAGCAGAATCCCCTTCCACCAGGTATAATTCTCTAACTGCTGGGTCTTTACTTTGACACTCTGCTAATTTACCAGGAAGAGTTCCTACTGTCATTGCATCTTTTTTACGGGTTAAATCTCGCGCTTTTTTAGCTGCTTCTCGACCACGTGCTGCCATAAGAGCTTTGTCCATGATAGCTTTTGCTTGTTGTGGGTTCTCTTCAAAATATTTATCTAAACATTCAGAAGTTAATTTTTGACAAATAGGTTTCACATAAGATGAACCTAATTTACCTTTTGTTTGCCCTTCAAATTGTGGTTCAGGCACCTTTACAGAAACAACTGCAATAAGTCCTTCTCGTACATCATCACCTGTAATTTTTGTATCTTTTTCTCGAGCTGCTGCGTTATTATTTACATACTTAACGATACTTCGTGTAAGACCTGCTTTAAAACCAGCTTCATGAGTTCCCCCATCAATGGTTCGAATATTATTTACAAAAGAGAGTGTTTTTTCTGTAAATGTTGAGTTATACATAACTGCAATATCAACTTCTACATCTTCAACTCTATCAGAAAAAGAGACTGCATCAGAAACTGCTGTCTCTTTGTTTAAATCTTCAACGAATTGTTTAATACCACCTTCAAAGTGATAGACTTCTTCAACGTTATGAATTTCATCTTTAAGTGTAATAGAAATAAATGGATTTAAATATGCAACTTGTCTAAACCGTTTTGCTAAGGTTTCAAACTCATAAGCATCTACTTCAAAAATAGAATCATCTGCTAAGAATTCAATCGTTGTACCAGTTTTTCTAGGACTATCACCAACAATTTCTAAAGGAGCTTTAGGAATACCACAAGAGAACTCTTGATAATGTTTTTTACCATCACGGTAAATTGTCATTCTAAGATCTTTTGAAAGTGCATTTACTACTGAAACACCAACCCCATGAAGACCACCAGAAACTTTATAAGTATCTTTATCAAATTTACCACCAGCATGTAATACAGTAAGTACAACTGTTGCTGCTGAAATTTTTTCTGTAGGATGCTCTGCTGTTGGAATACCTCGACCATCATCTTCAACTTTAATCCAATGATCTTTTGTCATAGTTACTTTAATATTTCGACAAAATCCTGCCATCGCTTCATCAATAGAGTTATCAACTACTTCGTATACCATATGGTGTAAACCATTGATGTTAGTATCACCAATATACATACCTGGTCTTTTTCTTACAGCTTCAAGACCTTTTAAAACTTTAATATTACTAGCGCCATATTCTGGTTGACTCATTTAGGTATCCTTCTTATTTATCTAAAACGATTGGCATTACAATCGTATAAAATTTATCATCTTCTAAATAGAATGGCAAATTTGATTCGTTAAATCCAATCGTTACATTTTCATTATTTGTTAAACTTAAAAAGTCTAAAAGGTATTTAGCATTTACTGCTAAATAGAATTCATTATTAATATTTAAATCTAAATCAATTTGTGTTTTTGCTTCACTGTCTTCATCTAATGATTCAAATACAATTGTGTTTGGTTTAAACGTAATTTTAATATTTGAAAAGAGTGATGTTACTAATTTGATAGAATCAATTAACACTGATTTTGAAACAGTAAAATTATGTTTTAAAGAGGTTGGAATAATTCTTTCATAATCAGGGAACTTACCGTTGATTAGTTTTGTAAAGAATTGCATATTATCATTTGAAATAACTAAATTCGTGTCATCGTATGAAATAGATGCATCATCAATAAATAGTTTTTGAATCTCAATAATAGCTTTTTTAGGAATAATAAATTGAGACTCTTCATTAGTAATATTTTGTAAATATGAAATAGCAAGTCTACGTGTATCTGTAGCTACAAAATTTATCTTAGAATTTTTAATATCAATTAGTGCACCATTTAATTCAAACTTTGGATTGTTATTATCAATTGCTGGTGTAATCTTACGAATAGAATTGATTAAATTCATTGTTGAAAGCTCAAGTGTATTTAAATTAGTTAGTGTTGGAAATGAAGGATATTCATTTGCATCATACATAGGTAATTTAAATGACGATTTATTCTGTTTAATGATTAAGTTATTATCATTGGTTTCTAAAATAATATCTGTATTTTTTAATCGTTTAATAATTCCTAATAGATTTGTACCATTAACAGTAGCTTTTCCTTCTATACTATCACTGATATTATCTGTCTTAAATTGTAAACCAACTTCATAGTCTGTAGCTTTAGAAATTAATTCTGCATTAGAGATTTCTAAATAGATATGTGAAGTAATTGAACTTGCATCTTTTTTTTCTAAAAATGGTTGCATTGAAGAGATTATATTTTCTAGTATACTTTTGGTTATAACTAATCTCATTTTCATCCCCTTTATATTTTCTTTATTTAGTGGTAGTAGTAGTCTATGTGAATAGATGAAAACAGTGTTTCAAACTCTATTTCTAGGTCTTTTCAAAGGTGAATAAAACTTTTTTATTATTCACATCTATTCACATAATCGGTTAAAACTTTTTTAGTAGTTCGCTCCTTTTGGTACTTTTACCACTCCTTATTTATGATTTTATTCTTTAAATTTTCAATGATGAGTTTAAAGTTTTCATCTTTTTCGATAAGCTCATTTGCTTTTTTAATATTGTGCGAAATTGATGAGTGATCTTTCATCCCTAAAAACTTTGCAATATCTGGCATTGAGTTGTGTGTTAACTCTCGTGCTAGGTATATAACAACACGCCGTGCATTAGCAACAGTAGCTGTTCGTTTTTTAGATTTAATATCACTTGGTTTAATATTTAACTCATTTGCAACAATAGAAATAATATCAGGTAATTTGATATTCTCTTTTTTCTCTTTGATTTGTTCTTTGAGTAAACTTTGTGCCATCTCTAGGTTAATCTCTTGATTTAGTAGTGAAGCACTGGCGTTAATACGAATAAGAACACCTTCGATTTCCCTGATAGAACTATCTAAATTTGTCGCAATAAAGTTTATTATATCACGGGTTAGTTTAATTCCATTCAGGTCTGATTTTTTTTCAATGATAGCTATTTTTGTCTCTAACCCTGGTATTTGAATATCAGCGGTTAAACCCCACTCAAATCGAGAACGAAGTCTATCAACAAGACCTGCAATTTGAGATGGCAATCTATCACTTGTCATAACGATTTGTTTTTTTGCATTGTGTAATTCATTGAAAGTATGGAAAAACTCTTCTTGAGTTTGCTCTTTTCCACTTAAGAACTGAATATCATCAATGAGTAAAACATCACACTGTCGATATTTACTTCTAAAGTGTTCCATATTTTTATTTTTAATTGAAAAAGTAAAGTCATTCATGAACTGTTCAATAGTTACATAAATAACTGTTTTACCGTGTTCAATTGCATCATTACCAATAGCCTGTAATAGGTGAGTTTTCCCTAATCCCGTTCCACCATAAATAAATAGTGGGTTGTATTGGGTACCTGGCTTTTTGGAAACTGCAAGTGAAGCGTTATATGCCATTTGGTTTGATGGTCCAAGAACAAATGAGTCAAAAGTGTACGAAGGGTTTAGAATCGTACTATCAACCTCTTTGCTTTTGATTTTTTCTTGAATAATCTCTTTTTTAGTTCGTCGCTCACCGGCAACTTTTATTTCAATAGCTGGTTTACTTCCATCAAGGGTTTCAAAACAGTGTTGTATTTGTGAAGTGAATTTACTTTTAATCCAGTTTGCGATGTATTTGTTCGGTACTTCAAAAACTGCTAAATTTGCATCAGAAGATATTTTTTTATAAGTTAGTTGTTTTAAAAATCGTTCATAGTCTGATGATGTAGTTTCATTTTTTAAAGTGGATAAAATCTCTTTAGTTGTCATTTAGTGTTTAACTCTTTGTTTGTTTATATAAATCGTAGATATTGTATCGAATTTTTACTAATAGTATTATTTTTGATGTGAATAAAATAGAATTTAGCGTGAAAAGTTTTTTAATTTAAGTATTTATTTATATAAAATGTACGATTATATAGGAGTTTTTGTATGTGAATAAGCAAATGTGAATTCATGTGAAATATGTGAAAAATAGTTTAAAATTTAGGAAAAATATATATGAAAATTTTAGGGATTGACCCCGGAACGATTAATTGTGGTTATGCTGTTATTGAAAAAGAGGGACAGCGTACAAAACTTATCGAAGCAGGGTTAATCAAAATTAAAACAAAAATTCTTCAACAACAAATTGTTGAGATGACAGAAGGAATTGATTTGATTTTTAAAAATCATGCTATTGATGAAGTTGCCATCGAAGATATGTTTTACGCTTTTAACCCAAAATCAGTCATAAAATTAGCCCAATTTAGAGGGGCAATTTCTCTAAAAATCTTACAAAATTTTGGAAACTTTGCAGAGTACACACCACTACAAGTTAAAAAAGCAGTAACAGGAAACGGAAAAGCACAAAAAGAGCAAGTTGCTTTTATGGTAAAAAGGTTGCTAGGAATTAAAAAAGAGATAAAACCACTAGATATTACAGATGCCATAGCCATAGCTCTAACCCACTCTCAGCGATTAAAATAAAACACTATCTTTTTCACTACGTTTGCGTTAAAACTAAAAATTAATTCGTCATTTACTTTCATGTAAACTCCTCACTAATTTTTAGTTCCGCCTTGACATAATAAAAAATCTAATATTTTCTTTTAATCGCTCGAATTCATGGATTTCTTTTAAAAAAAATAATTCCATTAATAATAACTTTATCTTAAAAGGAATACCATCTTTTCTCAAAACAGTAAAAAAGGTAAGTAATTGATTCGATTACCAATAATAATTTTTTTAGCCCTTGGAATTATCTGGGGAAGTAACTTTATCTATATGAAAATGGTGGCTGAGCATATTGACTCCATGCAGGTGGTTTTTTATCGTGTACTGTTTGGATTTATTCCTGTATTTTGTTATGCCATTTATTTAAAAGTTTTAAAACTTGAACATCTAAAATACTCTTTTCATTTTTTTGTTATGTCACTGCTAGCGGCCGTAGTTTATTATTACGGTTTTGTAAAGGGATCTTTTTTATTGCTTTCAGGAATTGCTGGAGCATTGAGTGGTTCGGTGCCGCTTTTCTCATTTTTAACAGCAGCACTTTTTTTAAAAGAGGAAAAAATCACTAAAAATGCAATGAAAGGGGTTGCTATTGGATTTTTTGGTGTGGTTTTAATCAGTGGAATTTTTAGTGAAAACTTGCAAAATTTAAATACAGAAGGGATGCTAGCAATTGTTTTAGGGTCACTTAGTGTGGGAGCATCGTTTATTTATGCACGAAAATTTGTCACTCCACTAAAAATAAAAGCGGTAGCATTGACCACATATCAGTTGGGGTTTGCCATGATAATTTTGTTACTCATTACTGATTTTGAAAATATTAATGCTATCTGGGCTGACACTCACGCTGCATTAGGAATGGCAATTGGTTTAGGATTTTTGGGAACAGGGGTTGTTTTTATTGGTTACTACTATGTCATTGAAACTATGGGTGCATTAAAAGCTTCTTCTATTACTTATATTCCTCCAGTGGTTGCTTTGTTTATTGGATTTTTTATTGTGGGAGAAGATATTAAAGTTATTGATTTTATTGCAACAGGTTTAATATTCTTGGGAGTATTTTTAATAAATAAACGAAAAAAAGGTTAAAAATTTTGATTTTTTTTATAAAGGTGTTATAATTCGCGAAAACTAGTGAAAACGATAAAAAGTTTCCTGTAATTATTACAAAGGTTATAAATAGATGATTAAAATTGGAATACTCTCTTCACACAATGGAAGTGGTTATAAAACTTTGCATAAAGCATGCGAAAAAGGAATACTCAATGCTCAAGTTGCTTTGGTTATTTCTAATAATTCTGATGCCAAAGTATTAAAGTCAGCTGCCAAACGAGAAACCCCTAATTTTATTATCAATCAAAAATTATTTCCCAATGAAAGTTTGGATAAAAAAATCACTGAATTAATGCAAGAGTATGAGTGTGATTATATCTTTCTTTCAGGATATATGAAAAAACTTGAAACCATACTTGTCAGCACTTATGAAAATAAAATTATCAATTCTCATCCGGCACTTCTTCCAAAATTTGGAGGTAAAGGAATGTATGGTAGAAACGTTCATGAAGCCGTTGTAAAGGCAGGTGAAAAAACTTCTGGAGTGACCATACACTTTGTTAATGAACACTATGATGAGGGTGAATTTATTTTACAAAAGTCATTAGAACTCACATCTAATGAAACAGTTGACTCTTTAGAACAAAAAATCAAAGACTTAGAATCTGTTGCAATTATTGAGGCTTTTCAAAAAATTATTTAATCTAAAATAGGTTTTTGCGAAAGATGTCATTCGTTTTGAAAAAAAATAACTTTTCTTTACTTTTTAGGCAATTATTTAATCTTAATAAAGTATAATCAAAGATTATTAACAATTTTGAGGGACGAATGAAATATCTAGTAACAGATGACTCGAAAATGGCACGAAAGATGCTAATCAAGTCTTTAAAAGAATTAATCACAAATGATATAGAAATTATCGAAGCAACTAATGGACAAGAGGCAGTAGAACTTTATAAGTTACATCAACCTCACATTTGTTTTATGGATTTAACTATGCCAGTTATGGATGGTTTTGATGCTGTTAAGACAATTTGTCTTTATGATAACAAAGCAAAAGTTATTGTAGTTAGTGCAGATATCCAAGATGGTTCAAAACAAAAAGCAAGAGAAAACGGTGCAATTGGATTTATCAAAAAACCAATTAATGCTGAAAATCTATCAACCATGTTAACCCAGTTGGAACTTAGCTAATGTCAGATATAACTCTCAATGATGATGAATTAGATTGTTTACAAGAACTGATGAATATCTCTTATGGAGCTGCAACTTCTGCAGTTGCTAAGATAATTAATCAATTTGCAACACTCAATATTCCTTGCATTAAAACTGCAACATCATCGGAGTTTAAAGACTATTTTGATGAAAAATTTAGTCATGGGGTTGATTATTATGTATCAAGCCAACCCATAGATGGAAATTTATGTGGTGAAAATATGTTTATCATGGATGAAGAATCAACAAAAAACTTAGCTTTGGAGTTTGGTTTAGATGAGAGTGAAATCAATGATGATGAACTCAAAGATGTTATTTTAGAAATTACTAATATCATCTCTGCAACAACAACCAGTAAGTTAGCATCTCTCATTGATGCAACAGTTACCTTTTCACCTCCAAGTGTTAAAAAAGTTCACTCAACAGATAATTTAGAAGATCGTTATGAAACAAAATATCAGCATGTTATTATTATTTCAACGGATTTGAATTTTCAAGACCAGCATATTTATGGGGAACTTATTCTCATGTCAAAAGATGAGTCGATTTTATATCTTAAAGATGCCCTCAATAAACTTTTAGAAGAGTTTTAAAATGGAAGCTATCAATAATAACATCATTTTTAACACGATTAACAATGGTATTATTATTTTAGACAGCTCTTTGAATATATTAGCATGGAATAACTGGCTGGAGATACGAACTCACATAAGTTCTGAATCGATTGTCAATAAAAATATTTGTGAAGAGTTTACCTATATTAATGAAAAACGCCTCAAACGAAAAATAAAATCAGTTTTAGTTACTAATAATCCTGCATATTATAGTGTGGACCCTCACCACTATTTTATTGAAATTCAAGCCAATACTATAGTCAATAAAATCCATGATATGATGCAACAGAATGTGACAATTATTCCTTATGATATTGAAAAAGGGTTAGTTTGTATCTATATCTATGATAATACAAAACTTGTTGAAACCAATGCAAAACTTGAAAAACTAAATGAAGAACTCAAAGAGTTATCCAACCGTGACCCAATGACTCACGCTTATAACCGTCGATATTTTTCTGAGATATCACAAAAGATGTTAAACCTATCACGACGCTGTGAACAAAATATCACTATTGTTATACTTGATATTGATAACTTTAAAACCATTAATGATACTTATGGTCATGCTGTTGGAGATGATGTTATCATTGACTTGGCACAAAATTTAGAAAAGTGTGTACGCACCAGTGACATTGTTTCACGTTTTGGTGGTGAAGAGTTTGTTCTGTTACTTTATAATGTATCGTTAGATTATGGAACACAAATAGCCAGAAAAATTCGTGAAAAAATTGAAAAACGAACCTTAAATACAAAAGAGGGAGATTTAAGTTACACGGTAAGTTTAGGAGTAGGTCAATATGATGATAAAGTTGATGATAACAATATTGAAAATACTATCTCTCGAGCTGACAAATGTATGTATATAGCTAAAAAACAGGGACGAAATAGAGTTGTCAATGAAGAGTATTTAGGTGCTTCTAAATATGACAATATTGAAAATGAACTTGTTCTTTTAGATGATAGGCGCTAATTATAGTTTAGGTAGATGCCACTTCTTATAAAAAGCAAAGAGACGTAAACTTACTCCAAATATAAAAACAATGGTTAAATTCAAAAGATTTATTTGATTAAAAATATGTAAAAAGTAGGTGATTAATCCTACAATAATAGCAACCGTACCATAAAACTCACTTACTAATATAGATGGTACTTTATTCACTAAAATATCTCGTAGTGTTCCCCCTCCAACGGCAGTTAAAAAGGCTAAGATTAAAACACCTAAAAAATTAAACTCAGTTTCAATAGCAATAAGTGCACCCGTAATAGCAAAAGAGGCAAGCCCTACTGCATCTGAAATGATAAAGGTGGTTTTACCTTCTAAATCAGTGATTTTATGAAGTTTAAATAGTAGTGAGATAACCAACGTAGCAATAACTAAAATAATAGGAAGATTTTCATCAAAAACATAAGGGGTTCGATTGGCAATTGTATCTCGAATGATTCCCCCACCAAGAGCAGTTAGAAAAGCTGAGATGGCAATACCTAAAATATCAAGTTTGTAATGAACAGCAATTAAAAAACCTGAAAGAGCAAAGGAGATGATTCCAATAATATCAGCAATTTCTAAAGCACTCATTTTTTTCCTTGGGTTTTATTTTTTTGAATTATACTGCAATGATTTTAAAATATAGATAATCCTGTTTTAGTAGTAAAAAGTTCTAAGGCTTTTGTTCCTACTAATGAATTACCTTGTTTATTTAAACTTGGCGAATAAACACACAAACTCATTTTTTTAGGAATCAATGCCACAATTCCTCCACCTACACCACTTTTTCCTGGTAGTCCCACATGAAAAGCAAAATCACCTGATGCATCATAATGTCCACAAGTAAGCATAAGTGAATTAATACGTTTTGCTTTGGGTTCATTTATATGGGTGATATTAGTAATAGGATCAGTTCCATGATTGGCTAAATAGAGCATAGAACGACACAGTTGTTTGGTGCTCATCATAAGAGAACAGTGTTTAAAATAGGTTTTGATAACCGCTTGTACATCGTTGTCAATATTGCCAAAACTTTTCATTAAATTTATCAAGGCAACATTTCTAAAACCACACTCTAGTTCTGATTTATAAATGGTTTCATCAAAAGTTATACTCTCATCACAAAGAGATGAAATAAAAGATTCAATCTCTTCATAAGCTTTGAGGGAACTTTTATGATGGCTAATGAGACTATCTGTTGTGACAATTGCCCCTGCATTGATAAAGGGATTTCGAGGAATTCCCTTTTCATACTCTAGTTGTACCAGTGAATTAAAAGCATTACCAGAAGGCTCGTGACCCACACGATTGTAAATGGCCTTGCTATAGATATCAAGAGCTAGTGAAAAGGTAAAAACTTTGGAGATACTTTGAATAGAAAAATGCAAATCACTGCATCCTACATGATAAGAGGTTCCATCAAGTAGTTGTAAACTCATGGCAAAATCATTGGAGTTCGCTTGGCTTAAAGCAGGAATATAATCAGCAACTTTGCCTTGATTTAAGTAAGGTTTTATCTCATTATTAATCTCTTCTAATATTACTTGATAGTCCATATTTTCGCACTTTATTTTATATTTTTGGTAATTATAGTGTAACTAAACTTCAAAATGATGACAACTTTAAGCTATATTTTAGTATAATCCGCGAAAACTAATGGAAATGATTTCAGTTTACTGGGAAGTTTCCTTGAAAAATAAGAGACTTTTATTTAGCTTTGCCTAAGAAGTTTTCCAAAAATAAATAAATCAACACAAAGAGATTTAATGAGAGACATTAGAAATATTGCCGTTATCGCGCACGTTGACCACGGTAAAACGACACTAGTAGATGAACTGTTAAAACAATCAGGAACATTTGCATCACATCAAGAAGTTGATGAAAGAGTAATGGATAGTAATGATATTGAAAAAGAGAGAGGAATTACAATTCTTTCTAAAAATACTGCTATTGATTACAATGGCGTTAGAATTAACATTATTGACACTCCAGGCCATGCTGACTTTGGTGGAGAAGTTGAACGAGTTCTTAAGATGGTTGACTCAGTATTATTACTAGTTGACGCTCAAGAAGGTACGATGCCACAAACAAAATTTGTTGTAAAAAAAGCACTTCAATTAGGTCACCGACCAATCGTTGTTATCAACAAAATTGATAAACCAGGTGGTGATCCAGATAGAGTAGTTGATGAAGTATTTGACCTGTTTGACCAAATGGGTGCAAATGAAGAACAACTTGAATTTCCAGTGATTTATGCAGCAGCAAGAGATGGTTATGCTATGACTGCTTTAGAAGATCCAAAAGAGAATTTAACACCTCTATTTGAAACAATTCTTACAGAAGTTCCAAAACCAAAAGGTGATGATGAAAATGGTCTTCAACTGCAAGTATTTACACTTGATTACGATAACTTCATTGGAAAAATTGGAATTGCGAGAATCTTTAACGGAACTATCTCTATGGGTGAGACAGTTACATTAGTAAAAGCTGATGGTGAAAAAGTTAAAGGTCGAGTTACTAAACTAATTGGATTTAAAGGTGTTGATAGATTTGACATTGATAAAGCTGGTACAGGTGATATTGTTGCCGTTGCTGGATTTGAAACTATTGATGTAGGTGATTCACTATGTGATCCTGCAAATCCGATGCCATTAGACCCTATGCATATTGAAGAACCAACACTTTCTGTAACATTTGCAGTAAATGATTCTCCATTAGCAGGAACTGAAGGTAAATATGTAACTTCTAACAAAATTGATGAGAGATTAGTTGCAGAAATGAACACTAATATTGCCATGAACTATGAGCAAATTGGTGAGGGTAAATTTAAAGTTAACGGTCGGGGTGAATTACAAATTTGTATCCTTGCTGAAAACATGAGACGGGAAGGTTTTGAGTTCTCTATTGGACGACCAGAAGTAATTACAAAAGAAGAAAATGGTGTAACTTTAGAGCCATTTGAGCATTTAGTAATTGATACACCAGATGAGTTCTCAGGTGCTATTATTGAAAAACTTGGAAAACGAAAAGCAAACATGACAAACATGGTACCAATGGGTTCAGGTTACACAAGACTTGAATTTGAAATCCCAGCGCGAGGATTAATTGGTATTCGAACTGAGTTCTTAACTGAAACAAAAGGTGAGGGTGTTATGAACCACTCATTCTTAGAATTTAGACCACATTCTGGAACAGTTGAATCGCGAAAACATGGAGCATTAGTCTCTATGGAAGCAGGTGAAGCAGTTGGTTATTCTATCTTTAACTTACAAGATAGAGGGATTATGTACATTGCACCTCAAGATAAAGTGTACAACGGAATGGTAATTGGACAACACGCTAAATCAAATGACTTAGATGTTAATCCAGTTAAAGCTAAACAACAATCAAACGTTAGGTCTTCGGGAGCTGATGAAGCGATTAAATTAGTTCCACCAAAAGTGATGTCTTTAGAGAATGCTTTAGAGTGGATTGAAGAAGATGAGCTTGTTGAAGTTACTCCAGTATCCGTAAGAGTGAGAAAAAGAGAACTTGATGCAACAGTTCGAAAAAGAGCAGCAAAAAAAGCGAAATTCGCCGATGATTAGAAACTAGTTTTTCTATTTTCAAAAGGGGAAGAGCTTTATTGCTCTTCCCCTTTTTTTTTGTCTAAAAAATAGTTTCTATTTTTTAGGTACCTTTATTATATGACTTCTTTTATCAGTATGGCAAAGCCACACTTAAAGAAGTAAACCCTAAAGAGAGTAACGAGTTACTCTTATTATAGGGATAAAATTTGGAAAAAAGGAGATATATGAAAGAAGATGTGCCATCCAGGTGGATAAGTTTTAGGAATCAAATAATAAAAACAAAATATTAATAGGAGAAATTCTTCTCCTATAAAAAGGAGAAAGAAATGAACAATATTAATACAAACAAAAAAGACTATTTAATTTTAATAGCAATTTATAGTAT
This sequence comes from Arcobacter sp. EP1, assembly GCA_001655195.1. Classification (GTDB taxonomy): domain Bacteria; phylum Campylobacterota; class Campylobacteria; order Campylobacterales; family Arcobacteraceae; genus Arcobacter_A. The sequence goes on from LPNY01000203.1 coordinate 22,764, forward strand.
TACGATTACAACCAGTTTTTTAGCAATTACAAACTAAAGCAAGATTCGGATTGTTTAGTCTATTTAATTGTAGTATACTAAAGGAAAAAAATGAATGATTTATTAAAAGAACAGTATCGGTATTATGAAACAGTTAAAAAAGCTTTAGAGTATGTTGATGAAAATTATATGCATCAACCTACTTTAAATGATATAGCAAAACATTCAGGTTTGAGTAGACATCACTTTGCACGTATATTTAAAGAGTATGTGGGAGTAACTCCTATGCAGTTTTTACAAGCAACTACATTAGAACATGCTAAAAAACATCTTGAAAACTCTAAATCTATTTTAGAAACCTCTTTGGATGTTGGACTATCTAGTTCAAGTAGATTGCATGATTTGTTTATTAATTTTGAGGGCATTACACCCAATGAATATAAAAATATTGGTGAAAGTATTACTATCACTTATGGGGTTGGTAATAGTCCTTTTGGTAAGACTTTTTTAGCACAAAGTACCCGAGGTATTATGGCATTGATGTTTTATGAAGATAGCTTTGGGGAACAATTAAATCGTCTTAAAAAAGATTGGAGCAAAGCAAACTTTTTAGAAGACAATGTCTTAACCAATGAAACGTTAAAAGCCATATTTATTGATAATAAAAAGCAAAAACTTTTTGTTAAAGGAACCAATTTACAAATTAATGTTTGGCGAGCATTATTAACGATTCCTTATGGGAATCTTACAACTTATAGTGAAGTGGCACAAAAAATAGGTAATGAAAAAGCTGTTCGAGCAGTCGCTTCAAGTATTGGTAAAAACCCTATCTCTATTTTGATTCCTTGCCATAGAGTTGTGGGTAAAAGTGCTGCGATGAGTGGTTATGCTTGGGGAGTTGAGCGAAAACGTATTATCTTAGCTTACGAAAGCCAATATCAAAAGAGTTAACTAATAATCAATTAATATTCACTACACAAAAAACTACTACAATGCTTGCAATTTAAAGGAGTATTGTAATGAAACGTTTGGTAACCCTAACCCTATTAATGACTATAAGTTTTAGTTCACTGTTTGCAATGAACTATTATCATGGCGAAGTGATTATCAAAAATAACACTGAACTTGCATGGGACGAAAAAGAGAAAAAGCTTGTCAGTTTAGAGACCTTTTTTAGAAATTATGCTAAACGAAATGGTGGGCTTACGTGGGGAGAATCAGAAAACTATCCACCCTATGATAAAGTCTATGAGTATGATCTGTTTATGGTAAAAATTGGTAACGAGATTTGTCTCATGGAGTTTTATCATGAAAGATGGCGAAGAGCAAATGATGTACGAAGATGGCACGATACTTTTAATGAATTCTCTGCATGTTCTAAGGTTTTTAACTAAAAATAGCACTTTAAATTTATAAGTGCTAGAAATTTTGAAATTTAATTAAAGTACCATATAATGGCACTTTTAAAGGATATATTTAGCACTTTAAAGCTTCATTTGCTAAATATATTAGCACTTACTATTGACAAGTGCTAAAGAATAGTGCTATAATTCCAATAAGTTGATAAGGAAGTTATCAACAAATAATTAAAAGGAGTTCATTATGTTCTTAACTAAATTTGACCCATTTAAACAAATGAGAGATATTGAAAACTCTCTTTATACGTATCCAACAGCTAATGAAGGTGTTGGTGGTTTTGTTCCTGTAGTTAATACTCGTGAAGGTGAGTTTGCTTATCACGTTGATGTTGATTTACCAGGTGTTAAAAAAGAAGACATAAAAGTTGATATTCATAAAGATGTTTTAACCATTTCGGGAGAGAGAAAAACCAAAGAAGAGGTTAAAGAAGAAGATTATTATAAAGTTGAAACCTCATTTGGAAAGTTTGCACGAAGTTTTACATTACCTGAAAGCGCTGATGTGGAACATATAGAAGCCAACTGTAGTGACGGTGTTTTGGAAGTAGTCATTCCAAAACTTGATGAACAAAAAAGTAAAAAAACTATAGAAATTAAGTAAAGAAGAGATTTCCCCTCTCTTCTTTCAAAAAGGAAGAGAATGAAAACAATTAAAAAAAATATTGAGACCAACAAGACAGATTATTTGATAACCATGACGATTTATGGTATCACAATGTTAGCAACGTTTATTTATATTGCTCAGTAATCCCTAATAAGTTTCCCACCCCAAAAAAGTGAATATTTTATGACAAAAAGAGGCCAATCTCCTTGCCTCTTTTTATTTAGTCATTTTTTCTATTTTTAAAAATTTTAATCAAAATATAAAGTGCTAGACCAAAAGTAATAGTATTAGCAAAAATCATTGGATAACTGTTTAAGTAAAGTCCATATATCAACCAACAAAATACGCCTGTTGTAAACATGGAAAAGGTTGCTAGGGATAAATCAGCAGTGTGATTTGTTTTATAAATCTTCATTACTTGTGGTATAAACGCAACTGTCGTTAATGTTGCCGCTAAAAATCCTATGATTTCAAACATTTTAGCCCCGCTTTAATGTTAAATGTGTGATTTCAGCACTAGCAGCTAGTCTCATAGGTGGTCCCCAAAAACCTGTTCCTTTGTTGACATATATTTGAGTTTGCTCATTGTGTTTGTGCAAGCCTTTGATATAAGGTTGGGCAAGTTTAACTAAATAATTAAAAGGAAATATCTGTCCCCCGTGGGTATGACCTGAAAGCACTAGATCCACATTCACAACCTCTTCAATAAACTTTGGTTGATGAGCAAGGAGTACTGTAGGACTTTGTGCAGTGCCAATGAGAGCTTTGTTGATATCTGGTTTTAAATCCTCAGTACGGTAGCCAAACACATCATAAACCCCTGCTAAATGAAAGCCTTGACCTTGCTCTCCAATATAGGTATTGCTATTTTCTAAACAATGAATTCCAAGAGTAGTAAGATAGTCCATAATAGTTCTGGCCCCGTGAAAATATTCATGGTTTCCTACAACAAAATAGGTTCCATAGGTGCTTTTTAAATTACCTAATTCGTTGATAGCATCTTTAACGTAGCTAATGTCTGTATCAATTAAATCACCCGTAATTGCTATTACATCAGGTTTTAACGCATTGACTCTGTGTACAATAGAAGCGATAAACTCGTGGTCAATCAAACCTCCAATATGAACGTCACTGAGTTGTACGATGGTGTACTCTTTTTGTAAATCTTTGATGGTCACGTCAACTTTTTCTAAATAGGTGTGTTGGGCGTTGTAAACAGATTTTGCAGTGACACTCGATGCAAGTGCCACTGAACCTAAATCCAACGAACGTTTAAAAAAGTCTCGCCGTTTTTCATTGGGGCTTACGTGAATGAGTAGGTGAAAAATCTCATAAAAAAGTGTGCTAATAAATAGTATAAAAATAACCCCAATAGGAAGACTAAAAAGAAAATACAAAGGTGCAGGTACACTAATATAGTAGCGTGATAACATATAAAAAATAATACCAATAAAATTAAGCACTAAAAATGTTTTAAACAGTAGTTTAGTACCTGGTTTAAAATCAACACGATTGACAAATCGTCGTGAAATGTACCATGAAAGTAGGGCAAAAACAGATAAAAAAATGGAAGCAAATATTAAAAATCTCATAGGAAATTATACTCAGAGATTTTTAATGATTTGTTAATGTATTAAGTTACTTTAGAAATTGATTTTTTGATGGCATCTAATAGTGCATCAATCTCTTCTTTAGTTTGCGAATAGTGGATAGAAATACGTAACCAACCTGGTTTTTCACCCAGTTTTAGCTGATCGGTTAATCCTAATAAATCATGACCATAAGGCCCAGCACATGAACATCCAGCTCGCGTTTGAATACCTGCTTCTTGTGACATAATATCGCACAGCTCGTAGGGGTCAAATTCACCAATATTAAAAGAGATGATACCAATATTTTTGCTCTCTTGATTACCATAGATAGAGAGGTTTGGAATTTTTTGAAGTTCACTAATAAAGTAGTTTAAATTACTCTCTTTGTGTTCTTGAATAAATTCAAATCCAATCTCATTTCGTAATTGATAGGCAAGGGATGCTTTAATGAGCTGTAAAATTCCAGGAGTTCCAGGAGTTTCTCTAGCTTCCACATCTTTTTCATAGGTTTGTCCCGTACGGCTAACATAAGCAACTGTACCTCCACCTGCAAAAGAGGGCGCAATCTCTTCATCAATAAGGTTTTTTCGAATAGCCAGCAATCCACAGCTTCCAGGACCTCCTAGAAGTTTATGTGGAGACATAACAAGAGCATCATAAAGTTCACATGGAATATTCATATAAGATGAGCTTGCCGCCGCATCAAAACAGACCGTTGCCCCATACAAGCGAAGTAGTCTTGAAATCTCTTCATAAGGGGTAATAATTCCTGTCACATTTGAAGCAATACAAAAACAACCAATGATTTCTCGGTTGCGGTTCTCTTGTAAAATCTCTTTGAGCTGTCGTAAATCAATAAGCCCCTCTTTGGTAAGACGAATTCGTTTGAGTTCACATAAAGCCTCACGGTAACTTACTTCGTTGGAGTGGTGTTCATAAGGTCCTACGATGATTAAAGGTAGTTTCTTTTTTGCAACAGTAATATTAAATCGTTTAATGGTTGCTGGAGGAATATAAAGACCAAGAAGTTCTTGAAATCGTTTGATGGCTGCAGTTGCCCCACAGCCACTAGGAATAATGGCAAAATCGTTACTGAGTTCTAAAGACTTTGCAAGATTATCCCGTGCTTGAATGTAGTATTCACTTGTGGTTGCTGCCATACCTGCCTCTTTTGAGTGGGTATTAGCATAGGTTGTTAACACATCGTGAATACGGTTTTCAATCTGTCTAAAGGCAAGACCAGAAGCTGTATAATCAAAATAGAGATTCTTGTGCTTACCTATCGTATTGTATTTTAAAAATTGTAATTTATCTGTTTCCTCACTAAAGAAGGGTCGAAATAAATTCTTCATCGGCTACTTTCTCATTTAGAAATTTGTTCATAATAGTTGAATCACTTTGAATATAAGCTTCTATCACTTTTTCAACTACCGGTGCAATTTTATCAGGAGTTACTTTAATTCCTGTTTTTTGTCCAAATGCTGATTGTGCACCTTCTAAGTTTCCACCTAAAATTAGCTCAAATCCAGATACTGTTTGTCCTTCATCATTTTTAACTTTAGCACCAAGTAAACCAATATCAACCACATGAGGGTGTGCACATGAGTTTGGACAACCGTTTACTGAAATTGAAACGGTCTCTTCAAAGTTAGGAAACTTTTTCTCTAAATGTTGTGCTAATTCTATGGCTTGATTTTTTGTTTCACTAATAGCAAACTTACAAAAGTTAATTCCCGTACATGAAATAGTTCGTGCTTTAAATGGACTTGGTGTTGCATCAATCCCAATATTAGCTAAATCATCAGCTAAATCTTGTGCTTTTACTGTAGGTACATCTGCCACAACAAAGTTTTGTGTTGCTGTTACTTTGATAGTTGTTGCTGAGTGTTTATCTAATAAATTAGCTAATGCAAAAAGCCCTTCACTACCAATGTGTCCACCATTAATTGCACATCCAATGTATGATTGTGCTTTTACTTTTGACTCATGAATACCAAAATGTTCTCGTTGTGCATATGGTGTAAATGTTTGCTCTTTTTCATCTTTGAGTTTGAATTTTACTTTTTCATGTAAAACTTCTTTGAACTTTTCAACTCCCCATGCTTCAACTAAATGACCAAGTCTCGCTTTTCGTCGATTTTCTCGTAGTCCATGATCTCTGTAAATCGTACTTACTGCTTTTACTGTTGGTAAAACTTGTGAAGGTGTTACATACCCAATATGTGAGGCAATTCGTTTATTAGATGCTAATCCTCCACCAACACTTACATCAAAAAGTACTTTGCCATTGTCTGTTTTTGTTGCAGTAAATGATAAATCTTGGATTTCATGACCCATACAGTGTTTGTTACAGGCACTAATTCCAATCTTGTATTTACGAGGTAAATTAACAAGGTTTTTATTGGCTCGAAGATAATCATTGACTTTAGAAACTAAATCACGTACATCACAAATTTCATCGTGCTCAACTCCTGAAACAGGACAGGTTGTTACATTTCTAGGAACATCTCCCGCTGCAAAAGTTGTGCTTAGACCAACACTTTGTAATCGTCTAAAGATTTCAGGTAAATCACGTACTTGGATATAGTGAAATTGAATATCTTGTCGTGTGGTAAAGTCAGCCGTATTTCGTGCGAACTCTTTAGAAATTTCACCCACAACGCGCATTTGTTCTACGTTCATTGCACCGTGTTCTAACTTAACACGAAGCATGAAATAAAGTGTTTCATCATCTTGTGCTTGTAAGTTTTTGTTTTGTGTATAAAGACCATACCATTTGAATCGGTCAATATCCTCAGGATTAATTGCTTCTCCTAAAACGGCATAGAGGTAGATGTCTTTTAAAACATCTAACCCACTCTTTTCTTTTTTGATACGTTCAACGCGTTGTGCAGCTGTCTCTTTTGCCATGATTTATCCTAAAATTTCTTTACATTCCCACTCTGGGAAGTTCTTTCTAATATACGCATTCAGTTCAATTTCTGCTTGTGTATACTCTCTTTGTTCTTGTGCTAATTGTGCAAAACCTTCAACAGAAGATATAATCATACCAGCACCAACAGTGGCGTTAGTATATTTATCAATGATAATGAAACTTCCTGTATATCTGTTTTCATGATATGGGTCTGCCGCAATCTCTCTATCTAAAGACAGAGTAACTTTTGCAATATCATTTAACTCTAATTTGTCGGTTGATACTTCTTCAAATGTATTGATATTCTTTTTAAAATCAATAGCATTAAAAGTACCATTTAATACAGAAGTTGCTCTTTTAATTACATAGTTTTGATTTAAACTTAGTGGTTGCTCATCCATCCATACTACCATTGCTGACAGGTGATTTGATACCTTAGGAATATCACTTGATTTTACAATCATATCCCCTCGTGAAATATCAATCTCATCTTCTAGTGTGATTGTTGTTGCCATTGGTGCAAATGCAGTTTGAATGGTTTCAACAGTTTCATCTTTTCCAATTGGTCTTAAATCTTTGATATCATTTGATACGATTGATTTAACCCGTGAAGTCTTTTTTGAAGGTAATACAGTAATCTCATCACCAACACTAATAGACCCACTTGCAATGGTTCCAGAGAACCCTCTAAAGTTTAAGTGTGGTCTAACCACATACTGAACTGGTAATCTAAATGATTTAGACTCTTTTTTATGAATCTCTGTAGAATCAAGTAACTCCATTAATGGCTTATCTTTATACCAAGGCGCTTTTGGCGAGTTGGTTAAGATATTATCTCCATCCAGTGCAGAAATTGGAATAAATTGAATATTTAGGTCTTCATTATGTGGAAGGTACTCAATAATCTCATTATAATCTTTTTTGATATTCTCAAATACGTCTTGTGAGAAATCAACTAAGTCCATCTTGTTAATTGCAACGATTAGGTTTTTAATCCCTAAAAGTGAAGCAATATAAGAGTGTCTCTTTGTTTGGGTTAAAATCCCTTGTCGTGCATCAATTAAGATAATAGCTACATCTGCCGTACTAGCACCTGTTGCCATGTTTCTTGTATATTGTTCGTGACCTGGAGTGTCTGCAATAATGAATTTTCTTTTTTCAGTTGAGAAGAATCGGTAAGCAACATCAATAGTAATACCTTGCTCTCGCTCACTTGCTAATCCATCAACTAAAAGTGCTAAGTCAATCTTATCACCTGTTGTACCACTCTTTTTAGAGTCTTGTTCAATTGCCGCTAACTGATCTTCAAAAATCATTTTTGAATCGTAAAGGAGTCTACCAATAAGAGTAGACTTCCCATCATCAACTGAACCACAAGTAATAAATCGTAAAATTTCTTTGTTTTCGTGCTCTTTTAAATATTGTTCAATATTCTTTGAAATTAAATCTGATTGATGTGCCATCTTAAAAATACCCTTCTTGTTTCTTTTTCTCCATTGATGCGTCACCATCACTATCAATTAATCGACCTTGTCGCTCACTTGTAGTACAAGTTAGCATCTCTTGAATAATCTCTGGTAGCGTTGTTGCTTCACTCTCAACAGCACCCGTTAATGGATAACAACCAAGAGTTCTAAATCGTACCTTCTCTTTTTTAGCCGTTGATCTTAATTCTTCAGGCATTCTTTCATCATCTACCATGATTTTCGTACCCATGTATTCAACTACTTCTCTCTCTTGTGAGAAGTATAAATCAGGAATAGGAATAGCTTCTAAATAGATATATTGCCAAATATCAAGCTCCGTCCAGTTAGATAGTGGGAATACTCGAATAGACTCACCTTGTGTGTGTTTTCCATTGTAAACATTCCAAAGTTCCGGTCGTTGGCTCTTTGGATCCCATCGGTGGTTTTTATCTCTAAATGAGTAGATTCTCTCTTTTGCTCGAGATTTCTCTTCATCTCTTCGTGCTCCTCCAAATACAGCATCAAACTTTTGGATATTTAAAGCGTTTTTTAACCCTTCTGTTTTCATGATATCTGTGTGTAAAGCTGATCCATGTTCAAATGGAGAGATATCCATTTCAAGTCCTTTTGGATTTGAATAAACAATCAGTTCCATTCCCACTTCTTTTGCTCTTTTATCTCTAAATTCAATCATCTCTTTAAATTTCCACGTTGTATCCACGTGCATTAAAGGTAATGGTGGTGGTGCAGGGTAAAATGCTTTCTGTAAAAGGTGTAACATCACTGAAGAGTCTTTTCCTACAGAATAAAGCATACCAGGGTTACTGAACTCTGCTACTACTTCTCTCATAATGTGTATTGACTCAGCTTCTAATTGTTTTAAGTGAGTAAGTCGTTCTTCACTTATTTCTATCTCATTGCTCATGTATCTATCATCCCATTAATTGTTATTTAATATTGGTTAGAATCTCTCAAATTAAAAGTTTGATTGCTTCTACTTTTTTCTTCTTTATTTTGCGTGTAACCCACACTCTTTGTGTTCAGGGTTTTCCCACCACCATCGGCCACTTCTAATATCAGCACCTTTGGCAACTGCTCGTGTACATGGGGCACATCCAATACTTGGAAACCCTTGGTCGTGCAGTTTGTTATATGGAACATTGTTTGATTTGATGTAGTTCCAAACATCATCTTCACTCCAATTAATAATTGGATTTACTTTGATTACCTCAAAGTTTTCATCGTACTCAACCACTGGCATATCAGTTCGCGTTACACTCTGAGCAGCTCTAAGTCCTGTGACCCAGACTTTTAGTGGTTTTAATGCTCGTTTGAGTGGTTCCATTTTTCGGATACCACAACAGTTTTTTCGGTTTTCAATGCTTTCAAAATGTCCATTGATACCTTGTGTTTCATAAAGTTTTTCAACATCATCATTTTTTGGAAAAAAGACATTGATTTTAATACCATATTTTAAATTGGTGGCATCCATGACATCATACGTTTCAGGGTGTAATCTTCCCGTATCCAGTGTAAAAATATTTGCACTTTTGTCAATATTTAAAATCATATTGGTTAAAACTTGGTCTTCTGCCCCTAAACTACTTGATAGTGCGGCATCTTGTCCAAATTCTTTAATAAAATATTCTAAAATAGTTTCAGGATTTTCACCTTGAAACTTTTTATTCAAACTAGTGATCTCTGTACTCTTCATCTTTGTCCTCTACATTTGCTAAATTTGATAATCTGGTTCTTTAATTTTTCCAAAGGAAATCTTATTCCAAGCACGTTCATGGAAATAATAAAGTGCCATTTTTGTAAACAATTCAATGGAACCAATTGAAGCTGCCATTGTTAAATCACCAGTAATAAAGTATGAGATTATAATCGTATCAAGAGTTCCTATCGTTCGCCAAGATATGGTTTTGGCGACGGACCTATAAGCTTTTTCTGCTGCCATACGTAGACCTCACATGTTAAAGGACATATGAGGATGAGTTTTTACTCATCGTCATATAATCCTGCGCTTAAGTATCTCTCACCCGTATCACATAGAATTGTTACAATTGTTTTACCCTTGTTCTCTTCTCTTTGTGCAATTTGAGATGCAACGTATGTGTTTGCACCTGCTGAAATACCAACTAATAAACCTTCATTTTTTGCTAACTCTCGTGAAGTTGCAATAGCGTTTTCGTTACTTACTTGTACCACTTCATCGTAGATTCCAGTGTTTAATACATCTGGAACAAATCCTGCACCAATCCCTTGGATTTTATGAGGACCTGGTTTTCCACCACTTAAAATTGGTGATGCTTCAGGCTCAACTGCAATGATTTGAACATTTGGGTTGTTCTCTTTTAATACTTCTGAAATACCAGTAATAGAACCACCAGTACCAATAGCCGCAACTAAAATATCAACTTTACCATCTGTATCTTCTAAGATTTCCTTAGCAGTTGTAAGTCTATGAATCTCTGGGTTTGCAGGGTTTGCAAATTGTTGAGGAATAAATGAATTCTCAATCTCTTCACCTAACTCAGCTGCTTTATCAACCGCACCTTTCATACCTTTTTCTGGCTCAGTTAATACTAAATCAGCACCTAAAGCTTTTAAGATTCTTCGTCTTTCAATACTCATTGATGAAGGCATTGTAAGAATAAGTTTTAATCCTAAACCTGCACATACTGCTGCTAATGCAATACCAGTATTTCCTGATGTTGGCTCAATGATTGTTGTTGTTTCATTGATAAGACCTTTTTTAAGAGCATCTTTAACCATGTTGTTCCCGATTCTATCTTTAACCGAGTGAGTTGGGTTCATGAATTCACATTTCCCTAAAACTGTTGCTCCTGTAGCACTTGCTTGTTGTAACTTTACTAGTGGTGTATTTCCAATTAAATCTGTAACATTATCTGCGTATTTCATAGTAACTCCCTTATTCATTTTTATTTTATTTTTTATATACTATAGTGTAAATATTCATTAAACTTATCTTGGTACTTGTCCAACTCTTCTAAGCTTAACTCAAATAGTTCTTGCATATTCTCTTTGACTTCTGCAAAGAAAATATTCAATATTGGATTGGAACATTTCCCATCCACAATTTTCAAATCATCTTCCAGTGCAATAATAATATCTTTTACCAAGATATCCTTTGCCTCTTTCGCTAAAAGATAACCCCCTTTGCTTCCTCGAACACTTGTTACCAGTTCTGCTCGTCGCAGTTTACTTAGTAGTTGTTCAAGGTAGTTTTGAGGGATATTAGCATTTGCTGATATCTCTCTAATTTGCATGGGATTACCCTTGTTGTTTTTATACAACTCGTGCATAGCAGTTAGCCCATACACACCTTTTGACGATATTAACGGCATAATATTACTTTAATGCTTCGTTTAAATCTTCAATTAAATCAATAGGGTTTTCTAATCCAATTGATAACCTAACTGTTGTTGGGTTGATCCCTGCAGTTGTTAACTCATCTTCAGTCATTTGAGAGTGAGTTGTTGATGCTGGGTGTACGATAAGTGATTTTGAATCACCAATATTAACAACAACACTAAATAGTTTTGCCGCGTCAATTACTGCTTTTGCTTCATCATATGAACCAACTTCAAATGAGATAAGCCCTGAAGCTTTTCCCTCTTTGAAATATTTTTGTGCTTTTGCATAGTTTTCATTTGACTCTAATCCTGGATAATTCACAGAACTAACTTTAGGATGAGACTCTAAGAATTTTGCAACTTCAAGTGCATTATCAGAGTGTTTATCAACTCTTAGGCTTAATGTTTCAATTGTTTGAAGTAATAACCACGAGTTATGTGGTGATTGCGCTGCCCCGATATCTCGTAATAGTGCTAATCGTACTCGTAAACAAAAGTTTGGTAGTGGAACATCAGTGTACACTAAACCGTGGTATGAAGGATCTGGTTCATTAAAGTCTGCATATCTAGCTGCATTTTCTTTAAAGAATTCAGCCATTCCGTCTCGCTCAACAATGATACCACCAATAGCAGTACCTTGACCGTTTGTGTATTTAGAAGTTGAATGAACAACTACATCAACTCCCCATTTGATTGGGTTAAATAAAGCCGCACTTGCAACTGTATTATCACATATAGTTAAAACACCGTTTCGTTTAGCAACGTCAACAATCTTTTCAACATCTGCAATAGCAATTTGTGGGTTAGATAAACTCTCAAAGAAAATCGCTTTTGTATTGTCATCAATTTGTGCTTCTAAATCAGATGCATCTTCACTTTTAAATACTTTTGCAGTGATTCCAAATCTTTTAATTGTGTGAGTTAGTAATGTAACTGCACCACCATATAATTTATCAGAAATAAGAATGTTATCACCTGCAACAGCAACATTTGCAATAGCGTAAAAAATTGCAGATTGACCACTTGCAACACAAATCGCAGCAGCTCCACCTTCAAGTTGAGCAAATCGTTGCTCTAATACATCAGTTGTAGGGTTTGTTAATCGTGTATAGATTGGTCCTAACTCTTTAAGTGCAAACAAATTTGCCGCATGTTCTGCATCTCTAAATGCATATGCAGTTGTTTGTGCAATTGGTACAGACATTGAACCATAACCCTCTTTTTTGTTATAGCCTCCGTGAACTGCAATTGTTTCGTTTTGCATTGTTTTTCCTTTATTTTTTTATCGTGTTTTTGAATTTGTAGTGAAATTGTATACTATTTTTTTTCTAATGTCAAGTAATTTAATAGTGATTAAATGAATTTCCTATCAAAATAGTAGGGATTAAAACCCTATAAAATTAGTTGGAATTTATAATTATTGTTTTACAAATGCATTTACAAGTACGATTTTATGGTTATTATAAGCTACTTTTCAAATCTTAAATTAACTTAAAAAAAGTGCTAAAAATAGGTCAGAAAAAATTTTAAAATTTACCAAAAAAAGGTAAAATTATTAATCTATACTAATTTAATAAGAATTAAAATACTCTATTTTAGTCAAGATTAACAGCAATTAAGGGATTTTTTTTAGGGTATAATAGACAAAATTAGTAAGGAATACCTCATGCTAGCAAATATATTTGATAATATCCCCACCAATTTAAAAGATGAACAGATTCTTGGTTTAATCAAAAGTGATAAAATCAGAATTGAAAGAATCGTCTCAAATGGACAAATTTCTCCAAAGAACTTTTGGTATGACCAAAATGAAAATGAATTTGTGATGCTCATAGAAGGGAGTGCAACCTTAGAGATAAAAACAGGGGAGTATATCGAAGAGGTGAAGTTAGGTATAGGCGATCATATTAATATACCCGCGCATAAAAAGCACCGCGTAGCTTATACAGATACAGAATCACCCACTGTCTGGCTTGCTGTGTTCTATTAAAATACTTCTTTTGCAATACTTCTGCGTTGTCATAAAAATTTAAACACTCACTTACTTCAGTAAGCTCCTGCTTAAATTTTTCTTCCGCCTTGAATTCTTACAAAATAAATACTTTACTAGAACACAGCAGACAATTCTACATTGTAGTAAGAAATACTAATTCAAAATAGACTATAATTCAATAACAAAAAAAGAAAGGCTTTCTTGAAACTAGCAATCATTGGAGCAGGTGCGGCAGGTATCGTTGCTGCCATTACAGCAAAACGACAAAACAGTAAACTACATATTGACCTCTTTGATAACAACAAAAGCATTGGTAAAAAAATACTAGCTAGCGGAAACGGACGATGTAATATATCCAATACAATATTAAGTGAGTCAAACTACATGGGAGAAAATCCAAGTTTTGTCAACCCTGCGTTAAAAGAGTTCAACTATAAAGCCTTTGAAAAGTTTTGCAAATCAATAGGGCTACTCTTAGATATCAAAGAGAGCAATAAAGTCTACCCTCAATCTAACGAAGCAAAATCAGTGGTTAATCTTTTACAAAGTACGTTAGATAGTTTAAATGTAAACATTATATGTGAAACATCTATTAACGATGTTATTAAAAAAGATAAAACCTTTACTCTATCAAGTGAAGATAAAACCTTTGAAGGGTACGATAAAGTACTTATTAGTTCAGGACTTAGCGCCGCGCCACAACTGCGAGCAACTGAAGATGGACTAAACATAGCAGAGAAACTAGGACACAGTTTCAACCCAACCTATCCAAGCTTAGTAGGGTTAAATGTAGAATCAAACTACCACCACAAACTAGCGGGGGTAAAAAAAGAGGTAACAACCACTCTATTAATCAACGGACAAAAAGAGCAAGATACAACAGGGGATGTTCTGTTTACCAAATACGGAGTGTCAGGATTTGGGATTTTAGATATATCCCAAGAGGCTTCGTATCAACTAAGTCTCTACCAAGATATCAAACTAAACATCAATTTCTTTCCCAACTCAAACCGAAATGAGCTAATCAGTCAAATAGATACTCTATTAAAAGCACTGCCAAACGAAAATGCGAGTGTATTACTAACTGGATTAGTATCAAACAAACTAGCCCCAGTACTTTTAGAAGTATGTAAATTAGATAAAGAGATAAAAGCAAAAGATGTCAATGCTAAGATGGTACGAAACTTAGCGAACCAACTGTTAAACTGGCGATTACAAATTGTAGATACTCAAGGGTTTAAACATGCTGAGGTTTCAGGTGGTGGTGTTAGGACTGATGAGGTAGAGAGTCATACGATGGAGAGTAAAAAGGTAAAAGGGCTTTATTTTGCTGGTGAAGTACTTGATGTTACTGGGCATCGGGGTGGATATAATTTACATTTTGCGTGGGCGAGTGGGTTTATTGCTGGACGAAGTCTAGCGAAGTAAAATAACTACTTTTAGCCAATCTCGGCGTTCGACACGAATTTTTTAGTTGTCACATACTGGAGTATGCTCCGCCCAAAAAATTCTATCTGCCTTGACCTTGAATAAAATTAGTTATTTTATAGTGATGAATATCATTTAAAAGCTTGGTTATAGAGTATCCAATTTCTTCTGCAAGATTTACAGGAACAGCATTACCTATTTGCTTATATTGTTGTGTTTGTGAACCTTCAAAAATCCAGTCATCAGGGAAAGTTTGAATTCTCGCATATTCTCTTACTTGGAATGGTCTTGTTTCATCAGGATGACATCTTTCTGTTTGTTTTTGAGCTGGAGCACAAGTCAGTGTTAAGGATGGTTCATCCCAACTTATTCTTCTAGCCATTCCAGTTTTACCTCCACCTAAATAAAAGCTTTTTTTCATATACTCTTTTTGGATATCAATTGGCAAATCTCTCCAATATCCACCAGGTGGAACCATTTCTAATATTTCTCTTTTTCTTTCAGGATAGGTTTGCCCACTTGATTTAGGTACATCAGAAGTAAAGAGTTCTCCTTTTTTTAAAGCATCTTTGAGAGTATAAATTTTTTCATAGGGACTAGGATAATTATAAGATACGTGATTTAAATATTCTTTTTTCATACCAATGATGATTAATCGTTCTCTTTTTTGAGGTACTCGATAGTGGATTGCCTTTAAGACTTCAGGTTTAAATACATGATACCCAAGTTCATCAAGTACATTCAACATTGTCTCAAGTGTTTTCCCGTTATCATGGCTAAGTAATCCACGTACATTTTCCGCTAAAAAAACAGGGGCATTTGTTTCTTTTAAAGTTCTTGCAAATTCAAAAAATAGTGTTCCTCTTGTATCTTCAAAACCTAGTTTTTTCCCTGCATAACTAAATGCTTGGCAAGGAAAACCACCTGTTAGTAGGTCTATCTTATTTGCATATGGAGTTAAATCAAGTTCTCTAATGTCTTTATGTTCAATGTTCCAAGTAGGTCTATTTTTTTTAAGTGTCTGTACTGCGTATTTGTCGAGCTCATTAAGTAATGTATGTTTAAATCCAGCTTTTTCTAAGCCTAATGCTAGACCTCCTGCTCCTGCAAATAATTCAATACTCGTGTAGCTTTTCTCTGCATTTGTATGAGATGTATTATTTTCATTAAAGTAGATTTTCCCTTTTTCAAAAAGAATTAAATCTTCTTTTCTATATTCTCTATAATTATTAATTGGATTTCTAATACTTTTTAGTTTTCCTGAGTTGTCCCATCTTCTAAGAGTCTCTTTATCGACATTTAAAATTTCTGCAGTTTCACTTAATGTAAAAATTCTTTGATTCATATACCCACCTTATACAACATTATACATGGTTATTATATCTAATGTAATATTATATAGGTATTATATATGGACTTTTTCTAAAAAGAAGAAAATATTTCAGATTGAAATATTATGAATTTAATTCTTCAGATAAATCTTGTATATATTTACAGTTGGATAGATCTTCAATAATACTATTGAGCTCATCTTTGAAATTCGCTTCAATTGCAACTTCTCCAATTGCATTAATTAGGTCAGTGTAAAAATCTTGATCCCCAGTGAGTCTATGCCAAAAGTCATCCCCAATGAATATATCATAATGATAATCAGATGTAATTCTTTTATAATGAGAACTTAATTCTTCATTTTCTCCATAGATAATTCCTACAATTAAATTACTAAAACCTAGTTTTTGTCCATTTGTTCTTGCAAGTTTTATTACTGAAGTAAAATGTCCTGCTATGGTTTCTACATCATCTTTATTTATTGTGTTTGGTCCAGATTTAAGTTGACAATATTTCCATTCTCCATCAAGTTGATCTTCAAATTCAATGTCAATTCCACTTGTTGTACTAGCAAAAGAAGATAATACAGATGTAGTAAATTTTTGTATTTGTGTACCAAAAGAAGTATTTATAGATGTTCCTAGAACTTTTGGGTAGATAAGTGCCTTCGCAATACTCTTAGGGTCACTATTCCCTTCAAGAAAATTTGATAAATATGTTATAAGAAAAGGGTTTATATTAAACTCTTTTATATTTGAAAGTTTTTTAGTATTTTTGATATGGTTTTCTGTAATTGATGTTTTAAACCATTCCTTTGCTTTTAATAAGATTTCATTCTTTTCTTTTTGAGTCATTATATTCCCTAATAAATATTTGATTTCAATAATATTGAAAAATATATTTATATGAGTTTAATTTAGGGAGAAATAAAGCCAGATTATAAATTAAACTATTATATATAACACATTCCAAAACAAGTTTTCAATCTCCCTTATACACGCTTTGTTAATTTTTTATGAAAGAATTTAGTTACTGACCTTGTATTTGTTTCCCTTTTTGAATGACATCTCTGAAAAATTACTGTAATTAGCACCACTAGGAAGCTAATGGTATTTAAATATTCAAATGTCCTTATCCCTGTCTTGTCAACCTCTGCAAGCGCCGAACGGAGAGTTTTTTATTTCGGAAAAAGCTGAGGACTGTTTGAGTAAAGGAAAGTACTAAATGTACTTTCTTTTGCGAGTTCCGCAAGCTAGAAATACAAAACTAGTAGTGAGGGAACCTATGGCGCTGAAGCCGTTGACGTTTTTGCTTACTTTTACGCTAAAAGTCAGATAGAGTGAAGACCTTTAGGTCTTTATGATATAGCGAAAACTGCAAGTTTTAAAGAGGTTTTAGTTTTCTATATCCTTAAAAAATTCATTGATATTTACATCTAACGAATAAGCGATTTTTGCTAAATGTTCTAGGTTAAAATGATAGTTTTTATAACAGATTTCACTACCTGCTACGAGCGAAGTTGATTTGTATCCTAGTAAATATGATAGTTCGAGTTGTGTTAAATTCTTCTCTTTACGTATTCGAGCTACGTTTTTCCCTACTTTTAAATAAAAGTCTTTTATATAGTTTTCGTCTAAGTGACATGTATGTTTAAAATCCATAAAAATCCAATCTTGTATATAAGAGTAGAGTTTAATAGAATTTTTTGAATTTGCCAATCTTATATATAAGAGTAGCTTTAAGATTTATATTGTATTATACTCGTATATGTAAGAGTAAAGGGTAAATATGCAAAGTTTAATTTATAAAAACTGTACTTTAGAAATTTATCAAATCAAAACCAACCCATACCTTCTAACATTAGAAGACATAGCAAACGCACTAGACATCTACCCAAAACTTATAACCTTAACTCTTGAAACAGAAAGTTTCTTTTTTAAACAAGACTTTCACTATTTTAAAACTAATGATGAAATTTATTTTAGTAGAGTAGGTATCATACGACTTGCTATTCTTATAGGAAGTGTAGAGGCTACAGAATTTGCTCTGTTTTGTGAAAAGGAGTTGATGGCTTTTGAAAACTTTTATGAAAAGTTAATGATTGCAGGTAATTAAACTAGAACTACTCTACAACCTCACTTGTTTTCTGTATTTTAATCTTTTCGTTAATAAAAATGTGTATCCAAATACTCTCGATACTTCCCTTGAAGCTCCTTCGTCACAACCCCAACCTCACCATTTCCAATACTAATATCATCAATTTGAATAATAGGTGTTATCTCTCCCGTAGTACCCGTTAAAAAAGCTTCATCAATACTTGATAACTTATCAACTGTCATTGGAAACTCAATAACCTTGATATCATTTTCTCTACATAAATCCAATACAAAGTTTCTAGTAACTCCACTTAGTATTCTATTGGTTGCCCCATGGGTATATAAAACCCCATCTTTGATAAAACAGACATTGGTAGCTGTTCCTTCTGTGATGACGCCATCATGTACAAATAATCCATCGGCAAAACCTTTATCAAGTGCTGTTTGTTTTGCTAAACAGTTCGCTATTAGGGAGATACATTTGATATCACATCGTGCCCAGCGATTATCGGGAACAGTGCATACTTTTACTCCATTGTTATAGGCATCTAGATTGATTTTCTTTTGTGATAAAAAAGCATAAACTCCAACTGTCATCTCTTGTTTTGGAAAAGCATGGTCTCGTGGTGCGACACCTCTTGTTATTTGCATATAGAAAAAGAGTTCATCTTTGTTGGTGTAGTTGTTTTTTGCAAAGAGGTTTTCATAGATTTCTTGGATTTCATTTTCTATTGTGTAGGAGATTTTTAGTTCATCTAAACTTCTTTGAAATCTATTTTTATGCTCTTTAAGTTTGAATATTTTCCCATTATAAATTCTGAAACCTTCGTAGGCTCCATCAGCTAGTAAGTATCCTCTGTCATTGGCATTTACGTTTGCGTTATCTTCTTCTAAATATTTTCCATTTATATATACAATCATAGATACTTCCTTTTATAATTTGTCTTTGGTTTTGAAGGATATTAGGGTTATCTCTTTTAGTTTGTTTTGAAATTGAAGTAGTCACATACTTTCATATATTTCCGCTTCAATTTCTTTTTAGACTAGAGTTAAAAAAACTTACTATTTCTTTAGTGAAAATTTAAATCTTCTTTCCATATCTATGGCTTCATCTCTTCCATAAACGATAATGTCTCTATCTCTTTTAATCTTTTTAGCCGAGATTTTATTAGGATAATCTACAAACTTTAGGATATGTTTTATACAGTTAATTCTAGCTTTCTTTTTGTTATCACTTTTGACGATAGTCCAAGGAGCAGCTTCTGTATGTGTTGCACTTAGCATCATAAATTTTGCAAGGGTATACTCATCCCATAATCTTTGAGATTCTTTATCAACAGGTGATAATTTATATTGTTTTAAAGGATCAGTTTCTCTCTCTTTAAATCTTCTGCCTTGTTCTTCTTTTGAAACAGAGAAGTAAAATTTAAATATTTGGATACCTTCATCTACTATCATTTGTTCAAAATCAGGAGCATCTTTTAAGAATTTGTGATGTTGTCTTTCCGTACAAAATCCCATAACAGGCTCAACCATAGATCGGTTATACCAAGATCTATCAAATAAGACTATTTCACCTGCACTTGGTAAATGGGTTGCATATCTTTGGAAATACCATTGGGATGTTTCTTTATCACTTGGCTTTTCTAAGGCAACAATTCTAGCACCCCTAGGATTTAAATGTTCCGTGATTCTTTTTATAGTACCACCTTTTCCTGCAGCATCCCTTCCTTCAAAAATCATTAATACTTTTAAGCCTTTATCTTTTACATGATTTTGAAACTTTAATAGTTCTACTTGCAACCTTGCTAGTTCTTTTTCATAAGCTAAGGTCTCATTTTTTATCCAGACTTGAGTTTTATTTGCTCGAGTGTTTACTTTTTTTTGTTTCTTTTTTACTTGAGGTTGCTTTTTATTTTTCATCTGTTTCCTTAGTTTGTAAGCTTGTTATAAATTGTACCTAAGATTAATTGAATAAATAAGTTTTATTCTACAATCCCACTCATACAACTAACTTCAATCCCTTGTTCTCTCCATGCTTTGACAATCTCAAGTAACCCAATAGAATCACTAGGCATGTGAGGGGCTATAATAATATTGCCAATATTTTGTTCTACTACTGCTTTTTTAACATCCTCTGGAACATACATGGCAATGATAGTTCCAACGCCTGCTTCAAAATAGGATTTATATACATCAACTCCACCATTTGTTCCACCAGCCATGAGAACTTCAATACGACCTGCATAATCACTAGGGCTTCCTACTCTTATAACGGGTTTGGCAGTTTTTCCTTTGTAATATTTCCAAGAGTTTAGTTCATCAATGATGTCTTGGAGTTTAGTTTTGGGTCTCTTTTTAAAGGCTTTGTTGAGTTTCTTTTGAACGATTCTTTCAGTGATAAAGTCTGCTGGAATATGGATATTTAAATAGGGCATGCCCATTAAACGTGCCGCTGAACTAACACGGTCATAGTTGGAAGCGTGACTTCCTAGGTCAACACTTGTTTGTTTTTTCTTTAGAGCTTTTTGCGCTTTGTTGATAGGAACGCCTGCTTTTACCATACGTTCAATTTGTGCATCCATTACTTTGGCAAAATCAATTACACACGAATCTGCTTTTGGGTGGTGACTGACAACACAATCGTAACCCAGTTGTTGGGCAAGTAAGAGTTCAGGTGTTTCCATATCAATACCAATGAGTACTTTTTTGATATTTTCACCTGCAACGATGATATCTGTATCATGTGGTTTTTCTTTTAGTTTGGCTAAGTCTAATGCGGTTTGTAATAAGTCATTTGTATTCATAGGTGTTCCAGTATAAAGTTAATTAGTTTTTTTATTTTATACATCATAAACAATAAAAGCTTATAATATCGTATAAGTGAAGGTATAAAATATGGCAAAGTATAGCGATAAAAATAGCAACAACATTGATGGCAACTTTTTTGTAGATAACCGATGTATTGGCTGTGTTTCCTGTGAAAGTTTTGATGCGGATACTTTTGTGCTCAAAGATGGTAAAGCTTATGTTTATCAGCAACCAAATGAAGAAGGTTTTAAAAAAGCATGTATTGCACTGTTGTCTTGCCCTGTGGATGCTATTGGCATTTTAGAGGGTAAAGAAAGCGTACGTGAAATCAAAAAAGAGTTACCTCTAAAACTCAACGAAGATGTTTATTTTTGTTCATACAATGCACCTGAAGCAATTGGAGCAAACAGTTATCTTATCAAACGAAAGCAGGGTAATATCTTAGTAGATGTACCCCGATACACAAAACCACTACTTACAAGACTTGTAGCTCTTGGTGGTATAAAATATATTTATATGACCCACAAAGATGATATTGGAGAGTATACTAAGTTTCAAGAGTATTTTAATGCACAAACAATTTTTCATGAAGATGATTTTAATAAAAAGATTACAACTGCCGATATAATCTTGCGAGGACAAGAGGATTTTATGTTAGATGATGACGTTACCATCATACCCGTTGTTGGTCATACTAAAGGACACACGGTATTACTTTATAAAAATACTTACTTATTTACAGGGGATCATTTAGCCCATAAAGCCAAAGGGGACTATTTGTATATGTTTGAAAACTTTTGTTGGTATGATTGGAATAAACAACTGCAATCACTACAAAAACTACTTAGCTATGATTTTTCCCACGTTTATGCTGGGCATGGAGGCAGTTTTGAGGGTACTATTCAAAGTGTCAAAGAGAAAATTCAAAACTTTTTAAAACGCAAAGGTTTACACTAACCACTCATTCTCTAACTATTGTAATTTTAATCTTTTAAAAACTCATTATTAGTCCATTTTGCTGTGTTAGTATGTTTATATTAACTTTTATTAGGATGAAATATGAATACACTATTTTCTGACGTTGAATTAAAAAATTATGCTTTTATTGTTCTTGGTTCTTTATTTTTAGGATTAGGAGTTGTTGGGTTTTTTATGCCCAATGGTATTTTAACTGGGGGTACAGCTGGACTCTCTTTATTATTACACTATGTTACGTCTTATACTGTTGGTTCACTTATGGTGGCAGTTAATATCCCGCTGTTGATTATTGGGGGTAAATATTTAGGAAAAATGTTTGCACTTCGAACGGTGATAACGATTTTATTAATCTCTTTATGTATTGATTTTTTAGCTGAAGTGATTCAGCTACAAGCTTTTGTTCTTGATACCATATTAGCAGCACTTTTTGGTGGTATCTTTATTGGTATTGGGTTAGCTTTAGTTATTAAAGGGAACTCGTCTGCTGGTGGTTCAACAATTGTAGCCCGTATTGTAGCATCTAAAACAGAGATAAAACCAGGACAAGTGATTTTGATAATTGATAGTTTGATTATCCTTTCATCCCTTTTTGTTTTTGATGATACAGCAAAAGTACTGTGGAGTATCGTGAGTATCTATGTGACAACTAAAGTGATTGATATGATGTTAACGGGAAGTTTGAATAAAAAAGTGGTCTATTTAGTGACCAATAAAACTGAAATATTGAAAATGGAGATACGAGAACATTTAGGTCCCCATGGAACTATCCTCAACGGGGATGGACTCTTTGAAGGTGAAAACAAAAAGATGATACTCATCGTAGTTGAAGTAACAAAACTGCAATATTTACGAGAGCTTGTTCGTAAAAACGACCCCGATGGTTTTTTGATTATCTCAGAAGCATCAGAGATGCTAGGCCGTGATATGATGAAGTAATTAGTGTATAATGTGCTAAAAAAGGATACCCATGAAAAAGATACTACTCTTAATAAGTTTTTTATTGCTTAGTGCCCATGCGATTAGTTGGTCACAACTTAAAAGCTGGGGAAACAAAGATGTACAACCCGATGTTAAATATAATATTGAAACTGAAGGTTACAATGTGAGAGTCTATGAGTTCACGCCTCTAAGTGATCCAGGAAGTACGTGTATCATGACATTTACCAATGAAAAAATGGGAATGTTCTGTTTTAATAAATCAAAAGATGCTATCAAAAAAACACCATCAAAATAGTAAGAGACTTTTTAGAGACTTTTTGTTTTAGTACTTCTCTTTATGTATTTTGAGTTTTTTGATATGTGCAATTTTAAAAAAAGAGTCGTTGGTATATAAAAAATCTTCGGACTCTTGTTGAGTGATTTTTTGTGGAGCAATACTTTTATAGGGTTTCATTTCATAGGTAAAACTAATAAGATTTCTATCCTTAATAGCTTTTTGTAAAAAGTGTGTTTCTATATTCATTGAGCTTCTTTTATCCATTTTCTAAAGTTTTGGTCTTCATCCATCACATGATAGATAAATGTGGCTTCTAATAAATTTGCAAGCTGTTTTTCAAAGTATGCTGTATCAGAATTTGGAAGTTGTACTACTAAACGATTCATCTGTTTAATAATATTTCGGTGACGTAATAGATGTTTTGCCAAATGTGGGTAGTTGTACTCTTTCATGAGGGCTTCTTCTTCTCTGAAATGAATTTTCATATAATCATAAACATAGTTAACCATTTTTCGTATCTTTTCATCACGGCTGCCACAACAAGGTGCTTCCTGAAATGCCTCTTGGGCTAAAGTAAATAGTTCTTTGTTTCGTTTGTCAAATGCCTCATCATTGATTTCAAAAGATTCATCCCAATGAAATGATTTTTGATAACTGTCCAAAGAGTTTTCCCATGCAGTATATTTGCTATCTTCATAAAGAATGTGATTTAAAAAATGTATTTCTATTAAGTCACACAGTTGTTCTTGTACTTCAGCTATTGAGAGGTTTCCTAGATTTGCAATAAATTCATTGAGTGCTTTGACTGCTTGTTTATGTAGTTGTGTGTGCTCTTTAACGTAAGGATACTGTTGTGTCTCTAAGAACTCTTGTTCGATTAAATAATGGGTTGCGACATAAAAACCAAGCTCATCGATAATTCTTTTAAGCTCATTTTTTATAACCTCTTCATCCTTTTCTTCTTGAAGTTCAAGAGTTTTTTGTGCTAATGAAAAGATTTTTTTGTGCTCTTTGTCAACATCTAAGTTTCCAAGACAATACTCATCTTTCCATGTAGTATTATCAATCGTTAAACTCATAATTTATCCTCAAATAATTTATTTCTTCATTATAACGATTTTTTATTAAATAAAACAAACCTTAATATTTTCTTATAACAATAAGGATTATTAGTATTGATTCCAAGTGGGAGTATAATTAAAGAAAAGAAAATAGTACGCTGTACTATTAATACAAAGGAAAGGATATGTCATGAGAAATGGTGTTTATTTAACCCTAATACTTTTTTTAGGTGTTATGGGATATTTTGTAGTTAATGGCTTATACCTTGATAATAGTATCATTTTAGCAAGTGTGATATTTTTAGTAGTAAGTTTAGTTATCTCTTATCTTACAACGCACTTTAAAAAACATATGGATTTATCTGGTGCACAAAAATTTATCAATGTGGCGTATATCACTCTCTTTGCTTTATATGGTATTGTAATTGGTTTAACCGTAGTTAACTCAGTTATTATTGAGTCTGTGATTGTTCGATTTGGTGGTATCATTTTCTTAAGTGCAAGTGTCATCTTGCTTTTTGGTTTGATGATATTTATGAAACAGAAATTACTCAAGGGAATGTAGCTTAACAGTTTCCTTTAGAAATGACTTGTGCATAAAGCACAAGTCATATTTTGCTTTGAAGGAGGTTGAGTATCTCAATTTCTTGAGATAACAATGAATTATTTTTTACAATGTTGCGCATAAAATGCACCAAATTTTAAACCAGTTCCTGATTTAAACTTCTTAACACTGTAGTTTGTAACCACTGGGTTACATTTATCAATCCATGAATATAGATCGAATACTTTAACATTTGAAAATCCCATTTTACGGAAAGTTTCAGCTTCAATAGAAGCTCTTTTTGCACTATTGCAAATAACAATTAGATTTGGTTTAACAAACTTGTCTTCATCATCCAAGGCGTGTAACGCAAGACCATTTTCAGGTGCTTGTCTCCCTATTCTTACTGTACCTTTGATGTGTGCAGATGCCCATTCTTCTTTTGTACGTACATCAGCAACTAACCAATCTTTTGCTTTGATTGCTTTTTTAACTTCATCAATAGTTGCGAAGTTACCACTTTTTTTATTCTCTTTAACTAAACTAGTTGCTAGTTTTTTGTAGTTTACAAACTCAGCTGCGACTAATGAGCTTGCAATTACTAGTAAAGAAATTAATACCGCTTTTACTTTCATAATTCTCCCTTATGTTAAAGTAGATAAAAATCATAGTAAAAATATCTTTAAGTAAACTTTAATATTATTATTAATACTTATAATAATAATTATAAGTTGAGCCATATGCCACCATTTTATAGGTATTGTTTTGGTTGTGTTAAATCTAAAATATCAGAAAAAATATTTTAAAATAGAAAATATAAATTTTTAACTAATGAAAAGAAAAAAAATCTTTTCACCAGCTAAAGGGTAGTGCTATTACTGTATTTTATAATCTTTCTATCTTCTTGAATAATATGTTGAACCAAAGTGATATCAATAAGCTGAGCTAACTCTTTTTCAAAAAGTTTTGGCTCAATATTGGGAAAATTTTTAACAAAGTCATTTAATATATGAATAATCTCTTTGTGCATGTTTTTTTGTTCTTCTAGTTGAGGGTAGTTAATGGAACTCATATACTCCTCTTCGTGAGAAAAGTGTGTTTTCATGTAGTCATAAAGCCTTGTGAGAACCTCTCGTATTTTATAGGTACGATGTTCTTGATCAACGGGAATAAACGCTTCTTGGGCTATGTCAAAAAGTTTTTTGTTTTCATTATCAATAGATTCATCATGAACACTATAAATCTCTTTCCATCCAAATGATTTACGTAAATCCTCCAATGAAACATTCCATAACTGAATTTTTTTATCTTCTAAGATAATATGTTTGACAAAATACTCTTCAATAAAACTATAGAGTTGCTCTTCTATATCGTGAACATTCAAAGTATTTACTTGTGAAATCAAACCATTTAACTTGGCAAGAATCTGCTTGTGAATCTCAATATGTCGAGAAAGTTCAGGGTAGTTCATCTCTTTCATATACTCTTGTTCATTATTGAAGTGAGTACCTATATAAGCATAGAGTTCTTTGATAATATCTTTGAGTTTTGTTTTTTCTTTATCATCATTGTTGATTTGGTTAATAATGAGTGCTTGTTGAGCAATGTTAAAGAGTCTCTGATGTTCTTGGTCTATTTTATAAAAGCCGATATTGTATTCAGATTTCCAGATTATTTGTTTATGTAAATGCATCGTTTCTCCTTTTATAATCTTAACAATAGTTTTTGTCGGTTGGTTTTAATCCATTGAAAGTAATAATATAATCAAGTCGGATTTGTAAATCATTATCTAAAATCAAAAATTCTTGTTTAGCTAAAGTTTTAAAATCTTTGACAAAGCCGTGAACTGTTTTGATTTGATTGTCATCTTTGTACTCAATGGTAGAATGAACTTTTTTTACTGCTGCGGCTTCGAGTTCATCATAAAAAGCACACGAAATTGGAACATAATCGCTGGACATAGCTATCCTTTTATTTTTCCTTTATACTTCTATAATATAATTATACAAAATTTTTTATAGGATTGCGTTATGGAAAAGAGTATCCAAGAAGCACAAACTGATTTTGAGAAGAAATTAGTACAAGAACAATACAATGTAAATGTTGCATTTTATGTGCATTTAAATGCCTATGACAACACTGTGCGTGCAGAATTAGAACGACGGCTTGAAGAGGTTTTTTTCTTCTCTAAAGGTGTAGATTGGAAGTTTGATAGTTTTGGAATTGAAAAAGCGGGGTCACGAGGAAAAAATGTTTTAGGATATTTTATTTTTAGAACAGCTAATGTTAGTGATTTAAAGAAACTTTTCTTACAAGAGTTTGGTGATTATGAAAATGCCAAAAAAATCACCTGTTCAGTTGCAGAGTATGAAAAAATCAATGAAGAGTTTTTTGAGTTAGAGGTTTAACCTCTAACTTACTATTTGGTTTTTTTGAATAATATCCCATATCTGTTGGGGTGTTTCAACAATATAGTCTGCCCCATTTTCTACTAACTCCTCTTTGGTTCTAAATCCCCATAAAACACCAATACTTTGCATGCCTGCATTTTTAGCTGTTTTTATATCTGTTGCGGTATCTCCCACATAAACGATTTCACAAGGTTTTAATCTAAAAGCGTTTGCAATATCCAAAGCTCCCGCTGGATGGGGTTTTTTAGGGACATTTTCTTTTTGCCCATGCACTTCTTCTAGTGTAAAATCACTAAAAAATTTTTGAGCATATTTGAGGGTAAAAGCATGGGGTTTATTGGATAAAATCCCCACTTTTAAGACACTGCTTTCAAGGGCCCTTAAGAGTTCACGAATTCCTTCATAAGGTTTTGTATTGTTGTGTATTCCTAAATCATAAAGTTCTTTAAAGTGTTCTAGTACTTTATTAATCTCTTCTTGGGAGCTATTTTTTGGCAGAGCATTTTGGGTGAGAACTAAAGCCCCATCACCTACAAAATAGTTATATTTATTGATATCATGAGTTGGATAGTTGAGTTTTTCGAGCACTTCATTCATGCACAGTGCAATATCAGTTAAGGAATCTATTAAGGTTCCATCCAAATCAAAAATTATGGCTTTCATTTAAATCTCTCTTTTGAAACAGTGAGCTTTTCGATTTTTTCAACTTCAAATACTTGAAAATCCGTAGTACGAAGATAAAGGGTTTGGGTCATTTCATAACAGGATTGTGCTGCTAAACTATTAAAGGCTTTACGTTCATATATAAAGCTAATATAGGTTTTATCTTGGATTGCTTTGTGAAGAATCATCGACTTTATTTTATTCATTGGGTATTATATCAAATAGTTAGCTTAAGTAATAAATGAGTTTATTTTTTTAGATTTGATATAATTAGAATAACTATAGATAAACGTGTAAGGATTACAATGTTAATAGCTATTTATTTTTTTATTGCTGTTGGTGTCTCTTTTTTATGTTCTATTTTAGAAGCGGTACTATTAAGTATCACCCCTTCTCATATTGAAATTGTAAAAAAGAGAAATGAAAAACTCGGGCTTTTAATGGAACTACAAAAAAAAGATATCAATCTTTCTATTGGAGCTATCCTTACGTTGAATACTTTTGCACATACTTTGGGTGCGGCAGGAGTTGGTGCAGAGGCAGTGAAACTGTTTGGACAAGAGTATATGTTTTATATATCTGCTATTTTGACCATACTGATTTTAGTTTTTTCAGAGATTATTCCTAAAACCTTAGGGGCTCATTATTGGAAAAGTTTAAGTGGGGCAAGTACACGGGTGATAAAAGTGCTGGTGATTATTACCTTTCCATTGATTAAAGCCATGAATAAAATCACCAGTTTTATCTCACCTGCAAAAAAAGAGAAAATCACTAAAGAAGAGATAGCAGCTGTTGCTAATATTGCAGAAAGTAGTGGAGTATTAAGAGAGAAAGACACCGATGTAATTGAAAACCTTTTAAATTTGAGTGAATTAAAGGTTAAAGATATTCATACTCCAAGAAGTGTTATGTTTGCTTTGGATAAAGAGATGGTGTTTAAGAGTTTAAATAAAGAGGTTGAACTTGATTTGCAGAAGTTGAAAGAGTATTCTCGTATTCCAATATTTAATGAAAATATTGATGACATCGAAGGACTCATTATGGCAAAAGAGTATCTTTTAGCCTATATCAATAATGATAAACAAGAGATAACGAAATTAATCAAACCTGTTTATAAAGTCAATGAAAATATCCCTATTTCTAAATTGCTGGATCTGTTTTTATCTCGAAAGGAACATCTTTTTATTGTCGTTGATAACTATGAACAAACAGAAGGGGTTGTTACATTAGAAGACGCTATTGAGACACTCTTAGGTATTGAAATAGTAGATGAGTCTGATCGAACTGTTGATAAACGAGAAGAGGCTAAACGCAAGATGAAAATGCTAAGAAAGAATATCTTACGTCAACAAGGACGGCTTTAACTTTGTACTCTAAAACTCATCAGGTGTGGGTGAAAAGTTATCATAGATATAAGAGAGTACACTCTCTAATTGTTGTTCACTAATAAAACCTTTCATGGATGGCATAGTTTGGTATTTTTCAAAAATAATATCTTCGCAATAACTTTTGTCCCTATGAGGATTGATCATATAATCTTTTAAAAATTCCAAGGTAAGCTTTTTATGTTCTGCTTTTGTTTTAGGTTCTTCTAATGCATCTACTCCAATATAGACACTACGTAGTGCTAAACGAAGATAAGGAGCAACCATGGCGTCTCTTTGAGCGATACTTTCAGGGGCTTCAATATTGTGACACATGGCACATTTTTTTTGGTAAATTTTTTTGGCTGGGCTTGAGTCTGCAGCAAATGTAAAAAGGAAAAAGAAACTTAATATAAGAATCAAACGTAACATAACAAATCTTTAGTGTGTGGTTTTATTAAGTAATGCATCTTTATTGTAGAGTAAAGTGTTTAAATCAAAATAAAAAAAATAGATTATTTATGCACCATGAGGTACAATAACACAAAAAGTTCAGGAGAGAGAATGCAAGAGAAGTGGGAATTAAAACATACAAATAATCTCAATCAAATGTTACGAATCAAAAATGAAATCCATGTGAATAAAGATGATTTTGGAATGTTACTTATCGTTAAACATCAATATCATGTGGCAGATGATATTATGTTCCCTGACCCTGCGTGTTTGGCATTTTTCACCTCTTTTGAAGAGAACCATCTGTCGGTTTTAGAAAAGGAACAGAGTGCTTGTTTAGTGGGTGTTGATATTTTTGAGGGCTTAATGCAGTTCTTTATTTACTGTAAAGATGCTAATAAAACCTTACATGATTGTATCGCTTATTTAAAATCCAATCCTAATTTTGGGGTTGAGTTTGAGATTATTACGGATAACTCATGGC
Source organism: Arcobacter sp. EP1 (assembly GCA_001655195.1). Lineage (GTDB taxonomy): Bacteria > Campylobacterota > Campylobacteria > Campylobacterales > Arcobacteraceae > Arcobacter_A. The sequence goes on from LPNY01000203.1 coordinate 52,948, forward strand.
AAAGGTATGCGTCCCTTAGGGCATAATTTTATCATTTTGCTTTTTAGTACTCTTTTTAAATAGGGGAATGGTAATACAAATCTCCGCACCCTTATAGTTTTTATCTTTGAAAATAAAGGAGATATTTTCTGCAAGGATGGTTCCTCCTAAACTCTCTACCATTAACTTGTGCGTCATATAAAGTCCTAAACCTGTTCCTTGGGATTTGTGTTTGGTGGTAAAGTAGGGCTCAAAGATTTGATGAATAATCTCGTCTTGGATTCCAGCCCCATTATCACGCACTTTAATAATGGCATTTTCATTATCTTTATATGCTTTGATAAAGACAAAACGTTCATTATCGGGATTGTTCTCTTTGAGGGCATCTTTTGAGTTATTGATAATATTAATTAATACTTGGTTGAGTTCATTTTCATAGTTAAATAATGAAACTTCTTTTTCAACTTCAGTGAGTACTTCAATATGATTTCCTTTGAGGGATGCTTCTATGAGAACAAGTGTTTTTTCGATGAGGTGTTCTAGGTCAAAGTGTACTAACTCTTTATTCTGTAAAATAAAGTTTTTAAAGTCATCAATAGTTTGGGATAAGAAGGTTGTATTATTTAGAATATTGTTAATGGTATCATCAAAAGTTTTATCATCGAGGGTATTAAACTCTTTAGACATACGTAATCCGCTAGCTGATGTACTAATAATAGATAAGGGTTGTCTCCATTGATGCGCAATATTTCCTATCATCTCTCCCATACTTGCCATTTTTGATTGTTCTTGGATAACTTTATCTTTATCTTTTAAGTCCGTTAAATCAACGATAGAGATAATCTTTGCTTCCATATTTTTAAAAGTTATTGCTTTCGTTTGAATTAATACAGGAAAGTTCTCTTGAGTTGCTTTTTGGGCAATGAGTTCGCGTGACTCGATAGAGAACGTATCAATGATTTCCACTAACTCATCTTTTGATGAACTAGAAAATAGGGACAAAAGATCTTTTCCATTGAGGTACTCTTTTGAAGGCTCTTTAAAGAGTTGAACTGCTTCATCATTAACATAAACAATTTTTCTTTGAGAGATAATAATAATTGCTTCAAGGGTCGAATCCACAAGCGTAGTAAAGTTTTCAAGGGAATTTTCTAACTCTTGTTGTGTGTGATTGATAAGTTCATAGGATTTTTCCAACTCCTCTTTTTGTTTTTCTAAGGTTCTATTTTTTGCTTTAATAATAGTTTGATAGGTGATAAGTTGTCGATTTTTATAAATAATAAATAGTACAATAACACTAAATGCAAGTACAACTTGCCAAAGTAGCGTGTAATCAAACCCTTTTTCATATTTAACACTAAACCATTTATCATAAATATCTTGTTTTTCTTCGTGAGAAAAAGTATTAATAAGTTTATTTAAAATAGGAATGAGTGGTGCATAATCATCTCGAACCATGAATTTTAAATCCATTGTATAACCTGTATGTCCAGAGATTTTTAGGTTGGTATACCCTTTTTTATTGATATAGTGTATGAGTGTTGGTGCTGCATCAACTGCTGCATCTGCTTCACCTGAGGCAACTAACTCTAATGCATGAACAGTATTTTTTGTGAGAATAAAGTTAAAGTCAGGATGGTTTTTTTTCAAGAGTTGATGGGCAGTATAGTTTTTACCTACAGCAATTCTTTTACCCTTTAAACTACTGGCATCAGGAATAAAGTTTTGGTTTTGATTGGTGGCAATTGCAAGGGGAAAACTTTGATAGGTTTGAGAAAAGTTAGCATATTCTCTTCGTTCTTTTGTCTCTCCTGTTGCAAATATAATATCTTGTTCTTTGTTTTTTATACTTTGTAATACGGCTACAAAGTGGTCTTGAAAGTTAAATTCATAATTGATATTGGCTTTTTTTGCCAATAGTTTCCAAAAGTCTATGGAGATTCCTTGCACTTCATTGGTATCTTCATCTTGATAACTAAAGGGTGCCCATTGACTTGTTGCTGTTATTTTAAGTACTTTGTTGGCTAAATAGAGTTCCTCTTTTTTGGTTAAAATCGTATTGATTGTTTTTTGCTGATAATCCCAGTTTTTATTGAGCTCTTGTAACTCTTGGGTGGTGATGCTTGCCATTGCTTTTTTTATGATACTTAAAAGTAGAGGCCAGTCTTTTCGTATCCCCATAAAAAGCTCATTTTCATAACCCTCAATAACAGCTTTACCTGTAATCTTTAGATTATTTAAACGGTTTTGATTGATAAAATAGTTAGCTATAGTATAGTCATCAATGGTAGCATCCGCTTCACCAAAAGCAACAGCTTCTAACATACTAACAGAGGAGTCATACTCTTTTATGATAATTTCTGGGTAGTGTTTTTGTATGGCTTTTGTAAATCCCCACCCTTTTCCTAGGGCAACAGTTTTGTTATTTAAATCCTTGAGAGCCTTTATGTCATTACGGTTTTTTTGGGTAATGATTGAACGGTTTTGAGAAAAATATGAAGGCGTAAAGAGTAAGTACTCTTCTCTGTCACGATTTTTGGTTAACGCCAGTGACATATCAATTTTTTTATCTTTTAAATCCTGAGCAAGTTGGTGCCAAGGTTTGGTAGTATATTGAAATTTTAATCCCACTTTTTTGCCCAGCATTGTCAGATAGTCTACTAAATAACCTTGGGCTTTTCCTTGTCGATAAAAATCATAAGGTTCCCAATCTTGATTATTTGTAACATTAATAAGAGGGTGGTCTAAAATAAATTGTTTCTCATCATTACTAAGTTGAATAAAACTCTCTTTTTTTTGGGAAGATATCCAACGATTACTAATGGTTTTCTTTTCATCAGGTGTGATTTGTTTTAGGGTTTTTGCTAAGATATCTTTTAATATAGGTGCATCATCGCGTGTTGCCATATTGAGATGATCGCTGGTTAAGTTGACACTAAATATGGGTTTAACCCCTCCAATATTATTATCATTAATGAGATAGTTCACTAATGCATTGTTTTCAATAATAGCATCGGCTTTTTTTGTAATGAGTTTATCAATAGAGTCTAAAACATTGTTAGTTTCAAGAATAGTAATCTTGGGAAATTGTTCTTTTAAACTAGGTATGGTCGCATAACCCTTTGGAATAGCAACAGTTTTTCCAAATAAGTCTTCTATTTTTGTTATTTGGGTCTCTTTTTCAAGGATATAAGCATATTGTCGTACCTTGATATAGGGTTGTGTAAAAAGCAGGTACTCTTCTCTTTTCTTTAATTGGGTCAAAATAGGGAGCATATCAATTTTTTTGTTTTTAATCATATTGAGAAGTTCTGGCCAAGTAAAGCCTGTTTTTATATCAAAAGTTAGACCTGTTTTTTGTGAAATTAAATCTAAATAATCTTTGGCAACACCTTGATAAATTCCATTTTTAACAAAATCATACGGTGGCCAATCCATCTCTCCACCAACCGTTATTACAGGATTATTTTTTATATAGAGTTTTTGTGCAGGAGTCAAAAAGTCTTTGTTTACCGTGGGTGTAAACATCATTTTAGCAGGGCTAGTATTGATAGTGGAATTATTTTGAACAGCCGTGATGTATGTTTGTTCATTTGAAAATAGAGCAGTGAGAAAAAAAAGAGTTAAAGATAGTACTATTTTCATGGCTTGCCTTTGAGTGGTATTTTAACAAAAATAGTTTAAATTGTAACCAAAAAGATAGAGTTAGTTTTTATCTCTTGAAAAGATAAAAGCATTGACCATTCCAAAAGCTGTTAGCGCAGCACAAATGAGAAAGACCATATTAAAGTTTTGGGTTAAGTCAAAGATAAAACCAGCACCTACTGGAGCGATTGCTTGACCAAGGGCAAAGATAATTGTAATGAGTGAAAAAACATAGGCAGTTTTCTCCTTTCCAAAAGTAATAGAAGTGAGTAATGTAATGAGTGATGGGATACTCCATGCCGCAACTCCAAATAGTGAAGCTGATGCAAACAACATAAAACTAGGGACATCTAACACTAAAAGTATATTGGAAATAGTGAGTAAGAAATAGATAATAATCAAAGTTTTATAAGCACCAATCTTATCTGCTAAGTTTCCAAATAATGGTCCAGAAATAAGTGACGTGATTCCTAAAATCGACCAAAAGAAACCAGAGCTTTCAATACTAAGATTATATTTGTCCATGGAAGCTTTTACAAAGAAGGTAATATAAACTACGTAAGTAATCCCAAAGATTAAATATAGAAGAGAAATCTTCCAAAAGTCTTGCTCTTTTAATACCCCTTTTGCTCTCTTGGTTGTTCCATGGTTATTATCATGTTGACGTAGCCCTTTACGTACAATAAATGCAATAATAATAGTAAGCAGAGCAAAAACAGTCCATGAGATTTTCCAACTACCAAAGGTATAGTTTATTTCAATGAAGGGAACAAAAAAACCTGAAAAAATAATAGCCAATCCATTTCCTGTGATAATAATACCCAAAGCTTTACCCCGTAAATGTTGGGGAATAATATGGGCAATATAAATCATAATAGAGACATTTGCAATGGCGGCAAAAAAACCGGAAAAACTGTATGCTAATGAAGTTAACATGTAATGACTAGCTAAGGTCATCAAAAGCATACTAAAGCCTTGCAACAGTAGTGCCATGGAAATGAGTTTATAGGTTTGAATGTTTTTATAAGCAGGGGTAACAAAAAAGATACCCACTAAATAACCAATAAAGTTTGCCGTTCCAATAAACCCTGCTTGGGTGGTTGATATGGCTAAATTCTCTTGAAGATTAGGTAAGACTACTCCAAAACCAAACCGTCCTAGTCCTAAACATGCAAAAAGCACAAGCAGTGCAGCAATAAGAACCTGACGGTAGGATTGCATCTACTCTTGTAACTCTTTTAAGAAGTTAACAAAGTTATTCAGGTGAATTCTTACAATATGTAAATAGATAAAAATCACCACAATAACATTGAGATGAATTAATGCTTCTGAAAAACTGAAAATTAAAATTAGTCCACCTGTAATAAGGATGAAAAATGGATACATAAATTTAATCAATCCCGTTTGTTTGTGCAGTTTATAGCTGTACTCTTGAAAGTTAGTTTTAATAAACTCTTTATCTTCTGGTGTCAAACTGTTTTGTTCATGCAGTTTCTCTAAACCTTTAATAACATCCAGTTTTTGCTTATATTGGAAAAACCGATAAAAAATAGCAAAAACCACAATTAGTGATATAAAATTTGAAAGTAACTCCAATGGAAATTGTTCAAATTGCATAGATAACTCCTGAGAAAATCTTTATATTAAATTTTTACATATAGTACAAAAATATACCTAAATTGTCATCTAAAAAGTTCTTTTATAGTATAATCCTTTTCTTATTTTATCTCGTGCCTATGAAGGAATGATTTTTGACCAAAGAAATGTTTGTAAAGCTTGTTGTTTATGCAATTTTAGCGATACTGATTGCTTTTTTTATTTTAAGCGTTGCTAACCCAGAAAAGTTTACTGAAGTGTTGGAACAAATCAATGCTTTTTTATATAAAGATTTTGATGCCAAAGGTTGGATTTTTATCACAGCTGGATTTTTATCTTTGATTGGTTGTCTTAAAATTATTGAATTTCTTTTTTCCTTTCGATCAACTCGGCTTCCTTATCATAAATATCGACATGATACTTTCAAAGGGGCACTTTGGCGTTGGGAATGGCGTGAACATCAAGTGGAAAACCTCTGGTGTTACTGTGAAACATGTCATCAAGAGTTATCTTATAAATGTGACCATCTGCTCTTTAAAACCGAGTTCTTATGCCAAAAATGTGAGAAACAAATATGCTCTTATGATGGTGATAATATTAACTATGTTTTATCCCATGTAAAACGTGAAGTGAGACGACTGGCACAAAAACAATTAAAATCAAAAGATGATTAAAAAGTTCTAAATTATAACTTTTAAGTAATTTTAATAAAACTATAAAGGTATTTTACGATAAACTTTTAATAATTTTTAACATTATTAAAAGGAGTTGTAATGAAAAAATTGTTGTTAGCGGTGTTATGTAGTGCAAGTTTACTCTTTGCAAGTATGGATTTAAATAGTGCTAGTAAGAAAGAGTTGATGAGTATTAAAGGGATTGGTGTAAAAAAAGCAGAACAGATTATAGAGTTTCGCAAAAATAAATCTATTCAAAGTGCCGATGAACTGAAAGTTATCAAAGGGTTTGGAAAGAAGCTCATTGAGAATATTAAATTAGCACTTGCAAAGAAAAAATCCTAGATACTTAAGCTAAGTTTTTTTCGCCCTTGTTTATGTTAGAATTGAATAATTTTAGAATAAATGAGGGTTCTTTTGAAAGTAAGTGTCAATGCTCCTTGTCCTTGCGGGAGTAAAAAAAAATATAAAAAATGTTGTAAAATATTTCATAATGGTGCAAGTGCTCCGACAGCACTTTTGTTGATGAAGTCTCGCTTTAGTGCTTTTGCAGTTGGGGATGCTACTTATATTATGAAAACAACCCATAATGAAAATCAAGATTATACGACAGATACTGCAGCTTGGAAAAGCTCTATTTTAGAGTTTTGTAACAGTACAGTTTTTAAGCAACTCACTATTGTTGAAACCCAAGAAGAAAAATCAGAATCCTATGTTACATTTAAAGCCATTTTATTACAACACAATCACGACGCAAGTTTTATTGAAAAGAGTCGCTTTTTAAAAGAAGAGGGCAAGTGGTATTACCACAGTGGGGTATTTATTGATGAATGAATTGCTTGAAAAACTTTTTAAAGGGCATGCTGGTAATATCTTTTTGTTAGGATTATTTCTGGTTTTTTCTTTGGCAGTTTTTATTATCATTACTTATTTTATCGATGTAAAATTAGCCAATAAGTTGACGGGTATCGTTTTTTCAAATATTTTGGTTGGGCGTGTTCCTGCACTCTCTTTTGGGTATGCTGCGGAACTTTCTCATTTTATAGTGATTAGTATAAATATTGTTGCAGAGATGATTTTAGTAACGATTATTTATCCACTTTTTGTATTTAGTTTTCAGGGTATTGTTAAAGTCAAAGTTTTGGAAGATTTTTTTATTCAAGTAAAAGCAAAAAAAGAACAGCACCAAGAGAAATTTGACAAGTACGGCAGGCTAGGTCTGTTTATGTTTGTTTTTATTCCTTTTTGGATGACTGGTCCTATTGTTGGTGCAATCATTGGATTTTTAATTGGTATTAAACACTATACCGTTATTTTTATTGTTTTGATTTCAACCATTATAGCCATATCCCTATGGGGTCTCTTTCTACAAGAGATTATTGACTCTCTCATGATTTTTGATTCTCAACTTATATGGATTATTCTTTTTATTGTTGTCGTTGTTCTGTTGTTTTTTAGGTTTAAAGATGTAATTTTAGATAAAATTCAAGAATTATTTAATAAAGAAGAGAACAAATGAAAATTTTATTAGCCCCAGCAGAAACAAAAAATGAAGGTGGAACACAAAAGCCTTTTTGCCAAGATAACTTTTGCCTACCCCAACTATTTGATAAACGAAAAGAGGTTTTTGAGACTTACGAAAATCATATTAAAAGTTTGAGTTTAGAAGAGCTCTCCTCTTGGTTTGGTATTAAAAAAATGGATGATGTTAAAAAGTACCAAGAGAGTTTAGTTTCTAAGCCAACAATGAAAGCAATTGAACGTTACAATGGCGTGGCTTTTGATGCGATAACTTATGGAAGTCTATCTTTAGAAGAACAAAACTATATAGATAATAATGTGCTGCTTTTTTCAAATTTATTTGGACCTATTTGTGCAAATGATTTGATTCCTGATTATAAATATAAACAGGGCGCAAAACTGCCAGATATTAGTGTTGAGAAATTTTTTATGGATAATTTTACGCAAATGTTGGATGATACTTTGGGTTCAGAAATCATGGATTTACGTGCAGGATATTATGAAAAGTTTTATAAAGTTAAAAATGCTCAAGTCATAACCATGAAGTTTATCAAAGATGGGAAAGTTGTCTCGCACTGGGCAAAACATTATCGTGGGGTTGTACTTAAAGAGTTAGCTCGCAACAACATTCAATCTTTTTCAGAGTTTATGAACTTGGAAATTGAGGGTTTAACTCTTGAAGAGATTCAAGAGAAGAAAAATATTAAAATGTTAATAATGCACATCAAATAAGTTATTTTATTATCCATAGCCCAATATTAAAGTTTTATTAAAATTATTTTTTAGTTTTCTTGTGATATAATTTTGTCACAAGGTGTCACATATGCTAAATCATGAGTTTCTCAAAACCCTAACCGTTCTTTATGTTGAAGATGATGTTGAAGTTAGAAGTGCTTTGGAAGCAACCCTGTCAAAGGTTCTCAAAGAACTTTATGTTGCTAAAGATGGACAAGAAGCTTTAGAGTTATACAACGCAATATGCGCAGAAGGAAAAGCTCTGGATGCAATTATTAGTGATATTCATATGCCCAACTTAGATGGAATAAAACTCTTAGAAGAGATACGAAAAAACGAAGAGGAACTCCCATTTATTTTTACAACCGCATATTCTGAAATAGACTTTTTATTACATGCTATAAAACTTAATGCAACTGATTATATTTTAAAACCTATTGATATTACGGTTTTGGTTGAAAAACTTAATGAAGCGTGTTATATCAAGTATCAAAAAAATATGATATTTCGACAAAAAATTGAACTGGAACGATATCTAAAAGCCATCGATAAAGTGGCGATTATCTCTAAGACGGATTTAAAAGGTGATATTACGTTTGTTAACCAAATTTTCTGTGATATCGCTCAATACTCTAAAGAGGAGTTAATGGGACAACCCCATAGTATTGTACGTCATCCTGATATGCCTACTGAGGCTTTCAAAGTATTATGGGAGACAATTCAATCGGGTCACTCTTGGCAGGGAAAAGTCAAAAACAAAGCTAAAGATGGAAGTGCATATTATGTGAATGCGACAATCATTCCTTTGTATGATGAACGTGGGAAAGATATTGTTGAGTATATGGGAATTCGTTTTTTAACAACGGATGATGAGTTAGAAAAACGTGAGTTCAAAAAAAGAGTGCTTCAAAATATTCAAGAAAACAAGAAAAAACGTATTGAAGATGCACAACATATTAAACTGCTTGAGCGAAAACTCGATAGTTATGAGAACGTAGAACTCATTGAGAGTGCTTTACATAAAGAGCGAAAGAAAACTTCACAACTAAATTTCCAACTAAAAACCTATGAAGATGAGATAAAAGGAATACGTATTAAAAATGAAAGCCTAATTGGTACAGCAAATGACAAGGTGCGAAAAGCGGGTCGTATTGCGGTAGAATTAAAAGGCTTGAATGATAAACTCTCAACAGAAACAGAAGAGTTAAAAGATGAATTGGAAACAAAAACTAAAGTGCTTAAGGCGTTACAACTTAGAGTTGAAGACCAAAGTAAAGTGATTAAAGATTTACGAGAAGTTATTGAACACCGAGAAGATCAATTGGAGTCTATGAAACACTAATCTTTTTTGTATTGATAAAATGTAAACAAAGATAGGCTATAAAAGCAAAGAGTGATGAATAGATAAAAAGGTATTCTCCATAAAGTTTCCCTGCTAATAGTGCCCCTAAAAACCCTCCCAATCCATATGCTACTCCATACATAAACTGTTGGGCTAATTTTTTATTTTCATAGAGACTAAACAAAAAGATAATAACAGCACTGTGATAAAGACCAAAAGAGAAAGCATGAATACTTTGGGAAATAAAAGTAATGGTTAGTGAATCAGGATATGCGTATACCATGAGCCATCGTACTACAGTTATAAGTAGACAAAATTTAATAACAGCTAGAAGATTACGCTTTAGAAGAGGTGCTTGGAAATAGAGCATGACTATTTCACAAATAACTCCAAATGACCACAAATAAGAGGTCATCTCTAAAGAGATTCCATGTTCTGTTTCATAAATGGTAAAGAAATTATAAAAACCTCCAAAACTTACTTGCATAAAAAATAGACTTAACCAAAAAGGCCAATACTCTAAAAAGGAGAAAGGTTTTTTTGATTGCTCTTCATCATGGCTTACATCATCATGTCTTAGGAGTAACAGAGCAAAAATAACGGTTAGTACATTAACAACCAAGTAGTAGTGTAGAGCAACGTGTGGGTGGGTTAAAAACTTTGCTAAAACCAGTGAAATAACCATAAAGCCAATGGAACCATAAAGTCTTGATTTCCCGTACTTCTCTTTTCCCAGAGTTTTAATAGCTGTAACCTCTAAGTAAGGCAATATAAGAGAAAGTGCCGTTCCTAAAATTGCATTATTAATCATAAACATATAAAAGTTTTCGATGGTAAAATAAAACATCATTGAACAGCCAACAGAAACAAACAGTGCTAGTTTGAAAACTGTTTGATCCAGTTGAATATGTTTTAAAAATAAAAAGGGTGTTGCAAATCGCATAAGTGGGGCTAAGGCAAAGATTATCCCAATATCCACCGTACTATATCCGATATCATGAAGTACTTTTGGCAAAAAGATAACATAGACACCAACAGCAGCAAAATAGAAAAAGTAAAAAGCAGATAGATTAAAAAAAAGCATTAACTATCTATGATTGAAGTGTTTGAAAAAAGGTCTTGAAAGGTACGTTTATCGTCTCTAATAAAAGGTAGAAACAACAGAAAAAAGGTAATAATAGCAAACAGTGTCATAACATAACGCACTATTGCTTGTGCAACCTTTATAGGCTCTTTTGTTTGAGTATGAACAAGTTTGACTTCATAGAGTTTTAATCCAGGGGTTTGACCACTTTTAAGCCAAAAGAATAGAATAACAATGGCATGAATTGCAAAGATTAAGAGCCATCCCTCTATTCTATTTTGGGAAAAAGAGTCGCCTCCTCCCATTACAAAATAGATAACAATATAAAAAATTGGTGTAGTGATTAAAAATGTGTCGGTTAAAAAGGCTCTAAATCTAACTCCTAAAGGAGCACAAGGAGGAAGAGATGAAGTGGTATTTTTAGGTTTTACAACTTCGTTTTGAGTTGTCTCTTTACCTTGTTTAATATCTCTCCATCTACTCATAAGGTTTAGTTTCCTCTACTTCCTGGTTTATATGCTTCTGATTTCCCCTCTTTACATAAAGGACAATCTTCTGGTGCATACATTTCGAATGTGAAATCATCCAGTGCAAAAAGTGGTTTGTCTAGTGGTAGTTTGCAGTTTTCTTTTGCTTCTCTATCACTTCCTACTCTACTACAGAAACCTCGATTAGCTAAAGCGGCATAAGCTACAACTTTTCCACCCATCGCTTCAATTTGTGCTGCTGCTTCTAATGCAGAACCACCTGTAGTAATAATATCTTCACATACGATATATTTTTCACCTTTTTGAACTTCAAATCCTCTACGAATTGTCATCTGTTTTTCAACACGTTCTGCAAAAATAAATCGTTTATCTACTGCTGTTGCTAACGCAAATCCTGCAATAAGCCCACCTAAAGCAGGAGAACAAACAGCATCAAACTCAATACCAGAGTCTTTAATTTGTTGTGCTAGTGCTTCAGCTAATAACTTTGCTGTTTTAGGGTCTTCTAAAACTTTTGCAGATTGTAAATAAAACTGTGAGTGGTTTCCACTACTTAATAAGAAATGACCTTCTAAAAGTGCTGATGAGTCTTTATAAATTTGTTCTACGTCCATAGTTTTCCAATTATACTTTTAAGATTTCAGCTTCTTTAGCTTTTAGAATATCATCTGCTTTTACGACATATGAATCAGTGATTTTTTGAATTTCATCTTGTGCTTTTTTGTTTTCATCATCTGTGATATCTTTATCTTTGTGAAGTGTTTTCACTTGATCATTGGCATGTTTTCTAACATTTCTGATAGCTACTTTAGCGTTGTCTGTCATTCCCTTTGCTTGTTTTGCACTCTCTTTTCTTTGATCCACTGTCATTGGTGGGAAGAAAAGTTTAATGAAGTCACCATCATTGTTTGGGTTAACTCCAATATTTGCTTCTTGGATTGCTTTTTCAATATCTTGTAATAAGTTTTTTTCCCATGGGTTTACTGCAATTGTTGTTGCATCAATAGCAGTTACTGAACCTACTTGACTTAATGGAGTTTGTGTTCCATAATAATCAATTGAAACGCCATCAAGTACAGATGGGCTAACTTTTCCTGTTCGTAGTGTTTTGTAATCTCTTTTTAAAGCCTCTAGTGACTTCTCCATATGGTCTTTTGTCTCTGCATAAATTTCATTTAGCATCGTTTAGTCTCCTTATTTATTTTTTATTATTAACTTATTGGAAATAGTATAGTAATCGGTCCCTATTATCACCCGTGTCCGGTTGTTTTTTAGTTCCAGATTTAATTTGGCGTCAATTATACCATTATTAACATTTATCTCTCGCCAACCATGTCCGGATACAAAAAGTTTTACTTTTTTTATGATTGGATTTACCCGTGCTTTAACACTTTTGAGTAGATTGTCATTAGGAAAAACCTGTGGTTCGATCCATTGAACCTCCAAGGTGTTATAACGAATCTTTTGTCTAATATTTACTTCACCCACAAGCGCAATACGGTTGATATCTAAAACATCACTGTGAGCATTGACTGAACCATTGTTTTGATTTAAAATTGCTTTGAAGTTAAATTTTTCAATAATTGTTTTAACTCTTTTGTCATATTCACCAAAAGGGTAGACATAAATGGAGGGTTTGTATCCCATATACTTTTCAAATAGTTCATAGGATTTCTTAGTATCGTTAAAAATTGCGTCATCACTTAGATGTGTCATATGTTTATGCCCGTAGGAGTGCAACTCTATACTTCCATATTTTGCCGTCTCTTTTAACTCTTCCCAGTTCATAAAGTCCCCATAACCATTCTGCGTTGCTTCAACATATACATACAGTGAAAAAGGGTAGTTATACTCTTTAAAAAGAGGTAGCCCATTGGTATAAAAACTTTTAAAAGAGTCATCAATGGTTAATGCAACCCAATTATCTGGAATAGTTTCATTATTATTTAGTTTGTCAATAATTTTTTCAATTTTAACAACTTTGTATTGGTTGTTTTTGAAATATTCAAAATGTTCTCGTAATTGTTGTAACGTAGTATTTGTGGAGGCATGTTTGTCATCACCAAACCGGTGATAGACAAATATATGGGCGTTAGCACTTACATAATAATAGGCAAGTGCTAAAAGAAGGAGTATCCTCACTTTAGCCCTTTAATAGATTATTTAGATGCAGGTACAGTTGGAGTTGCTGGTGCTACAGGAGCAGCTGGAGCAACTGGTGTGTTTTGTTGTACTGGTGTTGCAGGAATTAATGTATCAGTTTTCACACTATCAACCGCACTCTCTTGTCGTTGTTGGTTATACATATATCCAAGAACAAGTGTATTAACTACAAATGCTAATCCTAATGCAATAGTTGCTTTTGTTAAAAAGTTCCCTGGTCCTTTTGCCCCAAATAGCGATTCATTACTACCACTATAAGCACCAAGACCCATACTAGAACTCTTTTGAAGTAAAATAGTGATGGTTAAAATAATTGCGATTACAAATTGTACTATTAATAAAGTTGAAGTCATCGAATGTTTCCTTAAAAAAAAATGGTAGGTATTTTATCTAAAACTTATTAAGAAAAAGTTAAAATCTAATCTATGTCAGTACAAAATGAATTTTCAAAACATGCCAACGAGTATAATTCTTATAATATTATTCAACAAATTGTTGCTAAATCTCTCGTTCGAGATATTCAAAAACAGCCTAAACGAATGCTTGAGTTAGGCTGTGGATCAGGGCAAATATTTAAGCACATTAATTGGGATGTTGATTTTTATAAAGCCATTGATTTTTCACATTCAATGTGTGAGTTACATCCTAAAGCTAGCAACGTAGAGGTGAATTGTTATAACTTTGATACTCCAGAGTTTATTGATGCAATTAAAAATGATAGGTATGATTTAGTACTCTCTGCATCTGCTTTACAATGGTCAAAAGATTTGGATAAAATCATAGGAACATTAGCAAAAATCACACCTGAAGTTAATGCCGTTTTATTTACTTCTAATACCTTTAAAACAATCCAGAAAATTTCACAAAAACCTTCTCCTATTTTAGATATAGAGAGTATAAAGAGTGCATTTTCTAACCATTTTGAGTGTGAATTTGAAATTTTTAACTATAATTTAGAGTTTGATAATAAGAAAGATTTATTTGATTATATAAAAAAATCAGGGGTTAGTGGCGGAAAATCTTTAAGTTTTAAAGATGCTAAAAAACTCTATAAGGCATATGATTTAAATTACTTAGAGTTTGAAGTGATTTTTATTAAAGCTTTTTCAATATCATAGAGCTCATAACGAATATACTTAAATGTTTCGCTGGTTTGAATGCTATGAAGTTTGGTAAATTCTTCTAGTACTCGAGAACTCTCTTGGGCTCTTTTAAAGTTAGCAATCATAATACTTTGTAAATCATCTCTAGTTTGTTCAGAAGAAGTTGATTTTTTGAGCACATCATTTTTAATATCTCTAGAATCAAGTAGTTCATTATAGATATCAATACGTACTTTATGTCGTAGTGTTTTTAAGTTAGAGGCAGTTATTTTATCATTGTAAACATATCGGAAGATATCTTCAACCACACGAATTCCTTCGCGTAAACGATTTAAGTTTGCATCAATAAGTCGTAGTTGGCTTTGTTCCATAGTAGGTCACTAACTCCCAAAGGAGTTAGTATTAGTCGTCACTATTAAAGATACCTAAGATTTGTAATAACGAAATAAATAGGTTAAAGAAATCTAGGTATAAAGCGATTGCAGCTTCAACTGGTGTTGAGAAACCACCTTTGATGATTTGTTGTGTATCATAAAGAATAAATGCAGAGAATAACACTGCACCAACCATTGCAATACCAAGTTGTAATAAAGGTGCTTGAATAAAGATATTAGAGATTGAACCAACTATTAAAATAATTAGTGCAATGAATAACATTTTTCCCATTCCCGAGAAATCTCTTTTAGTTGTTAATGCAAACATTGAAATTCCACCAAATGCAACTGATGTCATTAAAAACGCTTGTGCCACAATAGAAGCACCTGCAGGCATTGCAAAAACGGAAGCTAATAATGGTGTGATTGTTAAACCACTGATAAAAGTAAATCCAAATAATACAGCTAAGTTAATTCCTGGTTTATTTTTCACTGCAAAGAGTGCAAATAATAAAATAAATTCTAAGATAACTAATCCCCAGTACCAACTAGCAATTGTAGAAACCATATCAAGTCCAATATAGGCTCCGGCAGTTGCCGCAAGTAATGAACCAGCAAACAATTGATATGTTGCTCTTAAGAAACTCATCAAGTGTGCTTTTGATTCGTCATGGCTATATGCATTTTCTTGTGAATTGTTTTGAGATAAATAATCTCTGTTATACATAATTTCGTCCTTTTTAAGTTTATATGCAATGATATTTTATAATGTTAGCCTTAATAATTCCTTTAAAATCTATAACTAAATTGTGCAGTAAAGTATCATCCCCTAAATTAGAGCAGTAATATCGTAAAAATATTTGCTTTTTAATATACATTATATATAGGGAAGAAATTTAAAAAAAGAATTTTTAAATTTAAGCAAACAATAAGAAAAAACCCTTGACAAGAGGAATATTTTCTATTAT
>LPNY01000077.1 GCA_001655195.1 Arcobacter sp. EP1
CTTAATGACACAAGCTACGAATGTAAAAGCAGCTGAGTCTATTATTAGAGATGTTGACTATGCAAAAGAATCAGCGAACTTCAATAAACAAAATATTATTTCTCAAGCTGGGTCATATGCTATTAGTCAAGCGAACTCTGTTCAACAAAATGTTTTAAGATTACTTCAATAGTAAATAACGTAGCAGCTTAGCTGCTACACAATATTTTGAAATATTTTCTGAGACTCAAGTAATTGTCTAAAATATTTCACTAAAAAAGTATTCATTTTTAAAATGATTATTTACATCAGTAAATAATTGTGAGTGTTAAATCACTCAATGTTCTTTTACATTACAAATACAGTTCACTTGAAACATAGAAGTCATTATGATGCATATATGTTCTATTACTGTAGTACCATATCCATAATTAGATTTCACAGTACAAGAGGTGTATTCTCTCTTTTGCTAATCTAGTTAATTCGTCATGATGATGCATGTTTTTATAATAAATGCGTATAGGGATTAATTAATTCCGAAGGTCATACCCTATGCTTGATAATACAAGAATGTTAAGGGGTGAACATCGTTCACAATGTGTCATAATTGAAAGGATCTATTATGAGAATCAATACAAACATATCGTCACTTACTGCGCAAGAAAATGCAGTAAATACTGGTAAAAACATCAATGGT
>LPNY01000132.1:0-4386 GCA_001655195.1 Arcobacter sp. EP1
AATTTAAATGTAACCGTAATCTCAACAGATGTAGCAGGAAATACAACAAGCTCAACTGATTCAATTAGTAAGGACACTGTAGCTGATGAAGGAACAGTAACTGTTGACAATATCACAATAGATGATGTAATTAATGCAAGTGAATCAAATCAAACAATTGCTTTATCAGGAGATGCAACAGGTGGAGATATATCTGTTGGTGATAGTGTTTCAATGACAATTAATGGAAGAGACTATTCAACAATTGTTAACGGTGATGGTTCATGGAACTTAAATGTATTAGGTAGTGATTTAGCAGCTGATACTAACTTTGATGTTAATGTGTCTTCAACCGATGATGCTGGAAACAGTGTAACATCAACAGTTTCATCTGTTCATAGTGTGGATACACAAGCAACTACTAGCAATGACTCTGATAGTGTTCAAGAAGATAGTGTTCTTAGTGCAACTGGAAATGTTCTAACAAATGACGAGAGTGGTTCAACAGCAACTGCACAAACAGTTACTGGAACTTATGGAACCATAACAATAGCAACTGATGGAAGTTATACCTATACGTTAAACAATAGTGCTGATAATGTACAAGGTTTAGCAAAAGATGAAGTAGTTAGTGATACCTTTACGTACACAACAACAGATGCAGCAGGAAATACAGGAACAGCAACATTAAATATTAGTGTTACAGGAACCAATGATGCTCCTACCATAGATGTTGCAGCTACTTCAACAGTTGCAGAAGATGGAAGTGTAACAATTTCTCCAACAATTAGTGATTTAGATGGTGATAGTACAACATTAACGGCAACTGCAACAAATGGTAGTGTAACAGTAAATGATGATGGAACATTGACCTTTGCTCCTGATGCAAATTATAGTGGAGATGCTCAAGTTACTATCGTAGCGACTGATTCAAATGGTGCAACAACAACTCAAACAGTAGATGTAAATGTTACAGCAGTAGTTGATACTCCAACAATTGAAGCGACGATAGGTAATGAGGTATTTACAGCAGGTGAAACAGGAACGGTTACTTATAATGACGACTTTAATAGTGATAAAGAGAGTTGGAGTGGAGGAAGTAGAGTTAATAACTCATTAGAGATTGCACAAGATTCAAATGTAAGTAAAAGCTTTGATTTTGGTTCTCAAAATGCAAATAAAACGGTAACTATAACATTTGATATGAATACTGTTGGTGGATGGGAAAACTCAGGAAGTGCGCAAGATTATTTTAAAATTAATGTGAATGGATCAGAAGTTTCTAGTGAGTCCTTTGTTCAAGGAGATAGTAAAACATACTCATTTACCGTTCAAACTGATGCTAATGGACAAGTTGCAGTTGATTTAGCTGTCGATTCAACTGCTAGTGATGAAAAAGTACAAATTGATAATTTTGAGATTACCTATGAAAGTACTGCTACGCCAGATGAGTACGAATATGACTTTGATATTACGAACTCTTTAGGAGATAGTAGTGAAACTTTAGGTGACGTGATAGTAACTGGATTACCCGATGGTGCAACATTAAGTGCAGGTACATCAAGTACTGTTAATGGTGAGATTGTATGGACAGTTTCTCAAGATGATTTAAGTGATTTAAAAATTGTTTCAACATCTAAATTAAGTACTACCGAAGATATTGATATAAGTGTTAGTTCTACAGAAAGTGATGGAAGTAGTGCTTCATCAAGTGCAGATGTAACAATTGATGTTGCTGATGGTAACCCTGATGCAGTAAATGAAGAGAATACATTAACTGTAGATATTACACCAGATACTGTAACAACTAACTTATCACTTAATATTGATGTTTCTGGAAGTATGGGTTGGGCCGCAGAAGGAGTTGCTAATAAAACACGACTTGAGGTAGCAAAAGAGGCTATTGTTGAACTTATTAACAAATATGATGATTTAGGTGATGTTAATGTTAATATTACAACCTTTAGTACTTATGGTGCGAACCAAGGTTGGATGAGTGCAAGTGATGCAATTGATTATATTAATGGTTTAAGTGCAGGTGGAGGTACAAACTACGAGCATGCTATTTATGAACAACAACTAGATTATACAGAACCACCTGCAGAAGGTAAAGATGTTTCTTTCTTTATTAGTGATGGTAATCCAACATATGGAGTCAATCTTGACTCAAATGGTAATGTTATTACACATAATGGAAACCCAACACTACAGGGTAATGGTTACTCAACAACAACTGTAGATGATAATAGTTCTTCAAAATGGACAGACTTTACAGATACCACTTATGATGAAAGTTATGCTGTAGCAATCGGTACAGGTATTGATGAGACATATTTAAATGCACTTGTTTCAGATAGTTCAAATGTTATTGTAGCCTCTGATATGAGTACATTAGTAGGACAATTAACAGATAAAGTTGTAACAGATAGTTTCAGTGGAAATCTAATTGATAATGTGACAGATGGTGATGGCTATATTAGAGTTACAAAAATCACAATTAACGGGACGGATTATGAAGAGAGTGATTTCCCTATTACAACACCAGCAGGTGCAACATTATCCGTTAACTTTACAACAGGTGCATACTCTTATGGAGTGAACTCTTCTAACTTCTCAGATGATGTAAGTGAAGTTATTACTGTAACAGCTGCTGATGCAGATGGTGATAGTGTCACTTATACAGCGACAATGAATGTTGATATTGTAGGAGAGAGACCAGTTATAGGTGAAATATTAAATTACACATCTAGTATGATTGATCAAACTGTGACAATGACAGAAAATGATGATACCATTAATGTAACTGGAGATAGTTCAGATATTGAAGGAAATACAAATATAACTACTGGAGCTGGTAGTGATACAATTAATGTAGTGGATGATATCAAAGGTAATACAATTATTAATACAGGAACTGGTAACGATACGATAAATGTTAACGATGATATTAGAGAGAATACAAATATTACTACAGGTGAAGGTAATGACACAATAAATGTTGATGATGAAATTAAAGGTAATACAATCATCAATACCGGTGATGGAAATGATATTATTGATGTAGATGATGATATTGAAGGTAATGCTAATATTAGTACAGGTGCTGGAGATGACTTTATTATTGTGGATGATGATATTAAAGGTAATGCAATTATCGATATGGGTGCAGATGATGATACTATACAGATGACAGGTACAGGAAGTACTGGAGATGAAACTGATAGTCAAATTGAAGGGTATGCACAAGTTGATTTTGGTACAGGAACTGACACACTTATTATGGAAGATGATATTACTTTTGATTTCAGTGGGCTAGCTGACCAAGTAAAAAATCTTGAAGTTCTTGATTTACAAAACTCACAAGCTCAAACTTTAGATTCAATTAGTGCTTCTGATGTAATCAAAATGACAGATGATGATAATGTATTAAAAATTCTTGGAGATGATGCTGACCAAATCGGCTTAGATAACGATTCTTGGAGTAAATCAAACTCAAAAGTAACAGAAGATGGTGAAACATTTGATGTATGGACAAATGACAATGTGACTGTTTATGTTGATGAAGATATTCAAGTAGTTGATATCTAATGGTAATAGAAAATAACCAGATAAAAGAAGTAGGGGAGTTTACGGTTTTAAACTCCTTTGCTTCGAATAATTTTGCACATCTTTATAACGTTGAAGAAAAACAGAGTAAAAAGAAGTTTTCATTAAAAGCTATTAAGAAACCCAACAATAAATACCAAGTCAACAATGAAATACATATTTTAAAATGTATTAAAAATTGTCATAATATTTTGCGACTTTATAAGGTTTTTAAAGAGGATAAAAAACTATTCTTTGTGTACGAACCAGCTTCAAATGGTAATATGAAAAATTATATCAAAGACAATGGTGTAGTAAATGAATTCACAGCGATAACTATTTTAGAGGATATAATTCAAACACTAAAAGATGTACATGCTTTAAATATTATTCATAATGATATCAAAGCAGAAAATATCTATATGAATGGTTCAAGGTACTGTCTATCCAACTGGAGTAGCTCAAAGCAGGGTGATTCTATCAAAACACATTTCATATCACGGGACAAGTTTTATAACCCTCCTGAGTTGTATAAGGGTGCTACTGTTCAATCATCTGATATATATGCTTTAGGAGCTACTCTTTATTATCTTTTAACAGGTAAAGAGATATTTGATTTTTGTTCTGAAGATAGCTTAGCTTATATTATGTATGCAAACTGCAAGTTAAATGTTGATTTGAGTGGTATAACTTCCCACAAACTAAAATACCTTATTTTGATGATGTTACACAAAGAGGCCGACAAAAGGGCGACTTTGGAGCAAATAGAAAGTGTATTAAAGGACGAGAAGTTTAAGCTAAAAGTAAATACCAATCACGATT